>NZ_JABBFY010000001.1:2400000-3000000 GCF_012927115.1 Sphingomonas sp. G-3-2-10 | reverse complement strand
CGCCCATCCGATCACGCTCGCCATCGGCCATGCTTTCGACGTCTCGCTCGCCTGCATCACGTTCGCGGTCGAGGCGCACATCACCGCGCACAGCGCCAGCGCGATGCCGGTTATCGCCTGTTCCGGCCCGACCGGGCTCAGCCGCGCTTCGTGGATGAACAGCAGCGCCACGCCCGCGATCGCCACCGCCGATCCGGCGAGCAATTGCCTGCCCATCCGCTGGCCGAGGAAGATGCGCGAGAGGATCGCATTGGGCACCAGCAGCAGCGCGAACACGATCGCGACCACGCCCGAAGTGATGTACTGCTCCGAGCGATAGACGAGGTTGAAGTTCAGCACGAACTGCATCAGCCCGAGCAGCGCGGCAAAGAGCATCCCCTTGCGCGGCAGCCATAGCGGCTCGCGCCGGATCGCTGCCCAGACCAGCATCGTCGCCCCGCCCAGCAGGAAGCGATAGGCGACCGACCAGCTCGGCGGCACGATCGACAGTTGATCGCGGATCACGATCCACGTCGTCCCCCAGATCAAAGTGACGATCGCGAAGGGGACGAGGACGCGCAGCCGCGTCGAACGGGGCTTTTCGCCGATCATGCGACCCTCTTTTCGGTGAAAATCACAGCGCCGCGATCGCATCGGCCAGCGGGCGGATCGCGTCCTCGCCCTGATTCCAGGAAATCACCAGCCGCGCTTCGCCCACGCCCCAATCGTAGAAGTCGAAGCCCAGCGCGCGCAGCGACGCAGCTTCCTCGGGCGTGACCTTGAGGAACACTTCATTGGCCTGCACCGGATGCACCAGCCGCTCGCCCGCGGCCCGAGCCAGCAATAGCGCCCCGGCATTGGCCGCGCGGCCATTGGCCAGCCACAGATCGTCGTCGAGCATCGCGAGGATCTGTGCGGCCAGATAGCGGCCCTTGGAGAAGAGCAGCCCCGCACGCTTGCGGCGGAACAGCGTCGATTCCATCAGTTCGGGCTTGAAGAACACCAGAGCCTCGGCGCTCATGCCGCCATTCTTGACGAAGCCGAAGCTCAGCGCATCCACCCCCGCGCGCCACGTCACGTCGCCGGGATGACAGCCGAGATGCGCCACGGCATTTGCGAAGCGCGCGCCGTCCATGTGCAGGCCCAGCCCGCGCGATTTCGCCAGATCGCCGATCGCCGCGACTTCGTCCGGCGAATAGGCGAGGCCATATTCGGTCGCATTGGTGATCGAGATGGCGTGCGGCTGCACCTGATGCACGTCGGGGCGGATCGGATCGATCACCGCGCGGATCGCATCGGGGGTCAGCTTCGCGCCTTCGCCTTCGCCCAGCAGCAGGCTTGCGCCGCCGGTGTAGAAGACCGGCGCGCCCTGCTCGTCGACCTGGATATGCGCGTCGCGATGGCAGACGATCCCGCCATAGGGCGGGCACAGCGCGGCGAGCGCGAGGCTGTTCGCCGCCGTGCCGGTCGGCACCCAGATCGCGCGGCATTCGGTGCCGAACAGGTCGGAAAATCGCCCGTCCAACTCCTTGCTCCACTTGTCGCCATCATACGCGGTGTCGAGCTGGTTCACTTGTCCCAGCGCGGCCATCACCTGAGGGCAGACGGCGGCGGCGTTGTCGGAAAAGAAGCGCATGGTCATGCCCATGCGACCGCGTTCCGGTCAGGTCAACCGGCGCTATTGCCCGTCGGGAAGGCGCCGCGAGGGCTCGGGTGCCGGACGCCTCGCCCCGCGATCGTCAACGCCGGGCCGCGCCGGGATGGTCAGCTCCTCGCGCCGCCGGTCGTCCGGAATCGGCGGCACATCGCCGGGAACGGGTTCGACTTCGGTCTGGACTTCGCCCCCGCCCAGGATCTCGCCCAGCACGTCGCCCAGATCGGGCGCATCGTCCTCGATCGTGTTGTCGATCACTTCCTCGGGCGGCGGGGCGGCGCGGATGTCGAGTGCGTCGATCATGAAGTTGCGCCACACCCGCGCGGGCACGCCTCCGCCCGACAGGCCCGGGATCGGCGTATTGTCGTCGTTGCCGACCCACACGCCGACCACCAGATCGCCCGCATAGCCGACGAAAAGCGCGTCCTGCCCGTTCTGCGTCGTCCCGGTCTTGCCGAAGGCGGGGATGGAAAGCGCCGCGCTGCGCCCGGTGCCGCCGCTCACCACGCCGCCCAGCAGCTCGTGGAGATCGTCGAGCGTGCGCGACGGGAAGCGGCTCGGCCCGCCCAGCTGGCGTGACAGCCAGTCCTGATCCTCGCTGTCTTCGGCCAGCCCGCGCGGGCGCACCGGATAGCTGCCCTCGGCGACCGAGGCGTAGGCGGCGGTCAGCTCGAGCAGCGATACGGTCGACGTGCCCAGCGCGACCGACGCGTCGTTGCCGATCGGGGTGGAGATGCCCAGATCGCGCGCCGCTCGCGTAACGTTGGCGATGCCCACCTGCTGCGCCAGCCGCACCGCCGCGACATTGCTCGATTTGGCGAAGGCCTGCCGCAGGGTGATCCGGCCCGAATAGCGCTTGCCGCTATTCTCGGGCGACCAGTCGCCGATCGTCAGCGGCGTATCGTCGACCATCGATTCGGGCGTCATGCCGGAGCGAAGCGCGGCGAGATAGACGAACAGCTTGAAGGTCGAACCCGGCTGGCGCCGCGCCATCGTCGCGCGGTTGAAGGGGCTGGCGGCATAGCTGTTGCCGCCGACCATCGCGACGATGCGCCCATCGGGCTTCATTGCCACCAGCGCGATCTGCGTCGAACGCAGCCCCGCGCCCTTCACCGCGCGCTCGGCGGCGCGCTGTATGCCGGAATCCAGCGTCGTGCGCACGCGCTGCTCGGTCGCGATCTCGCCCGCCCGGTCGCGCGCCTGCGGCAGCACCCAGTCGGCGAAATAGCCGCCGCTGGGCAGTTGCTTGACCTTGTCGACCCTGAGCACTGCGGGCCGCACTTCGGCCGCTTCCTCCTTGGTCAGGAAACCGGCGGCGACCATCGCGGCGATCACCAGCTTCTGCCGCTCGCGCGCGCCCTTCAGATTGCCGGTTGGGGCAAGCCGCGACGGCGCCTGCACCAGGCCCGCCAGCATCGTCGCCTGGCTGATGGTCAGATCCTCGACATCGACGCTGAAATAGTGCCGCGCCGCGGCGCGCAGCCCGTACACATTGTCGCCGAAATAGACGTAGCTCAGATAACGCGACATGATCTCGTTCTTCGTCAGCCACGCTTCCAGCCAGAAGGCGATCAGCACCTCCTGAAACTTCCGCCCCGCGGTGCGGTTCGAATTGAGGAAGGCGTTCTTCGCCAGCTGCTGGGTGATCGTGCTGCCGCCCTGCGATCCGCCGTCATTGCTGATATTATGGACGAAGGCGCGCATGATCCCGCGCGGATCGACGCCCCAATGGCTTTCGAACCGCCGGTCCTCGATCGCCATAAAGGCTTCCTGCACATGCTTGGGCAGTTTCGACGCGTCGACCGGTTTCTCGATCACCGCGCCGCGCCGGGCGATCTCCTTGCCATCGGAATCGAGCAAGGTGATCGAGGGCGGGGCAGGCGGCTGGAGCGATTTGGACAAGGGCGCAGTGAAGGCCAGCCACGCCACCGCGAGAATGAAGAAGATCAGGAACGCGCCCAGCCCGCGCATCGACCAGCGCCACCAGTTGAACCGGCGGCGGACGACGGGAAGATTGGTGGTGTAGCCGCCCGCCGGCACTGCTTGCGGGAAGTCGATCGGCGGCGGCGCGGGCGGGGGAGGGGGGAGCGGCGCGGACCGCGCGCGTTCCTTCCGCGCATCGGGCGGGGGCATCCCGCCGGAAAGCTCCAGCGGCTCGGGCGTCTCGAACCAGTTCTGGACCGCGGCGATCGCTTTCTTCGCCTTTTCGGTCGCCACTTCGGCGGCTTTCTTCGGCTTCTCCTCGGCGGGCGGGAACACCGCCTTCTTGACGGCCGGCTTTACCGGCGCCGGCGTCGGCCGCGCGCGCGCCGGCTCCTGCGGGGCCGCTGGACGCCGCAGGGGGAAACGTTGTTCGAAATTGTCGTCGTTCGCCATCCGCGCTCAAATAGCTGTATTGTTCATATAATACACGCTGCCGCCATCCGCGCAAACCCTAGCGCGCTCGCTTCGCCGCGCCAATTCCGGGTTGGGCGTATCCCGCTCAGCGGACCGGCACGAACTCGAGGTGGTGATAATCGTAGCTGAAGTCCGCCAGCGGCGAGAGCGCCTTCATCGTGACTCCGGTCACCTTGCCGTCCCTCACCGCGAAGCTGACCACCGCATCCTCGCCCGCTTCCTTCGCGAAGCGCGTCCGGAACGCGTCCGGGCCCCAAGGCTCCAGCACGCTCTTGAACACCGGCGTCGGGGTGAAGTCGATCGACAGCTTGCCGCCCTTCTCGCTGACTACAATGTCGCCATACCAGGGATCGCGATAGCGCCCGGCATAGGATTTGAGCGGCAGGCTCGGCGCACCCGGCGGGGCCTTGTCGATCCCGCCCGATACTTCGGCCAGCGCGTCTTCCTGCCCCTTCTTGGTCCGCGCGACATAGCTGCCGACCCAGTCGAACGCCGGCGCGCCGATCAGCGCATCGAGCAGCGCGTTGCGGATCCCGCCGGACACCGCATCCTCGGTATTGCTGAACACCGCGACGCCCACGCCCTTGGACGGGATCATCGCCGTCTGCGTCACCTGGCCCGACAGCCCGCCGCTGTGCGACACCAGCCGGATCCCGCGATAATCCTGCACGAACCAGCCCAGCGCATAGCTGCTGGTCACCGCGCGGGTCGGATTGGTCTCGGTCGGCCCGTCGCTCGATCCGACGATCGTCTGCGGCGTCCACATCTCTTTCGCCTGCGCCGGGCTCCACAGCAGCTTGCCGTCGGGCAGCTTGCCCCCGGCGAGCTGGACCTGCAGCCACTTGGCGATGTCGCTCACGCTGGCGTTGATCCCGCCCGCCGCGTCGATCATCGGGCTTTCGTCGGGCTGCATCACTTCCATCTTGCCGATCCCGCGCACCGGCGGCCCCAGCCGTGCGTGGCGCCCCACGACATTGTCGGTCTTCAGGTCGCCGCGCGTCGTCACCGCATCGTCCATGCCCAGCGGCTTGAGCAGCCGCGCCGAAACGAACGCACCCCAGCTCATGCCCGACACCCGCTCGATCAGCAGTCCCGCGACCAGATAAAGGATATTGTCGTAATCATAGCCGGCCCGGAATCCGCGCGCCGGCTTCAGATGCGGTAGCGCCTTGAGCACATCCGCCGCGACATGGGTCGATTCCGGAAAATACATCAGGTCGCCCGCGCCCAGCGGCAGGCCCGAACGATGCACCAGCAGATCGCGCACCGTCATCATCGCGGTCACGGCGGGATCGTGCATCCTGAACTCGGGGATATGCTTCACGACCGGGTCTTCCCAGCCGATCTTCCCCTCCCCGACCAGCAGCGCCAGCGCGGCGCCGGTAAAGCTCTTCGAGTTGGACGCGATCCCGAACCGGGTATGCGTATCGACGGCCGCGGGCTTGCCCATCGTCCGCACGCCATAGCCCTTGAGGAACGGCGCCGCCCCCGGCCGCACGATCGCCACCCCGATCCCCGGCGTCTCGAACGCCGCCATGAACGGCTTCACGATCGCATCGACGCCCGCTTCGTCCAGCTCGGCCGCGGCAGCCCATGCCCATGACGGGATCGCGGCCAGCGCCGTCGCGCTCAACCCGAACGCAAGCGCCTGCCGCCGACTGACCTGAAATCCGCTCATTCTATGCTCCCCGCCGGACGCGATGCGTGGATGCTAGCCGGGAGGGCAAGGCAGGACCATCCCCATCCACGCCGTCGCCCTGAACTTGTTTCAGGGTTCATCGTGCGGCAGGCAGCGCAATCGTTTGCGGAGCGATTGATGCTGAAACTAGTTCAGCATGACGGCATCAGAAAAGGTTCCGAGAACCGATCAGGCCTCCAGCTCGACGTCCCAATACAGCCAATCATGCCACGTCTCGTGCAGATGCCCCGGCGGGAAGCGCCGGCCATGTTCCTGCAGGTGCCAGCTGGTCGGGCGGATCGGCTGGATGTGGAGCGGCATCGCGGCCTGTTTCGGGGTGCGTCCGCCCTTGCGGAGATTGCACGGCGCGCAGGCGGTGGCGACATTTTCCCAGGTGGTGCGTCCGCCCTGGGCGCGGGGAATGACGTGATCGAACGTCAGATCCTTCGGAGAGCCGCAATATTGGCAGACGAACTTGTCGCGAAGGAACAGGTTGAAACGGGTAAAGGCCGGGAATTGGGACGGTTTGACATATTGTTTGAGCGCGATGACCGAAGGCAGCTTCAGCCTCGCGCTGGGACTTCGGATCTCGCGCTCGTAGTGCGAGACGATGTCCACCCGGTCGAGGAACACCGCCTTGATCGCGGTCTGCCACGGCCACACGCTCAGCGGATAATAGGACAAAGGGGTATAGTCGGCATTCAGAACGAGCGCAGGGCAACTGTCCGGATGGCGGATCAGATCGGGATGGTACATGCGTGCGTCATGCCCCCTGTTGCTACGCCCGCTCCAGTCGCCCGGAAGCGTGACGCTGTCATGACAGCATATGCCGCGACTCGCGGTCAAGGGCCGGTTTGATGGTTATCCACACCCGATTCGCGCCAAGCCCCACCGGTCGGCTCCATATGGGCCATGCCTACTCGGCAATCCTCTCGCACGACTATGCCCGTGCACGGGGCGGCGTGTTCACGCTGCGCATCGAGGATATCGACGGCACCCGCTCGCGCCCCGAACATGTCGCAGCGATCCTCGCCGATCTCGAATGGCTCGGGCTAAGCTGGGACGGCGAAGTGACGTTCCAGTCGCAACGCCTCGCTTTGTACGACGCTGCGATGGACCGCCTGCGCGGCATGAGCCTGCTCTATCCCTGTTTCTGCACCCGTGCCGACATCGCCGCGAGCCTCTCCGCCCCGCACGGTCCCGAAGGCGCGCTCTATCCCGGCACCTGCCGCGGTCTCGAAGCGCCGGACCTGAGCAAGCCCCATTGCTGGCGGCTGGATATGGCGCGCGCGCTAAACTCCCTCTCCCCTTGTGGGAGAGGGAAGGGGCCCGCCCGCGCAGCGGGTGGGAAGGGTGAGGGGGACGTCGCAGGTCGAACTCCCCCTCACCCTTCCGCCGACTTCGTCGTCTCCCTCCCTCTCCCACAAGGGGAGAGGGAGTTATTCTGGCACGACCACGGCGTCCCGATCCCCGCCGATCCCGCCTCGCACGGCGATGTCGTCCTCGCCCGCAAGGACGCGCCCGCCAGCTACCATCTCGCCGTCACCGTCGACGACGCGGCGCAGGGCGTCACCCACATCATTCGGGGAAAGGATCTCTTCACCGCCACTCATGTCCACCGGCTGCTGCAGGCGCTGCTCGATCTGCCCACCCCCGAATATCGCCACCATGACCTGCTCACCGGCCCCGACGGCGCCCGCCTCGCCAAGCGCCACGGCGCTCCCACGCTCGAGGCGATGCGGCTTTGCGGCATCGACGGCCGGGCGCTGGCGGAGAAGCTTCGCCGCAGGGAGCTTCCGGTTGGAATCGCCGCCGCAAAGGACTAGAGGCGATTCATGCTGCTGTTCCTCTCGATCCTGCTCGTCGCCGCGGTGCTCGCGGTCCTGTTCGTCCTCATCAAGGGGCTGGTGAACATGGCCGGCACCACCACCGCCGATCTGGAAGGCGAGGGCATCAGCAAGCGCGCGCTCCGCTCGAACAAGCTGATGCAGCAGCGCATCATCCTTCAGGCCGGCGCGATCGCGATCATCGCCCTGATCCTGCTGATCATGTCGGCCGGCCGCTGATCCGCGGTCCGTGGTCAAGCTCAACAAGATCTACACCCGCACCGGCGACGACGGCACCACCGGGCTTGTCGATGGCTCGCGCGTCGCCAAGTCCGACGCGCGCATGGCCGCGATCGGCGATGTCGACGAAACCAATTCGGCCATCGGCGTCGCTCGCACCCATTTCCTCGATTCCGAGAGCTTCGACATGATGCTCGCGCGCATCCAGAACGACCTGTTCGATCTGGGCGCCGATCTCGCCACGCCGCTCGACGGCGATCAGACCTATGCGCTGCGCGTCACCGCCGCCCAGTCCGAATGGCTCGAACATTCGATCGACCGGATGAATAGCGCGCTCGAGCCGCTGCGCAGCTTCGTGCTGCCGGCGGGCGAGCCGGGCGCCGCCGCGCTCCATATGGCCCGTTCGATTGCGCGCCGGGCGGAACGCTCGACCGTCGCCGCCGGAGCGATCGCCGATATCCGTCCCGAAGTGCTGATCTATTTGAATAGATTGTCGGATTTTCTGTTCGTCGCCGCGCGCGCGGTGAACCAAAGCGGGGCTGGCGACGTTCTGTGGGTTCCGGGGGCGTCGCGCTGAACTATATTTGATGTTCCCGCCGGTTGACGAATTGGGTTTCGGCACCGATATGGAGAACATAATGCGAACGGATACTGGCCCGGCCCCGGCATCCCCCGCGCTTGCGCAGCGCTATGCGGCTACACGCACGCTCAGCGTCGATCTGGTCGCCCCGCTCTCCGACGCTGACGCCACGATCCAGTCGATGGACGATGCCTCGCCCGCGAAATGGCATCTGGCGCATATCACCTGGTTTTTTGAAACCTTCGTCCTGCGCGATCATGTGCCCGGCTATGTACTCCATGACGATCGCTTCCCGTTCCTGTTCAACAGCTATTACGAAGCCGAGGGGCAGCGCTATGCGCGTCCTCGCCGCGGCATGTTGTCGCGGCCGACGCTGGCCGAAATCCTCGACTATCGCGCCGCAGTCGATGCCGCGCTGATCGCTGCGCTGCCTGGCCTTCCTGCGGAGGCGCTGGCGCTGGTCGAACTCGGCATCAATCACGAGCAGCAGCATCAGGAACTGCTCCTCACCGATATCCTCCATCACTTCTCGGTAAACCCGCTCGAACCCGCCATCTGGCCCGGCGATCCCAAGGTTCCGGTCGCGATGCCCGGCCCGATCAACTGGATCGAGGGCCGATCAAGTGAAGCGCATGTCGGAAAAGATTTTTCCGCAATGGCGGTGTCAACCGTGTCAACCGGATCGGGCTTCACTTTCGATTGCGAAGGCCCCCGTCACCGGGTTCTCCTGACGCCCCACGCAATTGCCGACCGCACGGTGACCAATGGCGAATGGGCCGCTTTCATTGCTGATGGGGGCTATGCCGATCCGCGCCTTTGGCTCAGCGATGGCTGGGCGTGGGTCAAGACCAACGGCATCTTCGCCCCGCTTTATTGGGAGCGGCAGGGGGACGCCTGGACTCGCTTCGGCCTCGACGGCCGCCGCGGAATCGATCCTGCCGCGCCGGTGACGCATATCAGCTTCTTCGAGGCCGATGCCTATGCCAGCTGGGCCGGCGCGCGTTTGCCGACCGAGTTCGAATGGGAAGCGATGGCTTCGGCGCATGATCCCGATGGCGGCAATCAGCTCGACGCCGCCGGTCCGGTCGAGCCGCGCCCGTCGCCGGGCGGCCCCGCCTTTTTCGGCGATGTCTGGGAATGGACCGGCAGCGCCTATCGCCCCTATCCCGGCTTTGCGGCGGCCGAAGGTGCAGTCGGCGAATATAACGGCAAGTTCATGAGCGGGCAGTTCGTCCTGCGCGGCGGCAGCTGCGCCACGCCGCGCGGCCATGCGCGCGCGAGCTACCGCAATTTCTTCTACCCCCATCAGCGCTGGCAATTCACCGGCGTGCGTCTGGCAAGGGACGGTTGAGATGCTCAAGCAGGAAATCGAAGACGGCCAGTCGAGCCTCGCGGATCCCAATTTCCGCGCCGATGTGCTGAACGGCCTTGCCGCGACGCCGCGGGCGATCCCCGCGCGCTGGTTCTACGACCGGCGCGGTTCGGAACTGTTCGAAGCGATCACCGATCTGCCCGAATATTACCCCACTCGCACCGAAACCGCGCTGCTGCACCGGGTTGGTCCCGAACTCGGCGCGCTCGCCGCGCGCAATGCTGCGGTGGTCGAATTCGGCTCGGGCTCGTCGACCAAGACGCCGATCCTGCTCCGCGCGATCGAACCCGCCGCCTATGTCCCGATCGACATTTCCGGCGACTTCCTCCGCCAGTCCGCGCGCGAATTGTCGCAGGCGTTTCCGGGGCTGCCGGTCCATCCGGTCGAAGCCGATTTCCTTCGCCCCGTGCCGCTCCCGGTGCAGGTCGAGGGGCTGCCCAAGCTCGGCTTCTTCCCCGGATCGACCATCGGCAACATGAATGCGTGGCACGCGGTCGATCTGCTCCGCGCGATGCGCGAATGGCTGGGCGAGGGGGCGCGGCTGCTGATCGGGATGGATCGGGTCAAGTCGCCCGACATCCTCGTCCCCGCCTATGACGATGCGCAGGGCGTGACCGCAGCGTTCAACCTCAATTTGCTCGAACGGATCAATCGCGAACTGGACGGCACGATCCCCGTGGACGCCTTCCGCCACCGCGCCATCTGGAACGCCGACGCCGCCCGGATCGAAATGCACCTCGAGGCGCTCCGCGACATGCGCTTTGAAGTGGAGGGGCGTCCCTTCGCGATGCAGGCGGGCGAGACGATCCACACAGAGAACAGCCACAAATACGGTCCCAATGGCGGGCGGATGCTGCTCCGCGCCGGCGGCTGGACGCCGATCGCCGAATGGACCGATCCGCAGGACTGGTTCGCGCTGGTCCTGTGCGAGGCCCAGTCGATCCGCCGCGCGCCTTGATGGGGGGCTAGGCCGTCACTTCCATACCGCATCCGCGCGGTAGCTGGTCAGCCACAGGCCCGAGCGCCAGCACGCCCCCAGCTCGTTGGTCAGCGTCATGCGGAACCGCTCGCCGTCCCACACCCAGATCCGCGACGCGCCGCAGTCGCCGGCATTGTTCTTCACGCCGCTCACCAGCTCGCCATTGCTCCAGGCATAGTTGGTGATCGTCACCACCGGGGCGGCGTCCTGATTGTCCGGCGTCCGGTCGAACCGGGCAGGCGTCGCCTTGCCGCCGCGCACGGTGAAGACACGATGCTGCGTGTTGGTCGGTCCGGCCGAACAGGGCAGCATCGCCAGCACGGTCCGCGCATCCAGCCGGTGATAGACTGGCTTCAGATCGCCCGCGCGGCACCCGCCCTGATCGCTCAGCGTCCGCAGCGTCGCGGCATCCAGCGGCTTGGCGGTGCCGCGCGGCGGGCGGATCGCGGCGATGCGCGGCAGCGGCTGGGCGGCGGGCACCGTTGCCGCCGATTTCTTGCCCTTCGCCACCAGCGCGGTCACGCCATCGGCGCGGCCCTGCTGGGCGTCGATATAGCGCAGCATCGCCGACGATCCGGTCAGCGAGATGCGAGCCAGAACCTGCCGTCCCGATCGCAGCGACAATTCGCGCCCCGTCGCCATCGCCCGCGCCACGCCCTCGGCGGTCGCGCCGGTCAGCCGCACGCTGTCGCCGCGCAACATGCCCGTGGCCATCAGCTTGCCGTCGATCAGCACGTCGATGATCCCGCCCGTGCGCGCTTCGGGCCACAGTTCGATCGTCACCGCGCCCGCCGGACCCGGCTCGCGGCTCAGCCGCGTCTCACGATACTGGTCGGAATCCCGTCCCGCCGTCTGCAATGCGGTCGCTTCGCAGCGTTTCACATTGTCGCAATTGACTGCCCAGTTGCCGAACAGCTTTTCGGTCTCGGGCGCGGCGATCAGGGCGAGCAGGATGGTTAAGAACATCTTCCCCTCCATAGGGGAGGATGCGGCCAAGTCGATACGCTATTGCGCAACCATATTGGTACGCCACACGGTCAGCCAGTTGGACGAGCCGCGGCAATCGGGCATCGTCCGCGAACCGGCGAGGCGGAAGCGCGTGCCGTCCCACACATAATCGTCGCCCGCGCCGCAATCACCGACGCCGCGCCCCTTGGCATAGCTGCTCAGAATGCCGGTCTTCGCATCGAATGCGGCATTGACCAGTTCGGGACTGCCCTCGGTGCTGCTCATCCCCTCGGGCTTGCGATCGAACGGCGCGATCACCGCCTTGCCGCCGGAAAGGATGAAGGGGATGGTCGAATAATTATAGGCGCCGCTGCCGCACGGCAGCAGTACGAGCGTCTTGCCGCCGCCCAGCGCGAAGGTTTCGACCGCGGGCAATGGCCCGGTGCCGCCTTCATAAACGGCGCCGCACTCGGTCTGCTTGTCGAGCGCCTTGCGCAATGCCGCCGGCACCGGCTCGGGTCGGCCCGCCGGCCGCACGAAGCGGATTTGCGGGGCGGGAGCCGCCATCGGCACCGTGGTCGCAGGCTTGCCGCCCTTCGCGACTACTGCGGTGACGGTGCCCGCCCGGCCCTGTCCCGCATCGATGAAGCGCAAGGCGGCGGAGGACCCCTTGAGCGACACCAGCCCGATCAGCGTATCCGCAATGTCGGTGACATTCATCTCCTTGCCGTTCGCCATTGCTGCGACGATCTTCGCCGCATTGGCGCCGGTGAAGCGGATCAGGCCATTCTTCGGGACAGCGCCGGCGATGATCGCGGCGTCGATCCGGATCGACACTTCGCTGCCGTCCTCGGTGTCGGGCATCTGCACCTCGACAGTGAACCCGCCCGCCGGCCCCGGCATCCGCTCGACCGAGAAGGAGACTTCGTCATAGCCCGCCGCGGGTTCGGTCCCGTCGCCGGGGATCAGCGACGTCATCTCGCAACGCTGGATATTGTCGCAGCCCACCGCCCAGTCGCCGAAGATCTTCACTTCGTTCGGCGTGGCCGAATTCTGGAGCAGCAGGAGCGGGGCAAGGATAAAAGGCAGCATCGGCATGGCCAGACTCCTAGCGAAGCCAGTGTACGGCAGCTAGGAAGCCGCAAATTTCACGGGAGCACAAGCGATGAAGACGGTTGGCGTGATCGGCGCGGGTCAGATGGGCGCGGGCATTGCCCAGGTCTCGGCGCAGGCGGGGTATCGCGTGCTCCTGTCGGACGTCGATCTGGCGCGGGCCGAGGCCGGCAAGGCGGGTATCGC
Organism: Sphingomonas sp. G-3-2-10; assembly: GCF_012927115.1. Classification (NCBI taxonomy): domain Bacteria; kingdom Pseudomonadati; phylum Pseudomonadota; class Alphaproteobacteria; order Sphingomonadales; family Sphingomonadaceae; genus Sphingomonas; species Sphingomonas sp. G-3-2-10. Next base: position 2,987,048 of record NZ_JABBFY010000001.1, on the reverse strand, counting down.
GAAGCAGCTCAACCGTGCGGTCGAAAAGGAAAAGATCTCGGCGGCCGATCGCGACGCGGCGCTGGCCAATATCGAGCCGGTCAACGATGTTTCGGCCTTCGCCCCGTGCGAACTCGTGATCGAAGCCGCGACCGAGCGCGAGGCGATCAAGCGCACGATCTTCGAAACCGTCGGCAAGGTGCTCTCGTCCACCGCGATCCTCGCCAGCAACACCTCGTCGATCCCTATCACCCGGCTGGCGCAGGCGTCGCCCGATCCGGCGCGCTTCATGGGCGTGCATTTCTTCAATCCGGTGCCGGTGATGGGCCTGATCGAGCTGATCCGCGGCCTCGCCACGTCCGATGCGACGGTCAAGGCGGTGGAAGCCTATGGCCAGTCGCTCGGCAAGCGGATCGTCCATGCCAATGACGCGCCGGGCTTCATCGTCAATCGCGTGCTGCTGCCGATGCTCAACGAAGCCTGTTTCGCGCTGGGCGAAGGCGTGGCGACGATCCCCGACATCGACGCCGCGGTCCAGCTTGGCCTCAACCATCCGATGGGCCCGCTGACGCTCGCCGATTTCATCGGCCTCGATACCTGCCTCGAGATCTGCCGCGTTCTGTTCGAAGGCACCGGCGATCCCAAGTTCCGCCCGGCGCCGCTGCTGATCAAATATGTCGAGGCCGGCTGGTACGGCCGCAAGACGGGCCGGGGCTTCTATGATTACAGCGGTGCCGAACCGGTGCCGACGCGCTAGAGCGGGAAGCAAAAGGGGGACGACTATGATTCGGCGGTTTCTGATCCTGTGCGCGCTGTTCTTCGCTGCGCCTGCCTTCGCGCAGGCGAACGGCCCGCTCAGCGCGAAGGATCCCGCGGCTTTCGCCGCGCAGCTCAGGGCGATGGGCTACAAGCCCGGCGAGATCGACAAGAGCAACGACAAATTTCCGGCGCTCATCTTCGAATATCGGGATTGGCCGATCAACATCACCTTCGGCGGCTGCACCAACGGCACCAATTGCCGTTACATCGTCCTGGTCGGCATCTTCAGCGATGTGCTCAATCCGCCTGCCGACTGGGTGGCGGAGCTGAACGTCGATTTCGACCTTATCAAGGTCTGGGTCGGCGACAATGGACGGCTGAGCTTCAGCGCGGGCGCGATCGTCGAGGGCTGGCCGCCCTCCGCGTTCAAGACGCTGGTGGATGAACTGATCAATGGCGGCGACGAGCTCGCCGACGAAGCACGCAAGGCGAAGCTGGTCAAATAAGGAACCGCGCCCGCTCCGCCGCGCGGAGCGGGTGACGCGCGGCCGCTATCCCGCGTGCGGTTCGGCGTCGGCCTGACGCTCCACCGCCCATCGCGCCAGCTTGTCGAACGGGATCGAGGCCATGAACGCCACGCCCGCCCGGCCATCGCGGATCCAGCGCACCGTGCCTCGGCGCGGATCGAGCCCGTGAATGCTCAGGATCACGTCGTCACCCGCGCGCAGGAAGTCGCTCTCGATCTTCGCGCCGCCTTGCGAGACGTCGATCAGCGTCACCCGCTGCGACTGGCCCTCGATCTGCAGGCTGGTCGGGCTGGCGATGCGCAGCCGCGGCATCCGCTGCACCGCGCCCGGTTCGCCGGTCGACGGCGCTTGCAGGACCTGAAGCACGTCGATCCGGTAGTCGAACCGGACGCCGGTCATCTCGTCGCGCGACCAGGCGACATGGCCCGGAATGAAATGGCCCGAGCGGATCTCGACCGTCACCCGCTCGCCGACGGGGAGCGCCTTGTGCAGGATGCCCATCATCCCGCCGGGCGAGATGTTGCGGATCAGGCACAGCGCCTCGAACGACCCCCAGCGCAGCGTGGCCGAGCGATAGACCGACAGGGTCGCGCGGTCGTCGCTGCGGCGTTCCGTCGGCGCGGTGTCGGTCGGCACGTCGGCGAAGGAGATTTCGGTCAGGTCGATGGCATCGTCCGCTGCGGCGGTCGCCGCGCTGATATGATGTTCGATCGTCACCGATGTCGCCGGCAGCTTGAGCACCGGCGAACGGCGCGGCCGTGCGCCCTGCCACGCGAAGATCGCGGCATTGCCGCCCCCGGGCACCGGATAGGCTTCCTTGAGGCAGTTGCGGATCCAGGCGGTTTCGTCCTCCGCCTGGCCAGCCATATTGTCCGGGTGGCTGTCCCGGTTACGCTCCTGATTATACACCCTGCTCGCTCCTCGGTTCCGTGAACCAGAGAGGCGCATTCCGGCCGAGGACCCTCGCGATCGCCGGAATACCGGCAACCGGATCATCGAAGAAACACGCGCGATCCCGCTCTCCGGCCAGAATATTTCTTGGCCGATACTGCCTCGCGCTGCGCGTTCTTGTGCTATTCTGCGGGCCAGCTCGCGTTAATTATCACGAGGCAATGTGCATCACCATGCAGGAACATGGTGAATTAAGCGTTACGCATAATATTCGCGAAGGTCAGGGAAGTAATAGCCCCGCCAGCGCCGCGCTCATCAGGTTGGCGAGGCTGCCCGCGATCAGCGCGCGAATGCCTAACTTGGCGATCATCGGCCGCTGGTTGGGAGCAAGACTGCCCGTTGCCGCCATCTGGATCGCGATCGAGCTGAAGTTGGCAAAGCCGCACAGGGCAAAGGTGATGATCGCCTTGGTGCGCGGCGCCATTTCGGTCATCCCGCCCAGATCGATGAAGGCCACGAATTCGTTGAGCACTACCTTGGTGCCGAACAGACCGCCCGCCTGCACCGCTTCGTTCCACGAGATGCCGAGGAGGTACATTACCGGCGCGAAGATGGTGCCGATGATCTTCTGGAAGCTCAGATCGGCAAACCATTGCGCCCAAGGCGCATTGCCGCTGGCATAGACGATCCAGTTGCCCGCGCCGCCCAGCAGCCCGTTGGCCAGCGCGACCAGCGCGACGAACGCCAGCACCATCGCGCCGACCGCGACGGCGATCTTCACGCCGGTCGACGCGCCGGTGGCGGCGGCCATGATCAGGTTCGCGGCGCGCTCTTCCTCGATGTCGTGCTCGACCGCCTTGATGACCTGCTCCTCCTCGGGCTGCGATTCGAGCGGAAGCTCGCCCGCGGGTGCTTCCTTGGTGTCCGGCATCATGATCTTGGCCATCAGCAGGCCGCCCGGCGCCGCCATGAACGATGCGGCGAGCAGATAGGGGAGCGACTGCGGCCCTAGGAAGCTGGCATAGGCCGCCAGGATCGTGCCCGCGACGCCCGCCATGCCCACGGTCATCACCGCGAACAGCTGCGACGGGGTGAGGCGCGCCAGATAGGGGCGGATCACCAGCGGCGACTCGCTCTGGCCGACGAAGATGTTCGCGGCCGAGCAAAGCGATTCCACCTTCGAGACGCCGATCACCTTCTCGATGCCGCCGCCCACCCAGCGGATGATGAACTGCATCACGCCGAGATGGTACAGGATCGACACCAGCGCCGCGAAGAAGATGATCACCGGCAGCGCCGAAATCGCGAAGGTGTTGCCGCCCAGCTCGGGCTTGGCGAGATTGCCGAACAGGAATTCGGTGCCGGCATGGGCATAGCCCAGCAGCGCGGTTACGCCGTTCGACAGGCCCTGGATCGCGTTCACGCCCACGCTGGTGCGCAGCACGAAAAAGGCGATCAGCGCCTGCAGCGCGAAGGCCGCGCCGACCACGCGCAGGTTGATCCCGCGCTTGTTGCTCGAAAACAGGAAAGCGATTGCGAGAATCGCCAGCACGCCGAATATGCCGATGGGGAAGCCGTTCATGCGCGAACGGACTCGATCTGGAACTGGCTGGCGCGCATCACTTCATTTCCCCCTGAACAAGCGGCGGAGATTGGCGCGGGGCGCGGTGCTTGGCAAGCCGTTGAAACCGCTTGGGGTCCGCAGGGGCTTTACGAGGCGGCGATTCTGGTTAGCGTTGCGTCATGGATACCCATTCTCCCGCGATCCCGCGCTCGATCTTCGTCCTTTCGATCTTCTATGGCGGCATGGTCTGCATCGCCGGCGTGCTCGGCAACAAGCAGGTCTCGCTCGGCCCCGTGTCGGATATCGGCAACTGGGTCGGCGTCGGGCCGCTCGCGGTCGAGGCCGGCATCTTCGCCTTCCTGCTGCTCGTCGCGGTGTCGAGCGCGGTCGCCGAACTGCATGGCCGCGCCACCGCCAACCGGCTGGTGATGTTCGGCTTCATTCCGCTGGTCGCGTCGATCCTGCTCTCCCTGCTGGTGCTGGCGCTGCCGGCATCGGCGCATATGGAGCCCGCGCGGCTGACCGCGTTCGAGCTGATGATGGGCGGCACGCCGCGCATCTGGGCCGGCGGCATCATTGCCTATGGCATTTCGCAGATTCTCAACGTGACCATCTTCAGCGTGATGAAGAAGGGCAGCGGCGGCCTGTTGTGGCTGCGCTCGGCGGTGGCGGGTGTGCTTAGCCAGATCGTCGACACGCTGATCTTCATCTCGGTCGCCTTCTACGGCGTGTTCCCGATCGGCGAGCTGCTGGTGGGGCAGATGGTGACCAAGGTGGTCCTCTCGATCGTGCTCATCCCGGTGCTGATCTACGCATTCGTCGGCATCGGCAGGGCGCTCGGTACGCGGCCTTCCTGAGCGCTTTGGCACATGCGGCGCCGGCCCGCTCCCCCACCCGGCCACCCAGCACGATAGTAACCTATGGGTGGCCGGGTGGGGGAGCGGCCCGGTGCCGCACCGAAACTCGCTCTTTCGCGAGTTTCGAAAGAGTCCTAATGCCCCGCGCATGACCAACAATGCTCCCGATCCGGCGCTGCTCGCCAAGGCGGAAACGCTCACCGAGGCGCTGCCCTATCTCCAGCGCTACAAGGGCGCGACCTTCGTCGTGAAATATGGCGGCCACGCGATGGGCGATCCGGAGCTGGCGCGCGATTTCGCCGAGGACGTCGTGCTGCTCAAGGCGATCGGGATCAATCCGGTGGTGGTGCATGGCGGCGGGCCGCAGATCGGCGCGATGCTCAAGCGTCTCGGCGTCGAATCGCAGTTCGTCGGCGGCCTGCGTGTCACCGACGCTGCCACCGCCGAAGTCGCCGAGATGGTTCTGGCCGGCAAGATCAACAAGGAAATCGTCGGCTGGATCGGCGAAGCGGGCGGCAGTGCCGTCGGCATTTCGGGCAAGGACGCGCAGCTCGTCGTCGCCGAAAAGGTCACGCGGACCGAGCCGGATCCCAATTCGGGGATCGAGCGGCATGTCGATCTGGGCTTTGTCGGCGATCCGGTTTCGGTCGACCCGACGATCCTCAACACGCTGGCCGCCGCAGGCTTCATCCCGGTCGTGGCGCCGGTGGCGCTCGGCCCGGGCGGCGCGACCTACAACATCAATGCCGACACGATGGCCGGCGCGATCGCCGCGGCGTGCAAGGCCTCGCGCTTCTTCCTGCTGACCGATGTCGCGGGCGTGCTGAGCAAGGACGGCGTGCTCCAGACCGATCTCGATCCGGCGGGCATCGCTGCGCTCAAGGCTGACGGCACCATCTCGGGCGGGATGATTCCCAAGGTCGAGACCTGTGTGAACGCAGTGCAGGCCGGGGTCGACGCGGCGGTCATCCTCGACGGGCGCGTGCCTCATGCGATGCTGCTCGAAATCTTTACCCGGCGTGGCGCGGGTACGCTGGTTCACGCCTGATCGGCCTGCGGGCGCCGGTCGCGATGTGAGTTACTCTTGTAATACACGTGGGGTTTCCGCTAGGCTGCCCCGCAAGCCCGTCTGTGGAGACCCGATTTGATCCTCGTCCTCTACCAAATCATCCAGGTGCTGCTGAACGTCGTCTGGTGGATCATCTTCGTCCAAGTCATCCTTTCGATCCTGATCTCGTTCAACGTCATCAACACCTATAACGACTTCGTCCGCTCGCTGTGGACGGGGCTCGACCGGCTGACCGAGCCGATGTACCGGCCGCTGCGCCGCATTCTGCCCGATGCCGGGCCGCTCGATCTGGCGCCGATGGCGGCCTTGCTCATCCTCTTCATCCTCCGAACGATCCTGGTTCCCGCGATCGCCAACGCCCTGATCTGATCCGATGCCCGATCCCTGTCCGTGGCGCATCGTCGCGGACGGGATCGTCATCGCGGTCCGCGTCACGCCACGCGGCGGGCGCGACGCCTTCGCCGCCGCGACGCCCGAACATTTCGCTGCCCGGCTTGCCGCCGCGCCGGTCGATGGCGCCGCCAATGCCGCGCTGATTCCCCTCGTCGCCCGGGCGTTCGGCGTGGCGAAGCGCGACGTGACGCTCCACAGCGGCGACACGTCCCGGCTCAAGCGCCTCCACATCGCCGGCGACCCGCAGGCGCTGGCGGATTGCGCGGCAAATCTCTATGGCTCGCGGCCATGAGTGCAGATCTGATCGACGGCAAGGCCTTCGCGGCCGGATTGCGGGCGCGTGTCGCCACCCATGTTCCGGGTTTCAAGGCCGCGACCGGCCGCACGCCGGGTCTCGCGGTGGTGCTGGTCGGCGACGATCCCGCCTCCGGGGTCTATGTCCGATCCAAGGGCAAGATGACTCGCGAAGCCGGCATGGAGAGCCTCGAGCACCGCCTGCCGGACACAATCACGCAGGATGATCTGATCGCGCTGGTCGATCAGCTCAACGCCGATCCGACGGTCGACGGCATCCTCGTCCAGCTGCCCCTGCCGCGCCATCTCGATGCCGAGGAAGTGCTGCTGCGGATCGATCCCGAAAAGGATGTCGACGGCTTCCATCCGGTCAATGCCGGCCGCCTCGCGACCGGGCTTCCCGCCTTCGTGCCCTGCACCCCGCTTGGCTGCGTCATGCTGCTCGAGGACCGGCTGGGCGATCTGTCGGGGCTCGACGCGGTGGTGATCGGCCGCTCGAACATCGTCGGCAAGCCGATGGCGGCGCTGCTCACCGCGCGCAGCTGCACCGTCACGCTGGCCCATTCGCGCACCCGCAATCTGCCGCATTATCTCCGCCATGCCGATATCGTCGTCGCCGCCGTCGGCCGCGCCGATTTCGTCAAGGGCGAATGGCTCAAGCCCGGCGCGACCGTGATCGACGTCGGGATCAACCGGGTCGAGGGCGGCCTGCGCGGCGATGTCGATTTCGAGAGCGCGGCGTCGGTCGCGGGCGCGATCACCCCGGTGCCCGGCGGCGTCGGTCCGATGACCATCGCCTGCCTGTTGCGCAACACATTGGTTGCGGCGCACCGCCGCGAGGGCGTGCCGCTCGACGAAAGGGCGATCTGATGCTGATGGCGCTGATGCTTCTCGCGGCTCAGGATCCCGAAACCGCGATCGAGGCCGAACGCGCCTTCAACCGCTCGACCCAGACCGAGGGGCAATGGACCGCCTTCCGCAAATATTCGACGCCCGACGCGGTGATCTTCACGCCGCAGCCGGCCAAGGCGCACGAAGTGCTGCCCAAGGCCGATCCGAAGCTGACCGTCCAATGGTGGCCCGCCGAAAGCATCGTCTCGTGCGACGGCTCGGTGGCGGTGAACACCGGCCCCTGGGTGCGTCCGAAGGGCGTCGGCTATTTCACCACCGTCTGGGTCCGCCAGAGCGACGGCCATTACAAATGGGTCTATGACGGCGGCGACGAACTCGCCGTGCCCCGCGCACTGCCCGAGAAGCCCGTGGTCCGCCGCGCGTCCTGCACCGCGCCGGGCGCCGTGGCGACGCGGATCCCGCCCGCGCCGCTCAAGTCGGACAGCGGCGCATCGGCCGATGGCTCGCTGGTCTGGTCGTGGCAGGTCGATCCGCAGGGCGCGCGCATCTTCGAAGTCCGCATGTGGAACGGCAAGCGCTTCGAGACCGTGCTGCGCGACGATGTGGCGGCCGCGAAATGATCGAGCTGTTCGTCTCCGCATTCGTCACCCTGTTCGTGGTGATCGATCCTCCGGGCTGCGCCCCGATCTTCGCCGGGCTGACCCAGGGCGCGACATCGGTGCATCGCCGCGCGATGGCCGTGCGCGCCGTGGTGGTCGCCGCGATCATCCTGTTCGTCTTCGCTCTGTTCGGCGAAGCACTGCTGCGCTCGCTCGGCATCAGCCTCGAGAGCTTCAAGATCGCCGGCGGCATCATGCTGTTCCTGATCGCGCTCGAAATGGTGTTCGAAAAGCGCACCGAGCGCCGCGAGGACCGGGCCGAGAAGATCAAGGCGTCCGAAGTCGCCGACGTGTCGATCTTCCCGATGGCGATGCCGATGATCGCCGGTCCGGGCTCGATCGCGTCGATCATGCTGCTGATGTCGCAGAACACCGGCACCGATCGCACTCTCGTGGTGCTCGCGGCTTTGATCTCGATCCTCGGCCTGACGCTGGCCGCGCTTTTGCTCTCCGCTCCGCTGATGCGGATCGTGGGCGCCAAGATCGAAGCGGTGATCTCGCGCCTGCTCGGCGTACTGCTCGCCGCGCTCGCGGTTCAGTTCGTCATCGACGGGATCCGGGCGAGCCTGATTGCGGGGCGGGCGGCGGGGTTACCGGCTTAGCATCGTCGGGCAGGTCGTAGCGGATCTTCCACAGCCGATACGGCGCACCCTCCGGCAGCGTGACCGGCTCAAGCCAGCCCGGTGCCTTGCCCGGCTTCAGCATCGTGTAGAACCCCTGCGGGCTGCGCGCGCGATACACCGTGGTCTCGGCCAGGTTCGGGCAGGTCAGCACATATTGCGCGCCATGCGCCTTCGCGATGGGACGGAACTGCGCGGCGGTGCCGGTGAACGCCTTGTGCACGTCGAGGATTGCGCGCCCGTTGCGGTGATACGGCCCGGCGATGGCGCTGTGCCGCGTCATCACGATCAGCCGCGGCCCCAGATCGACATGGGTGAACAGGATCGAGGGCGTCGGCAGCGCCTTGTCCAGCATCCGCATCGACGTCATCCGCGCGCACATGGCATTGGCGTTGTTGACTCGCGCGGTGCCCTTGGCCGCCGGCTTGTCCTCCTTGGGCAGATACTGGATCACATATCCGGCGAAGAGGCCCGACAGGATCAGGAACGCCGCGACCGGCCCGATCACGCGCACCACCATCCATTTCTGGCGCAGGCACCACGGCACGATGATCCACACCAGCGCCGTCGATCCGGCCACGCCCAGCAGCTGCGCCGCCGGGCCCGCGCGGACCTGCCACAGCAGCATCGCGCCGGCAAAGGCGGTGAACAGCGCGATCGCCGCCCAGCCGGCAACCTTCTCGCTTCCACGCCAGCGCCACGTCGCCGACAGCGCGCCGATGATCCCGATCACCGGCAGCGCTGCGATGGGGAAAGCGGTGTCCAGCGCGTGGCGATAGATCGGCCGCGCCTCGCGGACATTGTTGAGCCAGACCTGCTGCAATTCCTCCGAAACGCCCTCGGGCCGTCCCAGGCATTGCGGAAACATCCAGGCGAAGCCGCCCGCGATGACCGCGCCGGCCGCGACGCCCAGCCCAAGGCGGACCCAGCGATTGGCCGGGTTGAGCCGCGACAGCACGAACAGCAATCCGCCTGCCACGACCGTCACCGACAGCCATACCGGAGTCAGCGCGTCGCAGCGCATCGCCTGATTGGCGTTCGACGCGAACAGCGCAAATCCGATCGCGCTGCCCCCCGCCAGCGTGATGCCGTAAACCTGCATCCGCCGCGCATCGCCGGCATCCCACACCCAGCGCAGCGCGATGATCGCTCCGGCCATCGCGCAATAGGGCAGCATTTCCAGCCCGATCGTCAGCGACACCGCGCTCGATATCCCCACCGTCGCGCCGCCGCGCGCGCGGCGCGGATCGGCGAGGCCTGCGACGGTCATCGCCAGGCAGGCGAGCTGCCAGCCATGATGGTCGATCCGCATCGGCGCATACATCATGATGGTCGAGGTGCAGGCGAGCACCAGCACGACCAGTGCGACCGGCCAGGCCTGCGGCGCGATCAGGCGGCGCACGGTCAGCGCCACGCCGATCATCGTCACCGCCAGCGGCAGCATCGGCGCGATGCCGCACGCCCATTTCTCCGCCTGCGCCGTGCCGATGAACGGCTGGAGCAGCAGGATCAGCCCGGCGATCGGCAGGTCGACGAGGCGCGACCAGTGGATGTTGAACCCGCCCAGCGCCGGATCGAGCCGGTAGTTGGTCAGATCGTACCAGCCTTGTCCGGCCAGCAGCGCGCGGACCTGCATCAGCCGCATATTGTCGTCGGTATCGCCCAGGGCCAGCCACTGGATATTGGCGTTGCGATCCCACAGGAAATACGCGCACACCGCTACCCAGAACAGCAGGGCCCAGTTGAGCCAGTGCCTGTCCAGTTCCTGCGCAATCCGATAGTCGCCGTATTTACCGAGCTTCAAAACCGCTTCCCCTATCCCGTGCAGAGCTTTAGTGCGCACGGCGGCCAAGAGGCAAAGGCAAACAGTGACGGCGATCCTTCGACAGGTTGAAACTTTGTGGACCAGCGGGATGCTTGGCCAGCTGATCCGCTTCGGGATCGCGGGCGTCATCTCCACGCTGATCTATTCGGCGGTGTATCTGCCGCTCGCCTACTACGTCCTGCCGGGCAAATGGGCGGTGGCCGCGGTGCCGCCGGCGTTCCTCGTCGCCGCGACCGCCGGTTTCTTCATGCACAGCTTCTGGAGCTTCAAGGGGCACGGCACGCGCGATTCGAGCGGGCGCCAGCACGCCAAATTCTTCCTCGTCCAGGGATCCGGGCTGCTGCTCAACGCCTTCTTCACCTGGATCATCACCGGGCCCTATCACGGCCCCCAATGGTTGCCGCTGATCCCGATCGTGCTGGTGACTCCCCTCGCGACCTTCGCGCTCAACCGCAAATGGGTATTCGGATAAGATGGACCGCGTCGTTTATGACCGCATGGCTGCGCACGACACCACCCACTGGTGGTACCGCGCGCGCCGCGAGATCCTGTCGGACTATCTCTCGCGCTACGCCGCGCTGCCCCGCGATGCGAAGATCCTCGAGATCGGCTGCGGCACCGGCCACAATCTCCCGATGCTCGCCAGCTTCGGCGATGTCGACGCGATCGAGATCGACGAGACGGCGCGCGGCTTCGCCAGCGAACGGCTGGGCAAGCCGGTCGGCTCGTCGCCCTTGCCCGAACTGACCGGCGTCGAGCCGGGCAGCTACGATCTGGTCGCGGTGCTCGACGTGGTCGAGCATGTCGAGGACGATGTCGCCGCGCTCAAGGCGATGGCGAAGGCGCTCAAGCCCGGCGGCAAGATCCTGATCACCGTCCCCGCGCACCAGTGGATGTGGAGCGCGCACGACGTGGTGAACCACCACAAGCGCCGCTATTCGAAGGGCACGCTCCAGGCCGCGCTCGATGCCGCCGACCTCAAGTCGAAGAAGCTGCGCTGGTTCAACTCGCTGCTCTTCCCCGCAGCGGTCGCCGCGCGGCTGGCGGGCAAGCTCACCGGCAAGGACGACAGCGACGATTCGCCGCCGCCCAAGGCACTGAACGCGGTGTTCGAGAAGATTTTCGGGCTCGAACGCCATTTGCTCGGCCGCGTGCCGATGACGCCGGGCCTTTCGATCATCGTGCTGGCGTCGCCCAAGGGCTGAGCGCGCTTCTTGGCCCTCTCCCATCTTCATGGGAGAGGATAGGTTGGCTTAAGCCTTCGTCCGGGGCGTACGGCGGCGCGGCGAGGCGGGCAAAGGCGGGATCGGCGCCGTGGCGGGCTCGCTCGCTTCCAGCTCCTGACGCGGCGTGACCGGCGAAACGCTGACTTCGCCCGAATCCTCGAAACGATAGCCCAGCGACGCATGGCCCTTCACCGGCCCGGCGACATCGGCGACCAGATAGAGCGGCCGCCGCTTCGATTCGACGTACAGCCGGCCGAGATATTCGCCGATCATCCCCAGCACGAACATCTGCACCGCGCCGAGCACCAGCACGACCAGCATCAGCGAGGTCCAGCCTGGCTGGATCGCGCGGCCGGTCAGCCAGGCGAAGGCGACGTACAGTACCAGCAGGCCCGCCGCGCCGGTCAGCGCGAGGCCGGCATGGCTGGCGAAACGCAGCGGCGCGGTGGAGAAGCCGGTCACCGCGTCCAGCGCGAAGCGGATCATCTTGCTCAGCGGATATTTGCTCTCGCCGGCATGGCGCTCCTGCCGGTCGTAGAGGAACGGCACCTGCTTGAAGCCGACCCACGCGACCATCCCGCGGATGAAGCGCGCCTGTTCGGGCAGCGACAGGAATGCGTCGAGCGCACGCCGGCTCATCAGGCGGAAATCGCCGGTGTCGAGCGGGATCGGCGTGTCGGTCACGCGATCGAGCACGCGGTAGAAGGCGGCGGCGGTCGCCAGCTTGAAGACGCTCTCGCCATCGCGCTTGCGCCGCACCGCGAACACCACGTCGGCGCCTTCGGCCTTCATCGTGTCGCGCATGTCGTTCAGCAGTTCGGGCGGGTCCTGCAGATCGGCGTCGATGACGAGGATCTCCTCGCCCGCGCACAGGTCGAGTCCGGCGGTCAGCGCGAGCTGATGGCCGTGGTTGCGCGACAGGTTGATCGCGACGAGATGCGGATCGGCGGCCGACAGCCGCTGCATCACCTGCCAGCTCTTGTCGCACGATCCGTCGTTGATCAGGACGATCTCGTAATCCTCGCCCACCGCCGAGCGCGCCGCGTCCGAGACGCGCGCGTGCAGCATCTCGAGGCACGCCTCTTCATTGTAGCAGGGGATGACGACGGAGAGTTTGGGCCGGTTCATGACTGGGGCGTTAGCGCGATTCGTGAAGCTAGTCATCGGGGGATTCGCGGGCGTGTCACGCCGCGCTTACCTTCGATTAAACCTGATCCGCTACCCTGCCGCCCGCGCGAGTCAGGAACTGAGTATGCAGAGTAAACCAGCAGCATCGGACGGCTCGGTACTGCGTAAAGGCATGTTCGCGCTCGCGATCTTCCTTGCGGTCATGACCGGATGGATCTTCGGCCAGAATTCCGAACGCAACCGCTTCATCGCTGAAGCCGCGGCTTCGCCGCTGCCGACCGCGCCCGTGCCGGCTTCGTCGCGGGGGTGCTCGATCTGGTTCATCGGCAGCTCGTCGATCGCCAACTGGCGCACCATGCCGGAGGATATGGCGCCGTGGGAAGCGCGCAACCGCGGGATCGGCGGCGCGACGATGAAGGAGATCACCCAGCGCTTCAAGAACGAGCCGGACAGCGTGAAGCCCGCCGCGATCGTGTTCTACGCTGGCGAGAACGACATTGCGTTCGGCGGGACCACCGATCATGCGATGGACGATCTGAAGGCCTTCATCGCCGCCAAGCGCGCTCGTTACGGCCGGTTGATGATGGTCATCGTGTCGCTCAAGCCTTCGCCGACGCGGTGGGACGAGCGGCCGTTGCAGATCGAATTCAACCGGCGGGCCCTGGCCCTCGCCGCCGATCAGCCCGATCTCGCCTTTCTCGACATCGCCTCGTCGCTGCTCGTCGATGGCCGCCCCGGCCCCTATTATCGCGACGACGGCATCCATCTGAACGCGGACGGCTATCGCCTCTGGGCACGCGCGATCGATGGCGCCTTGCCGCGTATCTTGCCCGAGGCAGCTAGGCGCTGCGCCGTACCCGTCAAGCAGGGCTGAGCCCTTGGCCGAGCGGCATATCGTCGGCCTCGATGCGTGGCGCGCGGGGCTGCTGACCGGAGGCTTGCTCTTTCACGGCACGATGCTGCACGGGGAGCATCTGGCGTTCGACCTGATCGAAATGGTGTCGACCGCGTTCCGCATGGCGGCATTCTTCGCCATCGCCGGGTTCCTTGCCGAACGATCGCTGCGCAACCGACGGCCGGTGGACTGGATCGCGAACCGCTCGTTGCGGATCGGCATCCCCGCGATCTTCGGCGTCGCCGTGATCTCGCCGCTGATCTGGGTGATGCTCGCCTTCAATCTGCCCGCCGATCGCCTGGCGGCCGAGCTGCCGTTCCAGTGGCACCATCTCTGGTTCCTCTACGCGCTGCTGCTCTATCAGGTCGTCGCCTATCTGCTGGCCGAACGGGTCGCGCCGCGCCGCATCGCGCGCGTCATCGCGGTCGTCCGCAATCTGGGGCAGGCGTCGGTGGTGGTCGCGCTCTCGGTGCTGTCGCTGACCGTGATGATCCTGATTTCCTGGCTCGTGCTGAGGTTCGCGCCGCCGGTCTATCAACGGATGCTAATGGATATGCGGCTGATCCTTGGCTATCTGCCGCTCTACCTGTTCGGCATGGCGCTTGCCGCGTCGCCAGCTCTGCGCGGGCGCCTGCTGTCCGATGTGCGGCTGCCGGCGATCGTGCTCGCACTCAGTGCCTGCGCCTATCTCGTCTGGCGGTTCGCCTATGCGCCGTACTCGGACGACGTCGAGGGCGCGGAAATCCAGATCCGGTTCGTCGTCGCCGCCTTGTGTCCGCCGGCTGCGGTTATCCTCGTGATCCGTTCTGCGCTGCGCATCCGCACCGCGTCGCCGCTGACGCGCCGGCTCTGCGACGCGTCCTTCACCATCTATGTCGTGCACTTTCCCCTGTTGTTCGCGACGAACCTGCTCGCCGCGCGCTATCAATGGCCAGTGCTGATCGAATATGCGGCGGCCATTCTGGTGGTGGGCACCGTTTCCTACATCTTCCATGTCGCGGTGGTGCGGCGGTCGCCGCCGCTCGCATTGCTGCTGAACGGTCAGCTTCCGGCCACATGGTCCAGCCGCAAGCCCTCAGGCACGCAGCCGCTTGAGCTGTAGGGGCTTTACGCCCAGCTTCTCGCGCGTTCCTCCACCAGCCGCTCGAGGATCGTCAGCGGCACCGCGCCGGCGCGGATCACTTCATGGAACTGCTTCAGGTCGAACTTGCCGCCCGCGATCCGCTGCGCCTTCTCGCGCGCGCGCACCCAGCTGATATGGCCGATCTTGTAGCTGCACGCCTGACCCGGCGCGGTGCAGTAGCGCTCGACTTCGCGCTGTGAGCGCGGCCGGGCAAAGCCCACGGTCCTGACCATGTAATCGGTCGCCTGCTCGCGGCTCCAGCGCTTGGTGTGGATGCCGGTGTCGATCACCAGCCGCGCCGCGCGGAACAGGAAGGACTGGAGATAGCCCGCCCGCTCCAGCGGGCTCTGATATGCGCCCAATTCGTCCGCCACCTGCTCGGCATAGAGCGCCCAGCCTTCGCTGTACGCGCCGAAGAAGGTCGTCTTGCGGATCAGCGGCCCCTCGGCTTCCTGGCTGGTCGAGATCTGCAAATGATGCCCCGGATGCCCCTCATGATAGGTCAGCGAGGGCAGGGTATATTTGGGCCAGTCGCCCACGCTCTTCAGGTTGATGAAGTAGATCGCCGGGCGCGAGCCATCCAGTGCTGCGCGGCGGTAATAGCCGTTCGACGCCCCGTCCTGGATCTCGACCGGCACCGCGCGAATCTCCAGCGGCGCCTTGGTCACGTTGAGGAACGCCTTGGGCAACAGCCCGGTCACCCGCTCCAGATCGCGGTTCAGGCTGGCGATCAACTCGACCCGCCCTTCGGCGGTATCGGGATAGACCTGTTCGGGCTTCACGTTCAGCGCGGTCAGCCGCTCGGCCACCGACCCCTGCGTCATCCCCTGAGCCTTCAGGATCGAATCGAGCTCGGCGGTGATGCTCGCCACTTGCTCCAGCCCCATCTCATGGACCTCGGCGGCAGTGAATTTGGTCGTGGTCGATGATTCCAGCGCGGCGGCATAGATCGCTTCGCCTTGCGGTATGTCCCACACGCCAGCACTCGTCCGCCCCTTGGCGCGCAGCTTCTGGATCAGCGCATATTGCCGGTCGAGCGCGGGATAGACTTTCTCCGCCACGATCTTGGTCGCTCGTGCTTCCCAGTCGCCCGGAATGTCCTTGGTCCGCCGCACCAGCGACCGGGTCAGCCCGCTGTCGCCCGCCGCCGGCTTGCGCAGCGCTTCCATCTGCCCCAGCGTCAGCTCGAGGCAGAAACCGGGCGCCACCACCCCGCCCGCCGCATCGGCTTCCTGCTCGTGCGTCTCCTGATCGAGCACCGTCGCGAACGCCGACAGCCGGTCGAGATAGGCTTCGGCATCCTCGGCATTGGTCACGGTATGCGCCGAATTGAGGAAGTCGGGCGTCGAGAAATAGGCCCCGCCCTGCTGGAAGATGGTGAAGGGGCGCACCGCCGAATCGAGCCCGAACTTCTCCGGCGCCACGGTCCGCCCGTTCAGCGAATAGAGCACGACTTCGCGGTCCAGCTTCGACTGCGCCGACAGTCCCGCGGGATCGATCGCCTCGATCGCCCCAATCGCCCAGCGCGTCCGCTCGAGGTTGCGCTTGCGCGCGGCGGCGGTGCGGTCCGACAGCTTATGCTTCAGCCCGGCATCCGCGCCCTTGTCGAGCCCCAGCTGGGTCGCCGCTTCGGGCGAAGCTAGGATGCCCGCGCGAAAGGCGGCGTCGAACGCGGCGTTGAGCTTCGCATCGTCGCCCGAAGCCGCGGCGCGCGCGGCGTAGGGCGCGAGCGAAAGCGCGGCGGCGGCGCTGCCGGTATGCAGAAAGGAACGGCGGTCCATAGAGATGCCCCTCGTCATGGCTTGGATGGGGCGAGCCTAACGGCTGGTCCGGGGGGCACAAGCCGATGTGACGAAACGGTGCCGGGGGGCGTCGATCCGGGCGGGCTCAGACCCGCTCGGCCGAACTCACCGCGTCCGCCGCGCGCAGGCCGGCGAGCAGCTTCATCAGATGCGGCAGGTTGCGCACCTCGACGTCGATCGTGTTGGTGTGGAAGGTCGTGTCGCGATTATCCATGCGCAGCCCGAGGATGTTCGCCTTGTGCTGCCCGATCAGCGTCGCGACGGTGCCCAGCGCTCCCGGCTCGTTCTTCAGCGTCACGTTGATCCGCGCGACCCCGCCCTCGGCCTTGTCGCCCCAGGTCAGGTCCACCCAATCCTCGTCCTCGCCCTGCGACAGGTCCGAACAGGTGATCGCATGCACTTCGATCGGCTGGCCCGGCCGCCGCACGCCGACGATGCGGTCGCCCGGCACAGGGCGGCAGCCTTCGGAAAGCGTGAACGCCACGCCCGGCGTCAGTCCCTTGATGTCGATCGCATGGAGCTGGGGCGGGTGCTCCTCATGCTCCAGCCCCTCGGCGGAGCCCGGCATGATCGCTTCCATCACCTGCGCATCGGTCAGCTTGCGCCGCGCGATCGCTTCCATCAGCGAGGCTTCGTCGGCCAGCTTGAGTCGCTTGAGCGCGTCCTTCAGCGCCGAAGCGCCGGCGCGAGTGGGCAGGCGCTGGAGGATTTCCTCGTACAGCTTGCGCCCCAGCGCCACCGTCTCCTCGCGCTCCTTGTGGCGGATATGGCGGCGGATCGCCGCACGGGCCTTTCCGGTGATCGCGAAGTTCAGCCAGTTGGCCTGGGGCTGCTGCGCCTTGGAGCGCAGGATCACGACCTGATCGCCCTGCTCGATTTCGGTGCGCAGCGGCACGACGCGGCCATTGACCTTCGCGCCCACCGCCTGATCGCCGATGTTCGAATGGACCGCATAGGCGAAGTCGATCGGTGTCGCGCCCTTGGGCAGCTGGATCAGCTCGCCTTGCGGAGTGAAGGCGAAGATCCGGTCCTGATACATCGCCATCCGGGTATGCTCGAGCAGCTCTTCCGGGCTTTCGGCATGTTCGAGGATTTCGATCAGGTCGCGGACCCAGCTCACCTGCGTGTCGGGGCGGACGCTGTCCTGCTTGTACGCCCAGTGCGCGGCGAGACCGAATTCGGCGCGCGCGTGCATGTCGCGGGTGCGGATCTGGATTTCGACGCGCAGGTCGCCGGCATGAATGATGCTGGTGTGAAGCGACCGGTATCCGTTGCGCTTCGGTGTCGAGATATAGTCCTTGAACCGTCCCGGAACCATCGGCCAGCGGCGATGGATGATCCCCAGCGCGCGATAGCATTCCTCCTCGGTCTCGACGATCGCGCGGAACGCCATGATGTCGCTCAATTGCTCGAGCGACACGTGCCGCTCCGACATCTTCTTCCAGATCGAGAAGGGGTGCTTCTCGCGCCCGGTCAGCTCGGCTTCGACGCCGCCGCGCGAAAGGAGCAGCTTCAGGCCCGACGCGATCTTTGCGATCCGGTCCTCGCCCTCGATCTTGAAACTGTCGAGCCGCCGGGTGATCGATTCATAGGCTTCGGGTTCGAGTTCGCGGAAGGCGAGCGTCTGCATCTCCTTCATGAACTCGTACATGCCGATCCGCTCGGCGAGCGGGGCATAGATATCCATCGTCTCGCGGGCGATGCGGCGGCGCTTCTCCTCGCTCTTGATGAAGTGCAGCGTCCGCATGTTGTGCAGCCGGTCTGCCAGCTTCACCAGCAGCACGCGCACATCGTCCGACATCGCCAGCAGGAACTTGCGCAGATTCTCCGCCGCGCGCTCATTCTCGCTCTGCGCTTCGATCTTGGAGAGCTTGGTGACGCCGTCCACCATCCGCGCGACATTGTCGCCGAACAGCCGCTGGATTTCCTCGGGGGTGGCGACGGTGTCCTCGACGGTATCGTGCAGGATCGCAGTCGCGATCGTCTCGTCGTCGAGGTGCAGGTCGGTCAGGATGCCGGCCACTTCGATCGGATGGCTGAAATAGGGGTCGCCGCTTGCGCGCTTCTGGGTGCCGTGGGCGTTGACCGAGAAGACATAGGCGCGGTTGAGCAGGGCTTCATCCGCCTCGGGATCGTAGCTCAGGACCCGATCGACCAGTTCATATTGACGCAGCACAATCGCTAGATGGAGCGCCTAAGTGTTGCTTTGCAATAAATTCATGGGATTTTCTGCCGGCGTGGCCCGGAGGACACGCTTTCGGCCCCGCGCGCCGGATGGCGCGGGGAGCCGAAATCGCATCAGATCACTTGGCGCGGGCGTTGCACTTTTCCAGCGCTTCGGCGTCGAACGCCTGGCCCTTGACGGTGAACGACGACAGCTGGCCGACTTCACGAGCGACCAGTTCGCACATGATCGCGTCGCGCGAGGTCGCCTTGGCGGCGACGCAAGTGCCTTCGCCGCAGCGCCACACGGTGCTGCGCGTCACGATGCTGTTCTTGGCGGGCGCGCTCACGGCGACGGCGGTGTAATAGCCGTTCGTGGTCTGCGCGATGCCGGCCGCGGGGGTGAGCGCCAGCGTTGCCGCGGCAGCTGCCGCGACGGCGAGAAAACGGGTCATGATTGCCTCCTGGGGTACGTCCGACTTGCAACTAGGTTGCGAATCACTACCTAATTGACATAAGGGTAAGTTGCAAGCAGAAACTGTTGTTGCGGCGCAATAAGTTATGCCGTTTCGCCCGCGGGCTTTATGGGTTAGGGTGATAGATCATGGGTGCGAACGGACTGAGAGAAGATCTGGCTGCCTTGTGCAGCCTTCCCGCCGCATTGGAGGCGATGGGGGAGCGCTGGTCGTTCCTGATCCTTCGCGGCTCGTTCAACGGGCTCCACCATTTCGAGGAATTCCAGTCCGAGCTGGGGATCGCCCGCAACATCCTGGCGAACCGTCTCGCGCGCCTCGTCGGCCACGGCATCCTCGAACGCACGCCCGATCCCAGCGATCGCCGCAAGATCGAATACCGTCTGACCGACAAGGGCTTTGCGCTGCTGCCGACGATGATCGCGCTGCGCCAATGGGGCGAACGCTGGGAGACGGGCATGCCCGCCAGCCCGATCCTGGTCGATGCCCGTGATCGCCGGCCGATCGCGCAGGTCGCGGTTCACGCGCATGACGGCCGCGTGCTGACCAAGGGCGATCTGCTCTGGTCGCTGCCCGAAGACGTGGTGTGGGAAGAGGACGCGAAGGCGGCCGAATAAGCCGTCAGTTCCGGCCCAGCTTCTCCAGCCGCTCGCGAACGCTCTGCGGAATCGGCGCCGATTTGCGCGCTTCCAGATCGACATGGACGCTGATGATTTCGATGCTGGTGTGCAGCTCGCCGGTCTTGGCGCTGCGCAGTTCGACCAGATGGGTCAGGCTGGAATTGCCGACGCGCTCGACCCATGCGGTGCCGTCCACCGTGTCACCCAGCCGGAAGGGCTTTTTGTAGTCGATCGTCGCGCGGACGATGTTGAACTCGGCGTCCAGCCAGTCCGGCCCGATCTCGCTCAGGTCGGCCCAGCGCCAGAATTCGCTCAGCACCACATCGGCATATTCGAGGTAGCGCGAGTTGAAGACGATCTTCTGACCATCGATCTCGGCATAGCGGACGCGGAACTGGGTGGAGAAAGCGCTCATGGGCAGACTTTTTGTTTGGGTTCAGCTCTACTGAACTGAGCGGCACCGGCCCGCTCCCCCACCCGGCCACCCATAGAATATACTTCCGTTGGGTGGCCTGGTGGGGGGAGCGGGCCGGTGCGGAACCCGGTATCAGCCGCGCGCTCCTAACGCGGCTAGGCGGCTTCCGCCAGTTCCACGCGGTTCCGCCCATGTGCCTTGGCGGCATAGAGGGCGCGGTCGGCCGCCTGATAGGCTTCCGAAATATTGCCCTCCAGTGCGACCAGCCCGACGCTGACCGTCACGAAGATCGGCCCGTCCATGCCCATCGCCAGCGGCTGCGCGGCAACTGCCGCACGCAGGCGCGCGCAGGCAGTTTGCGCCTGAAGCACGGTCATGCCGTTGAACACCACGGCGAATTCCTCACCGCCGATCCGCCCCACCGCGTCGTCGCCGCGCAGGCTGTCGTGCAGTAGATCGGCGAAGGCGAGCAGCACCGCGTCGCCGGTCGGATGGCCGTGGCGGTCGTTGACCTGCTTGAAATGGTCGAGGTCGAACAAGGCGAGCGCGGCGGGCGCGTCGCTTGCCGCCGCCTGATCGATCCGGCGGCGGATCGCGCCGCGGTTGAGCAGGCCGGTCAGCGGATCGGTGGTCGCCTGACGATAGAGTTCGGCTTCGCGCGCCTTGCGCACGCCCACCGCGCGGATCACGCTCACCGCGCTCGTCACCACGCCGTCTTCCTCGGCCACCGCGCGCATGTTCGATTCGAACCAGCTGATCTCGCCATTGGCCTTGAGCACGCGATACTCGACCGAGAAGCTTTCGTCCGGCCGGGCGAGCGCGGCGTAATGGACTTCGCGAACCCGCTCGCGATCCTCCTCGACGATCAGCGACAATGCGCTGCGGCCGACCAGGCTGCGGGGCTCGAAGAAGCCGAGTTCGCGCGTCGCCGCGCTGGCGAAGCGGATCGTGCCGTCGGGGTCGAGCGTCAGCATCGCGTCGGTCGCATTGTCGGCCAGCAGGCGATAGCGCGCCTCGCTCTCGCGCAGCGCCCGGAACAGCGATGCGCGTTCGGACAGGATCGCCGCGACCGGCAGCGCGATCAGGAACTGGACCGCGAGGAACAGCTGGAAGAACTGGAGTTGCGCCGCCTCGCTGACATGCACCAGCATGATCGGTCCCGCGCCGCGCAACGTCATATAGCCGCCGATCACCGCAACGATCGCGACGCTGCTCGCCGCGCCGAGGCGGTGGAGACGCATTGTCGCGATCAGCACGGGGAGGCTGATCAGGAACAGCAGGGGCAGGGTATTCTGGCTGAAGGTGCCGAAGGTGACGGCGGCGACCAGCAGCATCAGCCCGGCGGCTTCGAGGATATGGACGCGGCTGGCGAATTTCTCGACCATCCGGCCTGGCTGGAGCACCAGCAGCGCGATCGGCGTCGCGATCAAACTGCCCAGGCCGTGGCCGATCACCCAATCGACCCAGATGCCGCCAAAGCTGTGATTCACGATCATGCTGGTGAAGGCGGCCGCTGCGATGCCGCTCAGCGCCGGCGCGATTGCCCCTGCGGCCAGCACGAACAGTGCGACCGATCGCGCGCTCGCCAAGGGCGGATCGAACACGTTCCAGCGGCGCAGCAGGGCCGCGGCGATTACCGCTTCGGCCATGTTGGCCACGACGAAGAGAAAGGCGACGCTCGCCAGTGGCGAGACGATCAGGCTTGCTGCCATGCTGCCGATCGCGGCGGCGAGGACCGGGCCGCGCCAATGCACCGGACGAAGCATTGAAAGCGCCACCAGCAGCGGCGCATTGGCCACCCATAGCAGCGCCACGCCGCCGCTCAGCCGGGTGAGCGAGATGGCGAGCGCCGCAAGCAGGCCGTAACCGGCTCCCAGCGCAAGCAGGAACGGCAGGCGGTATTCACGCGACATCGACATGCCGGCAGCATTGATCTGATACAGCTAAAAGCGGGTTATTCGTTGCTTACGGGCAATCCCTTAGAAGCAACGGTCCGGCGCATTTTTTGGGGTGCGCCGGACCGGAATCGCGTGAATCAGCCGGTCTTGGCGGGCGTATTCACTCCCATCGACTGGAGATACTTCTTCACGTTCCGCGCCGCCTGCCGCAGGCGCTGCTCGTTCTCGACCATCGCGATGCGGACGAAGCCTTCGCCATTCTCGCCGTAACCGACGCCCGGCGCGACCGCGACCTTGGCATGGGTCAGCAGCTGCTTGGTGAACTCCAGGCTGCCGAGATGCGCCAGCGCTGGAGGCAGCGGTGCCCAGGCGAACATCGACGCGCTGGGCGAAGGGATTTCCCACCCGGCGCGGCCGAAGCTCTCGACCAGCACGTCGCGGCGCTTGTGATAGAGGACACGGTTCTTCTCGACGATGTCCTGCGGCCCGTTCAGCGCGGCGCAGGCGGCGGCCTGAATCGGCGTGAACGCGCCATAGTCGAGATACGACTTCACTCGCGTCATCGCTGCGATCAGCTGCTTGTTGCCCACCGCGAAGCCGATGCGCCACCCGGCCATCGAATAGGTCTTGCTGAGCGAGGTGAACTCGACCGCAACGTCCTTCGCGCCCTTCACCTGCAGGATCGAAACGGTCGGCTTGCCGTCATAATAAAGCTCGGAATAGGCAAGGTCCGAGATGATCCAGACCTTGTTCTCCTTCGCCCACGCCACCAGCCGCTCGTAGAAGGCGAGGTCCACCGTTTCCGCGGTCGGATTCGACGGATAGTTGACCACGAGGATGCTCGGCCGTGGCACGGTGAACGCGATCGCGCGCTCGAGGCTCTCGAAATAGGCTTCGTCGGGCGTGGTCGGCACGGCGCGGATCGTCGCACCGGCCAGAATGAAGCCGAAGGTGTGGATCGGATAGCTCGGGTTCGGCGCCAGCACGACGTCGCCCGGTGCAGTGATCGCGGTGGCGAGGCTGGCCAGCCCCTCCTTCGATCCCATCGTAACCACGACTTCGGTTTCGGGATCCACCTCGACGCCGAAGCGGCGGCCATAATAATTGGCCTGCGCCTTGCGGAGTCCGGGAATGCCCTTTGACGCCGAATAGCCATGCGCGTCGGGCTTGCTCGCCACTTCGCAGAGCTTTTCGATGACGTGCGGCGGCGGCGGCAGGTCGGGATTGCCCATGCCGAGATCGATGATGTCCTCTCCCGCCGCTCGCGCCGCTGCCCGCATCGCGTTTACTTCGGCGATGACATAGGGGGGCAGACGCTTGATGCGGTAGAAGTCTTCGGACATTTCCTCGGTCTTTCGGGTTGGATGGCGACACGTCCTTGTGCCGTGCCGGTTCCCTAGATCATTCGCGCGCGGACGGGAATGACGAACCGGCATGCGGGCGCTAGAGTGGCTGCAGAAGAGGATCGCCGATGCCCGAGACGACCGAGCCCCCCAAACTGGAAGACCTGCAGCACTGGACCTGGGTGCTCGGCCGGGCGCAGCAGATGATGCTGGAAAACGGGCTAGACGCGATGAAAGGCGCGCCTGCCGTCTCCGCCATGTTCGATCCGGCGAAAGCGCTTCAGGCGACCACCGATTTCTGGTCGGATTCGATGGCGCTGTGGCAGCGCTTCCTCGATCCCGAGCATAGCAAGCCGTTCGAGGAAACCCCCGAACAGGCCCGCGACAAGCGCTTCAAGGCGAAGCAGTGGCGCGAGGAGCCGGTGTTCGATTTCCTCCGCCAGAGCTATTTCATGATCGCCGATCACCTGCTGCGCGGTGTCGAGGGAATCGAGGGCGTCGACGATCGCCAGAAAGAGCAGATTCGCTTCGCCACAAAGGGGTTCATCGACGCGGTCAGCCCGTCCAACTTCCCCGCGACCAACCCCGAAGTGATCGAGAAGGTGATCGAGACCAAGGGCGAGAGCCTGTTGAAGGGTCTCCAGCACATGATGGCCGATCTTTCGAAGGGCCAGATGACTCAGGTCGATCCCGACGCATTCGAGGTCGGCCGCAACCTCGCCACGACCCCTGGCAAGGTGATCCACCGCACCCCACTGTACGAGCTGATCCAGTATGCGCCGGTCACCGATAGCGTCCACGCGACGCCGCTGATCATCTTCCCGCCCTGGATCAACCGCTTCTACATCCTCGACCTCACGCCCGAGAAAAGCTTCATCCGCTGGGCGGTCGAACAGGGGCTGACGGTGTTCGTCGTCTCGTGGAAATCGGCCGACGCCAGCATGAAGCATGTCCGCTGGGACGATTATATCGAGCGCGGCCAGATCGACGCGATCGACACGGTCCGCGATCTGCTCAAGGTCGATAGCGTCCATACCATCGGCTATTGCGTCGCCGGCACCACTTTGGCCGCGACGCTGGCCGTGCTCGCGGCGCGCGGCGAAGCGGCGAAGGTGAAGAGCGCGACCTTCTTCACTGCGCAGGTCGATTTCAGCCAGGCCGGCGAGCTCACCCATTTCATCACCGACGAACAGCTCGAGATGATCCGCAGTCTGGGCGGCGAGGGTTTTCTCGACGGGCGCTACATGGCGATGACCTTCAACCTGCTGCGCGGCCGCGACCTGATCTGGAGCTATGTCACCAACAATTATCTGATGGGCAATGATTATGCCCCGTTCGATCTGCTCCACTGGAATTCGGACGTCACCAATCTGCCCGCCGAATGGCACATGAGCTATCTCACCGACCTGTACCGCGACAACAAGCTGGCTCAGCCCGGCGCGATCACGATCGGCGGCACGCCGGTCAATCTCTCCGCGGTGACCACGCCGGTCTATATCCAGGCCGGCCGTGAGGATCATATCGCTCCGCCCGAGAGCGTGTGGAAGGTCACCCATCACTTCAAGGGGCCGCTCAAGTTCGTGCTTGCGGGCTCGGGCCATATAGCCGGCGTGGTGAACCCGCCCTCGGCCGGAAAATATCAATACTGGACCAATGACGGGAACGCCGGGACGCTCGCCGAGTTCGTTGCAGGCGCAAAGGAGACCAAGGGCAGCTGGTGGCCGGACTGGATCGAATGGATCGCCGGCGTCGATGATGCGAAGGTCCCTGCCAAGGGTGCTCGCGTGCCGGGCAAGGGCAAGCTGAAGCCGCTCGGCGATGCCCCGGGGGACTACGTACGGGCGCGGTAAAGAGCTGATTTCACTTCGAATTACGGCTATGCTGCACTGCACAATAATGCTCTTGCATTGTGCGGCGCACAATCATATATGCGGCATTGCAGCAACAACTCTTTTCGAGGTGAAGCCAGATGGCAAGCAAGGGTCCCAAGGGCACGGGTAAGCCCGCAGCTCCGAAGGCGCCGGTTCGCCCCAAGGTGGAATCGAAGCCGAAGGTTGCTGCCGTCGCGGTTGAAAAGAAGCCCGTGCCGGTCGCCGTCGAGGCCCCAATGGTCCCGTTCGTGTCGCCCGAGCCGGTCGCAGCCGTCGAAGCAGCGCCGCAGGTAGTGGAAGTATTGGCCGAAGCGCCCGTCGTGACGGTGGAAGCCGTCGTCGAGGCAGCCGAGGCCGCAGTAGAAGCAGTTCAGCCCGAGGCTCCGGCCCCGGCAATCGAGACCGTCACCGAGGCCGTCGAAACCGTCGTTCCGGCCGCACTGAAGGAAGACAAGATCATGGAAACCATCGAAACCAACGTCGCCAAGGCGCAGGCTTTCTTCGCTGACTTCAACGACCGCACCAAGGCTGCCGTCGAGAAGTCGACCAAGCTGGCCGAGGAAGCCAACGAGTTCGCCAAGGGCAATCTCGAAGCCGTCGTCGAATCGGGCAAGATCACTGCCGCGGGCCTGCAGTCGTTCGGCCAGGACGCCGCCGACTACAGCCGCAAGTCGTTCGAAGCCGCGACCGCCGCGCTGAAGAGCATGTCGGCCGTCAAGTCGCCGACCGAGCTGTTCAAGCTGCAGAGCGACTTCTTCCGCACCTCGTTCGACTCGTATGTCGCCGAAGCGTCGAAGACCACCGAAGCGCTGATCAAGCTGGCCGGCGACGCCGCCCAGCCGCTGTCGAGCCGCGTCGCGCTGGCCGCCGAAAAGGCGAAGCTGGCCGCGTAAGCGACTTCAGTACCGCGTAAGGAAGGGCGTCCGCGAAAGCGGGCGCCCTTTTTGCGTTCGGGGCGAGGGCTGCGAGCGTGTCGAATGCGCTGACGGCTTTTCGCGCCGATTGCGGTCGTTCGGCGTGGTTTTGCCGATCCCGAAAGCGGGCGCTGAAAACGCGGCGGACACGAAACTTGTGCACGGCGGGTGCATCGCGCATTCCTTTCGGATGAAGGAGAAGCGAAGGGTCGGCAGCGAGCGCTCCGCAACACGCGCGACGATACTCGATGCGACACAGGCCGTGATGGTCGAGGAGGGCTATGCCGCGGTGAGCACCCGGCGCGTCGCCGATCGCGCGGGGATCAAGCCCGCGTTGGTGCAATATTATTTCCCGACGATGGATGACCTCCTCCTCGCTGTTTACCGGCGCGCCGCCGAGCGCTCCACGCAGCAGCAAAGGGAAGCAATGGCGTCCGGCGACCCGCTCCGCACGCTATGGACGCAATCCACGGATCCGGATGTCAGTGTTCTTGCGGTCGAATTCATGGCGCTGGCCAATCACCGCAAGGTCATCAGGCTGGAGATTGCGCAGCACATCGAGCTGACGCGCACGTTGCTGGCGGAGGCGTTCGCGCAATTGCTTCCGGAAGCCGGCATCGATCCCGCCCTATATCCACCTGCCGCCGTCTCGCTGCTGATCGAAGGCGCTGCGCGAGCGCTGATCATGGAACAGGGTCTGGGCGTCAGCATCGGCCATGATCAGATGCGCCTGCTCGTCGAGCGCTGGCTGCACAGAATCGGCTCGCCTCCCGGCGCGGTTTGACTCGCACGCACGATGCTATACAACTGTATGGCATTCGCTCCCTGAATGGGGCGGGAGTCAGGAGCAGGATGATGGCTACACGGACGCAGCTTCGGAAGGTCGAGCTGAGCGCGCGTATCGGGACCGAGGTGCGGATCGACGCGGATGCGTTGCTTTCCGGCGAGCATGGCGCGGAAATCCGGTCGCTGCTTGAAGATCGCCGCGTCGTGCTGTTCCGCGAGCTCAATCTGACCGACGAACAACAGTCTGCCTTCACGCAAACGCTGGGCGCGATGGCGCAGGGCATCTTCAAGATCAGCATGGATCCCAATGAGAATCCGCTGTTCGCCTACACCAAGGGCGCCTTCTTCTGGCACATCGACGGCACCATGTCCGACGTGCCGATCTTCGCGTCGATCATGAGCTGCCGCCGCCGGTCGCCCGTCGGCGGACAGACTGAGTTCGCCAACACCTATGCCGCATTCGACGATCTGCCCCCTTCGGAACAGGCCGCGCTCGAGAAGCTGCGCGTCGTCCATATGTTCGAGACTTCGCAGCGCTATGTGAATCCCGAACCGGCCTATGCCGATCTGCAGGACTGGCAGCGTTTCGCACCCGCGGTGCTGCCGCTGGTGTGGAAGCACCGGTCGGGCCGCAAATCGCTCGTGCTGGGCTCTACCGCGTCGCATGTCGAGGGAATGGACCTGCGTGAGGGCTGGGCCTTGCTGACCCGGCTGCGCGAACACGCCACGCAGCCGCAATTCGTTTACAGCCACGAATGGACCGTCGGCGACCTTGTCATGTGGGACAACACCGGCACGATGCATCGCGTGCTCGCTTATCCGCATGACAGCGGCAGGCTGATGCATCGCACGACTCTCCAGGGCGACGAGCCCTTCGCATGAACGCCGCACCGGTCGCTGTCGTCACCGGCGCAAGCCGCGGCGCAGGGAGGGGCATCGCTATCGCACTCGGCTCGCATGGCTGCACCGTGTACGTGACCGGCAGGTCCGAGAAGGCAGGCGACGCGGCATTGCCCGGCACGATCCATGAGACCGCAGCTGCGGTGACCGCGGCTGGCGGCAGGGGTATGGCGGTGCGCGTCGATCATGGCGACGACGCCGAGGTCGAAAGACTGTTCGACCGTGTATCGAAAACGGAGCGGCGGCTGGACATTCTGGTCAACAATGCCTGCGCATTGCGCGACGAGCTGACCCAGCCGGGCCATTTCTGGGAGAAACCGCTGGCGCTGGCGGACATGCTCGATGTCGGCCTGCGCAGCTCCTATGTCGCAAGCTATCATGCGGCGCCGTTGATGATCGAGCGGCCCGGCGGGCTGATGGTCTTCACCTCGGCTTCGGGTGCGGTCCATTATGTGTTCGGTCCAGCCTATGGCGCACACAAGGCCGGAATGGACAAGTTCGCCGCCGACATGGCGGTGGATCTGCGGGAGTTCGGCGTCGCTGCCCTTTCGATCTGGATGGGCGCGCTGCGGACCGCCCGGCTTGAGGCGCTGATCGCGTCGGAGCCCGCGAAATATGGGTATCTGGAGAATCGGACCGAGACGTCCGAGTTCACCGGCCATGTCATCTGGGCGCTGTTCAACGATCCCGATGTGATGGCGCGCAGCGGCGAAACCGTGATCGGCGCCGAGATGGCGAAACATTACGGCATTGCCGATGCGGGCGGACGGCAGCCCGCCTCCTATCGCGACACGCACAAGGTAGAGCCCCGCGTGCAGTACCCGATCATCATCCGCTAGCGAGAGGCAGTATGACCCAGGCTGACGCGATCACCCAGCTCCAGCGCGATGTGCGCTACCTGAATGACAGGCTGCAGATTCAGGACGTGATTGCCAGTCAGGCACGCGGCCACGATCGGCTCGACGCCGACATCATCACCGCAGCCTATCATCCGGACGGCGTTGACGAACATGGCTACGCCATCAATGCGGGGCCGGCCTATGCCGAATGGGCAAACCGCGTGCATGCGCAGGGCTCGTTGCTTCATCTCCACAACATCACCACGCATCTGTGCGAGATCGACGGCGATATCGCCCATTGCGAAAGCTATGTGCTTGTCGGCCTGCTCAACAATGACGGCAAGACCGCGCGACTGATCAACGGTCGATATGTGGACCGGCTGGAGCGGCGCGACGGGGTGTGGAAAATCGCGCTGCGGCGCGCGACGGTCGATCTGCTGCTGGCGGGCGATGCTTCGATCCTCCAGTCGCCGCTGTTCGTCGAGCAAGGGTACACCAGGGGTACCCGTGACAAGGAAGACATTTCATACAGCCGTCCGCTTACGCAGGAAGCTCCGGTGAGCCGCTGGTGACACAAGCTGCCGACGGCCGGTCAGTGACCGGCGGGCAGGTACGGCGACTCTCGCTTTCGAACAGTTTCCAAACTCCGCTCTTGCGGCTTCGCTTCCGGATACCTCCCGATCCGCTCGCCGATTCCCCCCACCCCACCCCCAAATCATGGTTCACGCCGCGCCTCGGGGTTGCCTCTCCGGGGTGGGCATCATATTTTCACTTCCGTGACATCACCCCTTCAGATCCGAATGGCCGAAGACGGCGACGATAACGACCGGCGGGGCGACGATCCGTCGGTCGGGATCGCCACGCGTACGCGCACGCGCACCAAGAAGCCGACGCCCTATCGCGTGCTGATGCTCAACGACGATTACACGCCGATGGAATTCGTCGTGCTCGTCCTCCAGCGCTTTTTCCGCATGACGATGGAGGAAGCGACGCAGGTGATGCTCCATGTGCATCAGCGCGGCGTCGGCGTGTGCGGGGTCTTCAGCTACGAAGTCGCCGAGACCAAGGTCACGCAGGTGATGGACTTCGCCCGTGAGAACCAGCACCCGCTTCAATGCACGCTCGAAAAGGCGTGACGCTTACAGGCTGACCGGTCCCGGACTGCTCTCCCTCCGTCCCCTTGCAATGTTGGATCTCGCCTGCTTGGCTCGGCGCGCCGGGAAGCCTGGCGCGCGCTCTTTGACATCGCGAATCCCCGAGACCGGCAATGCGATAGCCGCGTCCGCGAACCCCGCGCGATAGTGTCAACTTCGTGTCAATTTCCGCTTCGCGCGACCGGCGAAGCCCGCCGCGCCTGCGGACCCTGCGCGATAGTGTGACCCTGGTGTGACCTCGTCATTCCGCGCCGTTCAGGCCGGAGTCGGCAGCCAGCCCAGATCGAGCCGCTCGAACCGGTTCACATAGTTCGCCGCGCGGGCGAGGCCGCGTTCGTCCAGCAGGGTGACCTTGCCCGCTTCGCGCGCGATCATGCCTTCTTCCTCGAGCTGGCGCAGCATCCGGTTGACGTGCACCGCGGTCAGCCCGGTGGCGTCGCCCACTTCCTCCTGCGTCAACCCGAGCAGGAAGGCGTTGGTCACGCTCTTGTCGGTCGCGCGCAAGCGGTTGCGCAGTTCCAGCAGCAGGGCCGCGACGCGCGCTTTCGCGCTGGTGCGGCCAAGCGCGGCCAGCCGGTCGGTCAGCGACACGCGCTCGACTTGGCTATAAACCAGCACCATCGCCGAAAGGCGCGGGTGGGCGACCATCAGATCGGCCAGCACGCTGCGGTCGAACGGGCTGATCACGCAGTCCGACAGGGCGCACAGCGTCTCGGGCGCTTCGCGATAGATCATCGAGGACAGGCCAAGCATGTCGCCGGGGAACAGGAAGCGCAGGATCTGCCGGCTGCCGTCGTCCAGCAGCACATAGCTCATCATCAGTCCCTTGCGCAGGACGAAGAGCTCGGAGCATTTCTCGTTCTCACGCTGAACGATCGCCCCGCGGCGCACTTGCCGCTGGCGTTCCTCCAGCCGTTCGAGCGCCGCTTGTTCGAGCGGCGTCAGATCGACCAGTTCACTCAGCACATCGGCAAAACAACTACCGGACACGCAATCGCTTCCCCCCACCGCGCAATGCAAAGCATCGCTGTGGAATCAATGCATTAAAGTCGATCAATGCTACCCAAAACGACCGAGCTTGCGCGTGCCGCCCGAAGGACTAGAAGCCCGACATGGACCGTATTCTGATCCGCGGCGGAAACAGGCTCTCCGGACGCATCGCAATTTCCGGAGCGAAGAACTCCGCGCTCACGCTGATGCCTTGCGCATTGCTGACTGACGAACCTCTGACGCTCAGGAATCTACCACGGCTCGCCGACGTGGACAGCTTCGGTCATCTACTTAACCAGTTCGGGGTCTCGACCACGATCGAAGGCGGCCGGCCCAGCGACTTCGGCCGGGTGATGACGATGCGGGGTCAGCAGCTGACCTCGACGGTCGCGCCCTACGACATCGTCCGCAAGATGCGCGCCTCGATCCTCGTGCTCGGCCCGCTGGTCGGCCGAATGGGCGAAGCGACCGTGTCGCTCCCAGGCGGCTGCGCGATCGGCAACCGCCCGATCGACTTGCACCTCAAGGCGCTCGAAGCGATCGGCGCCGAGATCGAAGTCGCGGCGGGCTATGTGAAGGCCAGCGCGCCCGGTGGCCGCCTGACCGGCGGACGCTTCCGCTTTCCCGTGGTTTCGGTCGGCGCGACCGAGAATGTGCTGATGGCCGCAGTGACGGCGAAGGGCACCACGATCCTCGAAAATGCGGCGCGCGAGCCCGAGATCGTCGATCTGTGCAACCTGCTGGTCGCGATGGGCGCGTCGATTTCGGGGATCGGCACCGAGACGCTGGAGATCGAGGGCCGCGACCGGCTGCACGGCGCGACCTATGCGGTGATGCCGGACCGGATCGAAGCGGGCAGCTATGCCTGCGCCGCGGCGATCACTGGGGGCGATCTGGACCTCGTCGGCGCCAACGCCACCGACATGCGCGCCACGCTGGACGCGTTGATCGACGCGGGCGTGACGGTCGAGGAAAAGAAGGACGCAGTCCGCATCGCGTCGGACGGGAAGTTCAAGCCGCTGACGCTCAGCACCGCGCCGTTCCCCGGCTTCGCCACCGACATGCAAGCGCAGTTCATGGCGATGCTGCTCAAGGCCGATGGTGCCAGCGTGCTGACCGAAACGATCTTCGAGAACCGCTATATGCACGTGCCCGAACTGGCCCGCATGGGCGCGCATATCGACGTGCGCGGCCGTACCGCGGTGGTCCACGGCAATGCCAGCCTGGTCGGCGCGCCGGTGATGGCGACCGATCTGCGCGCGTCGATGAGCCTGATCATCGCCGGTCTGGCGGCAGAGGGCGAGACCGAGGTCAACCGCGTGTACCACCTCGATCGCGGCTACGAGCGGCTGGAAGAGAAGCTTCAGGGCGTCGGCGCCGATATCGAGCGCGTCGGCGACGGCTAAGGGGCGGCCGGCCGGGCCTTGGGAGGGGGCGGCATGCAATTGAGCAATACCTTGTCGGAACGTCAGGCCGTCTGGGCGTTCGCGCTCGGCTGCGTCGCCGTCACCATCGGGGTGCTGATGCACATCCCGATGTTCATGATGGGCCGCGACATGCACTTCATGCTCGCGGGCATGGAGATGGGCTGGGACATGGTCGCCGGCATGGGGCTGATCGTCGGCGGCGTGCTGGTCGCGGCCTGGGGCCTGCTCCCGCGCAACCTGAAGCAGCAACGCGAGGCGGCCGAGGATATCGTCGTCGCGGCGCCCGAAGATGCCGTCCTGGGACCCGCGCATTGGGGCCTGATGGTCGTGCTGGTCGTCGCGCTGGTGATCGACGTGATGAAGCCCGCCTCGCTCGGCTTCACCGTGCCCGGCATGGTCGCGGAATATGGCGTGGCCAAATCGACCGTCTCGCTGGTGCCCTTCTTCGCGCTGATCGGCACGGTCGCCGGATCGGTGCTGTGGGGCATCATCGCCGACGTCTATGGGCGCAAGGCGTCGATCCTGCTTTCCGCGGTGATGTTCGTCGGCACCTCGATCTGTGGAGCGATGCCGTCGCTCCAGTGGAACATCTATATGTGCTTCATGATGGGCGCGGCGGCGGGCGGCATGTTGCCGGTCACTTACGCCCTGCTCGCCGAGATGATGCCGACGCGCCATCGCGGCTGGGCGCTGGTGCTGGTCGGCGGGCTGGGCGGCGTCGGCGGCTATTTCGCGGCGAGCGGCTTTTCCGCGCTGCTCCAGCCCGAATTCGGCTGGCGGATTCTGTGGCTGCTCAACTTGCCCAGCGGGCTGATCCTCGTCCTGCTCGGCGCCTTCATCCCCGAATCCGCCAAGTTCCTGCTGGCGCGCGGCCGTACCGCCGAAGCGGCGGCGGTGATGCGCAAGTTCGGATCGGTCGCGCGCAAGGCCGAAGCGGCTCCGGCGGCAGCCGCGGGCCATTCGCACGGCGCGCTGACCGGCCGGAAGCTGATCGGCAAGCTGGCGGCGCTGTCGATCGCGGCGATCGCGTGGGGGCTGATCAATTTCGGGCTGCTGCTGTGGCTGCCCGCCGATCTGGTGTCGAAGGGCTATTCGGTCGAATTGTCGAGCTGGCTGCTGGCCCAGTCGGCGCTGATCGCCTTCCCCACGGTGTTCGTCTGCGCGCTGATGTACAGCCGCTGGAGCACCAAATGGTCGCTGGTGACGATGATCGCGATTACCCTGATCGGGCTGATCCTCGTGCTGCGGCTGGAACTGGCTGGCGATGGCAGCCCGGTGATCCCGGTCGCGCTGCTGATCGTCGGATCGAACGGCATCCTCGCGATCCTGCTGCCCTATACGGCGGAGAGCTTTCCGCTCCGCGTGCGCGGCCGCGCCACCGGCTGGGTCGCGGCGTGCACCAAGGGCGGCGGCGTCGCGGCGCAGGCATTGTCGATCACCGCGCTGGTGCCGGCGATGGGCGCGGCGGCGGCGATGATCATCGCGCCGACCGTGGCCGCGCTGGGGCTGGTGGCATGGTTCGGGCGGGAGACGCGGGGCGGGGATCTCCGGCAACTCGACGTCTAGGCGCTATCCGCAAGGCGCTGGCAGGAGTTCCTTTACCTGCATCAAGTAGATCGAACCCGGGCGGGGGCAGAGCCCGGGAGTGTGCGTAATGGTCGATACCCCCCTGAACGACGCCGCGGTATGGCGCGGGCGCAAGCGGCGGCTCGCGTTCGGCTTTGGCGCATTGCTGGTGCTGGCCGCCTTGTTCGGCGCGATCATCGGCAATGCCAACAGCGCAGCCGAACAGCGCCGGCAGGCGCAGGCCTGGTATGTCCACACCCTCGAAGTGATCGTCGCGGCCGAGGGGCTGAAATCGGCAATCAACATGATGATGCGCGGGGAGCGTGGCTATCTGATCACCGGCGACGAGAAGTTCCTCAAATCGTACAAGCAGGGTCTGGCGGAGGCGCCGGCACTCGTCTCGCGGCTGGAAGAGAGCACCGGCGACAATCCGCTCCAGCGCCGTCAGGTGGCGGACCTCAAGCAGCATATGACGAGCTATTATGCGGTGCTCGATCATGTCATCCGGTTGCGGCGCGAAGGGCGCGAGGCCGAAGCGGTGGCGATCGTGCAGAGCGGGTCGGGCTACAACCAGATCGAAGGGCTGCTGGCGGTGCTGGGCGGGATCGAGGCCGAGGAGCGGCGTCTGCTCGCCGAGCGCGGGCGGCTGAACGAGATCGCGGAGCAGGCGATCCAGCGGCATTATTATGCGCTGGCCACGGTGGGTGGCGTGCTGCTGCTGATTGCTGGAGCGGCGGGTATTTCCACCGCACGGGCGCAGAAGCGCGCGCGGGCAGCGAACGAGCGGCTGCGGGTCAGCGCGACCACCGACGAACTGACGGGACTTGCCAACCGCCGCAGCTTCATGAGTTCGCTCGAGATCGAAGTCGCGCGGGCGAAGCGGAGTGGGTCGCCCTTATCGGTGGCGGTGGCCGATGTCGATTTCTTCAAGAAGATCAACGACAGCTACGGCCATGCCGGGGGCGACGAAGTGTTGCGCGTGCTGGCGCGGACCGCGCGCGAGACGATGCGCACAAGCGATGTCGTCGGGCGGCTGGGCGGCGAGGAATTCGCGATCCTGATGCCCGATACCGACGAGCATGAAGCGCGGATCGCGTGCGAACGCCTGCGCGGCGCAATCGCCGGCCGCAAGGTGCGGCTGGATGACGGAAAGGAAACTGCGGTAACGCTCTCCACCGGCATCGCGCTGCTGGTGCCCGGCGAGGATCGCGACCGGCTGGTGAGCCGTGCGGACGGTGCGCTGTACCGAGCCAAGGAAGGCGGGCGGAACCAGGTGCGGCTCGCGGCCTGACACGCTATCCTGCCCGAAACGGGAGGATGGGATGAAGCGGATCTGGGCGATTGCGGCGCTGGCGCTGGTCACGATGGCGTGCGCCGATACCGGCCGGCCGCTGGCGGTGCACGAAGGCGGGCGTTCGGTGCGCGATGCCGATGGCGCGCTGCGCTCGGGCTGGCCCGGTGTCTATTACGAGGCGCGGTTCAGCGGCACGTCGGTAAATGTCGGCGTCGAGACTCGCCGTGAGACGGTGCGCGTGCTGATCGACGGGGTCGAGCGGTCGCGGATTGCACGGCCCTTCTCCGGACAGTTGATCATCGACGAACTGACGCCGGGCGAACATCTCGTGCGGCTCGAGAGGCTGACCGAGAGCCAGCCGGGCGAAATCCGCTTCCTCGGCTTCTTCACTGCGGAGGGGCAAGCACTGTCCCCGCCGCCCGCGCGGGCGAAGCGGATCGAGTTTATCGGCGATTCGCACTCGGTCGGCTATGGCAACACTTCGCCGACCCGCGACTGCGACGGCGCGCGGGTGCATGTGACCACCGACACGCAACAGGCCTATGGCCCGCTGCTCGCGAAGCGGCTCGACGCCGATTACCGCGTCATCGCATGGTCGGGCTTCGGCGTGGTGCGCAATTATGCGGGCAATATGCCGGGCGAAAGCCTGCCCTCCATCTACTGGCGCGCGGTGCCGGGCGAGGCCGTGCCGCTGGCTAATGACGGGTGGAAGCCGCAGCTGATCGTCATCTATCTCGGCACCAACGACTTCTCGACGCCGGTGAAGGCGGGCGAGGCCTGGGCCGACGAAGCCGCACTGCGGACGGCATGGCGGACGCGCTATGCCGGGTTCGTCAGGGAACTGGCAGCGAAACAGCCTCAGGCGCGTTTCGTGCTGATCGGCGGGCCGTCGTTCGACGCCGATACGCGCGCGGTGGCGGCGGCGCTGAATGGCAGCATGGCGCGCCCGGTTGTCACGGTCACGACGCCGGCGATGGAGTTGACCGGATGCAACTGGCACCCCTCGCTGAAGGATCAGCGCAGCCTTGCCGATCTGCTCGAAGGCGCGATCGGCAGGATGCCCGGTTTGTGGGACTAGGCCGGATCGGGCGGAAGCTGTGAATCGTTCAAAAACAATCGCTTGGAACCGTGCTGGTTGACACGGTTGACACCAATATCGCGAAAAACCGGTTTCCCCCAAAAAATGAGATTTTCCGACGAGTCAAAGAGCGGCGGGGCGTCCCCCCGGCCTCTCCAGCCAAGCAGCCGAAATCCTACATTGCAAGCCGCGACCGGCCATCTCCGGCCGGTTAGACAGGATCTGACCTGTATCGACATTCGGCCGCCACTTTCCCCGAAGCGGGAGGTGGCGGCCGAAGGCTGACGGAATGGGAACGCCACGCGCGTTGCCGCCCGGGCCAGGCCCCTCCCCCCGCGCGGGGGATTTTTCATTGCAACGCTGAATGCCGATACAGCCTGAGGCTTCAGACCGCTCTCAGCGCTTCCTCGAAATCGGCGACCAGATCGTCGGCATCCTCGACGCCGATCGAGATGCGGACGAGATTGTCGGTGATGCCCAGCGCCTTCTTGCGCGCTTCGGGCACCGAAAGGTGCGTCATGCCCGCCGGATGCGACGCGAGCGTCTCGGTGCCGCCGAGCGACACGGCGAGCTTGGCGATCTTCAGCGCGTCGAGGAAGGCGAAGGCTTCTGTTTCGCCGCCCTTGAGATAGAGCGAGAAGGTCGATCCCGCGCCGATGCAGTGGCGGCGATAGATATCCGCCTGGCGCGCATCGTCGCCGCCTTCGAGGAAGCCAAGATAGCCGACCTTCTCGACCTTCGGATGGTCCTTCAGGAACGCGCAGACCTTGGCCGCATTCTCGCCGGCGCGGCTCATGCGCAGTTCGAGGGTTTCGAGGCTGCGCAGCAGCATCCATGCGGTGTTGGGGTCGCAGATCGTGCCGATCGTGTTGCGCATCAGCCGGATGGTGTTGATGTGTTCCTTCGAGCCCAGCACGCCGCCCGCCACCAGATCGCTGTGCCCGCCGGCATATTTGGTCAGCGAATAGACGACGATGTCCGCACCCTGCTTGAGCGGCTGTGCCCAGATCGGGCCGAGGAAGGTGTTGTCGATCGCGATCGGCGGCTTGTTCGCGCCCGTGAAGATCGCGTCGCGGCTGGCAGCGACGGCTTCGACATCCACCAGCGCATTGGTCGGGTTGGCCGGGCTTTCGAGATAGATCAGCGCGACGTTTCCGGTCGCGGCCTTGCTCAGCACCGCGTCGATTTCCTCGCGGGTCGCGCCCGCCGGGAAGTCGAGCCAGTGGACGCCGAAGCGGCCGAGGATGCGCGCGATCAGCGTCTCGGTCGCGGCATAGAGCGGCCCCGAATGGACGATCGTGTCGCCCGGCTTGACCATCGAGAGGAACAGGGTGGCGATCGCCGACATGCCCGACGAGAAGGCCAGCGCATCCTCGGCCTCTTCCCACACGGCGAGGCGATCCTCCAGGATTTCCTGATTCGGGCCGTTGAAGCGCGAATAGACGAGGCCGTCGGCACCGCCCGGACGCTTGCCCGTGACGCCTTCGAAATGGCGCTTGCCCGCGGCGGCATTGGGGAAGACGAAGGTCGAGGTGAGGAAGATCGGCGGCTTCAGCGAGCCTTCCGAGAGCATCGGGTCATAGCCGTGACCCATCATCATCGTGGCTGGGCGCAGCTTGCGCCCGCCGACCTTTTCCACGGGCGCCTTGGCGCGGCGGCGCGGGGTGGCGCCGGTCAGATCGGCTTCGGTTTCGTCGGTCATTCTAAAGTCTCCTTGGAACCCCTCTAGCCGAAGCGGGGCGGGGGAGGAATGTCTCAGATGTTACCATTTTGATGGGGACGGCGCGGAAGGCTGCCCCATATACACCGTCACCCCGGACTTGTTCCGGGGGCCACGCTAGGCGAGCGCAGCGCAAGAGGCTCGAGTCCGGCGCGCGAGGGTAGGTGGACCCCGGAACAAGTCCGGGGTGACGGGTTGGGTTGCTGGGGTGAGGTGAGAGCTTTAGCCGATCCCGATGATCGAGATCTGCCGCCCGTAATCGGGTTCGGCGCGATGCGTGGCGCGGCGGTAGCTGTAGAAGCGCGCTTCCTGCGAATAAGTGTCCTCGCCCAGCGCCTCGACCTTGCGGATTCCGGCCGCGGCGAGGCGGTGGGCGACATAGGCTTCGAGGTCGAACTGGTAATGGCCGGGCTTGCCGTCCGCGAAGAAACGCTCATTCTCCGGATCGGCTT
This sequence comes from Sphingomonas sp. G-3-2-10, assembly GCF_012927115.1. NCBI lineage: Bacteria > Pseudomonadati > Pseudomonadota > Alphaproteobacteria > Sphingomonadales > Sphingomonadaceae > Sphingomonas > Sphingomonas sp. G-3-2-10. The sequence goes on along the minus strand of NZ_JABBFY010000001.1, from coordinate 2,948,682 downwards.
CGGCGAAGCGGCGCAGGAACGCGTCGTCGACTTCGTAGCTGGCGCGGGCGATGCACGGGCCGATCGCGGCGACGATCCGGTCGCGTTGCGCGCCGAGGCTCTCCATCAGCGAGATCGTCGTGTCGGTGACCCCGCCGATCGCGCCCTTCCACCCGGCATGGGCCGCGCCGACGACCTGCGCTTCGCGGTCCGCGAACAGCACCGGCGCGCAATCCGCGGTGAGGATGCCGAGCGCGAGGCCGGGCCGGTCGGTGACCAGCGCATCGGCATGGGGGCGCAGGCGATCCTCATAGGGCTCGATCACCGCCACGCCGTCGGGCGAGTGGACCTGATAGACGGTGGCGAGGCGCGCGCCGGGCAGCACCGCATCGGTCGCGCGGCGGCGATTTTCGGCGATGGTCGCCGGATCGTCGGCCGATCCGGTGCCGACGTTCAGGCTGGCATGGATGCCGGTCGAGACGCCGCCGGTACGCCCGAGAAAGCCGTGGGCGACGCCATCGAGCGCCTTTGCGCGGACGAGGGTGACGGATTCGCTCACAGCTCGAGCCGCATCAGATGATCCTCGTCGAGGTGATTGCCGACCTTGAAGGCGTAGATGCCCTGCGTTTCGAACCCATAGCGTTCGTAGAATCGCCGGGCGCGGTGATTGTCGACATAGACCGAGAGCCACAGCTCGTCCGCGCCGCGTTCGCGCGCGGTGTCGATCACCCAGGCCATCAGCGACTGCGCCACGCCGCCGCCCTTCGCGCGTTCGGTCAGATAGAGCTGGCGTAGCTCGACGGTCTTCGCTTCGGTCTGAGCGGGCAAGGTCAGGTCGCCGATCTTGGCGTAGCCGATCATGCCGCCGGCATCCTCGGCGACGCGGAAGCGATGATCGGCGGACTCGAATTCGCGCGTCCAGGCGGCCAGCGTGAAGTCGGCGAGGAACGCCGCGAGATCCTCGGGCTTGTAGAGATGGCCGAAGGTCGCGACGAAGCTCTCGCGGAACAGCGCGTCGATCGCGGGCAGGTCGGCGGCGGTGGCGTCCCGGGTCGTTGGGCCAGTCACCGGAACCCCTCCGGCGCCGGCCAGCCGGGCGCGGTGAGCGCGATCACCTTGAACAGCTCGCCCATCTGCTCGTCATCGACCAGCCGCTCGCGATCGAGCGCGATGCTGGGCGCGCGATCGGGATGCGCGCGCGACAGGCTGTCGGCGCGGGCGTCGATGCCCAGCGCCTTGAGGAATGCGCCCTGGGTGACCGGGCCGTGTACCACCAGCCCCTCGACCTCGGCGGCTTCCTTCAGCGTCGCGAAATCGACATGGGCGGTCAGATCGGCTTCGCCCGGCTGGTCGAACGGATTGACATATTCATGGCCGCGCACCGCCTGCAACGTGTCGCCGATCGCCGGGCCTTCATAGCCATAGTCGATGATCAGCGCAGCGCCGCCCTGTTCGAGCAGCCGCTTCGCCAGCGCGCGGAGGATTGCGACGGTCGGCGGCGAGGTTTCGAGGATCGAACCGAACTCGGCGTCGCGCAGATGCTGCGGGATGATTTGATCGAAGCCGCGATCGCCGACGATCGGCAGGAACAGCGTGTCCTGACAGGCGACCAGCCGCTCGCGCCAGCCCATGTCGGTTTTGACCAGCTGGCGGATCGGCAGCGCGTCGAAAAATTCGTTGGCGACGACGAGCAAAGGCATGTCTTCCTCGACCCCGATCAGGTCGAGGCTCCATTCGGCATGGGGTACGCGCTCGGCCTGCGAGGCGCGCAGCACCGGGCTGGTCTCGACGAAATTGACCGGGGGCTCGAGCCCCGCCTTCGCCATCGCCCGCAGCGCATCGGCGGCCAGCGTGCCGCGGCCGGGACCGAATTCGACATAGCGCGCCGCGGGACGCCCGGCGCGGTCCCACATGTCCGCCAGCCACAGGCCGATCAGCTCGCCGAACATCTGGCTGATCTCGGGCGCGGTGGTGAAATCGCCGCGCTCGCCCAGCGGATCGCGCGTCGCATAATAATGGGCGTTGGCCGCGCCCATATATTGCGACAGCGGAATCGGTCCGGCGAGGGTGATCGCGCGGGCCATGCGTTCGGCGAGCAGCGGTTCGGCGGCGTTGGCGCCGCGCTCCTCCGGGTTGGCGTCGAGCGGGTTGCTCACCTCAGGCCACGCTCTCCGATCCCGCGATCGGCTCGACCCGCTCGCGGCGCTTTTTCGCGGTGGCGATCAGGTAGATGCCGCCCGCGATCATCGGCAGGCACAAAAGCTGGCCCATATGGATCGTGGTCGCGAGGAAGGTGCCGGCGAACTGCGAATCCGGCTCGCGGAAGAATTCGACGAAGAAGCGGAAGCTGCCATAGCCGAGCAGGAAGGTGCCGACGAGCTTGCCCGGCTCGTAGCGCGCCTTGGTCTTCCAGAAGAGGACCCACAGGATCGCGAACAGGACCAGCCCTTCGAGGCCCGCTTCGTAGAGCTGGCTGGGATGGCGCGCGGGTTCGATCATGCCCGAGGGGACGGTGTTCTGGAACACGATCGCCCAGGGCACGTCGCCCGGCTTGCCCCACAATTCACCGTTCACGAAGTTCGCCAGACGCCCGAAGAACAGGCCGAACGGCGCGACGACCGCGACATAGTCATGGACGCGCAGCCAGCTCAGCCCGTTGCGCCGGCACAGCCACAGGATCGCGATGGTCGTACCGATCACGCCGCCGTGCAGCGACATGCCGCCGTCCCACAGCTTCAGCACCTGAAGCGGATAGGCCAGCATCCCGATATCGTAGAACAGCACATAGCCCAGGCGCCCGCCGATGATGATTCCCAGCGTGGCGTAGAAGACGAGATCGTCGGCATGGCGGCGCGACATGGGCGCGCCCGGCTGGGCCAGCAGGCGGAGGAGATACCACCAGCCGACCAGAATACCGGCGATATAGGCCAGCGAATACCATTTGATCTCGAAGAAGCCGAGGTTGAGCGCGACCTTGCTGAGATGCAGGTCGGCGAACTGGATATGCTCCGCGGCGGCGGAAAGCATGGAAAGCTGCAAGGTCACTCGGTCCCCCGGTGTGGTGTTCGCGCCCTCATTAGAGCGGCGGTGGGATAAACCCAAGTGTGTTATTGATATAATACGCGAATGGTGCGGCTGGCGCGGGCGAGCGGGGCGCGATAGAGCAGCGGCGATGGCCGATACGCGCGATCAGAACCCGGCGAAGCAGAACAGGGCGAGCAAGCTCCTGAACGAAGGGTTGAGCCGGCGGTCGCTGCTGATCGGCGGCGGCGCGGGCGTGGGCCTGCTGCTCGCATGGGCGGTATGGCCGCGCACCTATCTGCCCAACCTTACCGCCGATTCGGGCGAGACCCTGTTCGGCGCCTGGCTCAAGATCGGGACCGACGGGCACATCACTGTCGCGGTGCCGCAGGCCGAGCTGGGGCAGGGCGTGTTCACGGCGTTTCCGCAGATCGTGGCCGACGAGTTAGGAGCAGCGTGGAGCGCGGTGGGCGTCGAGGCCGCGCCACTCAATCCGCTCTATGCCAATGCGCTGGGCGCGGCGACCTTGTTCGAAGCGGCGCTGGGCGGGCTTTCGGAATCGCTGCAGCGGACCCATGCGACGCGATCGGCGCTGGTGCTGACCGGCGGTTCCTCGTCGATCCGCAATTTCGAGGAGACGCTGCGCAAGGCCGGGGCGGCGGCGCGGGCGATGCTGTGCAAGGCGGCGGCGCGGCAATGGGGCGTCGACTGGCAGGCGTGCGGCACCGCCAATGGCGAAGTGATCCACGGCAACCAGAAACTGCGCTTCGGCGAGATCGCGGCGGCGGCGGCGAGCGAGGATGTGCCGAACCCGTTGCCGATGCGGGGGGGCGAGGCGAACCGCCTCTATGGCCAGAAGGTGCCCCGGCTCGACGCGCCGTCCAAGGTGGACGGCAGCGTCAACTTCGCCGGGGACGTGCGGCTGGAGAATATGGTCTTCGCTTCGATCCGGCAGGGGCCGGTGGGCACGGCGGGGCTGGCGAAGATCGACGAGGCGGCCGCCAACAAGGTGCTGGGGATGCGCGCGGTGGTGAAGACCGAGCGCTGGGTCGCCGCGGTGGCCGACAATTGGTGGGCGGCGGACCGCGCGATCGATGCGATGAAGCCGCGGTTCCAGGTGCCGGGCGATGTCGTCAACGACGATACGATCGCCGATGCGCTCACCGCGGCGCTGGACGGCGAAGGCAAGCGCATCGCCGAGACGGGCGATCTCGCCGCGCAGTTCAAGGGCGCGCGGCTGGTATCGGCGGAATATCGCGTCGGGCTGGCGCTGCACGCGCCGATCGAGCCGATGACCTGCACCGCCAACTATGCCGATGGCCGGATGTCGCTGTGGCTGCCGAGCCAGGCGCCGGGACTGGCGCGCGCGGCGGCGGCGCGGGCGGCGGGGCTGAGCGAGGACAGCGTCACCGTCTATCCGATGATGGCGGGCGGATCGTTCGGCGCGAAGCTGGAACATGCCGTGGCAGAGCAGGCGGCGGTGATCGCCAAGCAGATCGGCCGGCCGGTGCAGCTCACCTGGTCGCGGGTCGAGGATTTTCGCCACGATTGCTACCGCCCCGCCGCCGCCGCGCGGATGGCGGGCAAGCTGGGACCGAACAAGTCGCTGGCCGGCTGGCTGGCCAAGATCGCGGCGCCATCGGCCGGGCGCGAGCTCTCGGAACGGCTGCTGGGCGGCGACCCGCTGGTCGCGGCGACGCTGGCGGTGTCGGGGGGCGATCCGTCGGCCGTGGCGGGGGCGATCCCGGCCTATGCGATTCCCAACTATGCGGTGGATCATCATCCCGCGGCGATCGGCGTCCCGAGCGGGCACTGGCGATCGGATGCGCACAGCTACACCGCCTTCTTCAACGAAAGCTTCATCGACGAGCTGGCGCATGTCGCCGAGAGCGACGCGGTGACGTTCCGCATGGCGATGCTGGGCAGCCAGCCGCGCCTCGCGCGCTGCCTGCAACTCGCGGCACAGCTCGGCAACTGGCAGGGCGGGGCGCAGGGATCGGGACAGGGCATCGCCTGTCACAGCTTTCGCGGATCGCATATCGCGGTGCTGGCCGAAGCGCGGCTGGGTGCCGGTCGCAAGGTGAAGGTCGAGCGGATGGTCGCGGTGGTCGATGTCGGCCGGGTGGTGAACCCCGACCTTGTCGAACAGCAGATCGAGGGCGGGCTGATCTTCGGCATGGCGGCGGCGATCGGCGGATCGACCGGCTTCACCGACAATGTCGCATCGGTGATGGACATCGCCGATCTCAACCTGCCCCGGCTGGCGGACATGCCCGACATCACCGTGGAGATCATCCGCAGCGATGCCGATCCCGGCGGCGTCGGCGAACTGGGCGTGCCGGCGGTGGCGCCCGCGATCGCCAATGCGCTGCAAGCCGCGACCGGAGTCCGCTTCCGCGCGCTCCCCTTGCTTTCGGACGTCGAATGACCCTTGCTTCAGATCATCCGCCCGTGGCCACGCGCAAGGTCGGCGTGCTGCTCGTCAATCTCGGCACGCCCGATGCGCCAACGCCGGGAGCGGTGAAACGCTATCTGGCGGAATTCCTCTCCGACCGGCGCGTGGTCGAGATCCCGCCGATCGCCTGGCAGCCGATCCTGCGCGGGATCATCCTGAACACGCGGCCGAAGAAATCGGCGCACGCCTATTCGCTGGTGTGGCGCGAGGACGGGTCGCCGCTGGCCGCGATCACCCGCTTGCAGGCCGAAGCGCTGAGCTTCGGCGCGGAGGTGATCGTCGATTGGGCGATGCGATACGGCAATCCGGCGATCGGCGACCGGCTGGCGGCGCTGAAGTCGGCGGGCTGCGAACGCATCCTGATCGCGCCGCTCTATCCGCAATATTGCGCCGCGACGACCGCGACGGCGAACGATGCGGCATTCGCGGCGCTGGCGAAGATGCGCTGGCAGCCGGCGGTGCGGACGCTGCCGCCCTATCATGACGATCCGGCCTATATCGGCGCGCTGAAGGCGTCGGTGGAAGCGTCGCTCGCCGCGCTCGATTTCGAGCCCGAAGCGATTGTCGCCAGCTTTCACGGCATGCCGCAGCGGACGCTGGAACTGGGAGATCCCTATCATTGCCATTGCCGGAAGACCGCGCGGCTGCTGTCCGAAGCGCTGGGACGCGAGCTGACGGTGACCTTCCAGTCGCGATTCGGCCGGGCGAAGTGGCTCGAGCCGGCGACCGACGTGACGCTGGCGAAGCTGGCGGCGGACGGCGTGAAAAAGGTCGCGATCTTCGCGCCGGGCTTTTCCGCCGATTGCCTCGAGACGCTGGAGGAACTGGCGATCCGCGGGCGCGAGACCTTCCTCGCCGCGGGCGGAATCGACTTTGCTTATCTGCCCTGCCTGAATTCCGATGGCGCCGGCATGGAAATGCTGCGCAACATTATCGGGCGGGAGCTTGCGGGCTGGATCGAGGGCCCCTAGCGTTCATACGATTGAACAACGAGAGGAATTGCTCATGGCGCGCGTCGCGATCGTAACCGGCGGTACTCGTGGCATCGGCGAGGCGATCAGCCTGGCGCTGCAGGAGAAGGGCGTGACCGTCGCCGCCAATTATGGCGGCAACGACGACGCGGCAAAGGCCTTCACCGATCGCACCGGCATCCGCTCGTTCAAATGGGACGTGGGCGATTTCGAAGCGGTGCAGGCAGGCGTGGCGCAGGTCGAGGCCGAACTGGGGCCGATCGACATCGTCGTGAACAATGCCGGCATCACGCGCGACGGCACGATCCTGAAGATGACCCGCGACATGTGGGAAGACGTGATCCGCATCAATCTGGGCGGCTGCTTCAACATGGCGCATGCGACTTTCCCGGGCATGCGCAACCGCAAGTGGGGCCGCATCGTCAATATCGGCTCGATCAACGGTCAGGCGGGCCAGTACGGCCAGGTCAATTATGCTGCCGCCAAATCCGGCATCCACGGCTTCACCAAGGCGCTGGCGCAGGAGGGCGCGAAGGCGGGCGTGACCGTGAACGCGATCGCGCCGGGCTATATCGACACCGACATGGTGGCGGCGGTGCCGGCCGAGGTGCTCGAAAAGATCGTCGCGAAGATCCCCGTCGGCCGTCTGGGCCAGGCGAGCGAGATCGCGCGCGGCGTGACCTTCCTTTGCTCGGAAGAGGGCGGCTTCGTCACCGGATCGACGCTGTCGATCAACGGCGGACAGCATATGTACTGACCGGCGCAGGCGCGGCTACGGCCGGGCCGATGCGCGAAGCGCAGCGACGGGCACGGCCGGCGGCCAACCCGTCTCCGACGGCGGCTTTGCCGTCGTCGCGACCCTGCCGGGGAGCGGCTTTTCCAAAAGGGAAATGGAAACGAAGAGGGCCGGTCCCGAAGGACCGGCCCTCTACCCTCGATACGCAACGCGAGGGAGTCTCGTACGCCTACAACACCTCTGGCCTAGCGGAGTTCCCTTGATCGCTGGCTGAACGGCGCCGTTATCTGAGGTTCATGTTCCAGTGGGTGTCCCGCGCCCCGACTTCGCCTATGATCGCCGCGATGCGCGTCTGGCTCTCGGTCCTGTTCCTGCTGTTCCTCAATCTCTCGGCTTCGGGCGAGGAGCCGCTGGAGCGGTTCCGCTCGGGCGCGACGATGTCGGTCGATCGGGTCGCGCTCGATCCCGCCGATCCCGCGCGGGTGCGGGTGGGGCAGCTTACCTATCTGGGCGGACTGAGGCTGACCGGATCGCAGCATGTGTTCGGCGGCTTCTCGGCGATGACGCTGGTGGGGGATCGCTTCACGCTGCTGAGCGATGGCGGGCATCTCGTCGCGTTCAGCCTCGGCAGCGACTGGCAGCCGCGCAATGTCTGGTTCGGCGCGCTGTCCGCCGGGCCGGGCACCGGCTGGTACAAGGCGCAACGCGACAGCGAATCGATGACTCGCGACCCCGCGACCGGCAGGGTCTGGGTGGGGTTCGAGCAATATGGCGCGATCTGGCGCTTCGGTCCGGACGGCAAGGCCGAGGCCCATGCCCAGCCGGCGTCGATGCGCCGCTGGAACGACAATGGCGGTCCGGAATCGATGGTGCGCCTGCGGTCGGGGGCGTTCATCGTCATCAGCGAGACCACGCCGGGGCCGGGCAGGAAGGGCCGCGCGGCGGTGCGGTTCGCCGGGGACCCGACCGATCCCAAGGTCGCGACGATGCTGTTCGGCTATCAGCCGCCCGCCGGATACGATCCGACCGACATGGCCGAGCTGCCCGATGGCCGCTGGCTGGTGCTCAATCGCCGGGTGAGCTTTTCCGAATTCTTCACCGCGAAGCTGGTGATCGTCGACCCGGCATGGGTTCGCGCGGGCGCGGTGGTGAGCGGACGCGAGATCGCGACGCTGGCCGCGCCGCTGCTCCACGACAATTTCGAAGCGCTGGCGGTGGTGCGGGAAGGCGATTCGACCATCGTCTGGATCGCGTCGGACGATAACCGGATGTGGTTCGAGCAATCGTTGCTGCTCAAGTTCCGGCTGGAGAAGGAGTAGCGGCGGTTTTTGTTAGACGGTGCCGGCCCGCTCCCCCACCGGTTCAGCTCCGCTGAACCAGCCAAACGCGAAAAGCCCGCTCTCCGGCTGGAGAACGGGCCCGCTACTCGCCGTTAAGCGAGAAAGGAGTTAGGCGGCGGCCTTCTCGGCCGACGCCTTGCGCACGTCGCGCTTCAGGCGGCGGCAGCGCAGCGAGAGATCGTCGTCGCTGGTCTTGAGCAGCCAGTTGTCGAGGCCGCCGACATGCTCGACCGAACGCAGGCCGTGGGTCGAAACGCGCAGCTTCACGCTCTTGCCGAGCGCGTCAGACAGCAGGGTCACATTCTGCAGGTTCGGCAGAAAGGTACGCTTGGTCTTGTTGTTGGCGTGCGAAACGTTGTTTCCCACCTGCCGGCCCTTGCCGGTCAGCTCGCAAATGCGCGACATCGCTGTAAATCCTGGCTTTGGCCCCAACACATTTGGAGCCGGAAAGGGCGTCCCGATAGTCGGAATGGGACGGGGCGTCAACCGATTCGCCCCGAATAAGCCTTGTGCCCACGCAACCCGCATGGTGAATGATGCGTTATTACGCAAACGGATCAATTGGGGAAACGAACCATGCGTGGAATTCTTGTCCTTCTCGGCCTCGTGGCTCTTGGCGCCGTCGTCCTGATGTCGCTGGGAATGCTCAATATTCAGATGCAGCAGGGCCAGTGGCCGCAAGTCAGCTTCGACATGAAGGGCGGCCAGCTGCCCAAGGTGAAGGCCGATACCGGCTCGATCGACCTCACCACCACGAACACCGTGGTGCAGGTGCCGGTGGTCGAAATGAAGAACACGACCGTCACCCTGCCGACCATCGAAGTGAAGCAGGCCAATTCGACTGCGCCTGCCGAGAAGAAGTAATGAACGCGTCGCCGGGCCGGATCGCGGCGGCGGCATTGGCGCCGCCGCTGGGGGTGTATCTCGCCCGTGGCGGCGACGGCGCCTTCCTGATCGCCTGCGGGCTGACCGTGCTCGGGTTCGTGCCAGGCATGGTCTATGCGTTGTGGACCGTGCTGGACGGACGGCGGCTGTTGCCGGCGTGACGGATCGGGGCGGGGCCGCTAAGCCCCGTCCATGTTCCCGCTTCCCGAACCGATGCGCGCTGCGCTGGACGCGGCTCGCGCCGCCGCCGATGCCGGCGAAGTCCCGGTCGGCGCGGTGCTGGTGCATCGCGGGCGGATCGTCGCCAGCGCCGGCAATGCGCCGCGCGACCTGCACGATCCGACCGCCCATGCCGAGATGCTGGTGATTCGCGAAGCGGCTAAGCTGCTGGGCCGCGACCGGCTGGAAGATTGCGACCTGTGGGTGACGCTGGAGCCATGCGCGATGTGCGCGGGGGCGATCGCCCATGCCCGGATCTCGCGCCTCTATTATGGCGCGGCGGATCCCAAGGGCGGCGCGGTGGAGCATGGACCGCGTTTCTTCTCCCAGCCGACCTGCCATCACCGGCCGGAGGTGTATCCGGGGATCGGCGAAGGCGAGGCGGCGGCGCTGCTGCGTGACTTTTTCAGGGACCGGCGCGCCTGAAATCGTCCTCTCGAGCCGAATTCCGCAGGGCGTTGTTGTGATTCGGGGCGGGTTGCCGCTATGGAGAGCGCACCTCCGATGGACCCTCTCCCTTCCTTTCCCTGGATCGACGTCGCGATCATCCTCGCGCTGATCGCGCTCAACGGCGTTTTCGCCATGTCCGAACTGGCCATTGTGTCGGCGCGCACCGCAAGGCTCGATGCTCTGGCGCGCGCGGGCAAGGGCGGCGCGAAGACCGCGATGGAGCTGGCGTCCGATCCGGGCAAGTTTCTCTCGACCGTCCAGATCGGCATCACCCTGATCGGCATCATTGCCGGCGCCTATTCGGGATCGAGCCTTGGCGGGCCGGTCGCGGCACGGCTGGAATATCTCGGGCTGGAGGCCGAAACGGCGGAGACGGTGGGCCTGACCCTCGTCATCGCGCTGACCACTTATGCCTCGCTGATCGTCGGCGAACTCGTGCCCAAGCAATTCGCGCTGCGCTCGCCCGAGCCGATCGCGGTGCTGGTCGCTGTGCCAATGCTGTGGCTCAGCAAGGTGACTGCACCGATCGTGTGGCTGCTCGACAAGAGCAGCGGGCTGATCTTCCGCCTGATCGGGCTGAACCGCGAATCGGAAAATCGCGTCACCGCGGAAGAACTCCATCTGATCGTCGCCGAAGCGACCCGATCGGGCGTGATCGAGGAGCATGAGCGCTCGATCATCTCCAGCGTGGTGCGCCTTGCCGATCGGCCGGTGCGCGAAGTGATGACGCCGCGCACCGATGTGGACTGGATCGACGTCAATCTCGACGATGCCGGCATCCGCGAGGCTTTGCTCCAGACGCCGCACACCCGCCTGCCGGTGGGCGAAGGGTCGATCGACACGGTGATCGGCGTGGTCCAGGCGCGCGACATCGTCGGCGCGCTGTTCCGCGGCGAGACGCTCGATCTGCGCAAGCTGACGCGCACCGCGCCGGTGCTGCCCGATCAGGTCGATGCGATGGACGCGCTGGGTGCGCTGCGCCGCGCGGAAGTGCCGATGGGGCTGGTCCATGACGAATATGGCCATTTCGAAGGCATTGTGACTCCGGCGAACCTGCTGGCCGCGATCGCGGGCGAGCTTTCGTCGGACAAGGTTCCGGGCGAGAATCCCAACGTGATCGTGCGCGAGGACGGTTCGTTCCTCGTCTCGGGCCAGATGCCTGCCGATGGGCTTGCCGAGCGGCTGGGCATGGATCTGGACGAGGACCGCGATTACGCGACCGTCGCGGGTCTGGCGCTGGCGGTGCTCAAGCATCTGCCCAAGGAAGGCGAACATTTCGTCGAGCAGGGCTGGCGCTTCGAGATCGTCGATATGGACGAACGCAAGATCGACAAGCTGCTGGTGAGCCGCGCGGACGACTGAGGCGGCTGCTCCGAAGCATGGCGTTGGGGGGACGTGGATGCATTTCGTGGCGGAGACATCGAAGGCCAGGGTCGCGCCGATGATGCTGGGCAGTATCGCGTTCGTCGCGGCCGGCGCGTGGATGGTGACGCGCTTTCCCGATGATCTGGCGAGGCTGCCGTTCGGAATCCTGATCCCGGTGCCGTGGCTCGGTTGGGCGGCGATCGTCTTTTTCGGGCTGGCGGGCGTCGCCTGGTCGCGCCAGTTCTTCAGCGGCGGTCCGGTGATCGAGATGAGTCCCGAGGGCCTTTATTACCGGCGCTGGTCGGAAACGACGATCCCGTGGGACGCGTTCGACCGCGCGGCGATCGGCGAAATCCAGCGCCAGCGCATGCTGACCCTGTGGCTGCGCGATCCGGCGGACTATCCCTCGACGACGTTGCAGGGTCGTACGGCAGGCGCGAACAAGGCGATGGGCTTTGGCGACATCAGCCTGAGCGCGATCGGGCTCGATCGCAGCTTCGACGAGATCGTCGCTGCGTTCGAAGCCAATGCTGGGGCGCTCAACCGCCAGGCCTTCAAAAATCCTCCTCTGGAGGGGGGAGGATTTACGTAAGCGTCAGAGCTTGCCGAACGTGCCTTCGAAGCCCTCGATATCGCCGCTGGCGAGATAGCCGGCCTGATCGATCCACCGGTCGCGCGACAGGCGGCCCTGGAAGTCGCCCAGCTTGGCGTCGAGCGCGGCGGCTTCGTCGGGCGAGAGCGCGGCGATCTGGGCAAAGCTGGTCACGCCGACGCTGTTGAGCCGTTCGGCGAGGCGCGGGCCGACGCCCTTCATGCGCGTGAGATCGTCCGGGCCACTGGCGGCAACGGGTGCCGGGGCGGGTTCGGGTGCCAATTCCGGCTCCGGCTCCGGCGCGACTGCCTCGGCCGGCAGTTCGACGGCGGCGAGTTCGGGCGCGGTCTCGGTGGCGATATGCTCGACCGGAGCGGCGACCGGTTCGGGTTCGATCGCGGGCGCGGGCGCGATTTCGGTGACGGGCGCTTCTTCCGCGACCGGCTCGGGCTGGGGCGCCGTTTCGACGACAGGCTCGGGTTCCGGAGCGGGCTCGGCCAGATCGGCGGCGAGCGTGGCCGGGCTGGCGTCGAACGGCGCCGCGGCCGCGATCGGTTCGTCGGCCAGCGGCTCGGGTTCGGGCGCGGCTTCGACGGCCGTTTCCACGACCTCAGCTACGGGTTCGGGTTCCGGTTCAACGACCGGCTCCGCTACGGTTTCGATCGCTTCCGGTTCGGCGGCAGGCGCTTCTTCGACCGTCTCGGCTTCGGCGAGGGCTTCCGGCTCCGGCGCGGCTTCGATCACCGGCTCGACGGCTTCGACAACCGCCTCAGGCTCGGGTTCCGGTTCGGGGGCGATCTCCGCGACCGGCTCGGGTTCCGGCGCTGCTTCGACGGCCGGTTCGGGGACGATTTCGGCCAGCGGTTCGGGCGTGGGGAGCGGGGGCAGCGGCGGGGCGACCGGGATCGCGGCCAGCGGCGGCGGCGGGGTGATTGGCCGGGTCGGCGGCACTTCCTGCTCGAGCTGCCATGCCGCTTCGTTCTCGGCTTCCTCTCGGCGGATGCGGGCACGGCGCGCGGCGGCCATCGTGATCCACCACAGGATCAGCAGCACGACGAGCACCACCGCGCCGATCAGCGCGAAGGGCAAGGTGAGCCAGTCCGGACCGCCCGGCACCAGCGGGGTGGTCGATTGCAGCGATTTCATCATGGCGCCCTCCCAGCGCTAAGCCCCGAGTCTTATCCGAGACATAGCGCTGGTTCGGGCCGCGTCCAGCTAGTCGTCGCGCCTCGAACGCGGGTTTTGTGCATCTGCGAGACGGACCAGCTGGCCGAACTCGGTGCGCCAATAGTTGTTCGAGCTGCCCGCGAGGCCCAGAATCTGCGAGTAACCGAAGTTATTCAGATACTTGTCGCCGCGAAGCCGCTGTCCGAAGGCGGCCACGGCGGTGATGAACGCCATGTCGCCGCGCGGAGCCTGTGCGGTGCGAATCAATCCGGCCGGAACGGGGCGCGAGATCAGTCGCGACGTCTCGTTTCCGGGCAATTTGTAGCGCAGCTTCACGAACGCCGCTTCGCCGCCGGCCGAAGGCGCGGGCGCGGGGCGATTCGCGTCGTAGCGGCGATCGGGCAGCCAGCCCGGGCCACTCGCCGGCACGATCTCGTACAAGGCGGTCACCTGATGCCCCGCGCCGATGTCGCCGGCGTCGACCGTGTCGTTGTCGAAATCCTCTTCCTTCAGCGCGCGGTTCTCATAGCCGATCAGGCGATATTCCTTCACCTGCGCCGGGTTGAACTCGACCTGGATCTTCACGTCCTTGGCGATGGTAAAGAGGGTGGCGGAAAGCTCGTCGTCGAGCACTTTCTGCGCTTCCATCGCGCTATCGATGTACGCGTAGTTGCCGTTCCCGACATCGGCGATCCGCTCCATCATCGCTTCGTTGTAATTGCCGGTGCCGAAGCCGAGCGTGGTCAGCGTGATCCCGTCGTCGCGGTTGCGCTTGACCAGTGCCTCCAGCGCCTTGTTGTCGTTGATCCCGACGTTGAAGTCGCCATCGGTGGCCAGCAGGATGCGGTTGATCCCGCCCCTGATGAAGTTCGCGCGGGCGACGTCATAGGCCAGCTTGATGCCAGCTCCGCCCGCGGTCGATCCGCCGGCCGAGAGGCAGTCGATCGCCTGCTTCACATATTCGGGGCGCGAGGTGGGTTCGAGGACGACGCCGGCAGCGCCCGCATAGACCACGATCGAAACCTTGTCCTGCGGCCGCATCCGTTGCGCGACCAAAGTGAGGGCGTGCTTCACCAGCGGCAGCTTGTCGGCCGATTCCATCGATCCCGACACGTCGATCAGGAAGACGAGATTGGCGGAGGGCCGTCCGCGCGCTTCCACGTCATAGCCGCGCAGGCCGATCCGCATCAGGCGGGTGTTCGGGTTCCACGGCGTCTGCGCGACATCGGTGGTGACGCTGAACGGCACGTCGCGCGACGTGGGGCGCGGATAATCGTAGCGGAAATAGTTGATCATCTCCTCGGTACGCACTGCTTCCGCCGGGGGCGTAGCGCCCTGCTTCAGGAAACGGCGGACGTTGGCGTAGGCGCCGGTGTCGACATCGACCGAGAAAGTGGAGACGGGCTGCGCCAGCACCGACTGGATCGATCCGACGTCCTTGCCGTCATAGCGCTCGGTGTTGCCCGGCGCGCCATAGGGTGCGGCGGTATAGCCTCCCGGCGCGGCGACCTTGCCCGTGGCGACAGGCGTGCGGACGCGATTGCCGGTGACCGTGGCTTCGGAGCGCATCATGACCGGCGGCGGCGGTGCGGAGGGTGGCGGCGGGGGTGCCGGCGGCGGCGCATAGGCGGGCGGCGGCGTGTAGCGCGGCTGGCTCCGATATTCGCCATTGTCCGCGACGGTCCGGCAGCGGACCGGCGAGCGGTCCTGACGGTCCTGCGCGCGCTTGCCGTCCTGAACGGGCGGCGGTGGCGGCGGCGCGGCGGAGGTGAGAAGCAGGGCGGAAGCCCCGAGCATCAAGGCGGAACGCGGCATGTGACTCTCCCCTAATGGCGCCCGCGAAGGGCATCCGGGTCGGAATGTCCGCTTTCCTGCATGACTGGTGGATGAACAGGATATAACATATCATTTGACGATGGTTGCGATGGCCGGTCCGCGCGGTAGAGGGGAGGGATGGCTTCGCCTCTCAAGGTCTTTTTCGACGGCGGTTGCCGGCCCAATCCAGGGGCGATGGAGCTCGCGGTGGTCGCGGGCGGGCGGACGCATGTCGTGCGCGATCTGGGGCAGGGGACGAGCGCTGACGCCGAGTGGCTGGCGCTGATCCATGCGCTGGAAGTGGGGCAGTCTTCTGGGCGCGATTTCGTGCTGATGGGCGATTCGGCGAGTATCGTCGGACAGGCCAACGGGACGGTGAAGCCGCGCGGCTCCGGCATCGCGCATCTCGAACGGTTTCGCGCGCTGGCGGGCGAAGCGCCGCCGCGTATCCGCCAGATCAAGCGCACGCAGAATCTCGCCGGGATCGCGCTGGCAAGGCTGCACGACCGGTGACGCTGATTCTGCTCAACAAGCCTTTCGACGTGCTGTGCCAGTTCACCGACGAGGCCAATGGACCGAAGCGGCGCACGCTGGCCGATTTCGTCGAGGTGCCTGGCGTCTATCCAGCCGGACGGCTCGACCGCGACAGCGAGGGGCTGTTGCTGCTGACCGATGACGGGCGGCTACAGGCGCGGATCGCCGACCCGAAATACAAGATGGCCAAGACCTATCTGGTGCAGGTCGAAGGCGATTCGGACGAGGCCGCGCTGGCGCAGTTGCGACGCGGGGTGCGGCTGAAGGACGGGATGACGCTGCCCGCCGAGGCCGAGCGGATCGACGATCCCGCGCTCTGGCCGCGCGATCCGCCGGTGCGGTTCCGCAAGACGGTGCCCGATTGCTGGCTGAAGCTGACGATCCGCGAGGGCCGCAACCGCCAGGTGCGGCGGATGACCGCCGCGGTGGGCCTGCCGACGCTGCGGCTGGTGCGCTGGTCGATAGGGGACTGGAGCGTCGAGGGGCTGGCGCCGGGGAAATGGCGCGCGGTTTAGCGCTGCCCGTTCAAACCAATTGTGCTCCGGCGAAGGCAGGAGCGTTGGCCAATATGGGCTGCGACGGCCACGGCTCCGGCCTTCGCCGGAGCACGAATCAGCTAGATCAGCCTTCCCGCTCAACCTCACGCCAGCCGATATCGCGGCGGCAAAAGCCGGTCGGGAAGTCGATCGCATCGACTGCGCGATAGGCGGCGGCCTGCGCTTCGCGCACGGTCTTGCCCGTCGCGGTCACGGTCAGCACGCGGCCGCCCGAGGCGACCAGCCTGCCGCCGTCCAGCTTCGTACCTGCGTGGAAGACCTTTGCGCCGGTCGCTTCAGCTGCTTCGATCCCGGCGATCTCGCCGTCGGTCTCGGGCGTACCGGGATAGTTGTTCGCGGCCATCACCACCGTCAGCGCGGTGCCTTCGGTGAAGACCGGGGCGGGCATCCCGCCCAGCGTACCCTTGTCGCAGGCGATCATATATTCGAGCAGATCGCCTTCCAGCCGGGTCATCAGCACCTGGCATTCGGGATCGCCGAAGCGGGCGTTATACTCGATCAGCTTGGGACCCTCGGCGGTCAGCATCAGCCCGGCATAGAGCACGCCCGAATAGGGATGCCCCTGCCGCGCCAGCGCCTCGACCGTGGGGCGGACGATCTCGTCGATCGCCTGCTGCTCCAGCGCGGCAGTGAGGACCGGGGCGGGGCTGTACGCGCCCATGCCGCCGGTGTTGGGTCCGGTATCGCCTTCGCCGACGCGCTTGTGATCCTGCGCCGATCCGAACGGCATCAGGCAGGTGCCGTCGGTCAGGACGAACAGGCTGGCTTCCTCTCCGGTCAGGAATTCCTCGATCACCACGCTGGCGCCGGGTGACGAGAAGATGTCGAGGATCGCGGCTTCGGCCTGTTCGCGCGTCTCGGCAACGGTGACGCCCTTGCCCGCGGCGAGGCCATCGGCCTTCACCACCACGGGAATCCCGAAATCGTCGAGCGCCGCAAGCGCGCCGTCCTTCGTTTCGGCGCGGGCATAGGCGGCGGTGGGGATCTTCTCGCGCTGGCAGAGATCCTTGGTGAAGCCCTTCGATCCCTCGAGCTGCGCGGGGAAACGGTTCGGGCCGAACACGCCGATACCCATCGTGCGCAGATTGTCGCCAAGGCCTTCGCACAGTGGCGCCTCGGGACCGACCACGACGAACTGGATCGAATGGCGGATGCAGAAATCGATTAGCGAGCGATGGTCGCTCGCCGAAATATCGGCGATTTCGGCGACCTGGGCGATGCCGGGGTTGCCCGGCGCGGCATAGAGGGTATCGAGCAGCGGCGATTGCGCGAGCTTCCACGCCAGCGCATGTTCGCGTCCACCCGATCCCACCAGCAGGACGTTCATGCCCGATCCCTTTTCAGAAAGCTCATCGGGGCGGCTGGTAGCCGAGGCGGTGCCCGGCGACAACGCCGCGCCGCTCAGCATCAGCGAAATGTCGTCGAAGCTGAAGCGGATGGTCGAGGGCGAGTTCGGCCATGTCCGCCTGCGCGGCGAAATTTCGGGGTGGAAGCGCGCGGCGTCGGGCCATGCCTATCTGGCGCTGAAGGATGCCGACGCAGTGATCGACGGGGTGATCTGGCGCGGCGCCGCCAGCGCGTTGCCGTTCCAGCCGCAGGACGGTCTCGAAGTGATCGCGACCGGCAAGCTTACGATCTATCCCGGCCGCTCCAAATACCAGATCGTGATCGAGCGGATGGAACTGGCGGGCGAAGGCCAGCTGATGGCGCTGCTCGAGAAGCTCAAGGCGAAACTGTCCGCCGAGGGCCTGTTCGATCCGCGCCGCAAGAAGCCGTTGCCGTACATGCCCAAGGTGATCGGCGTGGTCACCTCGCCCACCGGCGCGGTGATCCGCGACATTCTCCACCGGCTCGAGGATCGTTGCCCGACGCATGTGATCGTCTGGCCGGTCAAGGTGCAGGGCGACGGATCGGCGATGGAAGTCGCCAATGCGGTGCGCGGGTTCGATTCCATCCAGCCCGGCGGCAAGGTGCCGCGCCCGGACCTGCTGATCGTTGCGCGCGGCGGCGGCTCGATCGAGGATCTCTGGTCGTTCAACGAGGAAGTGGTGGTGCGCGCCATCGCCGATTGCTCGATTCCCGTGATCTCCGCGGTGGGGCACGAGACCGACACCAGCCTGTCCGATCATGCCGCCGATCTGCGCGCGCCGACGCCGACCGCCGCCGCCGAGATGGCGGTGCCGGTGCTGGCCGAACTGCGCCACGGCATCGCCAGCATGGCGCTGCGGGCCGAGCGCTGTGCGCGGCGCTATCACGAGCGCGGCGGCGAGCGGCTGGCGGCGCTGGTGCGCGTGCTGCCCCGGCGCGATGCGCTGCTCGGGCCGCAGCGGCAGAAGATGGATGATCTGGGCGGACGGCTCGACCGGGGGCTGGAGCGCAAGGTCCAGCGCTCTCGCGGCGAGCTCGACCGGGCGGGCGGCGCGCTGCGCCCCGCGGCGCTCGAGCATCGGCTGGAAGCGGCGCGGCACCGGTTGCTCGGCGCGTCGCGGCTGCTCGATTCGGTCAATCCCGACAATCTGCTCCAGCGCGGTTATGTCCGCGTCGGGGCGAAGGCGAGCGGCAAGGTGGTGATGACCGCCGAGGAAGCGCGCGCCGCGGGGGCCATTACGCTCCAGTTCAGGGACGGGCCGGTAGATGCGCGGGTTGAGCGTGCGGGCGGCAAATCCTATGACGGGGCCAAGCCCGAACAGCCAAGCCTGTTGTAAACCCGAATAGCCGGAAACCTGCCATGCTGATGTCGAACAACACCCGCGCCGCGCGGCTCCATTACATGGCCAACGGCTTTCGCGTGCTGTCGCCGGGCGACCATGTCGTCTGTTCGGTCAGCGACGAGCGGATCCCGCTCGACATGCTGCGCTACTGGAGCGTGGCGAAGCAGGAACCCTATGCCAGCGCGGAGCTGGCCGCGAAGGCGAGCGGATACTGATGGGCTTTTTCGCGCGGCTGCCCGCCGTCACCGCCGTGTTCGTGCTGCTGGGCAGCGGCCATATGGCGGGCGCGCCGGCCGGGAACGAAGCGGTCGCGGCGATGGTCGCGCCGGAAAGCGTCGAGGCGGGCGAACCGATCCAGGCCGCGCCGCGCGGTGCGTTCGGCCTGCGCGGACAGATCGTGCAGGGCGGCGTCGTGATCGGCGCCGCGCCGCGCGGCACGACCATGCTGACCTTCAACGGCGATCCGGTGACGGTGGCGCGTGACGGCGCGTTCCTGATCGCGTTCGATCGCGATGCCGGGCCGGGCGCACAGCTCGTCGCGACGCTGGAGAATGGATCCCGGATTGCCGAGACGCTGAGCGTCGCGCCGCGTGCCTGGAACATCTCGCGCTTGCCGACCCTGCCCAAATATCCGGTGCCCACGGCCGAGTTCCAGCGGCTGCGCCCGGGCGAGCTCGCCCAGATCAACGGCGCGCGGCGGATGCAGACCGATGCCGAGGGCTGGCGTCAGCCTTTCCTGTGGCCGGTGACCGGACGCATCTCGACCCGCTTCGGATCGCAGCGTATCTATGCCGGGGAGCCCGGGGCCTATCATTCGGGAGTCGATGTCGCGCGGCCGGTGGGCACGGTGGTGATCGCGCCGGCCGATGGCGTGGTCATTCTCGCAACTGCGAAACCGTTCACGCTCGAAGGTCATCTGCTTATGATCGATCATGGCGCGGGGCTGAACAGCGCCTTCATGCATCTTTCGCGGATCGATGTGACCACCGGCGCGCATGTCCGCCGCGGCCAGCCGATCGGCCTGGTCGGCGCGACCGGGCGGGCGACCGGGCCGCATCTCCACTGGGGGATGAAATGGCGCGACGCGCGGATCGATCCGCTGCTGCTCGCCGGCCCGATGCCCGCCGCAGAGTAAAAATCGCGCGTTTTACTTTACGGAAACTTGGCCGCGCGGGTGCGGCCAAGTTGTTCCGGTCAATTTACCCGCGCGACTCGCACTGCGATGCCGCCGCGAAACTTTGCAAAGAAACTACCCATAGCGGCGCGGGTCAGCGTGACTTTTGTGCCGGGGCGAACGCCGACCACCGTGCGGTCGTCGGTCTGGACCCAGCGGGCGCCGTCCTCGAGCGTGAAGAACACCCGGCCCGCGCCGTTGCGGTCGATCGTCTTTATGGTCGACTCGATCTCGTTGACTTCCTCTTCTCCGCCGCCCGCGAACAGGCGGATTCGCGGCAGCGACAGACCGAACACCGAACGTCGTGCTTCCTGCACCTGCTCGCGATCGATAACGACAACTTTCTTATCCTTTTCAGCGACATCGAGCTCGCCGACCGCCTTGTCGTAACAGTCCAGACGCTCCGCGGAATCGGCGATCTTGCGGCAATCGACGACGGCGGTAAGGGTCTTCGAGCGCTCCTGCGCGAGGGCGGGCGTGGCGATCAGAAGCGCGGGTAGCAGCGCGCCGGGCGCGGTCCATATCAGTCGCATTTCAGGCGTCCTCCTGGCCGCAACTAGTGGTCCAGGGCTTAGTCGTGTCAAGTTATGCTGTGTTGCAAAATGCCCACAGGTGTTTCGCCATGTGTCCTTGATGTGACTAAGTAGATTTACATGGGCCGCGCCGCCTGCTTCATCCGCGGAATCCGGTGCTTTAAAGGGGGCACCTAGGATTCAGGGAAAGGACGTTCCATGAAGAAGAATTTGGCAGGGCATCTGAAGCTCAGTGCCGCGCCGCTTGCGATGGGCTTCGCGCTCATCGCCGCGCCGGCATTCGCGCAGGATAGCGCGCCCGTCGACGGGCAGGCCGCCGAAGAAGGACAGGAAATTCTTGTCACCGGCTCGCGTATTCCGCAGCCCAATCTGACCTCGACCAGCCCGGTCACGGTCATCAACTCGGCAGAAATCAAGCTCACCGGCACCACCCGTGCGGAAGACCTGATCAACGCGCTTCCGCAGGTTTTCGCCGAATTCGGCGGCAACGTGTCGAACGGCGCAACCGGCACCGCCACGGTCAACCTGCGCGGCCTCGGCTCGCAGCGCACGCTCGTGCTGATCAACGGCCGCCGTCTCGTCCCGGGCGATCCCTCGGTTCCGTCGCCGGATCTTAACGCGATCCCGGCAGCGCTGATCAGCCGTGTCGACGTGCTCACCGGCGGTGCTTCGTCGGTTTACGGTGCAGACGCGGTCGGCGGCGTCGTCAACTTCGTGATGGACACCGACTTCACTGGCTTCAAGATCGATGGCCAGTACAGCTTCTACCAGCACAACAACGATTCGAAGACGGGCATCCGCAACGCGCTCAACGCGCGCGGCTTCCCCTATCCGGATGGTTCGGTCACCGATGGCGGCACCGTCGATGCGACGGCCACGATCGGCGCATCGTTCGATGACGGCCGCGGCCATGTCGTCGGTTATGTCGGCTATCGCAAGATCAACGCGGTCACCCAGGATCGTCGCGACTATTCGGCTTGCGCCACGCAGGCTCGTGCAGTTCCGAACAACAGCGCTACCTCGCTGTTCACCTGCGGTGGTTCGGCTACGTCGCCCCAGGGTTCGTTCATCGTCTATGATGGCGGCACCTCGACGATCTTCCAGGTCGGTCCGAACCGCACCTTCATTCCGGGTTCGACGCCGTACAACTTCGCGCCGACCAACTATTATCAGCGTCCCGACGAACGCTACACCGCCGGCTTCTTCGCGAAGTATGAGATCAGCGACGCGCTGCAGCCCTACCTCGAAGGCATGTTCATGGACGATCGCTCGATCGCCCAGATCGCGCCGTCGGGTAACTTCGGCAACACGCTCTCGATCAACTGCAACAACCCGCTTCTGTCGGCTCAGCAGCTCAGCATCGTTTGCGATAACGAGAACCTGCTCAACGCGGATGGCGAAGCCATCGGCGCTCCCGGTTCGGCCGGCGGCCCGGCTGCTGTGTTCATCGATCCGACCACCGGCACGACCTACAACCGCGGCTTCCTGCAGCCGCTGCGCCGCAACGCCGAAGGCGGTCCGCGTCGCGACGACCTGCAGCACACCAGCTACCGTATCGTCGCTGGTATGAAGGGTAATCTGGGTAACGGCTTCAGCTATGACTCCTACTATATGTATGGTCGTACGAACTTCGCCGAGACCTATTACAACGACGCTTCGGTCAGCCGCATCACCAAGGCGCTGGATGTCGTCGACGATCCGAACCAGCCGGGCATCAACCCGATCTGCCGTTCGGTGCTGTCGGGTGAAGATCCGAACTGCCTGCCGTGGGACATCTTCGCGGCTACGGGTCCGAGCGCGGGTTCGGTCAACTACATCACGATCCCGGGCTTCCAGCGCGGCAACACCGAAGAGACCGTCGCGTCCTTCTCGGTCACGGCCCTGCTGGGCGAGCATGGCGTCAAGACTCCGTGGGCCAATGGCGGCCTCGCGGTGAACCTTGGCTTCGAGTATCGCAAGGAAGCTCTCGAACTGAACACCGACATCGCATTCCAGACCGGCGACCTCGCCGGCCAGGGTGCGGCGACGTTGCCGGTTACCGGCAGCTTCAACGTGAAGGAGTTCTTCTTCGAAGGCCGCATGCCGCTCGTCCAGGACGGCTTCATCGCCGACCTCTCGATCGAAGGCGGTTATCGCTATTCGGACTATGACATCGCCGGCCGTTCGTTCCAGACGGACACCTACAAGCTGGCGGCGGAATTCGCTCCGGTTCGCGACATCCGCTTCCGCGCTGCGTACAACCGCGCAGTCCGCTCGCCGAACATCCAGGAGCTGTTCGCTCCGCGGCGTGTCGCACTGAACGGCAACGGCGATCCCTGTGCGGGTACGGCTGCTGACATCCTTGCTTCGGGTGTCACCCAGCTCCAGTGCGCAAACACCGGTGTGTCGGCTGCCCAGTTCGGCACCATCGCGGGCAATCCGGCAGGCCAGTATAACGGCCTGATCGGCGGTAACCCGAACCTGACGCCGGAAATCGCGGACACCTACACGGTGGGCGTGGTCTTCCAGCCGACGTTCGTCCGCAACTTCGCGCTGACGGTCGACTACTTCGACATCACCGTCGACAACACCGTCGCCAATATCGGCCAGGACACGATCATCGAGACGTGCCTGCGGACCGGCGACGCTTCGTTCTGCAACCTGATCAATCGTGACCAGTTCGGTTCGCTGTGGCGTACCCCAGGCGGTTACGTGACCGATACGACGCAGAACGTCGGCAGCCTGAAGACCACCGGTGTCGATATCGGCCTCAGCTACAGCCACGAGCTGGGTTCGATGGGCAGCCTCGCGCTGAACGTGAACGGCACGTATCTGGACTCGCTGGTCACCAACAACGGCGTGTCGGCTCCTTATGACTGCACGGGCCTTTATGGTCTGCAGTGCGGGACGCCGACTCCGGAATGGCGTCACAAGGCTCGCCTGACCTACACTTCGCCTTGGGGCGTGGGTCTGTCGCTCGGCTGGCGTTATTTCGACGCCGTCTCGATCGACCGTTCGAGCACCAACCCGACTCTGACCGGCGCCTTCGCGCCGCTTAACGCGAAGATCCCGTCGCAGAGCTACCTCGATCTGTCGCTCTCGGCGACGGTCGGCAAGCACTACTCGTTCCGCCTTGGCGTGCAGAACCTGCTCGACAAGGAGCCGCCGATCATCGGTGCTAACGGCACGAGCGCAGTCATCAACGCCTGCGCCAGCGTGTATTGCAACGGTAACACCTACCCGGTCGTCTATGACGCGCTGGGCCGGTACATCTACGCAGGCGTGACGCTGGACTTCTAAGTCGGCACTCGCCTACGAATACGGGCCGGCAGAGCGATCTGCCGGCCCATTTTTTTATCTCAGCCAATTCCAGAAAAGGCCGAGCCTTGTCCGGCATATCCTCCGCAACTGGCGCAACGACCGCCCCCCGCGACATCGAGGCGGACCGCGCCACGCTACGCGCGATCCACGCCACCCTGACCGGGGGCAACATGGTCCGCGCCCAGACGATGGCGGCGCAGGCGCTGGCGAGCGGAATCGAACATCCGATGGTGCTCGATCTGGCCGCGGGCGGGCTCGAAGCAGCGGGCCGGATCGAAGATGCTGCCGCCCTGCTTGCCCGCGCCGCCGAGATCGCGCCGCAGGCGCACGGCATCCGCAATGCGTTCGGCCTGATCCTCCATCGGCTCGACCGGTCGGCCGAAGCCGCGGCCGAATTCGATGCTGCGATCGCGATCGACGCCGGTTTCGCACCGGCATGGTCGAACCGTGGCACGGCGCGCATGGCGATCGCCCAGCTGGTTGACGCAAAACAGGATTTCGAGCGCGCCATCGCGCTCCAGCCCGGCAATCCGATCGCGCTGAACGGCCTTGCCCAGCTGGCGATCCGCCGCGGCGCGGCCGATGAGGCGCGCGCACTGGCGCTTCAGGCGCTGGCCCGCGCCCCGGGATTTCCGCCCCTGCTGCTTACGCTGGCCGAAGCCGAATCCGCGCTGGGCGATCCTTCCGCCGAACCCCGCCTGCGCGAGCTTGCCGCCGCTGTGGCGCTGCCGGCATCGGACCGGGCGATTGCGCTGGGCCTGCTCGGCGATACGCTCGACCGCGCCGGGCGTTTCCCCGAAGCGTTCGATGCATGGACGCAATCCGGCGTGCTTTCGCGCCAGGCCCATGCGGCCGAATATGGCGAGCGTCAGGGCATTGTCGCGCTGCTGAACGAAACGACGGCGCTGCTGGGCGGACGCCGGCTCGCGGTTCAGCCCGGCGCGGGCAAGGGGCCCGCGCGCACCCATGTCTTCCTTGTCGGCTTTCCCCGCTCGGGCACGACGCTGCTCGAACAGGTGCTCGAACAGCATCCCGAAACGGTGACGCTGGCCGAGAAGGAATGCCTGGTCGATGGCGCGCGCGCGTTGCTCGCGTCTCCGGAAAAGTTCGGCGCGTTCATGGATCTGCCCGATGCGGCGCTCGACGAATATCGTTCGGCCTATTGGGCGCGGGTGGCGGAACAGGGCGTCGATCCGGCGGGCAAGGTGTTCGTCGACAAGCATCCGTTCCACAGCTTCAAGCTGCCGCTGATCGCGCGCCTCTTCCCCGACGCGCGCATCCTGTTCGCCGAGCGCGATCCGCGCGACACGGTGCTGAGCTGCTTCCGCCGCCGCTTCCGGATGAACGACGCCAATTACCAGATGCTCACGCTGGAAGGTGCGGCGACGCTCTTCGCGGCGGCGATGGCGCAGCGCGAAGCGACCGAGGCCGCCGCGCCGGTACATGGGCTGCGCTGCGCGCTGGAGGAGATGATCGCCGATTTCGACGGCACCACGCAGGCGGTGTGCGCGCATCTCGGCATCGAATGGACGCCGGAACTGCGCGCCTTCGCGGACAAGGTCGGCGAGCGCGGGGTCTTCACGCCCAGCGCGCCGCAGCTTGCGCGCGGCCTGAATGCCGAAGGCGTGGGCAAGTGGCGCGACTATGCCGATCGGATGGCGCCGGTGCTGCCGCTGCTCGAACGCTGGGTGAAATGACGCCGGCCGAGCTCAGCCGCGATGCGGACCGCGCCGCGGCGGCAGGCGATATCGGTCGCGCGCGCGCGCTGCTCGAACAGCTGGTCGCGGCCGAACCGGAGACGATCGATCACTGGATGAAGCTGGCGGCGATGCGCCGCGCGGGCGGCGATCTGCCCGCCGCGCTGGACGCGGTGCACCGCGCGCTGGCGCTTTCGTCGCTCGATTTCATGGCGCTGCTGATGCGCGCCAGCCTGCTCGAACGGCTCGATGATGCGGAAGCGGGCGAAGCCTATGGCCGCGCGCTCGCCCAGCGGCCCGAGGGTGCGCTCGCGCCGCAGATCCTTGCCGCGCTGGCGCATGGCAAGACGCGGTACGATGCGCATATCGCCGCGAACGAAGCGAAGCTGGCGCGGGCGATGGGCGATGCCGAAGCCGGCGCGAGCGACGAGGAAGCGAAGCGGATCGCGCGCTTTCGCAGCAATGCGCTGCGGCTGACGAAGGTGTTCCATTCGAAGCCCACCCATTTCCACTTTCCGGGCCTTGTCGAGCGCGAGTTCCACGATCGCGGTGCCTTCCCCTGGCTCGCCGAGCTGGAAGCGGCGACCGACACTATCGCAAGCGAACTGGATGCGGTGATGGCCGCCGAGCGGGCCGAGCTGGTCCCCTATATCCAGTATCCCGAGCACGAGCCGTTGCAGCAATGGCGCCCGCTCAACCATTCGCGCGACTGGACCGCGATCCATCTGTGGCAGAATGGCCGGACGATCCGCGCCAATGCCCGGCATTGCCCGCAGACGATGGCGCTGCTCGAGCGGTTGCCCCAGCCCCGGATCGCGGGCTGCTCGCCCAATGCGATGTTCTCGCTGCTGGCGCCCGAAACCAGCATTCCGCCGCATACCGGCGTGGCGAACACCCGGCTGGTCTGCCACTTGCCGCTGATCGTGCCGGAGGGCTGCTGGTTCCGCGTCGGCGCGGAGACGCGCGAGTGGAAGCGCGGCGAGGCGTTCGTGTTCGACGATACGATCGAGCATGAAGCGGCCAATCCCAGCAAGGCGCTGCGCGTCGTGTTCATCATCGACGTGGTGCATCCGGGGCTGAGCCGGGCGGAGCAGGCGGCGGTCAAGGCGCTGATGGAAGCGCAGACCGGAAGCGGCGTGGGCGGGCTGTGAGCTTTTCCGAGGCGATGACGCGCGCCGAGCGCAATCCGGGCGACGCGACCGCGGCGATGCTGCTCGCCAAGGTTGCGCTGGAGGAAGGGCAGGAGGCCCGCGCCATCCCGCCGGTGAAGGCTGCGGCCGAGACCGTGCGCAACAACGCGCAGCTGTGGCAATGGCTCGGCCTGCTCTATCGCGGGCTGGACGAACATGCACTGGCGATCCCGGCCTTCAATGCGGCGGCGATGCTCGCCCCGCAGGACGCGAAGATCGCGCTGGGCCGCGCGCAGACTGCGATGGAAGCGGGGCTCGACGCCGAAGCGCTGTACCGGGCGGCGATCCAGATCGCGCCGGGCGATGGCGACGCGCTGCTGAGCCTGGCGGCGGCACGGCTCCAGCGCGGCGACGGCGAAGCGGCGCTGGCCGAACTTGCGGCGATCGTCGAAGCCAATCCGGGCTGGACCACCGGCCATGAGCAGCTCGCGCGTCTGCGCTTCATCCTGGGGCAAAAGGATGTTGCGATGGCGTCCTTCGATCGCGCGCTCGCGGTGCAGCCGGGCAACGAAGCCCTGTGGCAATCGCTGATCCTGACGCTGATGGCGGCGGACCGTTATGCCGAGACGCTGCCGGTGATCGACCGCGCCCGGCGGATGCTGGGCAACAGCGTGTTCCTCGACGCGAATGAAGCCGTGGTCCATTCGGAGACCGGTGCGGTGGCGCAGGCCGATGGGCTCTACGCGAAGCTGGCGGGGCTCAACGACGTTTCGTTCGCGGTGCGCCATGTCCGCCATCTGCTGCGCACCGGCCGCGCCGAAGCGGCGCTGCCCCTCATCGACCATTGGACGCCGCATCCCGAGGGGCGGCTGATGTGGCCCTATGCCTCGCTTGCCTGGCGGATGACGGGCGACCCGCGCTGGCAATGGATGGAAGGCGATCCGCGACTGGTCGGCATCTATGACCTGACCGCCAAGCTGCCCCCGCTCGACCGGCTCGCGGAGGTGCTGCGCGGAATGCATCGCGCGAACGACCAGCATCTCGACCAGTCGGTGCGCGGCGGCACGCAGACCGATGGACCCTTGTTCAGCCGGATCGAGCCGGAGATCCGCCAGCTGCGCGCTGCGATCGTCGATGCGGTGCGCGGGCATGTCGCCCAGTTGCCGATGCGCGATCCCCGGCACCCGACGCTTGCGCCGCGCCGCGACCGTACGCCGCGCTTCTCCGGCAGCTGGTCGGTGCGGCTTGGCGGATCGGGGCGGCACGCCAACCATATCCACCCGCTCGGCTGGTTCAGTTCCGCGCTCTATGTCGCGCTGCCCGAGGGGCGCGAGGGACATGAGGGCTGGCTGACGCTCGGCGCGCCGCAGGAATCGCTGGGTCTCGATCTGCCGCCGGTGCGGATGATCGAGCCCAAGCCCGGGCGGCTGGTGCTGTTCCCGTCGACCATGTGGCACGGCACCGTGCCGTTCGCGTCGGGCGAGCGGCTGACCGTGGCGTTCGATGTGGCGCCGCCGCGTTGAGCCCGCCACCCGAACTCGCGCCGGTGATCGAACGCTATCGCCGTGGCGACCTGCCCGGCGCGCGCGTGGCGGCGGAGGCCGCACTGGCGGCGAATCCCGGCCTGCTGCCGCTGCGCGCGCTTGCCGGCATGATCGCGTGCCAGATGGGGGATCCGGCGGGCGGCGCGAAGCATTTGCGGATTGCGCTGGCAGCCGCGCCACAGGATCGCGCGACGCGCGCCAATCTGGCGATGGCGCTGGTCTCGACCGGCGATCTGGACGAAGCGCGTGACGTGATCGGCGGATCGGACGATCCGAAGCTGATCCGGCTGCTGGCCTATATCCACCAGCAGCAGGAACGGCCCGCAGCGGCGGGGGACGCCTATGCGCGGGTGGTTGCGGCTTTCCCCGAGGATTTCGAGAGCTGGAACAATCTCGGCAATGCCCGCGCCGCGACCGGCGATGTCGAAGGCGGGATCGCCGCGTTCGAGCGGGCGATCAACCTGCGGCCCGATCTGCCCGCGATGTACATCAATCTCGCCCGGTTGCTGACCGGGGCCGACCGGCAGGACGCGCGGCAGACGACGATGCGCGCAGCGGCGAAGGCTGTGCCGGGCGATGCCGAAGTGCAGCTGGAGCTGGGGCTGGCCGAAGCGGGCGTGCGCGATTATCCGGCTGCCGAGGCGGCGTTCCGGGCGGCACTGGCGATCGATCCGGCGCTGACGCCAGCCTATCTCGAGCTGGGGCTGCTGCTCGAGAATCTCAACCGGATCGACGATCTGGAAGCGCTGACGGAAACCGCGGCGGCAAACGGCGCGGGCGGGGCCGAACTCGATTTCCTGCGCGCATGGATGCTGCGGCGGCGCAACGATTTCGCGGGTGCGCTGCCGCTTGCCGAAGCGACGCCCGAGACGATCAACCCGATCCGGCGCTGGCAGTTGCTGGCCGAGATCGCCGACCGGCTGGGCGACACCGGCCGCGCTTTCCCTGCATTCGAGGCGATGAATCGTGCGTCGCTGGCGGCGGCGGGGCCGTCCGACGAGGATTATCATGGCGAGGTAGCGGCCGAGATCGCGCGGCTGACTCCGGCGAAGGTCGCGGAATGGTCGCGTATCGCGGTGCCGGATACGCCACCGGCGCCCGTCTTCATCCTGGGCTTCCCGCGTTCGGGCACGACCCTGCTCGACACGCTGATGATGAACATGCCGGATCTGCACGTGCTGGAGGAGCTGCCGGTGATGCGGCAGGTCGAGGCGATGATCGATCCCGATGCGCTGGCGGACATCACCGGCGAACAGGCGGCAGCGATGCGCGCGCGCTATTTCGAAGCGCTCGACATCATCTCCAAGCCGGAGCGGCCGGGACAGACGGTCGTCGACAAATATCCCCTGCACATGGCGCGCGTGCCGCTGATCCACCGCGTGTTCCCCGACGCGAAGCTGATTCTGGTCGAGCGCCACCCGTGCGACGCGGTGCTGAGCTGCTTCATGTCGAACTTTCAGCTCAACAAGGCGATGCGCGAGTTCGTCACGCTGGAAGGCGCGGCGCGATTGTACGACGCGGCCTTCACCTGCTGGGAACGCGCGACCGCGCTGCTGCCGGTGCAGGTCCACCGCGTCCGCTACGAGCGGATGGTCGAGGATCTCGAAGGCGAGATGCGCGCGTTGCTCGGCTTTCTCGACATGCCGTGGGACGACAAGATCCTCGACAATCGCGGCGCGGCGGCGAAGCGCGACCATATCCGCACCGCCAGCTACGCGCAGGTCGGCGAGGCGATCTACAAGCGCTCCGCCGGGCGCTGGGAGCGATATCGCGAGCAGATGGCTCCGGTATTGCCGGTACTGAAACCCTGGGCGGAGCGGATGGGATACGAACTCTGACCAGGCCCCTCCTCCACAGAGGAGGGGCCCGGCAGCCTCACGCCACCTTCAGTTCCAGCTTCCCGTCGCCTTCGTCGACATGGACGGTTGATCCGTCCTTCACGTCGCCGCGCAGGATCAGGTCCGCCAGCGGATCCTGAAGATAGCGCTGCACCGCGCGCTTGAGCGGACGCGCGCCATAGACCGGATCATAGCCGACCCGGCCCAGCCACGCCCGGGCCGCATCGGTCAGCTCGATGCGGATCTTGCGATCGGCCAGCAGCTTCGACACGCGCGCGACCTGGATGTCGACGATCGGCGCCATGTGATCCGCCGCCAGACGGTGGAACAGGATGATCTCGTCGAGCCGGTTAAGGAATTCCGGGCGGAAATGTGCGCGGACGATCTCCATCACCTGCGGCTCGACATCATCGACCTTCTGCCCCTCGCCCAGATTGGTGAGGAACTGCGAACCGAGATTCGAGGTCAGGATGATGATCGTGTTCGAGAAATCGACCGTGCGGCCCTGGCCATCGGTCAGCCGCCCGTCGTCCAGCACCTGCAGCAGCACGTTGAACACGTCGCCATGCGCCTTCTCGACTTCGTCGAACAGCACGACCTGATAGGGGCGGCGCCGCACCGCTTCGGTCAGCACGCCGCCTTCCTCATATCCGACATAGCCCGGAGGCGCGCCGATCAGCCGCGCGACCGAATGCTTCTCCATGAACTCGCTCATGTCGATGCGGACCATCGCATTGGGATCGTCGAACAGGAATTCGGCGAGCGCCTTGGTCAGCTCGGTCTTGCCGACGCCCGTCGGCCCCAGGAACAGGAAGCTGCCCAGCGGCCGGTTCGGGTCCTGAAGCCCCGCCCGCGAACGGCGCACGGCAGTGGAGACGGCCTTCACCGCGTCCGACTGGCCGATGACGCGCTTGCCGAGCATTTCCTCCATGTTGAGGAGCTTCTCGCGCTCGCCTTCCATCATCCGTTCCATCGGGATTCCGGTCCAGCGTGCGACCACCGCCGCGATGTCGTCGGCGGTCACTTCCTCGCGCAGCATCGCGCCGCGGGTAGTGGCCTGTGCCTCCTCCAGCTGCTTCTCCAGTGCGGGGATGGTGCCGTATTGCAGCTCGCCCGCCTTGCCGAGATCACCCGCGCGCTGCGCCTGATCGAGCTGGACGCGCGCGGCGTCGAGCTGTTCCTTCAGCTTCGCTTCGCCGGCGATCTTGTCCTTCTCGCCCTGCCAGCGGCTGGTCAGCTCGGCGGATTGCTGTTCGAGGTTCGCAAGCTCGGATTCGAGCGTCGCCAGCCGGTCCTTCGACGCAGCGTCGCTTTCCTTCTTCAGCGCCTCGCGCTCGATCTTGAGCTGGATGATGCGCCGGTCGAGATTTTCGATTTCCTCGGGCTTGCTCTCCACTTCCATGCGGATGCGCGACGCGGCTTCGTCCATCAGGTCGATGGCTTTGTCGGGCAGGAAACGATCGGTGATGTACCGGTTCGACAGGGTTGCCGCCGCCACGATCGCGCCGTCGCTGATCCGCACGCCGTGGTGCAGATCATATTTCTCCTTGATGCCGCGCAGGATCGAGATCGTATCCTCGACCGTGGGCTCGCCGACGAACACCGGCTGGAAGCGGCGCTGGAGCGCAGCGTCCTTTTCCACATACTTGCGATATTCGTCGAGCGTGGTCGCGCCGATGCAATGCAGCTCGCCGCGGGCCAGCGCGGGCTTGAGCAGGTTGCCGGCGTCCATCGCGCCTTCGGTCTTCCCCGCGCCGATCAGCGTGTGCATCTCGTCGATGAAGAGGATGATGTCGCCCTCGGCGGCCTTCACTTCGTCGAGCACGCCCTTCAGCCGTTCTTCGAACTCGCCGCGATATTTGGCGCCCGCGATCAGGCTGCCCATGTCGAGCGACATGAGGGTGCGGTCCTTGATCCCGTCGGGCACGTCGCCATTGACGATGCGCAGCGCGAGCCCCTCCGCGATCGCGGTCTTGCCGACGCCGGGTTCGCCGATCAGCACGGGATTGTTCTTGGTGCGGCGGGCGAGGATCTGGATGGTGCGGCGGATTTCCTCGTCGCGGCCGATCACCGGATCGAGCTTGCCCGCACGCGCATCGGCGGTCAGGTCGCGCGCGAACTTCTTCAGCGCATCATAGCGATCCTCGGCGCCTGCCGTGTCGGCGGTCTTGCCCTTGCGCAGCGCATTGATCGCGGTGTTGAGCGCCTCGGGCTTCACGCCCGCGGCCGCGAGCGCCTTGCCGGTCGCAGTGGTGCTGGCCAGTGTCAGCGCGAGCAGCAGCCGCTCGACGGTGACGAAGCTGTCGCCTGCCTTGGTCGCCACCTGTTCGGCCTGATCGAGCACGCGGACCAGATCATTGTCGAGGCCCGGCGTCTGCTGCGCCCCGCCGCCCGACACCGCAGGCACCTTCGCCAGCAGCGCATCGGTTTCGGCCAGCGCGCGCTTCGCATCGCCGCCCGCGGCCGCGATCAGGCCCGAAGCCATGCCCTTCTCGTCCTCGAGCAAAGCCTTCAGCAAATGTTCGGGCGAAATCCGCTGATGGTTCATGCGGATGGCGACGGTTTGCGCCGACTGGAGGAAACCCTTGGCGCGGTCGGTAAATTTGTCGAGATTCATGGTCGTCCCTGTTACCCTTCGCGGAAACAGATGGTGTTGCATTTCGGCAACACAAGGGGAGGCGTGATGATCCTGGCTTTTGCCCCGCTTTGGGCCTCGCTGCAATGAAGTGGCTTCGCCGTATCGGCCTGTCGCTGGTCGCGCTGATCCTCGTCGCCGCATTCGGCCTCGCCACATGGGAGCCGTTGCTGGCGCGGCGCATGGCGCCCCCGCCGGACCGAACGTACGACGTCGAGATCGTCCGCGACGATTTCGGGGTGCCGCATATCTTCGGGAAGACCGATCCCGATGTCGCGTACGGCATCGCCTATGCCCATGCCGAGGATGATTTCTCGACGCTTCAGGAAGTGCTGGCGATGACGCGCGGGCGGCTCGGCGCGATCAACGGGCAGGAGGGGGCGAAGACCGATTATGTCGTCGATCTGCTCGGCGCGCGGGCGACGGTGGCGCGGGATTATATGAAGCAGCCGGCAGACGTGCGGGCGCTGCTCGACGGCTATGCGGCCGGGCTGAACCGCTATGCCGAGAAGCATCCGCAGGAGATCCGGCTGGCGAAACTGTTCCCGGTCAATGGCGAGGATATCGCGACCGGCTTCGTCGTGCGCTCGCCCTTCTTCTTCGGGCTGGACGCGTATCTCGGCGCGCTGGGCGGGGACAAGCCGCTACCGGTCGAAAGCGCGGGCGCGCTCGATGCGCCGAACTTCTCGCCGCTTGGGCCGGAGCCGGGCCAGGCCGGGTCGAACGCGTTCCTTGTTGCGCCAAAGCGATCGGCGGACGGTGCGACGCGGCTGGTGTCGAACTCGCACCAGCCGTGGCGCGGCGGGGCGGCATGGTACGAACTGGTGGTGCATTCGAAGACGGGCTGGAATTTCGCCGGCGCGACCTTCCCCGGCGCGCCCTATCCGCTGATGGGGCATAACGAGCATCTCGGCTGGACGAACACGGTCAACCGGCCGGACATGATCGACGTGTACAGGTTGGTGCTGAACGAAGGCGGCGACCAGTATCGTTACGATGGCCAGTGGCGCCGACTTGAGAAGCACACCGTCTGGCTGCCGGTGAAGCTCTGGGGGCCGTTCGTGCTGCCGGTGCCGCGCAGCGTCGAGCGCGCGGTGCAGGGGCCGGTGATGCGCAACAGGAGCGGGGCCTATGCGCTGCGCTATGGCGGTGCGGACCAGTTGAGAATGGTCGAGCAATATTACCGCATCAACCGCGCACGGGACTTCGGTGCGTGGCAGGCGGCGATGGCGATGCAGGGCGTGCCGGGCACCAACTTCCTCTATGCCGACAAGGCTGGGAATATCGCCTATTTCTACAATGCCAGCTTCCCTAACCGGAAGCCGGGCTATGACTATGCCAAGGTGCTGCCGGGCGACACGTCAAAGGCGTATGCGCCGGGAACGGTGCCGTGGAGCATGGTGCCGCGGAACGTGAATCCGGGTTCGGGCTTCCTCCAGAACGCCAACAATTCGCCCTATCAGGCGGCGGGCGAGGGCTCCGAAATCCCGCTCCAGCCGCCTTTGCTGGGCGTCGAGACCGACACCACCAATCGCGGCACCCGCGCGCTGGAACTG
Source organism: Sphingomonas sp. G-3-2-10 (assembly GCF_012927115.1). Taxonomy (NCBI): domain Bacteria; kingdom Pseudomonadati; phylum Pseudomonadota; class Alphaproteobacteria; order Sphingomonadales; family Sphingomonadaceae; genus Sphingomonas; species Sphingomonas sp. G-3-2-10. The sequence continues at coordinate 2,914,478 of NZ_JABBFY010000001.1, read as the reverse complement.
CTCGCGGCGGACGGTTCGATCAGCGACGCGGATCTGGTGGCGATCAAGTTCGACAGTGGGGTGAGCCGGACCGGCTATCTCGGGCGCTGGTATGACGAGATACTGAAGGTCGATCCCAGGGGCGACAAATTGCTGATCCGCGCCCGCGATCTGCTGGCGGCATGGGACTGGAATTTCGACGGCAAGGGTGCGGCGGATTCGCTCGCCTACTCGATCCTGCGCGTGCCCAATCGCTGGCATTACGAGCGCAAGCCAAAACCCGATCCGCGCACGGTGCTGACCGAAGCCGCGACTTATCTGGAAAGGCATTTCGGCCGGCTGGACCTGCCGCTGGGCAGCTTCATCCGGCTGCGTCAAGGCAATGTCGACCTGCCGATGGACGGCGGCCCGGATTCGCTGCGCGCCGCGACCAGTTACGACGAACTGCCCGATGGCCGCCTCGCGATCCGCCACGGCGACAGTTTCATCATGTTCGTGACCTGGGACACGTCCGGCAAGGTTTCGTCGCGGTCGATCCAGCCCTTCGGATCGGCGAGCACGCGGCCCGCTTCGAAACATTATACCGATCAGGCGCGGCTGTTCGTCGCGCACCGGTTCAAGCCGGTCTGGTTCGATCCCGCCGGGCTGCGCGGGCATACCGAGAGAAGGTACCGGCCCTGAATCCCTCTCCCATTGGGAGAGGGAGATCAGTGCTTACTTCTTCGCCGCGGGCTTCTCCGCAGGCTTTTTCGCGCGGGGCTGGCCCGGCGCGTACTGGTCGCCGTACTTGTTGCCTTCGTACCAGCGCGGGGCTTCGGCCGCGTCGGCGATTTCGCGAGCGATCAGATAATTGATCTTCGCGAACTTGGCCCCGGCTTCCCAGTTGAACGGCAGGTTCGTCTGGTCGCTGACCTTGTGATAGTCGGTCGCGAGGAACTTCTGGAAGGCTTCCTTGCCGCCATTGGCCCAGCCGGTCACGAGGAACACCGACGGCACGCCCGCCTTGACGAAGCTGTAGTGATCCGAGCGGACGAACAGATTCTCCTCGGGCATCGGATCGGGCGAAAGCGTCACACCCATCCGCGCGCCGGCGCGCTCGACGATCGGGCCCAGCGTCGAATGCTCCGCGCCGAACGCGACCACGTCGGTGAAGTCGTAGAGCAGGATCGGCATGTCGAGATTGACGTCGGCGACCACCTTGCCGCTGCCCACCACCGGATATTTGGCGAGATATTCCGAGCCGAGCAGCCCGTCTTCCTCGGCGGTCAGCGCAACGAACAGGATCGAGCGCTTGGGCCGCTTTCCGCTTTCGGCGAAGCCGCGCGCGACTTCGAGCATCGTCGCGACGCCCGCGGCATTGTCCATCGCGCCGTTATAGATCTTGTCGTCGCCCTTCAGGTCAGGATCGACGCCGTCATGGTCGAGATGCGCCGAGAGCACGACATATTCGGCGGCGAGGCGCGGATCGGAACCGGGCAGGATGCCGATCACGTTCGGGCTGTTGACGATCATCACCTTGCTGGTGCGCTCGGTGGTGACCTTGGGGGTGAGCGCAAAGCCCTTGGGGCGCTCGCCCGCGGCGACCGATGCGAAGATCTGGTCGGCAGTCTTCGGGCTGCCCGCGAACAGCGCGGCGGCCACATTCGGATTGATGTACGATCCGATCTTGATCCCCGGATCGTCCCCGCCCGGCGCACCGTTCGGCCCGAGCCAGGTCATCTGCGAGCGCAGGACATAGCCGCGCGCGCTGGCCCAGGACATGCGCTTCAGATTGTCCGGGCTGACGATGTAGAGGATGCCGAGCGCGCCGTGCTTGCCCGCACTGGCGTCCTTCTCTTCGGCGCCGGCGGCTTCCGCATCGGCTTCGCTCATTCCGCGCGGCGAGCCGAGCAGCACGGCCACGAACTTGCCCTTCACGTCGAGGCCCGCATAATCGTCGTGCAGGCCATAGCCCGCGAATACCACTTCGCCGGTCAGCACTTGCGCGGTGCTGCCGTAGCGCGGGGAGGCCGCGATCAGCACATCCTCGCCATTGGCGAACTTCTTGCCGCCAACGGTGATCGAAGCAGGCGCGGACGCATCCAGTGCATAGTCGGCGAGCGGCACCTGCTGGTACCAGCTGCCATTGGTCCCGCCCGGTTTCAGCCCGAGGGCTTCGAATCGGGTCGCGACATAGCGCGCGGCGATGTCGTAGCCGCGCGTGCCGGCATTGCGCCCTTCCAGCAGATCGTCGGCGAGGAACTCGACATGCGCCTTCACCGCCGCCGCGGAGAAGGTCGGCTCGGCCGCCTTCGGCGCGGTCTGGGCCATCGCGGGCGCGGCGAGCCCGAGCGAAAGTGCGATGAAAATCAATGGGATGCGCATGAAATCTGTTCCCCCGGAACCAGGATCGAACGCTCAGGCTAGTGCAAAAACCGGAGGACATAAAGATGCTGCGCAGGTGCGTTGCCCGGGCAAGGCGGTTTGGGTTGCAGCCCCGTCTCGCCGCGCTATGGTCACGGCCATCCACCTTCTGGTGAAAAGGACTTCCGCAGTGAAATCGTTCCTCATGTTCTGCAGCGCGGCGACCTGCGCGCTCGCCGTTTCCGCTCCCGCATATGCGCAGCAGGCGGCAACCCCGGCCGCCCCCGCCGCGAAGCCCGCGCCGGTCTCCGAACTCGCCAAGTCGGTCGACATTCCGTACGAGGAATTCACGCTCGACAACGGCCTGCGCGTGATCGTCCACACCGATCGCAAGGCCCCGATCGTCGCGGTCTCGACCTGGTACGATGTCGGCGCGAAGCACGAGCCCGAAGGCAAGACCGGCTTCGCCCATCTGTTCGAGCATCTGATGTTCAACGGTTCGGAAAACGCTCCGGGCGATTTCTTCGAGCCGCTGCGCCAGGTCGGCGCGACCGATTTCAACGGCACGACCAGCTTCGATCGCACCAATTATTTCGAGACGGTGCCGACCCCGGCGCTGGAGCGCGCATTGTTCCTCGAAAGCGATCGCATGGGCTTCCTGCTCGGCGCGATCACGCAGGAAGTGCTCGATGAGCAGCGCGGCGTCGTCCAGAACGAAAAGCGCCAGAACGACAACAATCCCTATGGTCTGGCCTTCTACCGGATCGTCGAGAATGTCTTCCCCAAGGGTCATCCCTACAGCCACCTGCCGATCGGCTCGATGGCCGATCTCGACGCCGCCAGCCTCGACGATGTGAAGGGCTGGTTCCGCTCGCACTATGGCCCGAACAACGCCGTGCTGGTGCTGGCGGGCGATATCGACGTCGCCACCGCGCGCCCGCTGGTCGAGAAATATTTCGGCCGCATCGCGCGCGGCCCGGAAAGCCATCTTCCCACTGCGCCGGTAACGCCGCTCGCCGCACCGAAGAGCGAGACGATGAAGGATCGCGTCGCCACCACCCGCGTCTATCGCGTGTGGGCGGTGCCGGGCCTCAATGATCCCGATGCGGTGCCGATCGACGTGTTCGCCAGCGTGCTGGGCGGCCTGTCGTCGTCGCGGCTCGACAATGCGCTGGTGCGCAAGGAGAAGCTGGCGGTGAATGTCAGCTCGGGCGTCCAGTCGCTGTCGCAGGGCGGCATGTTCCTGGTCGTGCTCGACGTGGCGCCGGGCGTCGATCCCGCCAAGGCGGTCAGCCGCCTCGACGAGATCATGGCCGATCTGATCAAGAATGGCCCGACCGCCGATGAAGTAACCCGCGTCGCCACCAACAATATTTCGGGCCGCATCTCGGGCCTCGAATCGGTGGGCGGCTTCGGTGGCAAGGCCGTGGCGCTCGCTTCGGGCGCGCTCTATTCCAACGATCCGGGCTTCTACAAGAAGCAGCTCAACCGCCTCGCCTCGACCACACCGGCGCAGGTGCGTGCGGCTGCCAGCCGCTGGCTGACCAAGCCGGCCTATACCCTGACCGTCGAGCCCGGCGCACGCGAAGGCGCCTATGCCGAGGCAGCCAAGCCCGCCGCCGCGCCGGCCAAGCCGGCCGAAGCGAAGAAGGAAGAAGTGTCGCTGAACACCCGGCCGGAAAAGATGCCGGACGTCGGCAATATCGGCGATCTGGACTTCCCGGACGTGCAGCGCGCGAAGCTCTCGAACGGCGTCGAGATCGTCTATGCCCAGCGCAAGGCGGTTCCGATCACCCAGGTCGTGATCAGCTTCGACGCCGGCGTCGTTGCCGATCCCGCGGGCAAGCTGGGCCTCCAGTCGCTCGCTCTGTCGGTGATGGACGAAGGCACGACCCATCTCGATTCGATCCAGATCGCCGAGGCCAAGGAACGGCTGGGCGCGCGGATCGGCACCGGCAATTCGGCCGACCGCACCTATGTGACCCTGTTCTCGCCAAGCCCCAATCTTGGCGGTTCGCTCGATCTGCTCGCCGATGTGGTGCGCAACCCGGCGTTCGCGCCGGCCGAGCTGGAGCGCGTCCGCGGGCAGGTGCTTGCCGGCATCCAGCAGGAACTGACCAGCCCGCAGGGCCTGGCCCAGCGCACCACGCCGAAGGTGCTCTACGGCAATTCACCCTATGCCAAGCTGGCGGCAGGCAGCGGCGACCCCGAAGCGATCAAGACGCTGACCCGGGACGATCTGGTCGGCTTCCATCAGGCATGGATCCGCCCGGACAAGGCGAAGATCTTCGTCGTTTCCGATCGTCCGCTGGCCGAGGTCCAGACCGCGCTCGAGGCGCGGTTCGGCAAGTGGCAGGGCACCGGCACGGCGGGCGTGAAGGCGCTCGACGTGGCGCCGGCCCAGTCGAGCCCGAAGATCATCCTGATCGACCGGCCGCAGTCGCCGACTTCGCTGATCATCGGCGCGCAGTTGACCCCGCTGGTCAGCACCGCCGACCTGCTCGACGTGATGACCGCGAACGAAGTGCTCGGCTCGGGCTTCCTGTCGCGCATCAACATGAACCTGCGTGAAGACAAGCACTGGTCGTACGGCGTGCGCGGCGGCTTCACCCGCATGGAAGGCACCGTGCCCTATGTCATCAGCGCCCCGGTTCAGGCCGACAAGACCGGTGCGTCGATCACCGAACTGCGCACCGATGTGCGCAACTTCCTGACGACCAAGGGGATCACCCCGGCCGAATTCGAGCGGACCATCAACGGCGAAACGCGCGAGCTGCCGGGCACGTTCGAGACGTCGGGCGCGGTGCTCAACGCGATGCAGTCGAACGACATGTTCAAGCGCCCGGACAATTATTACGACACCATCGCCGCGCGGTATCGCGCAATGAAGTCGCCGGATCTCGATGCGGCCGCCCGCGCCGCGATCGACCCGGACAAGTTCGTGTGGATCGTGGTCGGCGATGCGTCGGTCGTCCGGCCGCAGCTCGACGGTCTCGGCCTGCCGGTCGAAGTCGTCGCCGCACCGGCTCCGGCGCCCAAGCCCGCCGCCAAGTAATAATCAAAGGAGAGAAGATCATGGCCAATGTCGATGGAAGCTGGGACACGCTGGTCCGCTCGCCGATGGGCGACCAGAAGGCGACCCTGACGATTGCTAGCTCGGGCGACACGTTCACCGGCACCTATTCGGGTGCGATGGGCAATGCCGAGATCAAGGACGGCAAGGTCGATGGCGACAAGCTGACCTGGAAGCTCGACATCAGCGTGCCGATGCCGATGACGCTGGACGCCGAAGCCACGGTGGATGGCGATGCGATCACCGGCACGGTGACCGCGGGCGCGTTCGGCGCCTTCCCGCTGACGGGCACGCGCCTGGGCTAAGGCCCGCCGCGACGCTGAAACGAAAAGGCCCGCTTCCGGAAGGAGGCGGGCCTTTTTTATTCCTCCCGAGCTTGCTCGGGGAGGAGCCGATCAGCGTTCCAGCCGGGTCACATGGCCCATTTTCCGGCCGGCGCGGATCTCGTGCTTGCCGTAGAGGTGCAGATGCGCGCCCGGCTCGGCGAGGAATTCGGCCCAGCGCGTGGCGTCGTCGCCAATCAGGTTTTCCATCTCGACGCGCAGCGCGGTCGGTGCGGTGCTGCCCAAGGGCAGGCCGCAGATCGCCCGGATATGGTTCTCGAACTGCGAGGTCTCGGCGCCTTCGATCGTCCAGTGGCCGCTGTTATGCACGCGCGGCGCCATCTCGTTGAACACCGGTCCATCGGCGGTGGCGAAGAATTCGAGCGCGATCACCCCGACATAGTCGAGCGCTTCGGCGACGCGACCGGCGAGCGCGGCGGCTTCGGTCCATTGCGAGGCGATCTCGGCTGGGGCGGGGATGCTGGAAAGATGCAGGATGCCGTCGCGATGCTGGTTCCACGGCGGCGGATAGCTGGTGGTGGTCCCGTCCGGCGCGCGGGCGAGCAGAATCGAAAATTCGTGGCTGAAGGTGACAAAGCCTTCGAGGATCGAGGGCTGGCCCTTCACCGCGTCCCAGGCTTGAGCAGCTTGCGCGGGATCGTCGATCCGCGCCTGACCCTTGCCGTCATAGCCGAGCGATACCGTCTTCAGGATCGCGGGCGTACCGATCGTCTCCAGCGCGGCGGTCAGGTCGCCAAGGCTGTTTACCTCGGCAAACGGCGCGGTGCGGCCACCCAGATCGCGGACGAACGCCTTTTCTGTGTGCCGTACCTGCGCGACTTCCAGCGCTTTCAGCCCCGGCCGCACCGGCACCTTGTCGGCGATCGCGGCAAGCGCGGTAAGGGGGACATTCTCGAACTCATAAGTCACGACGTCGCAGGCGCGGGCGAAGGCGGCGAGTTCGTCCGCTTCGTGATAACCGGCGCGAGTGAAGGCCGAGCTGATGTCGTTCGCCGGCCCGCTCTCGGGCGCGAACACATGGATGCGATAGCCGATCTGTGCCGCGGCCACGCCCAGCATCCGGCCGAGCTGGCCGCTGCCAAGGATGCCGATCGTCGCGCCGGGGGGAAGGGTGGTCATGTCCGCCAGCTTACTCGGGATCGGTCGCCACGCCGTCGGTCTGCGCCGCGCGCCACGCCTGAAGCCGCTGCGACAGCGCTTCGTCGCCGGTGGCGAGGATCGCGGCGGCGAGCAGCCCGGCATTGGCCGCGCCCGCCTTGCCGATCGCCAGCGTGCCGACCGGGATGCCCGCGGGCATCTGCACGATCGAGAGCAGGCTATCCATGCCCTTCAGCGCCTTGGATTCGACGGGCACGCCCAGCACCGGCAGGTGCGTCATCGACGCCGCCATGCCCGGCAGATGCGCGGCGCCGCCGGCTCCGGCGATGATCACCTTGAGGCCACGGTCCGCAGCCTCGCGCGCATAATCATAAAGCCGCTGCGGCGTGCGATGCGCGGAGACCACCCTGGTCTCGTGCGCAATGCCCAGGTCCGACAGGCGATCGGCGGCATGGCGCATCGTCTCCCAATCGGACGTGCTGCCCATGATGATGCCGACAACCGGGTTGGTCATTTCGCCGTCCCCTTGGAGGAAGCGCCGTCCCTAGTGGGCGCGCTTCCTCAGATCAACGCTCGCTCAGATAATAGCGGTCGGTCGCAACCAGATTGTCGTCCAGCTCGTACACGATCGGCTGGCCGGTCGGGATTTCCAGTTCGGTGATTTCCGCGTCGGGAATGTTCGACAGATGCTTCACCAGCGCGCGGAGCGAATTGCCGTGGGCCGAGATCACCACGCGCTTGCCTGCCTTCAGATCGGGCGCGATGGTCGATTCCCAATAAGGCTGGACGCGAGCGATCGTGTCCTTGAGGCTCTCGGTCGAGGGGATCGCGATCCCCGCATAGCGGCGATCCTTCGTCAGATCGAACTCACCGCCCGGCTCCAGCACCGGCGGCGGCGTATCGAAGGCGCGGCGCCAGATCTTGACCTGCTCGTCGCCATGCTTGGCCGCGGTCTCGGCCTTGTTGAGCCCGGTCAGGCCGCCATAATGCCGCTCGTTCAGCGCCCAGTCCTTGGTGACCGGCAGCCATAGCCGGCCCATTTCCTCCAGCGCCAGGTTGAGCGTCTTGATCGCACGGGTCTGGAGGCTGGTGTAGCACTGGTCGAAGTCGAAGCCCTTCTCGGCAAGCAACCGGCCCGCGGCCTTGGCTTCCTCGATGCCCAGATCGGTGAGGTTCACGTCCCACCATCCGGTGAAGCGGTTCTCGAGATTCCAGGCCGACTGGCCGTGGCGGATCAGGACGAGCGTGGGCATAGGGGTCTCCTTTGTCGCGGCCCTCTTAGCCGCGCGGAGGCGGAGCGCAACCGGAGCGGAACTATCGCGCGTGTTACAGCGGCTTGTGTTACAGGGGCTTGGTCATGAACCGGCTCAACGGGTGCGCAGCATAGTCGCCGAACGGATCGCACCAGGTGAAACCGAGCTGGCGGTACAGCGCCTGGGCAGGCTCGAACTCGGGCGTCGCGCCGGTTTCCAGGCTCAGCCGCCGATAGCCCCGCTGGCGGGCGACGCCGAGCATATGCGCCATCAGCGCCGCGCCCGCGCCGCGGCGGAGCTGATCGGGAGCGGTGCGCATCGACTTGATCTCGCCATGCGCCGGATCGAGTTCGCGGAGCGCGCTGCAGCCGAGCAGGTTGCCGTCGCGCCATGCGCTCCAGAAGCTGATGTCCGGACGCTTCAGGCCGCTGCGGTCGAGAACATGCGCGCCGCCGGGCGTGGGCTTTTCGCGCACATCGTCGAGATGCACGCGCAGCAGGTCGATCACCTGCGGCTCGTCGAGGCCGCCCTCGCGAATCTCCATAACCCTGTGCCCCCCGGCGCCTTCATCGTGACGCAATCGAATCGATATCGTCCGGTCGTCGCAGGCAAATGCTGCCGTGCGGTAAATGCGCGATCGTGAAGTTAAAGCTGTCGCGTCATGAAGCGGCTGAACGGATCGTCCGCCGGATAATCGCCGAACGCATCGCAATAGGTGAAGCCGAACTTGCGATAGAGGGCGTGCGCCGCGTCGAATTCCGCCGAAGAACCGGTTTCGAGGCTCAGCCGCGAGAGGCTCCGCTCGCGCGCCGTGGCCATGATCCGTTCGAGGATCGCGGCCCCGACACCCTTGCCGAGATGCTCGGGCGCGGTGCGCATCGACTTGATCTCGCCGTGCCCGGCATCGATCTGCTTCATCGCGCCCATGCCGAGCAGCGCCTCGCCGTCCCATGCGGTCCAGAAGGTCACGTCGGGCGTCTCCAGCCCCGACAGGTCGAGAAAGTGACAGCTTTCCGCGGGGGAACTGGCGAGCATCCCCGCGGCGTGCAGCTCCAGCAGCGCGATCGTGCGCGGATCGCGCAATCCCCCCTCGCGGATTTCCATCAGAGTTCGTCGATCATCCCGGCCAGCGTCTCCAGACATGCATGCGCCAGCACCTTGCACCGTTCCGGCGACCAGGCGAATTCGGGATCGGCATTCGCTTCGTGATCCTTGAACGGCATTTCCAGCGTCATCGACACCGCGCCGAAGCGCTCGGCGAGCTGGTTGGTCGACATCGACAGATTGGCGGTGCCCGGCGCCGACTTCTCATAGCCGAGATCGGTCTGGAACTCCGGCGTGGTCGCGGCGAGGCGGCGGCCGAATTCGTAGAATTTCTCGCCGAATGCGTCGGTCCAGCTCGGAATGCCTTCATAGCCCGCGAGGAAATTGGCCGGGATCGCTTCGTCGCCGTGGATGTCCATCGCGAAAGCCACGCCGGTCTCGTCCATCGCGTCGCGCACGGCGAGGACTTCGGGGCTCTTGTCCGCCGTGGGCGAGTGCCATTCGCGGTTGAGGTTCACGCCGGCGGCATTGGTGCGCAGATGGCCGCGGCGCGATCCGTCCGGGTTCATGTTCGGCACGATGTGGAAGGTCGCCTTCTCGCGCAGCAGCTTCGCCGTCGCGTCGTCCGCGTCGGTCAGCTTCTCCAGCGCGCCTTCGGCCCACCATTCGGCCATCGATTCGCCGGGATGCTGGCGGGCATAGATCCACACCTGCTTCTCGCCCGTGCCCAGGGTCAGGCAATCGAGCGGCTGGCCGTCGAGCGTGGTGCCGAGCTGCTTGTGCGTGACGCCCGGCTTCAGCGCGATGCGGCTGACCAGATCGTGGTGCCGCTCCATCGAATAGGGCGCGAAATAGGCGAACCAGACGAGATCGGTGTCGATCGCCCTGGTGAAGCTCAGCACGCCGTCGTCATAAGACGAGTCGGCCACGCGCCACGCTTCGCGGTCGGCGCTCCAGCGCGTCTTGTAGCCCGGCCAGCCGAACGCGTAGGCCGCGCCCGCCGCATTCAGGATGCGGAAGGTCAGCGTCCGCCCCTTCGCGCCGGCGACGCGGAAGTGGAACCATTGATAGAAGTCGGACAGGTGATCGCTGACGATCTCAAGGTCGACGCGGTCGCCCTCGATTGCAACGAGACGGATATTGCCGCTGTCGAACGCGGCGTTGATGCTGATGGTCATTTGACCGTGATAGTGATCCCGCTTTCGCCGGGGAACCCCTTGAAGAGCGCCTTTGCGAGCCGGTCGGCGGTCGCGGCGGGCTGAGTCGTCGGGCCGTTGCCGACGGTCTCGGTGACCGCGCGGCCTTCCCACACGATGCTGTTGTCGCTGCGGCGCTTGAGCTGGACGCGCAGTTCGGTGGCGATCACTTCGTCGCTGCGGCCGCTGCCCACCGGCACGCTCACGCCGCCGCCGATCCCCACGCCGCCGCGCCGTCCGCCGCTGAAGCCGCCGCCGCCGATTCCGATCGAGACCGGCGACTGGCGGCGGACGAAGCCGCGCGAGGTGCGCGTATAGGAAAAGGCCGCGACATAGGCGGAGGGGCCGCCGGGCGAAGCCGCGAAGCCGATCCGCGAGAGTTCGGCGCGGATCGCCGCGGCATAGACCTGATCCTCGGGGCTGACCCCGGCAAAGCCGGTCAGCGGCTCGACCGCGATCGTATCGGCGGCGACCGGATTGCCGAGATGGTAGCGGGTGACGTCGATCGGCCCGGTGCGCGGCCCGGCCATGCAGCCGGACAGCGCCACAGCAGCTCCGATCGTTGCCAGTGCCTTGATCCGTCCCATATCCCAGCCTCCTGTTTTCGGCTTCAACACGAGTCAGGCCGAATCGGTTCCGTAACGGCTTTACCGGTTTCTCAGGTTGACTTGGAAGGGAGAGGCCACTAGGCGGGCGCCTCTTTTCCAGCATTCCAATTCGAGAAGCGAATCGGTCATGAAGATCGTGAATTCATTGAAGTCGCTCAAGGACCGTCACCGGGAGAACCGCGTGATCCGTCGTCGCGGGCGCACCTACGTCATCAACAAGACGAATCGCCGGTTCAAAGCCCGCCAGGGCTGATTCCCGTGCAGCCACACGCCGTCATCTTCGATGTCGGCAATGTGCTGTTCGATTGGGATCCGCGATTCCTCTACGAGCGCCTGATCGAGGACGATCGGGCGCTCGATGCGTTTCTGGCGGATGTCGTCACGAAACAATGGCACTTCCAGCACGATGAAGGCCGTCCCTTCGCCGAGACTTCGGCGGAGCTGAGCGCGCTATACCCGCAGCATGCCGATCTGATCGCCGCCTGGGGGCCGCGCTTCAACGAATCGGTCGGCGGGCCGATTCCGGGGATGCTCGAGATCGTCGCGGAACTGGCCGCGCGCGATGTGCCTTTGTTCGCCATCACCAATTTCTCGGGCGAGTTCTGGCCGCCCTTCCGCGCGTCGCAGGAAGCGGTGTTCGCGCCGTTCCGCGATGTGGTCGTCTCGGGCGACGAGAAACTCGTGAAGCCCGATCCCGCAATCTACGCGCTGGCGCTGAAGCGCTTCGGGCTGGACGCGTCGCAGGCGGTGTTCGTCGACGACAACCTCGCCAACGTCGAATCGTCGCGCGCGGCGGGCATCCACACGGTGCATTTCACCGACGCGGCGGCCTTCCGCGCGGAGCTGGAGCGGCTCGAGCTGCTCTGACGCCGGCGCTCAGCCCGTCGGATCGCTGCCCTTATAGGTCTTCAGCTCGTCGCCCAGCAGGCGGACCACGTGCAGCACGTTGGTGGATCCCGGCGTTCCGAACGGCACGCCGGCGCACACGATCACGCGGTCGCCCGCGGCGGCGATGTGATGGCGCAGCGCCATGCGCTTGGCCTTGGCGACCATTTCCTCGAACGATGCGACGTCGCGGGTGTGGACCGCATGGACGCCCCACAACAGGCCGAGCCGCCGCGCGGTTTCGATCTTCGGGGTCAGCACCATGATCGGCACGTTGGGCCGCTCGCGCGCGATGCGCCGCGCGGTCGAACCCGAAGTGGTGAAGCACAGGATCGCCGCGGCGCTGACGGTGTGGGCGATGCCCTTGGCGGCTTCGGCCAGCGCGTCGGCGGTGGTGGGATCGGGGCGAGTGACGGTGAAGTGGACGCGATCGCCATGCGTCGGATCGCGCTCCACCGCGTCGGCGATCGAATTCATCATCGCCACCGATTCGACCGGCCAGTCGCCCGCGGCGCTTTCGGCCGAGAGCATGATCGCATCGGCGCCGTCATAGACCGCGGTCGCCACGTCGGAGACTTCGGCGCGGGTCGGCGAGGGCGAAGTGATCATCGATTCGAGCATCTGCGTCGCGACGATCACCGGGCGACCGAGGCGGCGGGCGCTCTCGACGATCCGCTTCTGCAGCGGCGGCACGCTCTGCGGCGGCAATTCGACGCCCAGATCGCCGCGCGCGACCATCACGCCGTCGCATTGCTCCAGCAGTTCGTCCAGCCGGGCAATGGCGCTCGGCTTCTCGATCTTGGCGAGCAAAGCCGCCTTGCCGCCGATCAGCCGGCGGGCTTCCATCAAATCCTCGGGCCGCTGGACGAAGCTCAATGCGATCCAGTCGACGCCCTGTTCGACCGCGAAATCGAGATCGCTGCGGTCCTTCTCGGTCAGCGCGGCCAGCGGCAGCACCATGTCGGGCACGTTGAGGCCCTTCGAGTTCGACAGCACGCCGCCGACTTCGACGATCGTCGTCATCCGGTCGGGCGTATGGCTGATCACGCGCAGCACCAGCTTGCCGTCGTCGAGCAGCAGGCGCGCGCCGTCCTCGGCAGCTTCGAAAATCTCGCGGTGCGGCAGCTGGACGCGCGTGGCGTCGCCGGGCGCGGGATCGCGGTCGAGGATGAATTCATGGCCGGTGACCAATGTCACCTTCCCTTGAGCGAACTTGCCGACGCGCAGCTTGGGGCCCTGAAGATCGGCGAGGATCGTGGTCGGGCGGCCCAGCTTCTTCTCGAGGCTGCGGATCGCTTCGATCACCGGAATCTTCGATTCCTGATCGCCGTGACTCATGTTGATGCGGAACGCGTCGGCGCCGGCATCGAACAGCCGTTCGATCATTTCGGGTGTCGAACTGGCGGGGCCGAGAGTCGCGAGGACGCGAACCTTTCGCGAGCGCGGGCTGATCGCCTTTGTCATCGGTGTCATGTCCCCAAAAATCTGGCGCAAACTTGTACGGTCCCGCCTCTACCCTCATATGAAAATGGATCAACCGTGGAGACGAAGATGGCGACGCTCGAAACGCTGGACGATGCGATTGCGGCTCAGGCGTTTCGGCGACTCGTGCGCCATTTGCGGCATCGCACGGATGCTCAGAATGTCGATCTGATGGGGCTGGCGGGCTTCTGCCGGAACTGTCTGGGCGATTGGGTGCATGAAGCGAGCAAGGGCGCGTACGACAAGGCGGCGGCGCGCGAGATCGTTTATGGCATGCCGCATGAGGCGTGGAAGGCACGCTACCAGATCGAGGCGACGCCCGAGCAGCTCGAGCGGATGGCCGAAAGCCTGACGCGCAATCATCGCGAGGAGATGCTCGACGATGCGCTCGACGACAGCTTCCCGGCGAGCGACCCGCCCTCGATGACCGCGCCGAACGGCTGACCCCGCCGCACCCGTTGCTCGCGGGAAGGCCTGCCCCTAAGCTCCGCGCAAAGGGGAAGAGGATGATCCGCAATCTGATCGCGGCCTTCGCGCTGCTGTTCGCCGCACCGGTTCTGGCCCAGAGCGCACCGCCAGCGCCCAAGACGGTCTATATCCATGCCGGTACGTTGCTCGACAAACCGGGCGAGAAGCCGCGCGGCAACAGCACGATCATCGTCCGCGACGGCAAGGTCGTCGAAGTGCGCGACGGCTTCGTGCCTCCGGCCGAGGGCGCGACCGTCGTGGATCTGCGCAATGCGTTCGTCCTGCCCGGGCTGATCGACCTGCACGTCCATCTCTTCTTCGAAGGGGACCCGATGAAGGCGCGGCTCGAGGCGATGACGCGCACCGATGGCGACGAATTCGTGATCGGGGTGGAGAATGCCCGGCTCGATCTCGAAGCCGGCTTCACCACCGTTCGCGATCTGGGCAGCACGCCCGAGCTGATCCGCGCGCTGCGCGACGGGATCGATCGCGGCGCGATCGCCGGGCCGACCGTGGTCAATGCCGGGCTGATGATCTCGGTCACCGGCGGGCATGGCGACGGCAGCAACGGGCTGGCCGAACCCTGGGCCAGCACCGTGCGCGATCACCAGCTCAACACCTGCGACGGCGCCGACGATTGCCGCCGCGCGGTGCGCGCGCAGATCGGCATGGGTGCGCTGGTCATCAAGTTCGCGGGCACCGGCGGCGTGCTGTCCAACGTCGCTGGCGGGCTGGGCCGGCAGATGACGCCGGACGAGATGAAGGCGATCGTCGAGACTGCGCACAGCTTCGGCCGCCGCGTCGCCGTCCATGCCCATGCCGAGGAAGGCATTCGCGCCGCGGTAGAGGCCGGAGTCGATACCGTCGATCACGGCACCTTCCTGACCGATTCGACCATCGCGCTGATGAAGTCGCGCGGCACCTGGCTGGTCCCGACGATGCTCGCGCCGCAGACTGCGCTGAAGGCGGCGCGCGCGGGCCTGTTGCCCCCGGCGACGGTACCCAAGGCCGAGCAAGCCGCCGCTGCTGCGATCGACAGCCACCGCCGCGCGATCCGCGCCGGGGTGCGCATCGCCTTCGGCACCGATACCGGCGTGTCGCGCCACGGCATCAACGCGCAGGAATTCGGCCTGATGGTCGGCGCGGGTATGACCCCGATGGGCGCGATCCGCGCCGCGACGATCGACGCCGCCGATGCGCTGGGCCGCAAGGACCAGATCGGATCGATCGAGCCGGGCAAATGGGCCGACATCATCGCGGTCACCGGCGATCCGCTGGCCGATGTCACACGGCTGGAGCGCGTCGATTTCGTCATGCGTCGCGGTGTGGTCCACAAGCTTGGCGGCAAGCGGCAGGCGTTTCCGGCTGATTGATGGCGGTGCCAGCCCGCTCCCCCACCCGGCCGCCCATAGAATAAACTTCCGTTGGGCGGCCGGGTGGGGGAGCGGGCCGGTACTGCAACGGCGGCTTGAGCCGCCGCAACCGATGCCCTAGACGGCCCCCTTTCTATCCAGATTCGAGAGCGGACTTCCCATGAGCGACAATATTTCGGCCGAACAGCTGCGCCTTTTCATCGAGCGCATCGAGCGGCTGGAGGAAGAGAAGAAGGGCATCGCGGACGACATCAAGGACGTCTATGGCGAAGCCAAGTCGACCGGTTTCGACGTGAAGACGATGCGTTCGATCGTGCGCCTGCGGAAAATGGAAAAGCATCACCGCGACGAGGCCGAAGCGCTGCTCGAAACCTACAAGAACGCGCTCGGCCTTAGCTGAGACGACCTAAGGAGAGGGAGCCGCTCATGGCAGGCCATTCCAAATTCAAGAACATCATGCACCGCAAGGGCGCTCAGGATAAGAAGCGCTCGGGCATGTTTTCCAAGCTCAGCCGCGAAATCACCGTCGCGGCCAAGATGGGCCTGCCCGATCCGGACATGAACCCGCGCCTGCGCGCGGCGGTCAACGCCGCCAAGGCGCAGTCGATGCCCAAGGACAATATCCAGCGCTCGATCGACAAGGCGAGCAAGGGCGACGCGGAGAATTACGAGGAAATCCGTTACGAGGCGTTCGGCCCGGGCGGCGTCTCGCTGATCATCGAAACGCTGACCGACAACCGCAACCGCACCGTCACCAATGTGCGCACGATCATCGCCAAGAATGGCGGTAATCTGGGCGCACCGGGTTCGGTGAGCCATGCGTTCGACCGGATGGGCCTGATCAACTATCCGGCCAAGGCGGGTGACGGCGACAAGGTGTTCGAAGCGGCGCTGGAAGCGGGCGCGGAGGACGTGTCGTCGTCCGAAGACGGCCACGAGATCTGGACCGGGCAGGGCGATCTGCACGAAGTCGCCAAGGCGCTCGAACCGGTGCTGGGCGAAGCCGAAGGCGCGAAGCTCGCCTGGCGTCCGCAGACGATGGTGTCGGTCGACGAAGGCGACGCCGCGACCCTGCTCAAGCTGATCGACCTGCTCGACGACGATGACGACGTGCAGACCGTGTGGGGCAATTACGAAGTCTCCGACGAAGTGATGGAGAAGCTGGGCTGATCCTTCTCGGCCTCGACCCCGGGCTTGGCACCACCGGCTGGGGGTTGATCCGGGCCGAGGGGAATCGCCTGAGCCATATCGCCAACGGCCGGCTGAAGACCGACACCGCGGCATCGCTGCCGCGCCGGCTCGCGCATCTCGACATGCAGCTTGCCGCGCTGATTGCGGACCGAAATCCCGATGGCGCGGCGGTCGAGGAAGTGTTCGTCAATTCCAACGCGCAATCCACGCTCAAGCTGGGTCAGGCGCGCGGGGTGGTGATCTGCGCGGTGGCGCGGACGGGGATCGAGGTCGGCGAATATACGCCTTCGGTCGTCAAGAAATCGGTGGTCGGCGTGGGCAATGCCGAAAAGGCGCAGGTCCATGCGATGGTCGCGCGGCTGCTGCCCGGTGTGAAGATCGACGGCGCCGACGCCGCCGACGCGCTGGCGGTGGCGATCTGCCACGCGCATCACCTGGCGACGGCGCGGCGGATGGGGCGCCAAGGCTAGGCCGTCAGCGCAAAGGCCGGTCCTTCGCCATCGTCGTTGGCGGCGGGCTTGCGCGGAGTGCGGGTGCGGCGTGCGCGGGGGCTGCGCGGAGCGGCGCGTTGCGGCAACAGCGCGCGGATCGCGCGCCAGCTGCTGCTCGCGGCGCCCGCGACCACCACCAGCGCGATATCGAGCATCACGCCCAGATCGATCATCGCCAGCGCGGCGGTCAGCTCGGGCAGCGCCATGCTGTAGATCAATATGCCTTCATGCCCGATCACCCACCACGCCGCGAGCGCGGTGACGATCAGCACCGCTGCCGCGAGCATCGTCTGGCGGTGGATGCGCGAAAGCGCGGCGGCGGGCTTCGCGACCAGCCAGCGGTTCAGCGTATCGCCAACCGGCGTGTCGCGCGCGGCGATCAGCGCCGCCCATAGCCCGACCATCCCCATCAACAGCGTCATGCGCAATCCTTCCCTTTCCCTCGAAATGGGAAGGGCGGCAGCGATTTCCAGAGGCGGGGATGACGGCGGAACAAAAGGTGGCTAAGCCTGTCGACATGATCGCGCATCTCCACGGCCAGCTCGCCGCCACCGGCATGGATTATGCGGTGATCGACGTGAACGGCGTGGGCTATCTGGTCGGCGCGTCGGCGAAGACGCTCGATGCGCTCGGCCCCGCGGGCGGCACGGTCACGGTGCACACCGAAATGCTGGTCAGCGAGGATTCGATCCGGCTGATGGGATTCGCTTCGGCCGACGAGCGCGACTGGTTCAAGCTGCTGACCAGCGTGCAGGGCGTCGGCGCGAAGGTGGCGCTGGCGATCCTCTCGATCTTTGCCCCCGCCGAGCTGCAGACGGCGATCGCGCGCAGCGATTCGGCGATGATCGCACGCGCCAACGGCGTCGGCCCGAAACTGGCGCAGCGCATCGCCAACGAACTGAAGGACAAGGCAGGCGGGATCGCGACCGGCGGCGTCGGCGCGGCGTCGTCCCCGGCGGGCGGCGCAGCAAAGGACGCGGTGTCGGCGATGCTCAATCTGGGCTTCAAGCCCGCCGAAGCGAGCAACGCGGTGAGTGCGGCCAGCGACGAACTCGGGCCAGGCGCGACGCTCGACGCGCTGGTGCGGCTGGCGCTGCGGAAGGCGGCGAAGTGAGCGGTGCAGTTGCAACGGCATCGGCGTTCCGCGCCGGGCTGCTTTTGCGCGGCCTTGAGATTATCGGGACGATCGTCCCGGTCATCATCTGCATAGTCTCTCCGAGCTGGACGCTCAGTATCCTGGCAGCGCTCCTGCTGGTCAGCCCGGTCTTCAATCCGCTTGTCGGAAGTTCGTTCGAGCATGTCCCGCGCGAGACGCTTCTCCACACGCTGTTCCACAAGATGGGCTGGACGAAGTGCGGGCAGTGCGGCCGGTCCGTCTTCGAGGCTGGCGAAGCCGACCGTTATTATGGCGGAGGGCCGTATTTTCTGCCGCAGAGAAGCTGCATGACCTGCGGGAGTGCATTGTGACCGACGACCGCATCCTCGCCCCAGAGCGCCGCGCCGATGACGTGGACGCAGCCCTGCGCCCCAAGCTCCTCGACGAGTTCGTCGGGCAGAAGGCGGCGCGAGAGAATCTGCGCGTCTTCATTCAGGCGGCGCGGTCGCGTGGCGAAGCGCTCGATCATGTCCTCTTCTTCGGCCCGCCCGGGCTCGGCAAGACCACGCTGGCGCAGATCATCGCGCGCGAGATGGGCGTGGGGTTCCGCGCCACTTCCGGCCCGGTCATCGCCAAGTCGGGCGATCTCGCGGCGCTGCTGACCAATCTCGAGGATGGCGACGTCCTCTTCATCGACGAGATCCACCGCCTCGCACCGCAGGTCGAGGAAGTGCTGTATCCCGCGATGGAGGATCGCGCGCTGGATCTGATGATCGGCGAAGGGCCATCCGCCCGGAGCGTGCGGATCGATCTGCCGCGCTTCACCCTTGTCGGCGCGACCACGCGGCAGGGTCTGCTCACTCAGCCGCTCCGCGACCGGTTCGGCATTCCCGTCCGCCTCAATTTCTACACGGTGGACGAACTCGAAAAGGTCGTCAGCCGCGCCGCGCGCCTGCTCGATCTGCATGTGGCGGAGGATGGCGCGCGCGAGATCGCGCGGCGCTCGCGCGGTACCCCGCGCATCGCCGGCCGCCTGCTGCGCCGGGTGCGCGATTTCGCGACGGTACTCGGCGAAGCGACGGTGCATGCGAAGGTCGCGGACGCTGCGCTGACCCGGCTCGAAGTCGATGCGTTGGGCCTCGACGCGATGGACCGGCGCTATCTGATGATGATTGCCGACATCTATCGCGGCGGCCCGGTGGGTGTGGAGACGCTCGCCGCGGGCCTGTCCGAACCGCGCGACACGATCGAGGAAGTGATCGAGCCGTACCTGATCCAGATCGGCATGATCGCCCGCACCGCGCGCGGCCGCTGCCTCAACGGCATGGCGTGGAAGCATCTCGGCCTCGATCCGCCCGCCAACGCGCAGGACGGGCTGTTCGACTAGAGGAAATAGACGGCGACGCCGGCGACCGCGCCCAGAAAGCCGCTGATGACGAAGTTGAAGATCGCCATGACGAAGGACCCCTGCGACCGGCGCTGAAAGGTCGATCGCGGCGCGGGCGTGGCGTTGCTCACTTCCAGATAGCCGGTCAGCCATCCGGCCAGCGCGGTGATGGCGATCGTGACCAGCGCGCCGGGGATCGTTTCGAACGCGATGACGATCGGCAGCAGCAATACGACCGGTGCCGACATCGCCAGCGCCGCAAGCAGCTTGGCATTGTCGACATCGTCCTTCGTGACCGGAGCGGCGCTGATGAGATCGGGCGAATCCTCCGCCGCCGCGGCAAGCCAGGCGAGGCTGCTCGCCACTTGCCCGGCGACGATGACGCTGACGAATGCGAAAGAGGGCGCGAGCGGGATCGCGCCGTCGCTCTGCATGCCGATAAGGAATATCGGCGCGAGATAGACGAGGCGTAGCAATATCTGAAATGTCAGCGCCGGATCGCGGGCAAGCAGCCGCCATTCCTTGGCGAAGATCGTCGCGAACAGTCCGGTGCGGAAATGGCGGGCGATCCGTCCGGTCGCCGGGCGGGTGCGTCCCGAAAGGCGCATTCCTCCCGCGCGATAGCTGGAAAGGAACAGGGTCTGCATCGCCCAGGCCGTGAAGGCGAAGACCAGCGCCGCGCCGCCGAAGAGCAGCAGGATTGCGATCGGATCGCCCAGCGCCGCCTGACCCGGCCAGGCGCCGGGGCCGCTATCGACCAGTCCGGTCCGCTCGATCTGCTGGAACAGAAGGTCGATGCCGCCTTCGTCGCGATTGCGGTTGTTGTAGATCTGGACGGTGAGGAACGCCGCGCCGCCGGACAATGCGGCTGCGATCTGGCCGACGGTGCGCGCGGCGCGGGGACCGGCGACCCGGGCCAGTGCAAGGGTTATGGCCAGCCCGGAACAGGCGCCGAACAGCGCGAGGGCCACCAGCAGCGCGACCGCGCCGAGCAGCTCGGCATGGCCCAGCAGCGCCATCGGCAATACGATCGGCAGCAGGATCACGGCATAGGTCAGCAGGATCGAGCCGGTGATCCCGGCCAGCTTCGCTGCGATCACGGTGCGCGGGGGAAGCGGTGCGGAAAAGAGCAGGTCGAGATCGCCTGCCTCGTACAAGGTGCGCTGGCTGGTGACGATCGCCTGCGTGACCATCAGCGTGAAGAGCCAGGCCGATACCAGCAGCACGATTGCGCGGGTGAAGGGGCCGCCGTCGATCGGAACGCCGCGCATGGCCAGCGCGATCACGATGCCGATCAGTGTCCACAGGATCAGGAATACATAGGCGAGCGCGGCTTGCCAGTCCTTACGCTGATAGGCGAGCATCGCCAGGCGAAGCTCGTTGAGCGTCAGCCAGACAAAGCCCCCCGGCGCCATGCGCTGCATCAGCCAGCCGATCATGCGGCGGTGGGCGTGGTCAGGCGGATGAAGGTGTCCTCGAGGGTCATGTCATCCGACCCGGCCTGTTCGCGCAGCTGGTCGAGCGTGCCTTCGGCCAGCAGCTTGCCGCCAGCGATGATCCCGATCCGGTCGGCCAGCCGCTCGGCCACGTCGAGGATGTGGGTGGTGACGATCACCGTCTTGCCGCTGTCCACCGCCGCGCGCAGCGCGTCCTTCACGCTCCGCGCCATCGCTGCGTCGAGGCCGGTCAGCGGCTCGTCGAGGATGAGCAGTTGCGGATCGTGGATCAGCGCCCCGGCCAGCGCGACCTTCTGCTTCATGCCGCGCGAAAAGCCCTCGCACCGATCGTCGCGCACGTCCCACAGCTCGAGCCATTTGAGCAGGCGCTCGGCTTCGGGCGCGGCGACGGTAGGCGGGATGCGCCACAGCCCCGCGACGAAGCCGAGATATTCCGACGGCGTCAGCTTGTCGTAGATCATCGGATCGTCGGGCAGCCACGCCGTAATCGCCCGCGCCGCCAGTGGGTCGCGCCGCGCATCGACGCCGTAAATCTCGATCCGCCCGCCATCGGGCTCGGTCAGCCCCACCGCCATGCGCAGCGTCGTGGTCTTGCCCGCGCCATTGGGGCCGAGCAGGGCATAGAGTTCGCCCGCGCGGACTTCGAGATCGAGACCCGCGATGACGGGTCGATCGAAGGATTTGCGGAGGCCGGTGATACGAAGCGCGGGTGCGGTCATCCGTGCCAGACTAGAGATGGATGCGGCTTCGTCCAGAGGGCGAACGGGGTTCCCCATCGCGGCCCCGTGGGCTACGGCCCCTGCGATGGACAGCTTGCAAGCGACCCTGTCGGCGTTAGGCCGCTTCGTCGGCCACGAGCATCATTTTGTCCTGCGTGTCTATTTCGAGGACACCGACCTGACCGGGGTCGTCTATCACGCCAATTATCTGCGGTTCATGGAGCGCGCCCGCTCCGATATGCTGCTGGCTGCCGGGATCGATCAGCGCGCGGCGTTCGAGGCTGGCGAGGGTGCGTATGCAATCGCCTCGCTGTCCCTCAAATACCGCGCGCCGGCCCGTCTCGGCGACGAACTCACGGTCGTCAGCCATCTGAAGCGTTTGCGCGCCGCTTCGGTGGATATTCATCAACGAGTCATGCGCGAGGGTACCATAGTGGCGGAAGCGGAGGTCGAGGCGGCATTTGTCACCCCGGCCGGGCGTCCCCGGCGGCAGCCATCCGAATGGATGGCGGCATTCACGCCACTGGTGTGCAAGGGAAACTGAGCCGGATATGGATTTTCTGACCAACGCCGATCCGACGTCGCTTGTCGGTCTCATCGTACAGGCGCACTGGATCGTGAAACTGGTTATGGCGGGGTTGTTCCTCGCCAGCCTGTGGAGCTGGGCGATCACGATCAGCTTCGGATTCCGCATCAGCGGCGTGCGCAAGGCGATCGACAAGTTCGAGGGCGAATATCGCGAAGCCGACGATATCGACGAGTTCCACCGCCGCGTCGCCGGCCGGGATCAGCCGATCGCGCGCGTCTTCTCGGCGGGCGTCACCGAATGGCGCCGCTCGACTTCGGGCAAGGCGATCGACCGTGAGGGCACGCGTGAGCGTCTCGCGACCGCGATGGGCGCGACGATCGCCAACGAAATCGATCGCCTGGCCGACCGGCTGAACTTCCTCGCCACGGTCGGCTCGGTCGCGCCGTTCGTCGGCCTGTTCGGCACGGTGGTCGGCATCATGAACAGCTTCACCAAGATCGTGGCGACCGAAAGCTCGTCGATCACGGCCGTGGCGCCGGGCATTGCCGAGGCGCTGTTCGCCACCGCGATCGGCCTTGCCGCCGCGATCCCTGCGGTCATCGCCTACAATGCGTTCAGCCACCGCATCAATCGCGTCGAGCAGCGGCTGAACCGCTTCGCCGACGGCTTCCACGCGACGCTCAGCCGCCGGCTCGAGCTGGAGGCGTAAGCCGCGATGGCGATGCACCTTCCCTCGAAGCGCGGCCGCGGCCGGCGTGCGCCGATGGCGGAGATCAACGTCACGCCGCTGGTCGACGTGATGCTGGTGCTGCTGATCATCTTCATGGTCACCGCGCCGTTGCTCAACGCCGGCGTCGCGGTGAACCTGCCGGAGAGCAAGGCCAAGGCGCTGGAGCAGGACAGCAAGCCGGTGCAGATCACCGTCGATCCGACCGGTCAGGTCTATATCGACGATCTGCCCGTGGCCGATGCGGCGCTGAGCGGCGAGCTCGATACGCTGGCCAAGCGCACCGATGCGGATGGCAAGCCGCCGCTCATCTTCCTGCGCGCCGATCAGGCGCTCGACTATGGCAAGGTGATGAAGGTCATGGGCGAGCTCAACCGCGCCGGGCTGAACCGCGTGTCCCTCGTCACCAATTCGAGCAGCGCGAAGAAAGACGCCAAGAAGTGATGCGGAGGGTGACCTGATCCGCTCATCGGAATGGGGCGGCCTCGCGGCCGCGATCGTCGGTCATGTGGGACTGCTGGCGCTCGTCATCTTCTTCGCCGGGCGCGAGGAGGACGAGACGCCGCGTAACGATCCGATTCAGGTCACGCTGACCGACGAGATCGGCATGGTCAGCGCCGCGCCCGATCCCAGCGACGAGCCGCCTGCGCCCAAGGCCGGCGAGGAAGCCACGCCCGACGATACCGAGATCGCGCCGCCCGATTCCGAACCGGAGCCCGAGCCCAAGCCGCAGCCGCCCAAGCCTGCGGCGAAGCCCGAGCCGCAGCCCAAGTCGACCCCGCGCCCGCCGAACAGCGCGAACGCGTCGAGCAAGCCGAACCAAAAGCCGAACAACAAGCGCGACACCAGCGGCCTTGCCGGTCTCGACGTGTCCGGTCCGGCGGAGGAAAAGACCAATGGCAAGGGCGACCGTTCGCAAGCCTCGGCAACCGGCGCGGAGCAGGCCAATTTCCTGTCGGCGGTGAAGCGTCAGGTCCAGCCCTGCGCCGACCGTCAGAATATCCCCGCCGCCGAAGCCGAATCGATCGTCGCGATCGTCCAGCTCCGGCTGAAGCCGAACGGCGCGCTGGAGAGCGTTCGCATCCTGCGCCACGAAGGGGTCAACGACGGGAACCAGCGTTACGTGACGCGCGTCGACGATGCGGTCGAGGCCGTGTTCAAGGGCTGCACGCCGCTGCGCGGGCTTCCGGCGGACCTGTATGATGTAAAAGGTGGCTGGAAGAGCCTGACCTTCCGGTACCAATTGTCGAGTTGAAGTGGAGAAGATGATGCGGAAACTCTTGCTGATCGGCGCGGCGCTTGTCGCATGGTCCGGCGTGGCGAACGCCCAGACGCCTCCCGCGCCCGTCGCGACGCCCACGCCGACGCCGGGTGAGGACGACGAGGGGCCGATCATCGATCTGCGTGGCGGCCAGCGCAGCGAACTCCCGATCATCATCCCGGTGATGCCGACCAACCAGTCGGCCTCGACGCCCGCCGGCACCACCGACGAGCTTGGCCGCCAGCTCTCCAAGATCATCGACGACGATCTGCGCAACACCGGCATCTTCAAGACCGTCGGGCCGACCGCGGCGCGGCCGATCGCCTATTCCGAAGTCAACACGCCCGACTACGAAAGCTGGGGCGCCTATGCCTCGCAGGCGCTGGTGCAGGGCTATGTCCGCGCCAATGGCAACGGCACGCTGACCGTGGGCTGCTATGTCTATGACGTGGCGTCGCGGCGCGAGCTGATCCGCGAAGGCTTTGTCGTATCGCCGGGCGAATGGCGCCGCGCCGGCCACAAATGCGCCGACGCCATCTATGCGCGCCTCACCGGCGACGGCCCCTATTTCGACAGCCAGGTCGTCTATGTCGCCGAGCGCGGGCCCAAGAACCGCCGCATCAAGCAGCTGGCAATCATGGATCAGGACGGCGCGAACCACCGCTTCCTGACCAATGGCCAGACGATCGTGCTCACCCCGCGCTTCTCGCCGGACCAGAGCAAGATCGTCTATATGAGCTACGAGCAGCGCAAGCCGGCGATCTACATCTACACGATGGGCACGCGCCGTTCGCATCTCGTGGCGTCTAACGTGAACCTCAACTTCGCGCCGCGCTTCTCGCCGGACGGGCGCTGGGTGCTGTTCTCGATGGCGGTCAACGGCAATGTCGATCTCTATCGCGTCGGTTCGGGCGGGGGCGGCACGCCGCAGCGGCTGACCACCGCCCCGGGCATCGATACCGGCGGCAGCTATTCGCCCGATGGCAACAGGATCGTGTTCGAAAGCGATCGCGGCGGCCGCCAGCAGCTCTACGTGATGAATGCCGATGGCTCGAACCAGAACCGGATCAGCTTCGGCGGCGGCAATTACGGCACCCCGGCATGGAGCCCGCGCGGCGATCTGATCGCCTTCACCAAGATGGGCGGCGGCGCGTTCCGCATCGGCGTGATGAGCCCGGGCGGTAGCGGGGAGAAGCTGCTGACCAACAGCTGGGGCGACGAGGGGCCGAGCTGGGCGCCCAATGGCCGCGTGCTGATGTTCTTCCGTTCGGCACAGGGTTCGGGCCGTCCGGATCTGTGGTCGGTCGACGTCAATGCGGGCCACTCGCGCAAGATTCCGACCCCGCTGGACGGCTCCGATCCCAGTTGGGGACCGATTCGCCCCTGAAACGTTACAGCAATCCATGCTATGCCCGGCGCGGACGGGCTTGTGACAATAGCCAATGAGGAGACCAACATGGCCAAAATCCTGACCAGCATGATGCTCGGCGCAGCGCTGATCGCGACTTCAGCCTGCACCAAGAAGCCCCCGGTAACGGTGGTGCCGCCGAGCGAGGAAGGCCCTGTCGTCGACAATGGCGGCAATGGCGACGACATCGCCGGTCCGCTGAACGAGCGCTTCAAGCGCGAAGTGAGCAGCGACACGATCCATTTCGCGCTGGATCAGTATGACATCGATCCCGAAGCGCGCTCGATCCTCGACAGCCAGGCGCGCTGGCTGGTGGCGAACCCGCAGGCCCGCGTGACGCTCGAAGGCCATTGCGACGAGCGCGGCACCCGCGAGTACAACCTCGCGCTGGGCGATCGCCGCGCCAATGCCGCGAAGAACTATCTCGCCGCGCGCGGCGTCTCGCCGAGCCGGATCAGCACGATCAGCTACGGCAAGGAGCGCCCGCTGGCGCTGGGTTCGGACGAACGCAGCTGGGCGGCCAACCGCCGCGCGGTGACCATCGTCATCAACTGATCCGGTCTCCGGACCTGAATCGAAGGCCGTCGGAGCACCCGCTCCGGCGGCCTTTTCGATTCCGCTTGACCGTCACCCGGAACGATATAAATACGATATCATAATTTCGGGAGGTAAGAATGAGCGACATCAAGAGCGGCGGCCCCGCGCTCCGGCAGAGCAGCGAGAGTTCCGCGAGCACCGCCAGCGGCTATGGAATGCTGATCCTGCTGCTCGTGATCCTCGTCGGCGGTCCGGCCTTCGGCATCTGGGCGGCGCAGCGGAATATGGATGCGGCGGCCGGCATCACGCTGGTGGTGGGCAGCATCGCTTTCGCGTTCATCGCGATCGGCTTCTACCTGCTCCAGCCCAACCAGGCGGTCGTGATCACCCTGTTCGGCGACTATAAGGGCACCGATCGCACCACCGGCCTGCGCTGGACCTGGCCGTGGATGATCAAGAAGAAGCTGTCGGTCCGCGCCAACAACATCATCTCCGAACGGATCAAGGTGAACGATCTGCGCGGCAACCCCATCGAGATGGCGGCGCAGGTGGTGTGGCGCGTGACGGACTCGGCGCAGGCGCTGTTCGACGTCGACGATTACAAGGCATTCGTGAACGTCCAGATCGAAGCGGCAGTCCGCACCATCGGCTCGCGCTATCCCTATGACGATTTCGAACATCAGGAAGTCACGCTGCGCGGCAACCACGATCAGGTGGGTGCGGAACTGCGCCTCGAACTGATCGAGCGGCTGAAGGTGGCGGGCATCACCGTCGACGAATGCGGCTTCACGCACCTTGCCTATGCGCAGGAGATTGCCGGCGCGATGCTGCGGCGTCAGCAGGCGCAGGCGGTGGTCGCGGCGCGCCAGACCCTGGTCGAAGGCGCGGTCGGCATGGTCGAGATGGCGCTCGACCAGCTCAGCGCGAAGAATGTCGTCGAGCTCGACGACGAACGCCGCGCGGCGATGGTGTCCAACCTGATGGTGGTGCTGTGCGGCGAGCGCGACACCCAGCCGATCGTCAACGCAGGGTCGCTGTACCAGTAAGGCGGCTGGCGTGTCGGCTCCCCCCAAGAAGGCGTTTCCGCTCCGCCTCGATCCCGCGCTCTACGCGGCGATCGAGCGGTCGGCGGCGACCGATCTGCGCAGCGTCAACGCCCAGGTCGAATGCCTGCTGCGCGAGGCGCTGGGCAAGCGCGGCGTGAAGCTGGCGGACCCGGTCCGGGCGAAGCGCGGGCGTCCGCCCAAGGATAGCAAGGACGAATGAAATGCGTACGAACACATGCCCCAAATGCCAGGGTTCGATGGTCCAGGGCTTCATGCTCGAAGAGAATCAGGGCCTCAAGTCGGTCAGCAGCTGGGTCGAAGGCGCGCCGGTAAAGGGCTGGTTCGGGGTGAAGCTCGGCCGGCAGGCGAAGTATGAGATCCAGACGTGGCGCTGCGGCCGGTGCGGTTTCCTCGAAAGCTATGCGAAGGGCTGAGCCCTCCAATCCATCGAAACGGGAGGACGGGATGATGTTCATGATGGCTCATGCGAAGCCCGGGCGGGTGAAGCTGCTCGTGGTCGCCGCGATCGCCATGATCGGGATCGGCGCAGGGGTGATGTTCCTGTGACCGGTTATTGGTTCCGGGCGAAGCGCTTCGGCTGGGGCGTGTCGCCGGCGAGCTGGCAGGGCTGGGTCGCCACGCTGGTCGTGGCGACGCTGAGCGTCGCGATCGCGTTCCTCGCCAAACGGTTCGGTACGGCGTTCCTGGCGCTGCTGATCCCGGTCCTCGCCATCTATGTGATGCTGTGTGTCAACAAGACCGAAGGCGGGATGCGCTGGCGCTGGAGCGGTGAAAACTAACCCAGCGCTTCGTCCAGCAGCCGTGCCAGCCGCAACCCGCCGCGCACCACCTGCAACCGCGACGGATCGACCAGCCGCTCGATCGTCGCTTCGTCCAGCCGCACGCGCTGCGGCGTCGGCCCGCACGGATCGCCGCCCAGCGCGGTCGCATAGGTAACGTCGCGGGCGATGGTCCAGCTCTCGCGGCTCCACTCCTCGACGGTGCCGGCCATGATCGGCGTGCGCTCGGCCTGCGGATAGAGGCGGACGAGCGACGGCGGGGTCGAGATGGCGCGTTCGGCAAGCCATCCGTCCCACACGCTGTGCAGGTTCAGCCGCTCGGGCGCGTAGATGCCATAGGCCGCGCGGACTCGGTTCCCGCCCAGATCGTCATGATCGCCGGCATGGAGCGGCATATGCAGGTCGCCGACGAAATGGATCAGGAAGGCGAGCGCCTGGATCCGTTCGCGCAGCGGCACTTTCGGATCCTTGAGCAGCTTCATGTCGCGCTCGACCTGCGCCGACACGCAATTGCCGTCGCGGCAGGCGCTTTTCAGGTCGAACGGCTTGCAGACATTGACGTTCTGATAGTGCCACGACGAGGTGTAGCTGAAACGGGGCCCCAGCTTCTTGAGGCAATCGGCCCAGACGCTGGCTTCCTCGATCGTCCGCGCCGGGCATTCCGGCGTCTCCAGCATCGAGGATCGCGCGAGCATCCGCTGGATCGCGACGCGCGTCTGCGGCTTCACGTTGCGATAGGCGATCTGGGCAACGGTCTCGTGCCCATATTCCCAATAAGCGAAGGCCGGGCTGGGGAGCAGGGCGGCGATTGCCGCGAGCAGCGGAAGGAGTGCGCGAATCATGCGGGAAGCCTTACTCAATCCTCCCCCGGAGGGGGAGGGGGACCGCGAAGCGGTGGGAGGCTTGCCCCAAGCGATATCGCCTGTGGCGCTCCCCCTCCGTCAGCTGCGCTGCCACCTCCCCCTCCGGGGGAGGATTTGAACTTCACTGCTCGCCGTAAAATTCCACGACGCGTTCGCCGTTCGACGATGCCTTGCCCCGGTACATGCCAGGGGTGTTGAAGCTCCACGCCATCTCGCCGGTCGGCCCGGTGACGATCACCCCGCCGGTGCCGCCCAGATCGCGGGTCTCCGCCATCACCGTGTCGGCGGCCTGCTTCAGCGTCTCGCCCTTGAAGCGCACCCTTGCGCAGATCTCGTGCGCCACGCCTTCGCGGATGAAGAATTCGCCCGCGCCGGTGGCCGAGACCGCGCAGGCGCGATTGTCGGCATAGGTGCCCGCGCCGATGACCGGCGAATCGCCGATCCGGCCCCAGCGCTTGCCGGTCAGCCCGCCGGTCGAAGTCGCGGCGGCGACATTGCCGTGGCTGTCCATCGCCACCGCGCCGACCGTGCCGTATTTCAGGTCGACGTCGAACCAGTTGGCCCGGCGCGACTTGAGCTCGTCGAGCTGGCGGCGGCGCTCGGGGGTGCCGAACCAGCTATTCTCCACCTGCTCCAATCCCTGCTCGCGCGCGAACTCGTCGGCGCCTTCGCCGCTCAGCATCACGTGCGGGCTATGCTCCATCACCGCACGGGCCAGCGCTACGGGATGGCGCGTGGTGGTCGATCCGGCGATCGAACCCGCCGCGCGGGTGCGGCCGTCCATGATCGCCGAATCGAGTTCGTTGATCCCGTCCCAGGTGAACACCGCGCCGCGCCCGGCGTTGAAATGCGGATCGTCCTCCAGCACCTGCACCGCGGCCTGCACCGCGTCGAGCGCGGTTCCGCCCTCTTCCAGCACCTTGGATCCGGCGGCCAGCGCTGCCTCGAGCCCAGCGCGGACGCCTGCTTCGGCTTCGGGCGTGATCCGGCTCTTTTCGATGATCCCGGCCCCGCCGTGGATCACCAGAGTCCATTTGGGGCGCTCCTGCGCACTGGCGGGGTTGGTCATCAGAAAGGCTCCGAGCAGTATCAGGAAGAGGCGCATCACGGCACTCCCACGGGTTGCGCCGCCGCCTTAGCAGATCGTCCGGGCCGTGCCAGCCGCAGCCCGATCAGCGGCCGCAGGAACGTGATTTCGCGCCCGATCAGATAGAATGCCCAGCATCCCGCTACGGTTGCCGCGACGAGGATGACGAACTCCGCGCCCGGCGAAAGCGCGAAGGACAGCAGCCACCATCCGGCCAGCACGATGATGCTCTGATGGATGATGTAGAAAGGGAACACCGCCTCGGTCAGCATCGGCCGCCATTTGTGATCGCGGTTCCAATAGCGATCGGCGATCCCGATCAGCGCGAGCACCGCGCACCAGCCTTGCATCAGCCGCGCGGCGCGGAACAGCATCGCCCATTCGGCGGGCGCGCGGGTGTCGCCCGGCCACGCCATCTCGATTCCCGCGACGACTCCATAGCCGAGCAGCGCCAGTATGGCGGCGACCTTCCACCAGCGCCGGATCGCGGCCCAGGTGCCGGGCGCATCGCGCAGGAAAAAGCCGAAGACGAAGGCGGGAAAATACATGCGGTGCGCGACCATATCGTCGACCAGCGCATGGGTTTCCTTCGCATCCGGTCCGCTGATCGCCATATGCACCGCCAGCCATGCGATCGGCACGATCAGCAGCCCCGGACCGCTCAGCAGATCGTCCATGAACCGCGCGAAACTCTCCTGCGCGCGGGCGGGCGTCACCGCGATGATCCCCACCACCAGCATGGTGTACACCCACAGATAGACCACGAACCACAGATGCTGCCATGTCGGCACGACGATCCCGTCGATCGCCTCGAAGCGGAAATAGTCGCGCGTCCAGAAACGCGCGAAGCTGCCCGCATAGCCGTGCTTGAACATCAGTTCGATCCACGGCTGGACCGGGATCAGGAGGATCATCGCGAAGACCAGAGGGATCAGCAGCCGTGCCGCGCGCGACGTCACGAACGCCGCGACGCTTTCCTTTCCATACAGCGCCGCGCTGGCATAGCCCGCCACCACGAACAGCAACGGCAGCCGCCATGCGTTGGCCGCCAGCATCGGCACCGCCACCCAGTCGAGCGGCTGCGCGGTCTTCACGTGCCACCCCCAGGGCACGAAGAACATGCCGATATGATAAAGGATCAGCAGCGCGAACGCCCCGATCCGCAGCCAGTCCATCCCGTAATGCCGGTCCATCCGGTCCCTCCTCTTGCGATGCGCGATGGCTAGCGGGCGGCCCGCCGCGCCTCTATCGAAGAGGGAGGAATGGCGGCGGGCGCGGGATGGCGGATCGGGCGGCAGGGACGAACGGCGGGGGAGGCGGGGCGAGCGGCGATGCGCTGCGCCGCCGGCATCTGCTGTGGCTGATCGCGGGCGGGATCGCTTTCATTGCGATCCAGTCGGTCGCCAATGTCGAATCGACGATCGAGGACATGGCCAAGCTGGGCGTCGCCGAGACGCGCGCGCACGTCTGGACGTGGCAGCTGACCAGCGTCGCGGTGTGGATCGCGCTGATCCCCTTGCTGTGGTGGCTCACCGCGCGGCTGCGGCCGCCGCGTTTCTCATGGGGCATGGCGGTGCTGCTCCACGCGCTGGCGACGGCGCCGGTGTCGCTGGTCCATGTCGTCGCGATGGTCGCGCTGCGGAAGCTGGTCTACGCGAGCGGCGGCGAGAGCTATGCGTTCGACGACTGGCCGATGGCGCTGCTCTACGAATATCGCAAGGACGTCGCGACCTATGCGATGGGGCTGGCGTTCGTCGGATTCGGCCAGTGGCTTCTCGCCCGGCCGTTGCCGGAGAGCGATGCCGCCACGATCCTCGAAATCCCCGACGGGAACATGGTCCATCGCGTGCCGGTCGACGAGATCGACTGGGCGGCGTCGGCGGGCAACTATGTCGAGATCGCCTGGGGCCAGCGGATCCTGCTCCACCGTTCGACGCTGGCGGCGGTGGAAGACCAGCTCGGCAGCGGCTTCGCGCGGATCCATCGCGGGCGGCTGGTCCGCCGCGCGGCGGTGCGCTCGGTCGAAACCGACCGCAGCGGCGACTTTACCGTGACTCTAGCCGGCGGGACCGAGCTGCGCGGCAGCCGCCGGTTTCGCGAGGGGCTTTGACGAAAGCCCGATGAACGGGCGCAGCCAGCCAATGTCGCGACCGATCAGGTAGAAAGCGAGGCAGGCTGCCGCCGTGCCAGTGAACAGCAGCACGAATTCCGCGCCCGCGCTCAGCTTCAGCGGCAGGCTGTACCAGGCCAGCAGCACGATCACCGGATGGTGGATCAGGTAGAAGGGGAACACCGCTTCGGCCAAAGTCGCGCGCCACGGATGGTCTCGATTCCACCATGTCTGGGCGATGTGGAACAGCGCGACGATCATGAACCAGCCCATCGCGATCCGCGCCGCCCGGTCGATCGCCATCGCGCCATGCCCGATCGGCGTCGCGCCGGGATAGTTGAGCTCCATCGCCACATCGATCGCGCCCGCCACGGCGGCGAGCAGCAATGCCGGTTTCCACACCCGCGCAATCGCTGGCCACAACGAAAGCGTGCCGCCAAGGACGAAGCCCGCAAGGAAGATCGGCAGATATTGCGCATGGCCGGACCAGTCGCGGAACAGCCCCTGCCGCTCGGGCACGACGAACAGCAGCGCCAGCTTCATCGCGACCAGCGCGAGGGCCGGCGCCCACAGGATGCGGTTGCCCGTCGCCAGCCACGCGGCGGCCTTGTCGAACAGTGCGAACACCCGTTCGCCGCGCCATGCCAGCGCACCGGCCAGCAGGAAGGTATAGGCCGCCAGATAGGCGACGAACCACAGATGCTCCCAGCTCGGGAATTCGCGGCCGTGAAATTCGCCCCAGCGCCAATAATCGCTGGTCCAGAAATGGAGGTACGAGCCGGTATAGCCGCCCTCCATCACCAGCACCCACATCTCCAACGGCACCAACACGACCATGCCGAAGCCCAGCGGAATCAGCAGCCTTCTGACTCGGGATCGCGCGAACGGCCCGGCGCTGCCCGACTTGTCGAACAACGCGCGCGAGGCATAGCCCGAGACCGCGAACAGCAACGGCAGCCGCCACGGCGTCAGCAGCGCCATCGGCCCGATCAGACCGGGGAAGTGATAGGCGGTGTGGATCACCCACTGCCACGGCGCGAAGGCCATGCCGATATGGTAGAGGATCAGCAGCGCGAACGCAGCGATGCGCAGCCAGTCGAGCCCATAATGGCGCTGGCTTGGGGTACTGCTCGAACTGGCGCCACTCGGGTGCATCGCCATTCCCTTAGCGGCGGCGCGTAAGGGAAGCGTTACGGGAACGTTCCGTACGCAGTTTCCCTTAGCTTCATGCTTTCGCAACCGGTTCGCCCCGAAAGGGTGGCGAAGGGTGCGGGAGGAAATTCGATGACGATCAATCCGTTAAACGGATTCCTGAGCGCAAGCGATCTGCCGCCGCCGGCGCCCGGCCGCTCGCAGATCGACGCGATCCTCGACGCCGTGCGCCAGCATCTCGGCATGGAAATCGCCTTCGCCTCGCGATTCGTCGGTGACCGGCGGCAATTCACGCATATCAGCACCGATATCCCGGTGCCGTCCAAGCCCGGCGATTCGGAGCCGAGCGAAGACACGTTCTGCTATCATATCCTGCACGGCCGCTTGCCCGAACTGATCGCCGATGCCGGCGAAATCCCTTTCGCCCGCACCTTGCCGATCACCGATGCGCTGCCCGTCGGCGCGCATATGAACGTGCCGCTGCGGCTCAAGGACGGCAGCGTCTATGGCAGCTTCTGCTGCCTCAGCCGCACGCCCAACCATACGCTCAACGCACGCGACCTCAGCACGCTGCGCGCGTTCGCCGACCTCGCGATCGACCAGATCGAGCAGCAGCGCGACGCCGATCGCGCGCAGGCGCTGATCGGGGCGCGCGTCGAGGAAGCGATCGACCTCGGTCAGCCCGCCATCTTCCTCCAGCCGATCCACCGGCTGGCAACTGGCCGCAGCGCCGGGTGCGAAGCGCTCGCCCGCTTCGCCGACGCAGGCCAGCGTCCGCCCAACGAGTGGTTCGAGGAAGCGTTCGAAGTCGGTCTCGGCATCGATCTTGAACTGGCGGCGGTGCGCAACGCGCTCGCCGCCAGCGCTTATGTGCCGGGCGATCATTATGTCTCGATCAACGTTTCGCCCGAGACGGTGCTTTCGGGCCGGTTGCTGCCCTTCCTCCGTGAGGCGCAGGTGCCGAACCTCGTCCTCGAACTGACCGAACATGCGCGGGTGGAGAATTACAGCGAGCTGCGCGGATCGCTCGACCGGCTGCGCGAATATGCGCGGATCGCGATCGATGATGTCGGCGCGGGCTATTCCAGCCTGCGGCACATCATCGCGCTCGAGCCCGATATCCTGAAGCTCGACATGAGCCTCACCCGCGACGTTGACCGCGATCTCGCCCGCCGCGCGCTGGCCAGTGCGCTGGTGGGTTTCGCTACCCGCATCGGTGCGTCGATCGTGGCGGAGGGGATCGAGCGTTGCGAAGAACGCGACGTGCTGCGCGAACTCGGGGTCACCTATGGGCAAGGCTATCTGTTCAGCCGCCCGATGCCGCTGGTGGCTGCGCAGCAGCATATGCTGGGGGTGGCGGCGACCGCCGAACCGCATGCGCCGGCGACGCCTTCGCGGCGTGTCGCGTAGATTTCGTCCGCTTTCGGTGCAGGCGCACGCCGGGCGTTCCCTTGAGACCGCAGCGCGAGTATAGCGCCACCCATGTCCATCCGTCCCTGGCGCGATATCCATCGCCGCACCTCGCGGCAGATCATGGTCGGCAACGTCCCCGTCGGGGGCGATGCCCCGGTGACGGTCCAGACCATGACCAACACGCTCACCTCCGACGCAAAGGCGACGATCGACCAGATCCGCCGCTGCGAGGATGCCGGCGTCGACATCATCCGGGTGAGCTGCCCCGATGTCGAATCGACTGCCGCGCTCAAGCAGATCGTCCGCGCCAGCCGCGTGCCGATCGTCGCGGACATCCATTTCCACTATAAGCGCGCGCTCGAAGCTGCCGACGCCGGCGCCGCCTGCCTGCGCATCAATCCGGGGAATATCGGCTCGGCCGCACGCGTGAAGGAAGTGGTCGATGCGGCCAAGGCCAATGGCTGCGCGATTCGCATCGGCGTGAATGCCGGTAGCCTCGAAAAAGACCTGCTCGAGAAATATGGCGAGCCGTGTCCGGAAGCGCTGGTCGAGTCCGCGATGGATCACATCAAGCTGCTCCAGGACCATGACTTCCACGAATATAAGGTCGCGGTGAAGGCCAGCGATCTGTTCCTCGCGGTCGCCGCCTATCAGCAGCTTGCCGAGATGGTCGATTGCCCGCTGCATCTGGGCATCACCGAAGCGGGCGGGTTCGTCGGCGGGACGGTCAAGTCGTCGATCGGGATCGGCTCGCTGCTCTGGTACGGCATCGGCGATACGATCCGCGTCAGCCTCTCGGCCGAGCCGGAAGAGGAAGTCCGCGTCGGCTTCGAGATTCTGAAGGCGCTGGGCATTCGTAACCGGGGTGTCCGCGTCGTCTCCTGCCCCAGCTGCGCGCGGCAGGGCTTCGACGTGATCCGCACGGTGCAGGCGCTGGAGGAACGGCTCCAGCATATCCGCACCCCCATGTCGCTTTCGGTGCTCGGCTGCGTGGTCAACGGCCCCGGCGAAGCGCGCGAGACCGACATCGGCATCACCGGCGGCGGCAACGGCAAGCATATGGTCTATCTGTCGGGCGTGACCGACCATCACGTGCAGGATGCCGGGATGATCGATCACATCGTCAAGCTGGTCGAAGCCAAGGCCGCCGAGATCGAAGCGACGAACGACAGCGCGGCGCAGGCGGCCGAGTGAAGGGCAAAGCCGTCTCGCACAAGCAGGACGGCGCAACCGCAGTCGGCGCCACGGCCACCGGCGCATCCGCGACGGGCATCTCGACCGCGACGGCGGTAGCGGTCGGCGCGATGGCGATGGGGGCGCTCGCGCTCGGCGCCTTCGCCATTGGCCGGCTGTGGATCGGCAAGGCCCATATCCGCACGCTGCGCATCGACGAGCTGCAGTTGGGCCGGATCACTCGCTTCGATCCGGACGACGAGACGGCATAGCTTCCGCAAGCACCCTCTCGCCTTTGTTACGCCCCCGCGCTAGGCGGCGATTCATGCCCGCGACCGAACCCATTGCCGTGCTCGGCGATACGCTGATGCTTGTGGCGGCGCTGCTCGCCGCGCGCTGGGCGATCGTCGCGGCGAAGGGGGCGGAGGGCTGGTCCGGCTGGGTCGCGATCTGGCTGCGGCGCGTCGCGGTCGTCTCGATCCTGCTGCTCGCGCTGCGCCTCGTCACCATCGCCGCCAACCGGCCCGAGATCGCAGCGCCGGTCAGCGGGTTCATCGCGATGATCCTGTTCGGCGGCATCGCGGCGCTGGTCGCCGATCACTGGATCGTCCGGCTGATCGAGACGCGGGCGCGCCGCTCATGAGTGCGAAGTCTCAGGTCGTCCCCGCCTATCTCGCGGCATGCGCGGGCATCGCGCTCTATTCGGTGATGGACGCGGTGATGAAGGCCGTCTCGCTTCAGATCGGCGCGTACAACACGCTGATCTGGCGGCTCGGCGTCGCGGTGGTGCTGACCGGCATCCTCTATGCGGCCACGCGCCCGGTGATGCCGATCCGCTCGACGCTCAGGGTCCATTTCTTCCGCGCGATCCTTGTTGCGGTGATGGCGATGGCGTTCTTCTGGGGCATCGTCCGCGTGCCGCTGGCCGAAGCGATCGCGCTGTCGTTCATCGCGCCGCTGATCGCGCTGGCGCTGGCCGCGCTGGTGCTGAAGGAAAAGGTCGGCCCGCGCTCGGTGCTGGGCTCGCTGCTCGGCCTCGCCGGCGTGGCGGTGGTCGTGGCCGGGCGGATCGGCGGCACGCACAGCCACGAGACATTGCTCGGCATGGGCGCGGTCCTGGTGTCGGCGGTCTTCTATGCCGTGAACCTCGTCGTCGCGCGGCATCAGGCGCAACTCGCCAAGCCGCTGGAGATCGCCTTTTTCCAGAATATGTTCGTCACCGGTCTGCTCGCGCTGGCCGCGCCGTGGTTCCTCGAACTGCCCGCCGCGCCGCACTGGCCGGGGATCGGCGCGGCCGCTCTGCTCGCCACCGCATCGCTGCTGCTGCTCAGCTGGGCCTACGCCCGCGCCGAGGCGCAGATCCTCGTGACGGTCGAATATACCGCCTTCATCTGGGCGGCGATCATGGGCTGGATCTGGTTCGACGAGCCGCTGACACTGGCGACCATCGCCGGCACCTTGCTGATCGTCGCGGGCTGTTTGATGGCGGTGCGCAAACAATCGGGTGCGCCCGAAGCGGAGGCTGGACTGCAATGATCACGATACGCGCAGCGGGACCCGAGGATTTCGACCTGATCGCGAGCTTCATCCGCAAGCTCGCCGATTACGAGAAGCTCCTCCACGAAGTCGTGTTCGACGACGAAACGCTGCGCCGCCATCTGTTCGGCGACCGCCCCGCCGCCGAAGTGATCATCGGCGAGGTCGATGGCGCACCCAAGGGCTTCTCGCTGTTCTTCCAGACCTTCTCCACCTTCGAAGGCAAGCCCGGCATCTGGCTGGAGGATCTGTTCGTCGAACCCGACGCGCGCGGATCGGGCCTCGGCCGCGCGCTGCTGTCGAAGCTGGCGTCGCTGGTGGTCGAGCGCGGCGGGGCGCGGCTCGAATGGGCGGTGCTCGACTGGAACGAACTGGGCAAGGGCTTCTACCGCACCATCGGCGCGGCGCCGGTCGAAGGCTGGGAGCGCTGGCGGATGGAAGGCGATTCGCTGCGGAGCCTCGCCGGCTGATGGCGTTCGATGCCGGTCTCGTCGACTGGGTGATCGAGGCGCTGGAACCGCTCGGTACCGTCTCGATGCGCCGGATGATGGGCGGCGCGACGCTCTATCTCGACGGCATCGTCTTCGCCGTGGTCGACGACAGCGAGGTCTGGTTCAAGGCCGATGCCGTCAGCGCGCCGGTATGGGACGAAGCGGGATGCGATCGCTTCACCTTCACCGGCAGCGACGGCAAGGTCGAGACGATGAACTATCGCCGTGCGCCGGCGGACGTCTATGACGATCCCGACGCGATGCGCGAATGGGCAGCGCTCGCAGTGGCTGCCGGGGAACGCGCGCCGAAGAAGAAGCCTAAAAAGCCGAAAGCCTAGCCGCCGCCCAGCACGTTGATCGTGAAGGCGATCACGCCAAGATTGAACACGAACGCCGCCAGACAGTGCAGCGTCACCACCTGCCGCATCCGGCGATCGGTCACCGACACGTCGCTCGTCTGGAAGGTCATGCCGAGGCAGAAGGCGAAGTAGAGAAAGTCCCAATAATCGGGCTCGGGCGTTTTCGGATATTCCAGCCCGCCCGCGTCGCTGCCGTCCGCATCCTTGTAGAAGAGATGGGCGTAGTGGAGCGCATAGATCAGGTTGGAGAAGACCCAGCTGATCGACAGCGTGCCGATGATCTTCGCCAGCGTCAGCGGATGACGCTCCCCGCTTTCCATCAGGATGCTCGCGATCGACGCCAGCACGACGAGGCTCACCGCTATGGTCAGCAGCAGCAGCAACACCCGGTTGGCGTCGTTGCGCAGCGCAGAGACGCGCATCCGCTCGGACTCATGGCTCAGCAGCGGCAGGCAGGCGAGGATGAACAGCAGCGCCGCACCGTCGAACGCCAGCATCGCGCCATAGCGCAGGCCGTAGAGCGGAATGGCGAGCCAGCAGCCGCCGGCCAGCGCGAGGATGAACAGGATGAAGCGCGGCGGCGCGATCAGGTTGCCGATGCTCCAGCGATGCTTCCGGGCCGCCATACCGGACAGGCTACGCCTTATCGCGCCCCGCGACCAGAGTGGGCCGGATCGCCGCGACGATCGCGACGATCAGCAACGCGGTCCAGGCCCAGCGATGCCCTTGCATCATCAGCGGGCTGCGCGGGTCGGCAAGGATCATCCACAGGGCCACCGCACCGCCCAGCGCGACCGGCACCGCCCCGGCGCGCGCCAGCCATGTGCCTTTCACCAGCAGCGTCGCGATCATCAGTTCGCCCAGCGCCAGCAGCACGAACTTGGCGTGCACCGCCAGCCAGAGCGGGGTGAACCAGTGCGCATCGCCGGGGAAGCCGTTCGGGATGCCGAACAGCGCCACGCCCTCGATCTCGTCGAACAACCCTGCGAGCGGCAGCACCGCCACTGCCGCCAGCGCCAAAGAGCGATGGACCGGCCGCAGCGCCCAGGCGGCCAGCGCTAGAAAGGCGGTGTAGGCGGGAATGAACCACGCCATGTCGAGCCACAGCCCGGCGCGCTGCGCCGCGATCATCGTCGTGCGGCACGGCTCGTCGCCGAACAGCGACAGCATGTCGGCGGAGGAGCGGACCAGCTCGAATGCGATGATCGGCCCCGCGCCCCAGGTCGGCCCGCAGGCCGTGCCGAGGTGCGGGATCGCGCCGAACCCGAAGGATGCGGCGGTGGTCGCCAGCCCGGCGAGTGCGCAGACGCGCCAGGCCAGCGCCGGGGTCAGGCTGCGGCTGCCTTGGCGGCCTTGGCCACCTTCGCGGCCTCGATCGCTTCGAGCACGATCCGCTTGGCTTCCTCGGCATCGCCCCACTGGCCGATGCGCACCCACTTTTCGGACTCGAGGTCCTTATAGTGTTTGAAGAAATGCTCGATCTGCTGGAGCACGATCGAGGGCAGGTCCTGCCGCTCGCCCACGTCCGAATAATAGGGGAAGGTGGTGTCGACGGGGACGCAGATCAGCTTCTCGTCGCCGCCGGCTTCGTCTTCCAGCTTGAGCACGCCAATCGGACGCGCGCGCACGACGCAGCCCGGGATGAAAGGCGATCGCGAGATGACCAGCGCGTCGAGCGGATCGCCATCGGGCGACAGCGTGTGCGGCACGAAGCCATAGTTCGCCGGATAGCGCATCGGGGTGTGCAGGATGCGATCGACGAACAGCGCGCCCGATTCCTTGTCGAACTCATACTTTACCGGCTCGCCGCCGGTCGGCACTTCGATGATCACATTCAGGCTGTTCGGTGCGTCGTCGCCGACCGGAATCATATCAATACGCATGTCAAACCTATGCAGGATGCGCTGCCCCGCTCATTTGGGCTGAAGCAGCTTGTCGAGACCGGCCTCTCCTTCACCGATCTTTTCGAGGTGCGGATAGCGCAGGCCTTCGCGATAGTCGATGACGACTTCGCGGTATCGGTCGCCGCTTTTCAGCAGCAGCCGGATCGGCTCCTTGCCGTCCTTGTTGCCGACCACCGCAGCCTTCAGCCGGTCCTGCGTATAGCCGCGTCCGTTCACGGCGATGATCTCGTCGCCCAGGTCGATCCCGGCCTTGAACGCGGGGCCGTCCCACATCACCTGGCTGATCCCGCTGGCGCCCATCATCAGGCCCAGCGAGTACATCAGGTCCAGACTGGTCTTCGGCGTCGCCTTGTTGGGCTTGTCGGTATAGACCAGCCGGTATCCGTTGCGGACGAACCCGTCGAGCGGCGCATGCTCGGTCGTCGAATAGACCTGCTCGTTCAGCAAGGTGCGCCAGTCATAGGGCACGATGTCGTTCAGCGTCTTGACGATGTCCTCGATGGTGAAGGGCAGCACGCCATAGTCGCCGTCGCGCATCCCGTAGAAGGCGCGGTCGTAATCGTCGATCGACTTGGTCCCGCCGCTCTTCTCGCGCAGGATCGAATCGATCGCCATCCACGTCATCAGCCCGTCGACATAATAGTCTTCCGAACGCTGCCAGCTCAGCCAGCCCTTGGGCGCGCGGGCGGTGATGATCGGATCGTTGGTGGTGTCGAGGATCGAACGCCAGTGACGGCCGGGGCGCGTGTCCTGAAGCGCGGCGTAACCGGCCAGCACTTCCAGCGTATCTTCCTTGGTCATCAGGCCCGAACGGGCGCCCAGCACATATCCGATGAACTGGTCGTGCCCTTCATAGGCCCACAGCATCGAATTGCGCATCGGCTGGCGGAAATCGACCACGATCTGATCCGCGCCGCGGCGATATTTGCCGACCCAGCTATGGGTATATTCGTGCGAGAGCAGGTTGCGCGAGGTGTTCTGATCGTCCCACTTGGCGAAATAGCCGAGACCCACACCATTTTCCGAGCTGCGGTGATGCTCGACGCCGATGCCGCCCATTTCCGCGCTGATCGCGAACAGGAATTCGTAGCGGTCGTAATGCTGCGACCCGAACAGCTTGATCGCCTGATCCACCAGATTGCGGTGCTTCTGGATATGCTCTTCCTTGGCTTCCAGCTCCTCGGGGCTGTCGGCAAAGACGTTCAGGTCGACGCGCTCGCCCAGGTTGAACTCGCGATAATAGCGGCCGGCGAAGACGGGCGAATCGACCAGCACTTCGAAATCCACCTTGTCATAGGTGTAGGTCGCGCCGTCGGTCTTGGCGGGAATCGCGGAGGCGGCGGTCCAGCCCTCGGGATAGGTCGCGCTCGCGATCACCGGGATACGGCGCGCGTAATAGCCGGCGGGATAGAGGGCGAGCGAATACCATTGCAGGTTCATCATCGCCGGAGTCATCACGATGCGGCCCTGATCGGATTTGGTGGCCGACAGGAACTGGAACTCGACGTCCAGCGTCTTCACGCCCCTGGGCACTTCGATATGGAAGGCAAACACGTCCACCGGATCGCGCCGCCATGCCAGCCGCTGGCCGTTGGCGAAAATCTGGAGGCCCGCCATCTTGTCGATCTCGCCGCGTGGGCCGTGCTTGCCGGGAATCCATTTCGGATAGAGCAGCACCATATGCCCGCTCTTCGCGACCGGGATGGTCTGCTTCACCCGGAAGATGCCCTGCTGCACATTGGTCGCATCGACATACAGCATCATCGTGCCGGGATAGGCGACGTCGCGCGGCGCGGGGATGGTGTCGCGGAAGGGCACGCGGTGCGGCGCGGAGTTTCCGGGGACGTTCTGGGCGATTGCGGGTGCCGCGCTGGCGAGCAGAGCGGCGGTAAGGAGGATGGGGCGGAACATGATCGGGGAGCCTTTCGGCGGAATGGGGAGATGCCGGAGGTCATAGGCAATTGAAAGCGGGGCGGTAAAGCTTGGGGCGCACCAGCTCGTCCCTGACAGAGTTCACGGCTCACTAACCATTCGCCGTTACGTCTCGCAGCCATGTATCACGATCCCGAACTGGCCCTTCAGGCAAAGGCCGATCCCCGCCCCAAATCGGCGGTGAGCGGCGCAGTCGGGTTTATCGGTCTGGCGGGCATGGTCGCGTGGATCGTCATCGCGCGGCACTATGGCCTCGATGGCCCGTTCTCGGCACTGGTCAATGTCGCCGCGGTTGGCGTGCCGATGATCCTCTGGTCGATCTTCGTCGACAAGGTGCATCGCAATCCCTCCACCGGCATCGACTGGTCGAACGTCCGCCCGTGGCGCGAGACGCTGGAGATCAGCGGCACCAAGCTTGCCGGGCTGTGGCTCACTTGGGGCGGCATCGCGATCATCTATGCTGGCGGCAAATTCTGGTGGGAAACGCGCTACGCCAATTTCCCCTTCGCCATGTGGTGCTTCGAAATGGTTGCGCCCTGGCTGTTCCTCGCTTCGATCCCCTATGTGATGTGGCTAGACCGGCGGCTGGTGAACCCCAAGGATGGCGCCTATGCGCTGGGCAGCTGGGCGATGGGCAATGGCGAGGCCGACAAGCCCGCCATCTACAACCATCTGCGCAGCTGGGCGGTGAAGGGCTTCTTCCTCGCCTTCATGGTCTCGATCGTCCCGCCGGGCTTCGGCGAGTTCGTCCGCTGGGACGCGGCGACGATCTTCCAGAACCCCGTCGCGCTCGCCAGCTTCTGCATCACCTTCATGTTCGTGATCGACGTCGCCTTCGCGACCGCGGGGTACATCCTTACCTTCCGCCCGCTCGACAGCCATATCCGCACCGCCAATCCCTATGCGGCGGGCTGGATGGCGGCGCTGATCTGTTATCCGCCCTTCCTGATGATGGGCGATGGCGGCCCGCTCGACTATCACGAAGGCACCGCCGACTGGGCCTATTGGTTCGCGGGCCATCCTTGGGTGCTGAGCGTGTTCGGCGTGGTGCTGGTCGTGCTGACCGGCATCTATGCCTGGGCGACAATCGCCTTCGGGATGCGCTTCTCGAACCTCACGCATCGCGGCGTGCTGACCCACGGACCTTATGCGTGGACGCGCCACCCGGCCTATCTCGCCAAGAACAGCTTCTGGTGGATCTCGACCCTGCCGTTCCTCGCGACCACCGGCAGCTGGTACGACGCGGCGTCGAACAGCTTCATCATGGCGCTGGTCAGCGGCGTCTATTACTGGCGCGCCAAGACCGAGGAACGCCATCTGAGCGAAGACCCGGCCTATATCGCCTATGACGAATGGATGACCCGCAACGGCCCTGTCCCGCGCGCGTTCGCATGGGCAGGCGGGCTTATCGGCCGGAAGTAAGCGTCAGAACTTCGCTTCATCGTACACCCGCGAGATATCGCCGCCCCAGTCGCCGTTGAACCGGTCGAGCAGCACCTGCGCCGGCACCTTGCCCGTCCGCACGATCTCGCGCAGCGGATCGAGAAAGCCGGTTTCGTTGTCGCCCGAAGCGTTGAACCGCTGGCGCGCGGCAAGGCCCGCGCCCGCAATGTCGAGCACCTCTCCGGCAATGTCGCGCAGCTTGCGCCCGCCCGGTACCGGCGCGTCGAGCGCCAGTTTCGGCACCGAATCGCGCAGCGTCTGGCGCTCATCGATGGTCCAGCCCTTCACCAAGTCCCACGCCGCATCGAGCGCACCATCGTCATAAAGCAGCCCGACCCACAAGGCGGGCAGCGCACAAATCCGCCCCCAGCGCCCGCCATCGGCGCCGCGCATCTCGAGGAACTGCTTCATCCGCACTTCGGGGAACGCGGTTGAGAGATGGTCCGCCCAATCGTCGATCGTCGGCTTGTGGCCGGGATAGGCGGGCAATTCGCCCTTCAGGAAGTCGCGGAAGCTCTGCCCGGCGGCATCGATATATTTCCCGTCGCGATAGACGAAGTACATCGGCACATCGAGGGCGTACTCGGCGTAGCGCTCATAGCCGAAGCCCTCCTCGAACACGAAGGGCAGCATACCGGTGCGCGCCGGATCGGTGTCCGACCAGATGTTGCTGCGGAAGCTCAGGAACCCGTTGGGCTTGCCCTCGGTGAAGGGCGAATTGGCGAACAGGGCAGTCGCCAGCGGCTGGAGCGCGAGGCCGACGCGAAACTTCTTCGCCATGTCTGCTTCGGATGCGTAGTCGAGATTCACCTGGATCGTGCAGGTGCGCAGCATCATGTCGAGGCCCAGCGATCCCACGCGCGGCATGTGGCGCAGCATGATCTCGTAGCGGCCCTTGGGCATGATCGGCAGCTCGGCGCGCGTCTTGTCGTGCCACATGCCCAGCCCGAGGAAGCCGATACCGAGCTGGTCGCCGATCGCCTTCACCTGCTCCAGATGCCGTCCGGTCTCGGCGCAGGTCAGGTGGAGATTGTCGAGCGGCGCGCCCGAAAGCTCGAACTGGCCGGCCGGCTCGAGGCTGATCGCCCCGTCGGGGCCGGACAGGGCGATGACGTTCTCGCCCTCATAGACCGGCTTCCAGCCATATTTGGTGAGGCCGATCAGCAGCGCATGAATGCCGCCGGGCTCCTCATAGGAAGGCGCGCGATGGCTGTCCTTCCAATAGACGAACTTCTCGTGCTCGGTGCCGATGCGCCAGCGCTCGCGGGGCTTCTCGCCGCGTGCGAAATAGTCGACCAACTGAGCACGGTCTTCGATGACCGGCGAGTTGCTGTTCGAAACGGTCTTCGTGCTCATTTCGCGCATTTAGCGATTGGGCAGGCGCTTCGCCAGAGGTGTTGCCCTTATGATTTCATAAGCGTCACAAACCAGATCGTCCCCCTT
Source organism: Sphingomonas sp. G-3-2-10 (assembly GCF_012927115.1). NCBI lineage: Bacteria > Pseudomonadati > Pseudomonadota > Alphaproteobacteria > Sphingomonadales > Sphingomonadaceae > Sphingomonas > Sphingomonas sp. G-3-2-10. The sequence goes on along the minus strand of NZ_JABBFY010000001.1, from coordinate 2,869,777 downwards.
GCGGGGGATCACCAATCCCCCGCCGCCGCCATCCACACCGCAACCGCCGCCGCCGCTGCGGTCTCGGCGCGCAGGATGCGCGGACCCAGCGCGATGCCCACCGCCTGCGGGTGCGCGCGGATCGCGTCGCGCTCGGCATCGTCGAAGCCGCCTTCGGGTCCGATCAGGATCGCCGCTGGCCCCGGTCGCGCGCGCATCGCCTCGGCCGCGGGCAAACCACCCGCCTCATCGGCGAAGAACAGCGCCCGATCCTCCGGCCAGTCGCGCAGAAACGCCGTCAGCTTCACCGGCTCGTCCAGCGAGGGCAGGGCAGTGCGCCCGCATTGCTCCGCCGCTTCGATCATATGGCTGCGCAGCCGCTCGAGGTTGAGCTTGTCCACCACGCTCCGCCGCGTCAGCACGGGTCGCAGCCGGTCCACCCCCAACTCGCACGCCTTCTCCGCAACCCAGTCGATTCGCCCCTTCTTGATCGGCGCGGCGCACAGCCACAGATCGGGCACCGCCTCGCGCTCTCGCAACTGCTGGGTGATGTCGAGGATCAGGTCGCGCTTGCCGACATGTGCCGCCACGCCCAGCCATTCGCCGGTGCGATCGTCGAACAGTTTCACCGGATCGCCGATCTTCATCCGCATCACCGAGACGAGATAATGCGCCTGCCCGCCATCGATGCGGATCTGCTGCCCCTGCGCCAGCTCGCCTTCGACGAACAGGCGCGGTGTGGATTGCGGCGGCCAGGCGGGCGTCGCGGCCATCACTTTTCCAGAAACAGTTCGGTCAGCGCGGGCGGCACGCGCATGATGCGACCGGTGGCGCGATCGATGATCGCCCAGGTCGTCTTCGCCTCGACGCGGACCTTCCCGTCGCTGCCGGTGAAGCGCACATTGCGGTCGAACCTTGCCCCGCGCGGCGGATCGCTGACCCAAGTTTCGCCGGTCACCGTCTCGCCTTCGGCCACATTGCCGCGATAATCGATCTCGTGCCGCGTCACGACCCAGAAGCTGCCGTCCTGATCGGCCTGCGGCGCCCACGCTTCCCAATGCGCCACGGCGATGTCCTGAATCCAGCGGACCCAGACGGCATTGTTGACATGGCCGAGGATGTCGATGTCCTCGGGCATGGCGGTGAAGGTCATGGTGAAGCGCGTCATCGCGCTCCTGATGCCGCTCAGCGGATCGTGGTGCAAGCGAGCGGCGGCAGGTTCGGCTGGGTGAAGGTCATGTCATAGCCCTTGCCGCGCAGCTCGTGGCCCTGACCCTTGTACCAGATGCCCGATGCCGCGCGCTCCTGCTGCAATACCGCCAGCGTCTTGCCGCCGCGTGCAACCGTCGCCCGGCCATTGTCGGGATCGAAGCGGACCGCGATCTTGGTCCCGTCCATGCAGCGGAACCGCGCCGCCGAGCGATTGTCCTCGACCGGAGCGGGGGAGGGCGCCGGCGTGGCGCCAGTGGCATTCGCAATCGAGGCATTTTCGGCGGCAGCATTCGCTTCGGCTTGAGCGCGCTCCTCGGCGATGCGTTCTTCCTCGGCTTCGCGCGCGGCCTTCTCGCGCGCAATGTCCAGCGCTTCCTTGTCGACCGCTTCCAGATTGTACACGTCGGCGCCGGGATTGCGCGTATCGTCCGACGCGTTGCAGGCGGCGAGAGGCAGGCAGGCGAGCAGCAGGAAAAGGCGCATCCGGATCCTCGAAACGACGTTACGGCGACAAACCGAACGCGAACCAGATGCGCCTGTTCCGTCGATCCGGCCAGCCCTAATTCGGGCCGGGCCCGGTTCGGACCAGGCTCAGTCCGGGAACGGCTGGTTGCCGACAAAGCCGAGTTGGGTGATGCCCTGCTTCTTCACGATCGCCAGCACCTGGTCGAACCGGTCGTATCGCGTTTCGGGATCGGTCTGCATGTGCAGCGTGGTCCCCGCGTCGGCCAGCGGCGCGAGCAGCCCGGGAAGCTGGGTGTCGGTCACCGGCGCGCCATCCCAGAACAGCACGCCCCGCGCGTCGATGCTCAGCTTGTGCGGCTTGTCGACGGGCGCGCTGGCCGGGCCGCCCTGCGGCAGGTCGACCGGCACCTGATGGCTCTGGATCGGAATGGTGATGATCATCATCACCAGCAACACCAGCAACACGTCGATCAGCGGCGTGGTGTTCATCTCGCCGATCGGCGCGGCGGCGTTGAGGGGAACGGCACGGGACGCACTGGACATGGCACCTCTCCTTCAATTGATGATGTAACATCACATCGATGAGAAGGGAGGGCAAGTTATTTTCGTCACCCCGGCCTTGAGGCGGAGTCCCGCTTGCAGCGCTGACAGTGAGCGGGACCCCGGATTAAATCCGGGGCGACGCCGATATGATTGGTGCAGCCTCACCCGTCCCGCCGGAACGGCATCATTTCCCCGAAAAATTCCTGCTCTTGGCGCACCGCGTCGCGCTCGCGCTCCAGAAATTCGCTCACCGCGCGGCGGAATCCCGCATCGGGCAGATAATGCGCGGACCAGGTCGTGACCGGCGCATAGCCGCGCGCCAGCTTGTGCTCGCCCTGCGCCCCGGCCTCGACCCGGGCCAGCCCGCGCGCGATTGCAGCATCGATCGCCTGATAATAGCAAAGCTCGAAATGGAGGAACGGCACTTCCTCCACCGCGCCCCAATAGCGCCCGTACAGCGTGTCCGCGCCGATCAGGTTGAGCGCCCCCGCAATGGGCTGTCCGCCGCGCTCGGCCAGCATCAGCAGCACCTTGTCGCCCATGCTCTCGCCCAGCATCGAGAAGAAGTCGCGGGTCAGATAGGGCCGGCCCCATTTGCGGCTGCCGGTGTCCTGATAAAATGCCCAGAAGGCGTCCCAATGCGCTTCGCCGATTTCGCTGCCGGTCAGATGGCGGACCGTCAGCCCCTCCAGCGCGGCGGCGCGCTCCTTGCGGATCGCCTTGCGCTTGCGGCTGGAAAGCGCGGCGAGGAAATCGTCGAAGCTGGCATAGCCCGCATTCTGCCAGTGGAATTGCAGCCCCTCGCGGATCAGCCATCCGGCCGCCTCGAACGCGGGCAGCTCGGCTTCGTCGAGAAAGGTGACATGCGCGGAGGACAGCCGGTTCTGGTCGGTCACAGCTTCGATCGCAGCGATCAGCGCGGGGGCGAGCGCGGGATCGCGGGTCAGCAATCGCGGTCCGGGCACCGGCGTGAACGGCACCGCGACCTGCAGCTTGGGATAATAGCGCCCGCCCGCCCGCTCCCACGCATCGGCCCAGCCATGATCGAACACATATTCGCCCTGGCTGTGGCTCTTGCCATAGGCCGGGGCGATGGCGGCGGGCCGCCCGTCCGCGCCGTCGATCACGATCGGCAGCGGCTGCCACCCGGTTTGGGCGGTAACCGATCCGGAGCGTTCGAGCGCCGAGAGAAAGGCATGGCCGACGAACGGATTTCCCTCGCCCGCGCACGCATCCCAGTCGCTCGCGGCAATCGAGGCGACACCGGGAGCGATGCGGGCGGTTACGGGCGGGGAGGTCACGGGCGGAATGTAGTCAACCGGTCGGCGTGGGCAATGGTGCGTGGATATCCTACCCCGCCTACGCAACGCAGCAATTCAACCTTTGCACGGAGAGAATATGAGCGCTCCCGAGGAACCTGTAAGCGGCCGCTTTGGCCCAGTTGGGCAATGCATCTACTGTCGAAGTGACAACGTTACGCTGAACATTGAACACATCATTCCATATTCCTTGGACGGCACTCTCGAGCTTCTGGCGGCTAGTTGCGACATTTGTACCAAGGCGACACATGCTTTCGAAGGGCATGTCGCTGGTCAAATTTTCGGAGATTGGCGTTTTCAGGCGGATTTTCCGTCGCGCCGTCGCACCAAGCGGGCTGCGACAGTTGACGTAAATGTCATATCGGGTCGCACCAGCGGTGAAATTCCGATCGACAGGCAGGATTATCGGGCATTTGTGCCGATTATTCGGCTTGAACGCCCCAACATATTTGATCGCCGTTCGGAGCCCGAAGAATTTATAATGCACTGTGATTTCGCGGCTACCAAAGGTCTCTCGGCTAAGGACATGGGTGTCGATTTTGTTATAAGAAAAGGCCAAATTAATCCATCAAAATTCTGCAGAATGTTGGCTAAAATTGCGCATGGATATGCGGTGTTATCTCTCGGAATTGATGGATTTGATCATCTTCTCACCCCGATGATATTGAAGGAAGGTGAACGTATATTTTGGTACGTCGGAGGGTACCCGGAAATAGCTCCTGCACTAAATTTCGCTATATCAGACACCATCATTCATGCGCTTTTGATATGGCAAAAAGATTCGCCAGATGGCGAGTCACTCGTCGGTGTTGATATACAACTTTTTGCAAATCTTAGAGATGTGCATCCCGACGTCTCTGGTTCGGGAATGCCGATTTATTCCGTGGTGGTGGGTAATTCTAACAGCCTCACGGGCGAAAGGTTTGGATCGGGCTTTTTCTATCCAAAAGTATCCAAACGTAGCGGCTCAACTCCACGCGATTAATGAATGAGGACCAGCATGGTGTAGCGAGCGAAGCTTACGCGCTTGAAATGTTGGATTCCACCCGCTTCAATCGGCAGGCTTCAGCTGCTCTTTGAACCCGTCGATCCTTCCGCTCCATCCCGCCAGACAGGGCCGTGAACTGACACACCAAGTGGCACATTAGCCCAAATCGAGCCTCTCCCCGCCGAACATGCGCGATGGTGTAAAGTTAGTGTAAAGTTCGGGCGTTTACCGGCTCTCCGTCGCCTTCATCGTCACTACCGTCTGCGGGTACGGGATCTCGATTCCCTCCTCCTTGAACAGCAGCCACAGCCGGTTGAGCACATCGCTCTTCACATTGCCCACCCCGCTTTCGGGATCGCTGATCCAGGCGAGGATATCGTGCTCCACGCCATATTCGCCGAACGCGGTCAGCCAGACATTGGGTTTGGGATTGGTCAGCACGCGCGGGCTTTCCACCGCGGCGCGCATCATCAGTTCCTGCGCCAGCTTGAGGTCGCAGTCATAGGCAACGCGCACCGGAATGCGGACGCGGACGTTGCGGTCGGTGTACGACCAGTTCTCCACTTCCTGCGTCATCAGATTCTCGTTGGGAATCAAATGCTCCTTGCCGTCGCGGGTGATCACGCTGACCGCGCGCACGCCGATCTTGTTCACCCAGCCGAAGCTCTCGCCCACCACGATCACGTCGCCCGGCTTTATGGAGCGGTCCATCAGCAGGATGATCCCCGCGATCAGATTGCCGATGGTCTTTTGCAGGCCGAAACCGATGGCCAGGCCGAACGCGCCGCTGAACACGGCGAAGGCGGTCAGGTCGATCCCCAGCACGTCGATCCCGACGAAGAAGGCGAGGATGACGACCGCGATCGCGGCGAGCTTCTGGGCGAGCAGCTTCTGGGTCGGATCGAACCCGCGCGAGCGGCCGATCGACAGACCGACGACGCGGTTGACCAGCCGCACCGCCGCAAACAGCAGCACGAAGGTGACGACCACGGTCAGCACTGAAAGCAGGCTGAACCGCATCGAACCCACGTCGATGCCCACGCTGTCGAGGATCGCATTGATCCGCGCCAGCCCGCCCACCGCGCGGCTCAGGATCGCGGTGAAGGCGATCGCGGCCATCGTCCATGCCGCCCAGCGCGGCAGATGAAGCCCGCGAAGGATCGCCACCACCAGCATCGCCACTGCCGCGCCTTCGGCAAAGCCCAGCCCCAGCGCGGCGATCGGCTTCCACGGCCATGAAACGGCGATGATCGCCAGCAGGATCGCCGCGCCGCCGTGTCGCGAAATGGCCGACATGCGCGGCGCAAGCCCCTCCGGGTCCGCGCCGATATGCTCGGACCAGAAGCGTGCCAGCCAGTTGCCCAGCGTTCGCCCGGCATACCAGCCCGCCGCCAGCGCGAGCAGGGCAAGCCCCAGCGCGATGCCTGCTTCGGCCAGTTCGGCATTGCCCGGCAGGGTCAGGCCCTGCGCCGCAAGCCACTGACCAGGCCCGCTCACCGCGCGGCTCCGAACCGGGCGAGACCCGCTTCGAGATCGGCGATCAGATCGTCCGGATCCTCGAGGCCGATCTGAAGGCGGACGACCGGCCCCTCGGCGTGCCATCTGGTCGCGGTGCGGAACCGCTCGGGATCGACCGGGATCGCCAGGCTCTCGAACCCGCCCCAGCTATAGCCGATCCCGAAATGCTCCAGCCCGTCGATGAACGCGGCGCGGGCGGCTTCGTCCCCGCCGTCGAACACGAAGGAGAAGAGCCCGGCGGAACCCCTGAAGTCGCGCACGAACAGCTCGTGCCCCGGACATTCGGGTAGCGCCGGATGGAGCACCCGCGCCACTTCGGGCCGGGTCCGCAGCCAGTGCGCGATCTTCAGCGCGGCTTCGCCGTGATGCTTCATGCGGACCGCCATCGTGCGCAGACCCCGAGAGCCGAGCCAGGCATCATCCGGGCTGGCGGTCTGGCCGAGCTGATAGGTCGCGTCGCGCAGCTTCGCATAATGCCCTTGCGCGGCGGTGACCGAGCCGAGCATGATGTCGGAATGGCCGCCGATATATTTGGTCCCGGCGAGGATCGAATAGTCGATGCCCATCGCAATCGCGGGCAGCAGCAGCGGCGTGGCCCAAGTATTGTCGAGCAGGGTGACGATCCCCCGCGCCTTGGCAACGGCAATGATCGCGGGCAGGTCCTGCACCTCGAAGGTCAGGCTGCCGGGGCTCTCCATGAAGATCGCCTTGGTCTTCTCGGTGCAGAGATCGGCGATGCCCGTGCCGATCAGCGGATCGTAACAGGTGGTGGCGATGCCCATCCGCCGCAGCATCCCGTTGGCGAAATTGCGCGTGGGATCATAGGCGCTGTCGGGCACCAGCAGGTGATCGCCGGGCGACAGCACCGCCAGCAGCGCGCTCGACACCGCCGCCACGCCCGACGGGTAGAGCAGGGTCGCTTCCGCGCCGGGCTCCAGCTCGGTCAGCGCATCGGCCAGCGACCATTGGGTCGGCGTGCCGCGCCGGCCGTAGAACAGGCGGTGATGCGTGTCCTTGCCGCCGGACTCGCGCAGATGGGCGACCGAATCGTAGAGGATGGTCGATGCGCGCCACACTGGCGGGCTGACGATGCCTTGCGTCCATTCCTCGCGCCGCCCGGCGGTGACGATGCGGGTGGCGTCCTTCTTGTCGGTCATGCAGTCGCTTTCGGTGTCTCGGGATCGCCGCCCCATTCGGCCCAGCTGCCGTCGTACAGGCTGGCGGTGTGGCCCAGCAGATGCGCGGCGAAGACCACCACGGCGGCGGTGATTCCCGATCCGCAGGTCGCGGTGACCGGACGCTCGATTTCGATCCCCTCGCTTTCGAACACGGCGCGCAGGGCCGAGTCGCGCTTCCATGTGCCGTCTTCGTGAAAGAAGTCGCGATAGGGCAGGTTGCGCGAGCCCGGGATATGGCCGGGGACCACGCCGGGGCGCGGTTCGGGTTCCTGTCCGGCGAAGCGTGCGGGCGAGCGGGCGTCGACGATCTGGTCGGTCGTCGCCTTCATCTCCGCGAGCGATCGCACGCCCTGCGCCGGGTGGCGTGGGGTGAAGTGACGCAGCTTGGTATTGGCCTCGCCATGTTCGACCGGACGGCCCTCCGCCTTCCATTTGGCCAGCCCGCCATCGAGTATCGCGACATCGGGCGTGCCGAACGCGGTCAGCATGAACCATGCGCGCGCGGCGGTGTGCAGCGGGCTGTCATCATAAAGGACGATGCGGCAGCCATCGCCCAGCCCCAGCGCCGACATCCGGCTGGCCAACTGCTCGGGCGGGGGCATGGTGGAAGGCAGGGGACTGTTCTTGTCGGCAAAGGCGCCGAGATCCATGAACGCCGCGCCGGGGATATGGCCCGCCAGATACTCGGCCTTCGCGTCGCGGCCATGCTCGGGCAGGAACCAGCTCGCATCGGCGATCCTGAGGTCGCGGGCCTCCATTTCGGAAGCCAGCCATTCGGTGCTTACCAGCGCGTCCATCCTGCGATCCCTAGAAGGATGCAAAGCGCGCATCAAACGCTTACATGGCGGCGATGGACGCAAAACATCTCGGCAAGCAATCAGAGCTCCCGGCTTCTCCTGAAGCGGCAGTGCTCGATTATGTTCCCAATCCGCGCGCGGGCACGCGCTATCTGGTGCGCTTTGCCGCGCCGGAGTTCACCTCGCTCTGCCCGATCACCGGCCAGCCCGATTTCGCGCATCTGGTGATCGACTATGTGCCTGGCGAGACAATCGTCGAATCCAAGTCGCTCAAGCTGTTCCTCGGGTCGTTCCGCAATCATGGCGCTTTCCATGAGGATTGCACCGTCGGCATCGGCCAGCGGCTGTTCGACGAGATGAAGCCCGAATGGCTGCGGATCGGCGGATACTGGTATCCGCGCGGCGGGATTCCGATCGACGTGTTCTGGCAGTCGGGCGAGCCGCCGGCGGGCTTGTGGGTGCCGGATCAGGGTGTTCCGGGCTATCGCGGGCGCGGCTGATCGACTCATTTACAGCGTCTGACGCATGTGCGATGCTGCGTTGCAACAAATACGCAACCTAATTGAAAGCCGGGAGTTGGGAGGGGCTGAAAGGCAGGCTGAAAAGCCTCGCTTTAACGATAGTTAGCGGAAGGACAGGGATGGCGCAGCCTATCAACGCTCCGGAACTCCGGCACCTGGCCCTGATCGGCAACTTCCTGCCGCGCAAATGCGGCATCGCAACCTACACCACCGACACCTACAACGCGCTCAAGGGGCGTTTCCCGGACCTGACCGTCGACGTCTATGCGATGGACGATCATCCGGGGCGCTATGCCTATCCCCCCGAAGTGACCGGAGCGATCGCGCAGAACGACCGGGGCGCCTATCTCGACACCGCGCGCCGGATCGAAGCGAGCGGTGCGCAGGCGCTGTGGGTCCAGCACGAATATGGCATCTATGGCGGGCCGGCGGGCGAGCTGCTGATCGCGCTGCTCGATCGCGTCTCAATCCCCGTCATCGCGACGCTGCATACCGTGCTGGAGCGACCGAGCGCGGACGAGCGGCGCGTGATGGAAGCACTGTTGCGCCGCGCCTCGAAGCTGATCGTGATGGCCGAAAAGGGCCGCGACATCCTGACGCGCGTCCACGGCGTGGATAGCCGCAAGATCGAGACGGTGCCGCACGGTGTGCCCGATCGCGTGCTGGCCGACCCCGCGTCGTTCAAGCCGGCCTTTGGCTGGGAAGGGCGCGAAGTCATCCTGACCTTCGGTCTGCTGGCGCCGAACAAGGGCATCGAATCGATGATCGAGGCGATGCCCGCGATCGTCGCGCAGCACCCCCGGGCGCTCTACGTCGTGCTGGGGGCGACGCACCCCAATCTCGTCGCGCATGAAGGCGAGGTCTATCGCGAGCGGCTGACTGCGCTGGCTGCCGAACGCGGCGTAGCGGACCATGTCCAGTTCATCGACGCATTCGTCGAGCAGGACGAGCTGATCGACTATCTGCAGGGGGCGGACATTTATGCAACGCCTTACACCAACCCCGCGCAGATCACTTCGGGCACGCTGTCCTACGCCGTCGGCGTGGGCAAGGCGGTGGTTTCCACGCCCTATGTCCATGCGACCGAGATCCTGGCGGACGGGCATGGCGTGCTGGTCGGCTTCGAGGACAGCGCGGGCTTTGCGCGCGAGATCGGGCGCCTGCTGAGCGACGGCAACGCGCGGGCGGAGCTGTCGGCACGGGCCTATGCACGCGGGCGGACGATGTTGTGGCCGCGGCTGGCCGAACAGGCGGTGGCGGGAATCGAGGGCCTGCTGGGAAAAAAGCCCCGGCGCATCGCGAAGCCGGCGGCTGAGTTGCCGGCGCTGACGCCCGACATCGCAGCAGTCGAGCGGATGAGCGATGCGACGGGCATGCTCCAGCATTCGATCTATTCGATCCCCGATCGCCGCCACGGCTATTGCATCGACGACAATGCGCGGGCGCTGATCCTGATGAGCCAGCTGGCCGAAATCGATGCCGGGCTGCGCGACAAATGGACGACGGTCTATTCCAGCTTCGTCCAGCACGCCTGGAATCCCGATGCACGCCGGTTCCGCAACTTCATGAATTTCGATCGCAGCTGGTGCGAGGACGCCGGTTCGGAGGATTCGAACGGCCGGGCGATCTGGGCGCTGGGCGTGACCGCGCGCGATGCGAAGGCGCTGAAGCATCGCGACTGGGCGTCGGCGATGTTCGACATGACCGCGTCGATCGCGCTCGAGCTGGGCAGCCCGCGCGCCCACGCCTTCGCCATGCTCGGCGCGTCGGCGATGCTCGAGGCGCATCCGGGCCATTCGCTGTCGAAGCAGATACTGACGCGCTTCGGCGAGGAACTGATCGCGCTGCTCGACGCCGCGCGGCGGCCCGAATGGCAATGGTTCGAGATCGTTCTGGCCTACGATAACGCCCGGCTGCCCGAGGCGCTGCTGCGCGCGGGCAAGGTGCTGGGGCGTAGCGAGTTCGTCAGTGTCGGGCTGGAAACGCTCGAATGGATCGTCTCGCGCCAGACCTCGCCGGACGGACGCTTCCGCGCCGTGGGCACCGAGAGCTTCGGCCGCGCCTATCAGGAGCCGATGCAATTCGACCAGCAGCCGCTGGAGGCGCAGGCCACGATCGATGCGTGCGTCGCCGCGCTCGACGCAACCGGCGAGCCGCGCTGGAGCGAGGAAGCAATGCGTGCCTATCGCTGGTACCTCGGATCGAACGACCTCGATCTGCCGCTGGCGACGGTGCAGGACGGCGGCTGTTTCGACGGTCTGATGCCGACGGGCCTGAATCGCAATCAGGGCGCGGAGTCGATTTTGGCACTGCAACTGGCCAGCTGTGCGATTTCGAGGCTTTCAAAGGTCCGGACGATCGTGGCAGGACCGGAACGCGTCGTCGCCTGACCTCCCATAAAGCCGGTTCGCGGGGGCGGCCAAAATCCGGAGGGTATGAATGCTGGAACTGTTCAACCACGCGCTGCGGCTGAAGGCCGATCCTTCGCGCGTGGTGGTCCGGCCCTTTCATATCGCCTGGCAGTCCGATGGCACGGGGCCGAGCCGCAGCGAGCGGCTGGTGCGCGAAGTGCTCGACATGTCGCCCGGCGAGGCGCGCCAGCAGCTCGAAATCGTGCTCAAGGATTTCGAAGCGCGTCACTGGCAGACGCGGCGCGTGTTCATGACCCGCTATGACGAGATCGAGGGGATGCTTGGTCTCGACGGCAGCCAGATCGGCGACGAGAAGCGGCAGCTGATCGGCGCCTATTTCTGCCACGAATACAGCTATGCCGCCGCTGCGCTGATGAACCCCAGCGCGGTGCCGCATTACGATCAGTCGGGCATGCCCAAGGGATCGCTGCGCATCCTGATGAGTCTGCGCGCGGTGGGCGAGGGCCATATCTCGTCGGTGGCGTTCCGCGAGGGAATCATCACGTCCAAGAACCAGCTGACGCTGGCGCCCGAACCGCCCTTCGCGACGGCCGCGGATTCGCACGAGGACGAAGATCATATCCCCGAGGGACCGGTGACGGTCTATCGCCACCGCGACTCCACGCTTTCGGGCACGGTCATCTTCCCGATCACCCGCGCCCAGTCCAACGGGCTGGAGGATCTGCGCATCTGTCACTTCCATCACGACGACGGGAGCGAGGAATGGATCGGCACCTACACCGCCTATAACGGATCGCAGATCCAGTCCGAGCTGCTGATGACTCGCGACTGGCGCGAATTCCAGCTGGTGCCGATGACCGGCAGCGCGGCGCGGAACAAGGGCATGGCGCTGTTCCCGCGCAAGGTGGGCGGCAAGTACATGATGCTCGGCCGGCAGGATGGCGAGAACATCTTTCTCCATTCCTCCGACACCATCACCCATTGGGAGGGCGGCGAGAAATTGCTGACCCCGCACTATCCGTGGGAGCTGGTGCAGATGGGCAATTGCGGCCCGCCGATCGAGACCGAAGCGGGCTGGCTGGTGCTGACCCACGGCGTCGGCGCGATGCGCAAATACTCGATCGGCGCGGCGTTGCTCGACCTGGACGATCCCTCGAAGGTGATCGGGCGGACCAAGGATCCGATCCTCGCCGCCGCCGATCAGGACCGCGAAGGCTATGTGCCCAACGTGGTCTATACCTGCGGCGCGATCCGGCACGGGGACAAATTGTTCATCCCCTATGGCGTCGCGGACAGTTCGGTCGCCTTCGCCTTCGTGCCGATCAAGTCGCTGCTCGATCAGATGCGTTAGCGCAGCAGGCGAGAGCGAATTCCGCGCCCGCAAAATCAGGAGCCCGGACCTGTAATATTGCCGCGTGAGACGGGCGCCGGTTGACACGGTTGACACCAATATTGCGAAAAACCGGCTTCCGGCAAAAACGCGATTCGGACGAATTCAAAGAGCGGCGAGGCTTGCCCCGGCCCCTGCGAGCGGAGCAGGCGAAATCCAACATTGCAAGCTTCGCCCAAGGTCGAACCCGGAGGACGGCGATATTCCAGCGCCGTGCGAGTTCTCGCCCTAGCGCGCCTTCTTCTTCGTATAGGCGTAGAGGAAGGCGGTGAGCGCGAGGAAGACCAAAGTGCCGCCGACCAGCGCATAGGTCGCGAAGTCCGGACCGGCGAGCGCCAGCGGCGCATCGGTGCCGGTTTCATAGACGATGCCGGCGTAAAGAACCCCGAACAGGCTGTCGCCGACGATCATGCCGGTGGCCATCAGCACGCCCATCCGCTTGGCGAACTCCGGGTCGCGGGCCTTGTCGGCGGCGCGATCGTAGAAATAGCCCAACACCGCGCCGACCGCGACGGTGAGCGTCACTGCCATCGGCAGATAGATGCCCAGACCCACGGCGAGCGGGGGCAGGCGATGCTTGCTGACGCGCGCCAGCACTTCGTCGATCACGATGATGCCCAGGCCGATCAGTGCGCCTACGCCGATCAGGTTCCAGTCGAGATCGCCGCCGAGCACGCCCTTGGCGAGCGACGAGATCAGCGCGGCTTGCGGCGCGGCCAACGCGCTGTCGCCGGCGCCGGGCATGCCCGCGAAGCCGAACGACGCATGGAGGACGCTGAGCACCGGCGGGATGACAAGGCTGCCGAAGATCACGCCGAAGACGAGCGCGAGCTGCTGCTTCCACGGCGTCGCGCCGACGAGCTGGCCGGTCTTGAGATCCTGAAGATTGTCGTTCGAGATGGTCGCGACGCCGAAGACGACGCCGGTGACGATCAGCGCATAGGCGATCAGCGCCTGAGTGGTGCCCGGATCGACATCGCGGCCGAACATCGCGACGAGCAGCAGCGACGAAGCGAGGATGGCGAGGATGCCGACGCCCGAGACCGGACTGTTCGACGCGCCGACAAGGCCTGCCATGTAACCGCACACCGCCGCGATCACGAGGCCGATGACCAGCACGAACAACAGCGAACCGGCGATCAGCGGGATGGCCGAAGCGGCGAGCGGACCGCCCGCGATCACATCCCACAACAGCCAGGCGATCGGCACCATCACCGCGAGCGAGACGAGGCCGACGGTGCGGGCGGAAATGTCGCGTTCGGTGAGTGCGATGCCTTCGCCGCCTCGCGCCGCCTTCGATGCTGCGAGCGACGAGCGGATGCCGCCGACGACGGGACCGGCGATCTTGAGCAGGGTCCAGATCGCCGCAATGCCGATCGTGCCCGCGCCGAGGAAGCGGACTTCGCTGCGGAAGATGGTGCTGGCGACTTCCTCCGCCGCGCCGGGGACGCCCGCGCTGAGGATCGGGAGCGCGACCCACCAGCCAAGCGCGATGCCGACGATCATCGCGAAGCCCACAGTGAGCCCGATCAGATGCCCCGCGCCGATCAGGGCGAACGAGAGGCCGCCGATGACGCCGGTCGCGCCCGAGCCGACCTTGAAGAAGGTCGCCGCTTCCTCGACCGCGAGGCGCATCCGCGTGATGAGTGCGAAGCCCGCGGCGACGATCGAGCTGACCACGATCAGGGTCAGGCCCTTGCTGCTCTCCTCCGCGCCTTCGCGGCTGCCCGCGCCCACCTTGAGCACTTCGGCGGCGGCGCGGCCTTCGGGATAGGGGAGTTCGGGCGAATCGACGATCAGCGCCCGGCGCAGCGGAACCGAGAACATAACGCCCAGGATGCCGCCGGTCATGGTGATCGCGGCGGTGGTCACATAGGGGAAGCCGCTCCACCAGCCGATCATGACGAGGCCCGGCAGCACGAAGATGATCGCTGCCAGCGTGCCCGCCGCGCTGGCGACCGTCTGGACGATATTGTTCTCGAGGATCGAGCTATTGGGCAGGAAGCGCAGGATCGCCATCGAGATCACCGCCGCCGGGATCGACGTCGCGAAGGTCAGGCCGATCTTGAGCCCGAGATAGACGTTCGCCGCCGTGAACAGGATCGTGATGAGCCCCCCGAGCAGGATGGCGCGGAACGTGAATTCGGCGATCGGGCGAGTGGGTGCGGTGGCCATTATCGGGCTGCTCCGGAGCGTTCGGGACGGACGGTCATGGGATCGGGAAAGCCAGTGTCGCGAAAGTCCGGCAGACTCTGCTCGAAATCCCGGCGCGTTCCAGCGGCAAATTTACCCGTCCCGGACAGATTCCGTTCGGGAAACCGAGGTTGCGAGAGTGCGCGCATCGCCGCATCGTGACAGCGGAAGTCCGTGGAGGACAGTATTTTCTTGAGGGGCTCGGGCGATGCGGATCGGGTTTGCGGCATGGACTGCGGGGCTGGCGATCATGGCGTCGGGCGCGCATGCCCAGACGGTGACGCCGGTGACGCGCGATCTCCGGATCCTGACCGGAACCAGCGGCAATGTGGTGATGATGCGCACGAAGGACGGCGTGCTGATCGTCGATGACCAACGGCCGGCCGACGTGCCCGAGATCGTCGCGGCGGCGCGAGCGGCGTTCGACCTGCCGGTGCGCAGCGTGATCAATACCCATTGGCATATGGATCACAGCGGCGGGAACGAGGCTTTCCGCAAGGCCGGGGCGACGGTGATCGCGCACCGCAACGTCTGCATCCGGCGCAGCACCGACCAGTTCATGCCGGCATACAACCGCACCATCCCCGCAGCGGCTTCGGGCGCACTGCCCGACATGCTGTTCGACGCCGGACTGACCCTGTTCGTCGAGGACGAGGTCGTGACGCTGACCCACGCGCCGGCGGCGCATACCGATGGCGATGTGATCGTCCGGTTCGCCCGGGCGAATGTGATCCATATGGGCGATCTCTATTTCAATGGCATCTGGCCGTTCATCGATCGTGCGAGTGGCGGCAGCGTGCAGGGGGTGATCCGGTCGGTCGATCTGGCGCTGGGCATCGCGGACGCGGGGACGGTGATCGTGCCTGCGCACGGCCCCCTGTCCGACCGGGCGGGGTTGAAGCGCTATCGCGTGATGCTGATCGAAGTGACGGCGGCGGTGCGGCGGCAGATCGCGAAGGGAGAGACGCGGGATCAGGTCGTGGCAGCGAAACCCGCGGCTGCGTGGCGCGCGGGGATGGTCGGAAATGAGGACGGGTTTGTCGGGGCGGTTTATGACAGCCTGAAGGGGGAAGGCGCCAGCGCCCCCGCAATTCCTGCCGCAGGATCGTGCGGCTAGCGGCCCTTGAACAGCCCGCCCAGAATTCCCCGTACCAAGCCCCCGACCAGGCTTGCGCCGACACCGCTTTTCTTGCCGAAAACCGCCTTGGAAACTTCGCCCGCCACCGCGCGGCCTGCGGCTGAGGAGGCGCTGCGGGTGGCGGAGGTGATGGCGCGGTTCCACGGATTGTTGGCGGCTTCGCGTTCGGCCTGGCGCTGGGCCTGGGCGTCGAGCCGGGCCTGACGGTCCGCGTCCCGCTGTTGCGCGATGCGGGCGCGTTCGGCTTCCTTGGCGAGCCGGGCGTCTTCCTTCTGCTGCGCGGCGGCGGCCTTGTCGGCTTCGGTCTTCGCGGCGGCTTCGGCAGCGGCGGCGCTGGCTTCGGCACCCTTGGCGGCGAGCAGTTCCTCGGCGGATTCGCGGTCTACAGCCGTGTCGTATTTGTCGGCGACGGCGTCGGTCTGGACCAGAACGCCGCGCTCGACGGGCGTGATCGGGCCGACGCGCGAGCGGGGCGGTTTGATCAGAGTGCGTTCGACCGGCGAAGGCGCACCGTCGGGCTGGAGCAGCGAGACGAGCGCTTCGCCGACCTTCAGTTCGGTGATCGCGGTGGTAACGTCGACGCCCGGATTGGCGCGGAACGTCTCGGCGGCGGCCTTCACCGCGGCCTGATCGCGCGGGGTGAAGGCGCGCAACGCGTGCTGCACGCGGTTGCCGAGCTGGCCCGCGACGGTGTCGGGGATGTCGATCGGGTTCTGGGTGATGAAATAGACCCCGACGCCCTTCGAGCGGATCAGGCGGACGACCTGCTCGACCTTTTCCAGCAGCGCCTTGGGTGCGTCGTTGAACAGGAGGTGCGCCTCGTCGAAGAAGAAGCAGAGCACCGGTTTTTCGGGATCGCCGACTTCGGGAAGCGATTCGAACAGCTGGCTGAGCATCCACAGCAGGAAGGTGGCGTAGAGGCGCGGCGAGGCCATCAGCTTGTCGGCGGCGAGGATGTTGACCACGCCGCGGCCCTTGTCGTCGGTGGCGAGGAAGTCGCTCATGCTCAGTGCGGGTTCGCCGAAGAACGCCTCGGCGCCCTGCGAGCGGAGCTGAAGCAGCGAGCGCTGGATCGCGCCGACCGATTGCTTCGAGACGTTGCCGTAGGTGGTGGTCAGCTCGTCCGCCCGTTCCGCGCAATGTGCGAGCATCGACTGGAGATCGTCGAGATCGAGGATCAGCAGCCCTTCCTTGTCGGCGACGGTGAAGGCGATGGTCAGCACGCCTTCCTGCACGTCGTTCAGGTCCATCAGCCGGGCGAGGAGCAGCGGCCCCATCTCGCTGATCGTGGTGCGGATCGGGTGGCCCTGCTGGCCGTACAGGTCCCACAGCTGGGCGGGATTGTCGCCATAGGCCCAGTCGGCATAGCCGATCTCGGCGGCGCGGGCGGCGAATATCTCGTGGGTCTTGCCTGTGGGCGATCCGGCCATAGCGAGGCCGGACAGGTCGCCCTTCACATCGGCGACGAAGGTGGGGACGCCGGCGGCCGAGAGGCTTTCGATGATGCCCTGAATCGTGACGGTCTTGCCGGTGCCGGTGGCGCCCGCGATCAGGCCGTGGCGGTTGGCGCGCTTGAGGACCAGATCGATCGGCTTTCCGCCGCCCTGACCAATGAAGATCCCCGTGCCGTCCGTCATCGCCATGCTCCCGATTGGAGCCCTAGCCATGCGCCAGAGCAATGCGGCTCGCAAGGGATGCCGGGCAGCGGGTCTTGGCAAACAAAAAGGCCGGAGCGTGAGCCCCGGCCTTTCCTGTTTCGCTGACGCCCGGTTCAGCCTGCGATATCGAGCGGGACGAACTGGCCGAAGTTGCGGCGCTGGACATAGATCAGGACCTGCTTGCGCCCCGCACTCCTGGTGGCGGCGACGATCTTGGCGACGTCGCTGCCGTTGGTGACCGGCGTGCGGTTGACCGAGACGATCACATCGCCGCGCTGCAGGCCCTTGGCCGCGGCGTCGCTCGACGGATCCACCCGATCGATCACCACGCCCTGAGTCCGCGGATCGACGCGGAGCTCCTGCGCGATGCCGGGGGTCAGCGGGATGACGCTGACACCGAGCGATGCCGATGCGGTGCTATCCGCACCCGCACTGGGAGCACCACTATTGTCCTCGGGATCGAAATTGTTCGCGGCGAGCTGCTCGTCGGTCGGGCGGGTGCCGACGGTGACGGTCAGGGGGACGTTCTTGCCGTCGCGAACGACGACGATCGGCACGCGGGTACCGGGCTTCAGATTGGCGACCAGATAGCTGAGCGTCTGGTCGCGGGTGACGTCCTTGTCGCCGACCTTCACGATCACGTCGCCCTGCTTCACGCCGGCCTTGTCGGCGGCCTGGCCCGGCTCGACGCGCGAGATCAGCGTGCCGCGGCCCTTGGGCACGTCGAGCGCGGTCGCGATGTCGTCGGTCACGTCCTGCATCACCACGCCGAGATAGCCGCGGGTGACGCTGCCGCCCTTCATCAGCGTGTCGATGATCGGGCGCGCATCTTCGGCCGGAATGGCGAAGCCGATGCCGACATTGCCGCCGGTGGGCGAGAGGATCTGCGAATTGATGCCGATCACATTGCCCGAGAGATCGAACATCGGGCCGCCCGAATTGCCGCGGTTGATCGACGCGTCGGTCTGGATGAAGCGGTCGTTCGCGCCGCCCTGCCCGGTGACGCGATGGACCGCCGAGATGATTCCGGCGGTAACCGAGCCGCCCAGACCGAACGGGTTGCCGATCGCGACCACCCAGTCGCCGACGCGCGCCTTCGACGAATCGCCGAAGCGGACGAAGGGGAGGTCCTTGCCGTCGATCTTGAGCACCGCGAGATCCGATCCGGGATCGCGGCCGACCAGCGTGGCGGTGTATTCGCGGTTATCGGGCAGCGTCACCTTGATCGATTCGACCACCGCGCCGCGCGCGCCGGCCGAGATCACATGGTTGTTGGTGACGATATAGCCGTCGGCCGAGATGATGAAGCCCGAGCCGAGCGACTCGGCGGGGCGGGTGACCTGCTGGCCGTTCGGCGCCTGAGGCTGTTGCGGGACCATCCGCTCGAGCGGGGTGCCGGCGAAGGGATTGGTGTTCACCGGCACGCGCTGGGTGGTCGAGATGTTGACCACCGCGGGCTGGAGCTTGGCGACCATGTCGGCGAAGCTCATCGGCGCGCCGGGGCGGGGCGCCGAGGCGACTTCGATCGCGCCGGGCTCGTTCTGCGCGGTCTGCGCGCCGGCGGGCTGGTGGATGGCAAGCGTTGCCGCCGTGCCGCTGAGCAGCACGGCGGTGGCAAGGGCATAGGCGTAACGCACGGGGGCAATCCTCTTCAATCGGGCCTCCAAACAGGCAAGTCAGGTGCAGCGTTCGTCCGGGAGTCTCGCGCCGCAAATGTGAACGGCGATTGAATATGAACGAACGGACAGACTCATCGTTGCCCCATGAACTCCCGGAGATAGCTGTTCTGCGGCGACAGGATGATCGAGGTTTGCCCCTTGCCTTCCTGGTCGGTGAGGAAGGTCGTCCGGTACGACTGCATCGCGCGGAAGAAGCCGTAGAATTCCGGGTCCTTGTTGAACGCGGCGGCATAGATACGCGCGCGTTCCGCCTCGGCGGTCGCGCGGATGATCTGCGCGTCGCGACGGCCCTGGGCCTGGATCGTGGCGGCTTCCTGACGGCGCGCGGTGCGCATCCGCTCGAACGCGCTTTCCAGCGGCGAACCGGTCGGCAGATCGGCATGCTTGATCCGCACGTCGACGATTTCGACGCCGTACTGGCTGGCGAGCTTCTGCAGCGAGTTCTGGATATTCTCCATCACCTGGCCGCGCTCGGGGCTGAGCAGGGTGGCGAAGGGCACGCGGCCGAGTTCATTGCGCAGTGCCGAGCCGAACAGCGGCTCGAGCCGGGCGATGACTTCATTCTCGGTCTTCGCCGTCTGCCACATCAGCAGCGGATCGACGATGCGGAAGCGGGCAAAGGCATCGACTTCAAGGCGCAGCTGATCGGTGGAAAGCACCGGCTGGTTCTGAAGCTCGATGTCGAGCACGCGCTTGTCGACCCACACGACCTGATCGACGAACGGGATGCGGAAGATCACGCCCGCGCCGGTCTGGCCGAAGCTCTGGTTGCGCTGATATGCGTTGATCGGCTGGCCGTAAGGCGCGTTGAAGCGGAGGATCACTGCCTGCTTCTTTTCGTCCACCACGACGAATGAGCTGAACACCAGCAGGAGGAAGGCGATCGCGATCGCGCCCAGCGCGATCGGGTTGCGATACCAGCTATTGCTCATCGTCCGCCTCCCTGACGCGGCTGGGGTTGCGGTTGCGGTTGTGTCCGCGGCACCGGATCGGGTTCCTGACGGCGCGGCGACAGCGCCGGCAGCGGGAGATAGGTGTTGGTGCCCGGCGTCTCGACGATCGTCTTGTCGGTCTTCGACAGCACCTGTTCCATCGTCTCGTAATAGAGGCGGCGGCGAGTGACCTCGGGGGCGAGCTTATACTGTTCGTAGATCTTCTCGAACTCGGTCGCTTCGCCCTGCGCCTGCGCGATCACCTGCTGCGCATAGGCATTGGCATTGTTCTTCGCGCCCTGCGCCTGCTGCTGCGCGGCGCTGACAAGCTTGAATTCCTCATCGACCGCGGACGGCGCGCTGGCGTTCTTGATCGCCACGCCCTGAATGCGGACGCCCGAATGATATTCGTCGAGAATCTGCTGCATCATCGCCTGCACCCGCGCTTCGATACGCGCACGGCCATTGCCGATCGTGTCGTTGAGCGTGGTGGTGGCGACGACGGCGCGCATCGCGGTTTCAGCGGTGGCGCGCACGGTCTTTTGCGGTTCCTTGAACTGGAACACGAAATCGGGGGCGTTGCTGATGTCCCAGCGCACGGAATAGGCGAGATCGACGATGTTCTGATCGCCGGTGATCATCAGATTTTCGCCCGATTCGGGGAAATTCTCGGTCCGGATATTGCGCACGTCGACCACCGTCACCTGGGTGAAGGGGGCGGGCAGGGTGAAGCGGTAACCGGGCTCCAGCGTGCCGCTGTAGCGGCCGAGCGTGCTGACCACGCCGCGTTCCTGCGGGCTGATCGGATGGAATGCCGTGAAGCCGAGCCAGATCAGGATCACCGCCGCAGCGGCCAGATACCAGACGAGCGGGCCCGCCGGCAGGCCGGGCACGGCGCCGCCGCCGTTGAAGCCGCCGCCACCGCCGCCGCGACGGGCGCGCTTCAGCAGATCCTCGATCGACGAGACATTGCCGCGCGAGCCACTGCCGCGCTTGCCCTCGGGCGGGACGGACCAGGGATTGCGCGGACCGCTGCCACCCCCTCCGTTGCCGTCGTCATTGCCACCGCCACCGCTGCCCCAAGGGCTTTTCGGGGGCTCGTTCCGGAAGATGCCGGCCAGTGCGGGCCAGCCAAATCGTTTCGCCATACTGTCCTTTATAGGGGTGCCTCCGCAGAATTACAGTGGCGGACGCGAAATCCGTCCCTATGTCCGGCGCGATGACGGACAAATCGACGATCGAAGCCACCCTTGCCCCCCTCACCGCTGGCCGCGCGACGGCGCGGTTCGAGAATGGCCGCGCGAGCGTGGTGCTCGACGTGACCGGCCTCTCCACGGCGGCGCGCGACGAGATGGAAGGCGATGTGAAGCGCGTCGTCGCGGGGCTTCCCGGCGTGTCGGAAGTGCGCGTGCTGATGACCAGCGAGCGCCGCACCCGGCGGCTGATCGCCGTGGCCAGCGGCAAGGGCGGCGTGGGCAAATCGACCGTCTCGGCGAATCTCGCCATCGCGCTGCACCGCGCCGGGCGGCAGGTGGGCATGGTCGACGCCGATATCTACGGCCCGTCGCAGACGCGGCTACTCGACGTCGAGGGGCAGCGCCCGAAGCATCGCGAGGAAAAGCTGATCCCGGTCGAATCGCGACATGGCGTGCCGGTGCTTTCGATGGGCGGGCTGGTCGAGCCTGGCCAGGCGATCGCGTGGCGCGGGCCGATGGCGGGCAGCGCCCTCGGCCAGCTGGTGGACGCCGAATGGGGCGACAAGGATCTGCTGGTGCTCGATCTGCCGCCCGGCACCGGCGACGTGCAGCTGACGATGGTGCAGAAGCATCGCCCGGCCGGCGCGGTGATCGTATCGACCCCGCAGGATCTGGCGTTGATGGATGCGCGGCGCGCGATCGACCTGTTCCGCAAGATGAACATCCCGATCATCGGGCTGGTCGAGAATATGTCGGGCTATGCCTGCCCGCATTGCGGCGAAGTCTCCGATCCGTTCGGTCGGGGCGGCGCGGAAGCAGCGGCTGCGGAGCTGGGCATTCCCTTCCTTGGCCGGGTACCGCTGGAACTGGCGATCCGCACGGCTTCGGACGCCGGCGAGCCGCCAGCGTCCGGGAACGGGCCGGAAGCGCAGGCGTTCGTCGAGATTGCCGGGCAGGTTTCCTCCTGGCTGGAGAAGAACGGAGGCTGAGGTGCCGCTGACTCGCGACGAAGACATCAAGGAATTGCTTGAAGAGGTGCGGACGATCGCGCTGGTCGGCGCATCGGACCGGCCCGACCGGCCCAGCTATGGCGTGATGGCCTTTCTCCAGCGGCGCGGATACCGGGTGATCCCGGTCAATCCGCAGATCACCGGCGAGCATATCCACGGCGAGTTCGTGTTCCGCGAACTGAGCCAGATCGGGGAGCCGATCGACATGGTCGATATCTTCCGCCGTCCGATCGCCGCAGGCGAAGCCGTGGACGAAGCGATCGCGGCGGGCGCGAAATCGGTGTGGCTCCAGCTCGGCGTGATCAACGAGGACGCTGCGGCGCGCGCCGAGGCGGCGGGGCTGAAGGTGGTGATGGACCGCTGTCCCGCGATCGAGATCCCCCGGCTGGGCGTGGCGCGGGTCGCGAACTAGGCCTTTTCTTCTCCCTCTCCCGCCTTCGCGGGAGAGGATTTCAGGCGCGCTTATAATCCGGCAGGATGCCCGCTTCGCGCCAGTATTTCGTCAGACCGAGTTCGCCCACCAGCGCTTCGAAGCGCGGATCGGCGCGCATTGCCGCGGTCGAGGGCAGGAAGATGAAATGCGTCCGCCGGTTGATGCGCGAGTTGTAGGTGCGTTGTTCGGGGAAGCGCTGGTCGGATGTCTTGAAACCGCGCTCGAAGAAATAGGCGTTCACCACCTCGAACGCGGCATCGAGCCGGCCCAGCGCCGAAGCGAACTGGATCGTGTTCTCGGCATAGCCTGACGCGATCCGGGCGCCGGCGAGATTGAGCCGCATCGCTTCGTCGATATCGGCTTCCTTGCGCGACAGCATCGCGCGGGCCACCGCGACGATCATCGCGAAATTGCTGTCGGAAATCGCTGCCGGCCGGCCGTCGACATTCTCGTACATCGCCAGCGATTGCTCGGCGCGGCCGGTGTAGAGCATGAAGTAGAAGCGGGTGAACCACACCGCGAAATGGGTGGGGAACAGCGCATACGCCTCACCGATGGCGCGATCGGCGTCGTCGAGGCGGCCGGCCCCCCACAAGGTCTGGGCATAGGTATAGGCGATGCCGGGCGTGGGCGGCACCTTGCCCGCCAGCCCGTCGAGCAGGGTGGCGGCATCGCGGCAACGGCCGACGCTCATCATGGTGCCCGCCAGCGAGCCGGTGAGCAACGGGTTGCCGGGATGGCTGACAAGCGCGGGGCGCAGCACCTGCTCGGCGGCGCGCCAGCTGCCGATGTACGGGCGCAGGCCCAGCCGCGCGATCCGCACATAGATGTTGCCGGGGTCGAGCGCTTCGGCCCGGCGCATCGCTTCGTCGGCCCGGTCACGCAGGGTGCGCGACTGCTCGGGCGTGCGCGCGTTGGAGCCGCCGATATAGGTCAGCGCCAGCATGCCCCAGCCATCGGCATATTCGGGATGCTTCTCCACCACGCGGCGCAGCAGCCCGGCGGCCTGGCTGCCGCCCTCGGGCGTGCCCTGCTGGAGCATGAGGCTCGCCTGGAACATCAGGGGCGCCACATCGGCGGGCGGGGCGGGTTCGGCCGCGGGCGCGGTAAAGCGGCGATAGCTCCACCAGCCACCGGCGGCGACCACTGCAGCACCACTGCCGATCAGCATCGCGCGGCGATCGAGGCGGAGCTTGCGGGCTTCGTCACGCGCGGCGGCGAGTTCGGCGTCGATCGCGGGAATAGGCCCGGAGGCAGGGGCGGCGATGCCTTCGCCGGGGATCAGGCGATAGCCGACCTTGGTGATCGTCTCGATCCGGAAGGCAGCTTCGCCGATCCCCTCGGCCACGCGGCGCAGGCGCGAGATGACGCGGTTGATCGCATCCTCGCCGACGACGCGGCCTTCCCAGCAACTGGTGGTGAGGTCGTCGCGGCTGAGGATCGCGCCGGGTTCGCGGGCCAGCGCGACCAGCACCTGCATCACGCGCGGCTCGACCACTTCCTCCGCGCCGCCGTCATGCGCGATCTGCCGCAGCGCCGGACGAATCGTCAGGCTGCCGAGGCGAAGCTCGGGTTCGTGCGCAAGGTCGATGCGGTCCATCGCGCGCATTGAGTCGCCTTCCCCGCTCAAGCCAAGTCCCTGCGCCTCTTATCGGCGAATCATCGGCGTTTCATCAGGTCTTTGTCGTCTCCTCATCCTCTCGCGGCGGACTGCCCGGTGCGACTTTGGATGGGCAGGAAGCGGTCCCCCTCGCTTCCGCTTCGAGGAGACGAGACATGAAGAGCATTCTGATCGCGCTGGCCGCTTGCATCGCCGCTACCCCCGCAACCGCGCAGGATGTGCCGAAGACCGCGAGCGTGCGGCTGGACGATCTCGACCTGTCGCAGCGCGCCGGCGTGCTGACGCTCAACCGCCGCGTGGCCGCCGCCAAGGAAAGCGTGTGCGGATCCTATGCCGGCGCGCGTGACGGCGAGGAAACGCGGATCGAGGCGTGCCGCGCCGCGGTCGACCGGCAGGTGGAGCCGCGCCTCGCTGCGCTGGCTCGCGGGACGACGCTCGCCGCGCGCTGAATTCCGGGTTCGACGAGGCCCACTCGGCCGGGTGCCGCGCATGGCGCCCGGCTGCTTTTTACTTCTCCAGCCACTCCAGTTCGCCGAGCAACCGGTCGATGTCGCGATCGTCGTGATAGAGGCCGAGACCGATCCGCAGCACGTCGCCGCGAACGTCGGTGATGACGTCCTCGGCTTCGAGCTTCGCTTTCCATTGCGCTGCGTGCGGCGAGCGGAAGGCGAGGAAGCGGCCCTGCGAACCGGGACCCGGCGGATTGAGCAGTTCGGCTTGCGCCAGCGGCGTCGCGGCGATGCCCTCCAGCAGCTTCGTGCGCAGCCCGGCGACGTGATCGTTGATCGCAGCGGTGGTCAGCCCTTCGCCCGCCAGCATGTCGCGCACCGCGACGAAGCGGTACAGGCCCGAAGGGTCGAAGGTCGCGCCCATGTAACGCCGCGCGTCGGGGGCGTAGCCGACGCTGCCGGGCGGGAGCGACAGGTCGTCGAACTCGGCGTACCAGCCGGTGATCTCGGGCCGCGCGCCATAACCGGGCGGGGCGTGCAGGATCGCGACGCCTTCGCCGGCCATCGCATATTTATAGCCGCCGGCGAGGTAGAAGACCCGGTCCGCGATCGCAGACAGGTCGGTCTCGACCGCCATGAAGCCATGATAGCCGTCGATCACCACCCACGGCCCGTCGGGGCGGGCGAGCGCAGCGAGTTGCGCGATAACCCCTGAGCGGCGGCCGTTCGAGAAGAAGACCTGGCTGGTAAAGATCAGGTCGTGATCGCCCGATGCGGCGCGGTCGAGCAAGGCGGCTTCGTCGCCGTTGGGGATGGTCTCGAGCGTGATCGTCCCGCCTTCGACCCAGCGCGCGGCCTGACGGCGGAAGCTGTGGAATTCGGCATCGGTCGACAGGATGCGGACGGGCTTGCGGCCCATCGCAGAGACAATGCGCAGCAGAAAGTCGTGGGTGTTGCCCGCGAAAACGATGTTCTCCGGATCGGGCAGCTTCAATTCGCGCGCGACGTGGCGCTGCGCGGCGGGCCAGACTTCGCCCATCACCCGTTCCCATTTGCGGTCGGCGAGGCGGACGCCGTCCTGCCACGCGGCAAGCTGGCCGACATAGGACGCGTCTGGCCAGAGGTGATGGCTGTGTGCGGCGGCATGGAGTCGGTCCGGCGCGGCGGCGATGGCGCGCTGGAACAGGTGTTTGTAGCTGGTCATAGCTGCGTGCGCAGCGTCCAGAGTTCGGGGAAGGCGCGCTTGACCAAAGTCGATTCCAGATAGGGCACGCCGGGGGTGCCGCCGGTGCCGGGCTTCATCCCGATCACGCGGCTGACGGTGAGGACATGCTTGTGCCGCCAGGTGGCGAGCGCGTCGTCGATATCGACCAGCTTCTCCGCCAGCTGATAGAGTTCCCAATATTTGTTGGGCTCGCGATAGACCTGCGCCCAGGCATCCTCGACCGCTGGATCGGGGATATAGGGTGCGGACCAGTCGCGCGTGAGCGCTTCGGCCGGCACGTCGAACCCGGCGCGGGACAGCGCGGCATTGGCTTCGTCCCACAGGCTCGGGATCGCGAGATATTCGGTGGTCAGCGGCCCAGGCACCCCGCCGCCGCGAATGCCGAGCAGGGTTTCCACCGCGCGGAACTGGTCCGACTGGAAGCCCGAGCTGGGGCCGAGCACTTCGCGGAAATTGGTATAGTCGCTCGGCGTCATCGTCGCGAGCACGTCCCAGCTCAGCGTCATCACCGCCTGAATGCGGCTGACGCGGGCAAGACCCTTATAGGCTTCGACGGGCTTGTCCTCGCGGACCAGCCCCATTGCCAGGCGAATCTCCGAGATCGCCTGTTTGAGCCACAGCTCCTTGGTCTGGTGGATGATGATGAACAGCAATTCGTCGTGCCGGTCCGAGATCGGATGCTGGGCGGCGAGCAGCTGGTCGAGCGCGAGATAGCGCCCGTAGGTCATGGGAGGTTCTTGTGGCGTGTCGCGAGTTCCGGTCATGCCCGGACTATACGCCGCCCCGCGCGGCGCGTCAGTCCCCGTACGTGGGTTGCATTCTGCAGGTCCGCCGGGAAGTATCGGACAACTCCGGAACGCAAGGAACCGTCATGATCGATCGTCGTACGATGCTGCTGTCGACCGCCGCTGCAGCCGCCGCTTTCGCCAGCGCCCCGCTGTTTCCCGCATCGGCTCGGCCGCGCGCGTCCGAAGGCGGCGCGAAGCTGACCGCGCTGCTCGACCGGATGATGCAGGAGTTCCTGAAGGAATCACCCGAATTCATGACCATGCTCGGCATGGACAGCGGACCGAACGCTGCGGTGCGCTCGAAGCTCGACGACCGGTCGCAGGCCGCCACCGACAGGATCTTCGGCGCATTCCGGGGCTATGGCGCCGAACTGGCGACGATCGACCGCGCCGCGCTGTCGGGCATGGACGCAGTCAATTACGACACCACCAAATTCTTCATCGATACCGCCGCGCTTTCGGACCGGTTCGACTATGGCCAGCAATCGTCGATCGGCGGCGCGGCGCCCTATGTCGTCAGCCAGCTGACCGGCAGTTATGGCGGCATCCCGCAATTCCTCGACAACCAGCATCAGGTGAAGACTGCAGCCGATGCCGAATCCTATCTGGATCGGCTGAAGGCGTTCGCGACCGTGCTGGACGTCGAAACCGACCGGACCCGCGCCGACTATGCCAAGGGCGCGACGCCGCCCGATTTCGTCCTGCGCCGCACCGCCGAGCAGTTCGATGCGATCCTGAAGGTTGCGCCGGGCGAATCGAGCATGACCACGTCGCTGGCTCGCCGCGCCGCTGCCGCGAATGTATCCGGCGACTGGAAGGCGCGGGCGGAGGCGATCGTGCGCGACGCCGTCTATCCCGCGCTGAAGCGGCAGGCAGCGGTGCTGGCCGCGGCATTGCCCGGCGCGTCGAAGGATGCGGGCTGCTGGCGCCTGCCCGATGGCGAAGCCTATTATCGCTACGGCGTGCTCGCCTACACGACGACCGGCATGTCGGGCGATGATATCCACCGCACCGGACTCGCGCAGGTTGCCGAGCTGTCCGCTCGCGCCGATGCGATCCTGCGCAAGCAGGGGATGACACAGGGCACCGTCGGTGAGCGTATCGCGGCGATCGGCAAGCGTCCCGGCCAGCTCTATCCCAACACCGATGCCGGCAAGGCGCAGCTGCTCGCCGATCTGAACGCGCAGATGGCGGCAATGGCCAGGCGGCTGCCCGAAGCGTTCGGGCGCATTCCCAAGGCGTCGGTCGAGATCAAGCGCGTGCCGGTGGAGATCGAAGCGGGGGCGCCCGGCGGCAGCTATCAGCTGCCCGCGCTGGATGGCTCGCGCCCCGGCGCCTATTACATCAACCTGCGCGATACCGCGGAGTGGCCGAAATTCACGCTGCCCACGCTGACCTATCACGAAGCGAGCCCGGGCCATCACCACCAGATCTCGCTCGCGCTCGAAGCCGAGGGCATTCCGCTGCTGCGCAAGATGCCGCTTTTCTCGGGCTATACCGAGGGCTGGGGTCTCTATGCCGAGCAGCTTGCCGACGAGATGGGCATGTATGAGGGCGATCCCTGGGGGCAGCTCGGCTATCTCCAGTCGCTGATGTTCCGCGCCGCGCGGCTGGTGGCGGACTCGGGTCTCCACCACAAGCGCTGGACCCGCGAGCAGACGGTCAAATACATGGTCGATGCGCTGGGCGATTCGGAAACCACGCTGACGACCGAAGTCGAGCGTTACTGCGTGTGGCCGGGTCAGGCGTGCAGCTACAAGCTGGGCCATATCGTGTGGGAGCGCTCGCGCGAGGCGGCGAAGAAGACGCTTGGGCCGAAGTTCGACATTCGCGGCTTCCACGACACGGCGCTGGCCGCGGGCGCGGTGCCGCTGGATGTGCTGGAGAAGGCGATGGCCGACTGGGCGCAGGGCGTTCTGAAGAAGGGGTGACGCGGGAATGGCTGAGCGCGGGTCAGACCCGCGTCACGCCGCGCCGCTTCTTCCAGTCGAGCGGGACCGCGATTTTGCGGTTCCAACTGCCGTCCCATTCGGGCGTCAGGCCGTGGCGCTCGAGCTGGGCGACGATGTCGTGTCCCACGGCCAGCGCTGCGGCCTCGCCTTCCTCGCACGCGCCATAGCCGAGATAGACGCCGTGACCTTCCACGGCGCTTTCGGTGTCCTGGACATGATAGAAGGCATAGCCTCGCGCGGGCAGTCCGGCATCGGCGGCGGCCTGAATCTCGTCCCAGATCTCGGTCGATCCGCAGGTGCTGCAGCAGGTGAAGTTCTGGCGCGCGATCACGCCATCGGCTTCGAGCGCGTCGAACGCCGCGTCGAGCCGGTCGCAATCGGTGATTTCGGGCCAGCCTGCCGCCGCCGCCTTGTGCCGGGCAAGCGCTTCGCGGAGCAGGCGCGGGGCCTCGCGGCGGGTTAGCGCCGGATCGATCTCGCCTTCGAAATAGTCGGGCAGATTGCGGAGGATCACATCCTCGTCATCGAACCCGGCGGCGACATCGCGATCGATCTGATCGCGCAGCGTTTCGACAGGATC
Organism: Sphingomonas sp. G-3-2-10; assembly: GCF_012927115.1. NCBI lineage: Bacteria > Pseudomonadati > Pseudomonadota > Alphaproteobacteria > Sphingomonadales > Sphingomonadaceae > Sphingomonas > Sphingomonas sp. G-3-2-10. The sequence continues at coordinate 2,840,641 of NZ_JABBFY010000001.1, read as the reverse complement.
GGGGGCCGGTTCCTGCGCCGCCGACGGTACGGCCGGCGCATCGCCTTTCCCCCGGCCGAACAGCCGCGCGAAGAAGCCCTTCACCGGATCAGTCCCGCAGCAATTCGTTGATGCCGGTCTTGCTGCGCGTCTGGGCGTCGACCGTCTTGACGATCACCGCGCAATAGAGACCGGGCTTGCCTGCCTCGCCGGGCACGGTGCCCGGGACGACGACCGAATAGGGCGGAACATAGCCACGATGCACTTCGCCGGTGGCGCGGTCGATGATCTTGGTCGAGGCGCCGAGATAGACGCCCATCGAGAGGACCGCGCCTTCGCCGACGCGGACGCCTTCGGCCACTTCGGCGCGCGCGCCGATGAAGGCGCCGGCGCCGATGATCACCGGATCGGCCTGAAGGGGCTCGAGCACGCCGCCGATGCCGACGCCGCCCGAGAGGTGGACGTTCTTGCCGATCTGCGCGCAGCTGCCGACCGTGGCCCAGCCATCGACCATCGATCCTTCGCCGACATAAGCGCCGATGTTCACAAAGCTCGGCATCAAGATGACGCCCTTCGAGATATAAGCGCCGTGACGGACGATGCTGCCCGGTACCTGACGGAAGCCGGCCTCACGGAAGCGGGCATCGTCCCAGCCGGCAGTCTTGAGCGGCACCTTGTCGAAGCCGCCCGGCATGACGCTATTGTCGTTGAGGCGGAACGAGAGAAGGACGGCTTTCTTGAGCCACTGATTGACCTTCCAGCCGTCACCCTCCGGCTCGGCGACGCGGGCCGCACCGCTGTCGAGCAGGTTGAGCGCTTCGTTCACGGCGTCGCGGACTTCGCCCTGCGTGGCGGTGTTAAGGTCGGCGCGGGCTTCCCATGCGGTATCGATGGTCGTTTCGAGAGTCACGCGTCTTCCTCCAATATGTCGAACAGCCATTGGCCGATGTCGGTAGTGATATAGTCGATGAAGCTGCGGTCGGCGTCGCCGGGCAGCTGCTCCGAACCGTTGTCGATCCACACCGTCGCCATGCCGATCGCCTTGGCCGGCCGCAGGTTGCGCGCCATATCCTCGACGAACAGCGATTCATGCGGGTCCAGCCCATAGGCGTCGAGCAGGCCCTGATAGGCGACGGGATCGGGCTTGGGGCGATAGGAAGTGGCGTGGACGTCGTGGATCGCCTCGAACGTCCCGGCTAGGCCGAGACGGTCGAGCACTTTCGTCGCATAGGGTGCGTCGCCATTGGTGAAGACCAGCTTGCGGCCGGGCAGGCGGGCGAGCGCCGCGATCAGCGTCTCGTTGCGCTCCAGCGCGGCCATGTCGACGTCGTGGACATCGTCCAGATAATGATGCGGGTCGATGCCGTGTTCGGCCATCAGGCCCGACAGGGTCGTGCCGTGCGCGTGGAAATAGGCTTTCTGCACGCGCCATGCTTCGTCGGCATCGACGTTGAGCAGCCGGGCGACATAGGCGCCGATCCGCGCATCGATCAGCGCGAACAGATTGGCGCTGGCCGGATACAGCGTATTGTCGAGATCGAAGATCCAGTTGCGGATATGACGAAGTTCGGCGCGCATGGCGGGGGCACTAGGGCGGCGGGACGGCTCCGGCAAGGCGCGACAGGGATGCCAAATTAAGCTACTGTAAATACGCGCAAACATAACTGCATGGTTGCGCATCCGTGGGGCAGATTATCATGAAGCCGGGTTTTCGTTCGGGGTTGAACCGTTCCGCGGCGTTTGGCGCCCTGTTGTTCCTGGCCGCGTGCAGTGGCGGCGGCGGAGGCGGCGGCGTGGGGTCCACGCCCGCGCCTTCCCCGGTGCCGACGCCGACTCCCACGCCCGTGCCGACGCCCACGCCGGTTCCGACGCCGACCCCGACGCCTTCGGTGAACTACGACACGTCCGAATATCGCGCGACTGCCGGCGCGGTCTCGATGAACGCGCTGGCGGCGTATAATCGCGGAGCGACCGGACAGGGCATCCGTGTCGGCGTGATCGACAGCGGCATCGACTTGCAAAGCGAGGAATTCGGCGACTGTTCGGGCGGCGCGGGCACGGGCACCTGCCGCATTCTGGCCAGTTCCCGCGATACCGCCGGTAATACCAGCATCGACGATCAGGGCGGGCATGGCACCGCCGTGGCCTTCACCATCGCCGGGCGGCGCAACGGCGCGGGAACGCATGGCGTGGCGTTCGACGTCAGCCTGATCGTGCTGCGCGCCGACAATCCCGGCAGCTGCGCGACCGAGGTTGCGGGCGACGACACCACCGGCTGCAAGTTCGGCGACAACAACATCGCCACTGCCCTGGATACCGCGCGGACCAACGGCGCGCGGGTGGTCAATATCTCGCTGGGCGGCGGTTCGACCAACGGCACGCTCAACACAGCGATGCAGCGCGCGACCGCGGCGGGGGTGATCATCGTCCAGTCGGCGGGCAATGACGGCGGCGCCGATCCGGATCCATTCACCGCCAACGCGAGCAATGCGGCGATCTCCAACGGTCTCATCATCATCGCCGGATCGGTGGGCGAGAGCGGGACGATCTCGAGCTTCTCGAACCGCGCCGGCAGCGGGCCCCGGCGCAACTTCTACCTCGCGGCGATGGGCGAGCGGGTGCGTGCGCCGGACGAGAATAACACGCCGTTCCTGTGGTCCGGTACGTCCTTCTCGGCGCCGCAGATCACTGGCGCGGTGGCGCTGTTGGCGCAGGCGTTCCCGGCGATGACGCCGGCGCAGATCGTCGACCTGCTGTTCACCACCGCGATCGATGCAGGCGCGCCCGGCATCGACGACATCTATGGCCGGGGCATCCTCGACCTGACCCGGGCCTTCGCGCCGGTCGGCACCACCTCGATCGCGGGAAGCCGCGCGGTGGCGTCGAACGGCGTCAACGGGACGCTGTCCGCGCCGATGGGCGATGCGCGACAGGGGCCGCTCGGCACGGTGGTGCTCGACGCCTATGCCCGCGCCTTCACGATGGACATGGCCGGGACGATCAACCGCGACGGCCCGGCGCGGCAGCTGCCGCAGCTGATGGCGTCGCGCCAGCGCGGCTTTTCGGTGGGCGTGAAGGACATGAAGCTGATCGTCAGCCTCGTCCCCGGCTATGATGCGGTACGGATCGAGCGGCTGGCGATCGGCACCGGCGATGCGCGCCCCGCGCTGGCGGCTTCGGCATCGCTGAGCGGGAACCTCGGCTCGCGGATGCAGTTCGCGATCGGCGCTTCGGAGAGCGGCAATGCGCTGGCGTCGCGGCTGGCCGGCCGCGGCGAACCGGCGTTCCTCATCGCGCGCGATCCGGGCAACAATTCGGGCTTCGACGTCGATGTCGGCGCATCGGCGGCGCTGCGCCAGAGCTTCGGCCCGTGGGGCGTGACCGTTTCGCAGGAGATGGGCGATGTGCTCACCCGGCGCGACACGACGCTCTACGCGCTGATGCACCGGCCCGAGCGGTTCGGCTACAGCCGAGCGTCGCTGGGGGTGGATCGCCGCTTCGGCGGGCTGCGGCTGGGCGTGTCGGGCACCCGGCTGAGCGAACAGAATAGCGTGCTGGGCGCGCGCTTCTCGTCCGGCTTGGGCGGGGCGCGGGCGGACAGCCTCTTCCTCGATCTGGGCGCGCGGTTCGATGCGGGCGACGGCTGGAATTTCGGCGCCTCGATGCGGCAGGGCTGGACCCGCGCGACGCTGCGCGGCGGCGTGGAGGGCTCCGGCTCGATGCGCACCAATGGCTTCGCGGTCGATATGGGCAAGTGGGGCGTGTTCGACGGCGATGACCAGTTCGGTTTCCGTATCGCCCAGCCGCTGCGCGTGGCGAGCGGCGGGATCGACCTGAACCTGCCGCAGATGTGGGACTATGGTGCCGAAGCCGTCACCGAATGGCGCGTGCAGCGGATCAATCTGGCGCCCGATGGCCGCGAAGTCGATTTCGAGCTGAGCTATTTCCGGCCGTTCCTGGGCGGCGACGTGAGCGGCAACCTGTTCCTGCGGCGGCACCCGGGGAATTTCGCCGGGATTCCGGACGACAAGGGCGGCGCGGTGAGGTTCAGCTTCGGCTTTTGATGGACGAACTTTATAGCGCAGGCCGGGTGGCCTCCCCATCTTGTCTCCCATGACCGCCTATTCCCTGCTCGACCTTGTCCCCATCACCCAAGGCGGGAGTGCTTCCCAATCTCTCGCCAATGCCGCCGATCTGGCGCGGCATGCCGAGAGTCTCGGCTTCACCCGTTACTGGGTCGCGGAGCATCATGGCATGGCGGGGATCGCCAGCGCAGCCACTGCGGTGGTGATCGCGCATGTCGGGCAGGCGACCAGCACGATCCGGATCGGCGCGGGCGGGATCATGCTGCCCAATCATGCGCCGCTGGTGATTGCCGAACAGTTCGGCACGCTCGACGCCCTGTTTCCGGGCCGGGTCGATCTGGGCCTGGGGCGGGCACCGGGATCGGACCAGCGCGTGGCGCGGGCGATCCGGCGGACGCTGGAGAGCGATTCGAACGCCTTCCCGCAGGACGTGGTCGAGTTGCAAAGCTATTTCGCCGATGATGGGCGAACCGGCATCCGCGCGACGCCGGGCGCGGGCGCGAAGGTGGATTTGTGGATCCTCGGATCGAGCCTGTTCGGCGCGCAGCTCGCCGCCGCGCTCGGCTTGCCCTATTCGTTCGCGTCGCACTTCGCGCCCGGGCTGCTCGACGAAGCGATCGACGTCTATCGCCGCAATTTCCGTCCCTCGGCGGTGCTGGAGAAGCCCTATTTCATGGCGGGCTACAACGTGTTCGCGGCGGATACCGACGAAGAGGCCGAGCTGCTGGCGAGTTCGCAGCAACAGGCGTTCGTTGCGATCCGGACGGGCGAGGGCATCCAGCTGCCGCCGCCGGTGCCGGGCTATCTGGAGAGCCTTGGGCCGCATCGCGCGATCCTCGATCAGGTGCTGTCGGCCAGCGCAGTGGGATCGCCCGATACGGTGCGCGAGAAGATCGCGGCGTTCGTGAAGCGCACGCAAGCGGACGAACTGATCATCGGCAGCGCGATGTTCGATCATGCCGCGCGGCGGCGGAGTCTGGAGATCACCGCCGAGGTGATGCGCTCACTCTAACCGAGCGCTTCGACCATTTCCGCCAGCTCCAGCCAGCGCATCTCGGCGGCATCCTTTTCGTCGCGCGCCTTTGCCACCGCGGCCATCAGCGTGTCGAACTTCTTGCGGTCCGCGACGTAGAGATTGCCGTCCGCCAGCGCGGCTTCGTCGCGGAGAATCGCGGCTTCGAGTTCCTCGACCCGCTTCGGCAACAGATCATAGTCGCGCTGATCCTTGTAGCTGAGCTTGGTCGTCTTCTTCGGCGCTTCGACTGCGGGCTTTGCCGGTGCGGCTTTCTTCGCCGGTTCGGTGCGCTGCTTGCGCTGCGCGACCCAATCGGCATAGCCGCCGACCACCACATCGACATTGCCCGTTCCGTCGAGCCCGAGCGTCACCGTGACGGTGCGATCGAGAAAGTCGCGATCGTGGCTGACGATCAGGACGGTGCCTTCATAGTCGGCGATGACTTCCTGCAGCAGATCGAGCGTTTCGAGATCGAGATCGTTGGTCGGCTCGTCGAGCACCAGCAGGTTGGACGGGCGCGCGAATTCGCGGGCCAGCAACAAGCGCGAACGTTCGCCGCCCGACAGCGTGCCGACCTTGGCGTCGACCAGGCCCGGTTCGAACAGGAACTCCTTGAGATAGCCGTGGACGTGCTTCTTCACGCCGAGCACGTCGATCCATTCGCCGCCCTGCGTCAGCACGTCGCGGACGGTCTTGGCCGGGTCCATCAGGCTGCGCTGCTGGTCGATGACGACTTCGTCGAGCGTCTTCGACAGGCGGATGCTGCCTTCGTCGGGCTCGAGCTGGCCGGTCAGCAGTTTGAGCAGAGTCGTCTTGCCGGCGCCGTTCGCGCCGACCACGCCGATCCGGTCCCCGCGCGTCACGCGCAGCGTCAGGTCGCGGATGATCGTGCGGTCACCGAATCGCTTGATGACGTTCTTGGCGTCGATGACGACCTTGGTCTGGTTGTCGTCCGAACCGATGGCGAGCTTGGCCGCGCCCTGCGGACCCTGCATCGCCGCGCGCTGCGCGCGCATCTCCATCAGCTTGGCCTTGCGGCCTTCGTTGCGGCGGCGGCGGCCGGTAACGCCGCGCAGCAGCCAATGCTCCTCGATCTTGAGCTTCGCATCGAGCCGCTGGGCGTTGCGCTCTTCCTCGGCATAGACCTGATCGGTCCACGCCTCGAACCCGCCGAAACCAATCTCGGCACGCCGGATCGCACCGCGATCGAGCCACAAGGTCTGCCTGGTCAGGCGAGTGAGGAAGGCGCGATCGTGGCTGATCGCGATGAACGCACCATTGTAGCGGCTGAGCCAGTTTTCGAGCCAGTCGATCGCGGCGATGTCGAGATGGTTGGTCGGCTCGTCCATCAGCAGCACGTCGGGATTCTGCGCCAGCGCGCGCGCGATCGCGGCGCGGCGGCGCTCGCCGCCCGATGCCGTCGCGGCTTCGCGGCTGAGGTCGATGCCGAGCTGATCGGCGATCGCTTCGGCTTCGTGGCGCTCGGGCGCGTCGTCGCCGGCCAGGACGAAATCGAGCAGGGTGGCGAATCCGGCGACCTGCGGATCCTGTTCGAGCATCACGACATGCGTGCCCGGCTGGATCGTGCGGCGGCCCTCGTCCGAATCGATGCTTCCGGCGATCAGGCGCAGCAGAGTCGATTTGCCCGCGCCGTTGCGCCCGATCAGCGCCAATCGGTCGCGCGCGCCGATATAGAGATCCAGCCCGCGGAACAGCCAGCCGGATCCCTGGACCAGTCCCAGTCCTTCGTAACTTAACACAGGTGCAGCCATGCGGCGGCACCTAGCTGTTTGCCCTGGCTTCGCCAAGGGCGGCGCCGGCCCGCTCCCCCACCCGGCCTCCCATCCAGCATATTCTGCGGGTGGTCGTGTGGGGGAGCGGGCTGGCGCTGCGAGCCAAGTACAAGGTTACAGCCGCCTGACGCCGCTGTTCAGGGGCTATTCAATGCGCCAACCCTATGCCATCCCGATGTCAATGGTGTTGAAACCCGTTCTAGTTGCGTGTCTGGCGGCGTCCGCGCTCGCCAGCGGAACGGCATTGTACGCCCGCGACGGGTGGCAGGATGGCGGCCAGGAAGCCGCCAGCCAGCGCCGCCAGACGGGCGGGCTGCTGCCCGTGCGCGTTATCGAGGCGCGCGTGAAGCCGATGATGCCGGGTGCGCAATATCTGGGTTTCGACTTCGATCCGCAGACGAATATTTACACGCTCAAATTCCTGCGCAATGGATCGGTCATCTGGGTGGACGTCGATGGCCGCACCGGCCGGATACTCCGCAAGACCGGTAACTAAGCGTTCAAAGCACCCGATCGGGCGAGGACACATCAATGCGACTTCTGATCGTCGAGGACGAACCCACGCTGGGCCAGCAGCTCCGCAACGCGCTGGAAGGCGCAGGCTATGCGGTCGATCTGGCGACCGATGGCGAGGAGGGGCATTTCCTTGGCTCGACCGAGCAATATGACGCGATCATCCTCGATCTGGGCCTGCCCGAGATCGACGGGCTGACCGTGCTGGACCGCTGGCGCCGCGAGGGCCGTACCGCGCCGGTGCTGGTGCTGACCGCGCGCGACAGCTGGTCCGACAAGGTGGCCGGCCTCGATGCCGGTGCCGACGATTATGTCGCCAAGCCGTTCCAGACCGAGGAACTGATCGCTCGGCTGCGCGCGCTGATCCGCCGCGCTTCGGGCAATGCCTCGGCCGAGCTGACCGCGGGCGATATCCGCCTCGACACCCGTTCGGGCAAGGTCACCAAGGACGGCGAGCCGGTGAAACTGACTGCGCAGGAATACAAGCTCCTGTCCTATCTGCTCCATCACAAGGGCAAGGTGGTCAGCCGCACCGAGCTGATCGAGCATATCTATGATCAGGATTTCGACCGCGATTCGAACACGATCGAAGTCTTCGTGACCCGCATCCGCAAGAAGCTGGGTCCCGATGTGATCACCACCATCCGCGGGCTGGGCTACAGCCTCGAGGAACCCGCCAACGCCTGACGGCGGCTGCGGCCTCAAGGAGACGATGGTGGCCGACAGCGAGCCGCAACCCCGCACCTATGTCCGCGTGACCGGATCGGTCAGCCGCCGCATGATCTTCATCGCGGCGGGCTGGATCCTGCTGCTGCTGGTCGGCGGGGGCTATGCGCTCGATCGGGTGCTGGTGAACGCGGTCACCAAGAATTTCGACGAGCAGCTCAAGCTGCTGGTCAATTCGATGATCGTTTCGTCCGAGCTGGGGCCGACGGGCGAAGTGGTGCTGAGCCGCGAGCTGGCGGACCAGCGCTTCCTCGAGCCCAATTCGGGCGCCTATTGGCAGATCAGCGGCGTGGGGTTCGAGACGTTTCCGTCGCGTTCGCTGTGGGACCGGCGGTTGAAGGTGCAGCCGGCGCACAACGATCAGGACATCCATTATTACGACAGCGACGAGTTCGCCGACCAACGGCTGCGCATCGCCGAGATCGATCTGACGCTGCCCAATTCCAAGGTGCGCTGGCGATTCCAGGTGGCGCAGGCGCGCGATTCGCTCGACGCGCAGATCGGGGCGCTGCGGCAGACGCTGGTGCGGAGCTTCCTGCTGCTCGGTTTCGGGCTAATCGTGATGGCGGCGATGCAGACCTGGTTCGGGCTACAGCCGCTGCGCAAGATAAGGTCGGAAATCTCGCGGCTGCGCGCGGGGCAATCGACGCGGATCGAAGGCGCGATGCCGGCTGAGGTCGCGCCGATGGTCGAGGAACTCAACGCGCTGGTCGAGCATAACGACCGGCAGGCGGAGGAAGCGCGGCGGCATGCGGGCAACCTTGCCCATGCGCTGAAAACGCCGCTGAGCGTCATTATGAACGCAGCGGCGGCGGGGCAGGCGGATCTGGCACCGAGCGTGATTCGCGAAGCGCGGACGATGCGGCGGCAGATCGACCATCACCTTGCCCGCGCCCGAGCGGTCGGCCGTCGCGGCAGCGCACACAGCCGCGCGCAGGTCTGGCCCTCGATCGAAGCGGTCGAGCGGGCCGTGGCGCGGCTTTATCCCAATGTGCGCATCGATATCGACGGGACCAAGGATGCCGTGGCGCATATCGAGCGGCAGGATCTGGATGAGATCCTCGGCAATCTGGTTGAGAATGCTGCGAAATATGGCGGCGGCAGCGTGTTCGTGACCGCGAGCGTGCAGTCCGGATTCGTCGAGATCATGGTCGAGGACGATGGGCGCGGGATTCCGGAATCGGATCGTTTGCGCATTTTCGACCGCGGCGTGCGGCTGGATTCGGGCAAACCGGGCACGGGACTGGGCCTCGCGATCGTTCGCGATGTGGTGGAGATTTACGACGGCACCGTCAGCCTCGAGGAAAGCGAGGACCTTGGCGGCTTGCTCGTGCGGATGCGATTGCCCGCCGCGTCCTAGAGCTGCTTGCCCTCGCGGCCGGCGAGATCGACGACATATTGCCACGCCACCCGGCCCGATCGGCTGCCGCGCCGCGTCGCCCAGTTGATCGCCTCCGCCGGATCGAAGCTCAGCCCATAGGCATCGGCATAGCCCTGCACGATCCCGACATAGGTATCCTGATCGATGACGTGGAAGCCGAGCGACAGGCCGAACCGGTCGGCGAGCGCGAGGCTGTCGTCGATCGAATCGCGCGGATTGATCGCGCTGGCCTGCTCGGCGAGGTCGCGCGGGATCAGGTGGCGGCGGTTCGACGTCACGAGCAGGCGGGCATTGGCGGGCCGCGCCTCCGCCCCGCCTTCGAGCATCGAGCGGAGCGCGCGGGCGTCACCCGCCGCGTCGAAGCCGAGATCGTCGAGGAAGACGACGAACGCGCGCGGGATCGGCGCGATGTGCGCGAAGAGTTCGGGCAATTGGTCGAGATGGAGCGTCACCGCTTCGATCAGCGCGAGATTCCCGCCCTGCGCCTGCACATGGCCGACCGCGCTCTTGACCACCGCCGACTTGCCGGTGCCGCGCGCGCCCCACAGCAGCACGTCCTGCGCCGCATGGCCGGCGGCGAGGCGGGTTAGGTTGTCGACCAGCGCGTCGCGCTGCGCGTCCATGCCGTGAAGCATTTCGAGCGGCAGCGGGGCGAAGGCGCGCGCCGCGGTGAGGGTATGTTCGCGCCAGACATAGGCGGGGTGCGCGAGCGGATCGGCGGGCGCAGGCGGAGCCGGCGCGAGGCGTTCGAGGGCGGCGGCGATGCGTTCGAGCGGGTCGGTCATGGGCCGCGGCTTATCCGATCCTTCCCGGGAGCGGGAGGCAGCTTCTCTTTAGCCTTCCCCAGCGAATTCTCCCCTCCCTCGAAGGGAGGGGAATTCGGAAGGGCAAGAGTGGCTAGCCGGTCTTGCCGAGCAGGACCTGCGCGGCGGCGCGGTCGGTGAAGCTGGGGTCGGCGAGCGCCGCCTGGGCGTGGGCGCGGGCTTCGGGGAAACGCTTCATGTCGGCATAGATTTGCGCGAGGTGCCAGCGCAGGCCGGAATGGTTCGGCGCGAGACGGACGGCCTTTTGCAGCAGTTCGAGGCCCGCGCTCTGCGCGCCGCCCTGATAGAGCGCCCAGCCGAAGGCGTCGGCGATCGCGGGGTTGCCGGGGGCGAGGGCATAGGCCGCTTCGCCATAATCCTCGGCCTTTTCGGTTTCGCCGGCACCGGCATAAGCGGCGGCGAGCTCGGCATTGAGCGCGGCGTCGCGATCGCCGATGCGAACGCGCAGCCCCTCCAGCGTGTCGATCGCGGCGTCGAACTCGCCGCTGGCGAGCTGCCAGTGCGCGGAGAGGCGGAGCGCGGCGACGTTCATCGGGTTCTGCGAGAGGAACAGCGCCAGCGTGTTCGCCGCCTGCTCGCGATTGCCCGCGCGATCGAATGCTTCGACCAGCCGGAGCATGGTGGGTTCGTCGAAGCGGAGGGCGGCGGCATTCTTATAGGCCGCGGCGGCATCGGCGAACCGGTCCGACAGCATCATCAGATCGCCGACGAGGATATGCGCGGCGGGCGCGCCGGGATTGTCGTTGGCGATGGCCTGCGCCCGTGCGAGTGCGCCGCCGCGATTGCCGTCGGCGAGAAGCGCGCGGATCAGCGGGACGACCGCCGAGGGATCGTCGGGCCGGTTCTGCGCATCGGCGCCAAGCGCGGCGACGCTGTCATCGGCGGAGAAGGCACCGGCTTCGGCGCGCTTCGGCCATGCCGCGCGATCGAGGAACCGGGCGGCCTGCGCGCGATCGCCGATCCGTTCGAACCCGCGCGCGACCAGCGTCAGCGAATAGGTGTCGGCATCACCGCGCGCGACGACGGGGCGGAGGATGTCGATGGCGTTGCGCGCCGAATCGGTGCGCAGCAGCGCGACCGCGAGCAGCTTGCGCGCCTGAATGTTCATCGGCTGGCGGCCGACGAGCTGGCGCAGCTTCTCAATCGCCTGCTCATTCTCGCCAAACTGGAGATCGAGCGTGCTGCCGAGCAGGAGCGCGCCGGGGAGCGAATCGATCGCGCCATTGGTCTTTTGCAGCAGATTGCGGGCGAGATCGTAATTGCCGGCGCGCGCGGCGAGGACCGACTGGAGGTAGAAAGCCTGCGGGCTGCCGGGCTTCGCTTCGAGCGCCTTGCGCGTGGCGGCGAGCATCTCGACCGTGCGCCCGGCATCGCCGAGCGTCGCGGCATATTCGATCAGCGCGTCGTGATAATAGGGATCGCGCTTCAGTGCCTGTTCGAACCAGGGCAGCGCGGCGAGGAGACCATATTGGCTGCGGACGATCTCGCCGCGCAGCACCAGCGCATCGACATTGCCGGCGCCAAGCTCGACGGCCTTTTGCGACGCGAGGATCGCGCCGGAAATGTCGCCGGCGGTGTAGCGGAAGCGGCCGAGATCGGCCCAGGCATCGGAATCCTTCGGCGCGATGCGAACGGCTTCCTGAAGCGCCGCCGCGGCTTCGCTCCAGTTGTTGAGCGCGGTCATCGCGCGGCCGCGGATGCGCAGGCCATAGGCGCGATCGCGCGGATCGGTCTTTTCGGCTTCGGCGATGGCGCGTTCCGAATCGCCCTGAAGCAGCAGCGCATGGGCGCGGAGATGCGCGAGACGCTTCGGATCGTAACCGGCATCGGCCGCGCGCTTGAGCTCGGCTTCGGCGGCGACGCCGTCCTTGAGCTGAAGCTGCGAGAGGGCGAGGACATAATGCGCGTTGGGCGAACCCGGATCGCTGCGCACCGCATCGAGCGCGGCCTGTCGCGCGGCGCTGGCATTGTCGTTGCTCAGGAACTGCGCGGCCTTTTCGACCGAAGCGCGCGCAGCTTCGGGATTGGCGCGCGTCGGCGTCATCGCGAAGAAGGCATAGAGCGCGATGCCGAACGCACCGAGGCACGCCGCAATCACGAGGACGCGGCGGAGCAGCGGCCCGCGCGGGGACCCCGGCTTGGTATAGACGCGGCGGCGCTTAGGGCTGGAGGTCATAGGCCTTCATCAGGTCGTAGAGGGTCGGGCGGCTGATGCCGAGGAGGCGGGCCGTGCTGGAGATATTGCCCTCGGCGCGCGCGAGGGCGTGGCGGATCGCCTTGCGGTCGGCGGTCTCGCGGGCGGCTTTCAGGTTGATCGGAAAGGAAGAATCCGCGTCCGCCAGGTCGAGATCGGCGGCGGTGACATGCTTGCCGTCGGCCATGATCGCAGCACGTTTTACGCGATTTTCGAGTTCCCGGACGTTTCCGGGCCAGTTCCACGCGTCGATCGCAGCCAAAGCGTCGGGCGAAAAACTCTTCGCGCCGGTGTTCATCGCGGCGGCATATTTCTTGAGGAAATGGCGCGCGAGCAGGCCCGCGTCGCCGGGACGTTCGGCAAGGCTGGGGATCTTCACCACGATCTCCGCCAGCCGATAGTAAAGGTCTTCGCGGAAACGGCCGTCGGCGACCATCGCTTCGAGATTCTGGTGCGTCGCGCAGACAATGCGGGTGTCGACGGGAATCGCCTTGCGCCCGCCGATCCGCTCGATCACGCGCTCCTGCAGAAAGCGCAGCAGCTTGACCTGAAGCGGCAGCGGCACATCGCCGATTTCGTCGAGGAAGAGCGTGCCGCCATGCGCCAGCTCGATCTTGCCCTCGGTGGTTTTCACCGCACCCGTGAACGCACCCTTTTCGTGCCCGAACAGCTCGGATTCGAGCAACGTATCGGGGATCGCGGCGCAATTGATCGCGATGAAATTGCCCTTCTTGCGCGCGGACGTGTCGTGCAGGCCGCGTGCGAGCAATTCCTTGCCGGTGCCGCTGGCGCCGAGCAGCATCACCGTGACGTCGGCGCCCGCGACACGCTCGATCGTGCGGGTGACCTTGAGCATCTCGGGCGAAGCGGTGAGCATGCCGCCGAGCACCGCGCCGCCGCCATTCTCACTATAAAGCGCCCGCTCCGCCAGACGGCGATTCTCGGCTTCGAGCGCATGGACGTGGAAGGCGCGGGCGACGATCAGGCCGAGCGCGTCGATGTCGATCGGCTTCTGGTAGAAATCCCACGCGCCCATCTCGATCGCGCGCAGCATCGATTCGCGCGCGCCGTGGCCCGAAGCGACGATCACCTTGGTATCGGGGCGCAGCGACAGGATGGTTTCGAGCGTGGCAAAGCCTTCGGTGGTGCCGTCGGGATCGGGCGGCAGGCCGAGATCGAGCGTGACGACCGGCGGTTCCTCCGCGCGAAGGATCGTAATCGCTTCCTCGCGGGTCGATGCGGTGAGGATTTCATAGCCGTCATAGGCCCAGCGCAACTGGCGCTGGAGGCCGGCATCGTCCTCGACGATCAGCAGCTTCGGCAGGACCTTCTTCTCGCTCATGCCGCATGCTCCGTGACGGGGGCCATCGCCGGGCGCAGCGTCACGCGGAAGCGGCTGCCCGAGCCTTCGCGGCTGGTGACGTCGATACGCCCGTCCATCTGCGTGGCGAGCTGGCGCGCCTCGAACGCGCCGATGCCGAACCCGCCCGACTTTGACGAGACGAACGGCTTGAAGAGCTTGTCGCGGACGAAGCCGGGCGACATGCCGACGCCATTGTCGATCACGTCGATCGCGACGGCAGCATTGTCGGCAGCGACGGCAATGGTCACCGGTTCGCTGGCCGGGCTGGCATCGATCGCGTTCTGGACGAGATGGGCGAGCATCTGTTCGAGCGCGGCGGGATCGGCCAGCGCGATCGCGGGATGGCCGGAGACGACAACCGGATGCCGCGCGCGGTTCGTGGCGGCGATGCGCTCGACCAGCGGCAGGATCTCGACCGACTGGAGCGGCTCGGCGCGGCGTGGCCCATGCTGCGACAGGCGCGCGAGCAGCGCGGTCATCTTCTCGGCCGAATCGCGAAGGGTCTCGACCATGTCTGCCCGGAATTCGGGCTTGTCGGCATGGCGTTCTGCATTGCGCGCGGTGAGGGTCAGCTGGCTCACGAGATTCTTGATGTCATGGAGGATGAAGGCGAAGCGGCGGTTGAACTCGTCGAAGCGCTGGGCATCGGCGAGGGCCTCCTGCGCGCGGGATTCGGCGAGGTAGGATGCGACCTGACGGCCGGCGACCTTGAGCAGATCGAAATCCTCCCAGTCGAGCGGACGATCGAGCGGGGGACGGGCGAGCAGGATCGCGCCGGCGAGGCTGCCGAGATGCGGGAGGGGCACGAGCACCCAGGCATCGGTGCGATCGAGCGTCCATTGCGGCAGCAGCGCGGTTTCGACGCTGTCGGCCTTGCGCAGCATGTCGAGTTCGAGAATGCGACCGCTATTGGCGAGATGCCGGGCGAGCGCCGCATCGGCCGGACCGGTGGCGTCGCTGTCCCAGTTCCACGTCGCGCCGTGGCCGAGGCCCTGGCCTTCGGGAACCAGCAGGGTGCCGCCGGGTGATTCGACCAGATCGGCGATGGCCTTGACGATGCGCTCGTCGAGCGGCGCGGCGCCGGCCGGGGTGCCGAGCGTGTCGGTGAAGCGCATCCATTCGGCGCGATAATCATAGCGGTGGCGGAAGAAATGCTTGGCCAGCTTCACCTTGGTCCAGGCGCGCAGCCAGGACGAGGAGACGAGGGTGAGCATGGCCGCGGTCGATCCGAAGACGAACGCGGTCTGGAGCACGCGGGCATTCGCGCCGCCGACGGTGGCGATGGCGCTGGTCGCCAGCGCAAGCAGCGCGAAATAGGCGAGGATCGCGACGAGCGAGAGCGACTGATAGGCCACCGTGCGCGAAACGACGACGTTCCAGTCGTCCTTGCGCTGAAGCCCGGCCGCCATCGCGGCGGCGACGATGATCATGCCGAAGCCGCGCATCGCGACGAGCTGGGCGGGCCAGCTTGCGGTGAGATAGACCGCGCTGACGAGGTTGAAATCGATGAACCACATCGCGGCGAGCGCGAGCACGATCCAGCGCAGCCCGGTGCTGGCCTGTGCCGCGACAGCCTGATGCAGCGCGCGGACCAGTACCAGCGCAGCGACGGTGACGAGCATGCGCAGCAGCAACGACGCGGTGAGGAATTCCGCCGCGGCTTCGCTGTCGCCGGTGCCGATGATGTAGAGGACGACGGAGACGACCGAGACGAGCGCAACCACGCCATAGACGGTGCCGAGCGCGACCGGCGGGCGGACATTGCCGTCGCGCCGGTGGAGCACGATCATGAAGGCGAGCCAGCTGAGGTTGCGCAGCAGCTCGGCGAAGCGCGTGCCGGTTTCCGCGCCGCCGATGCCGGCGACGGACAATGCCCAGAGTGCCGTGGCGGCCAGCGCGAAAGCCAGCGGGCGGCGGGGAATGCCGCCTTCCTTGCGCTGCCACGCCCATAGCGCCAGCGCGCCGAACAGCAGGGCCGCCAGCGCGTGAGTCCACAGGCTGAGGACCGCCGCCATCAGCGCGCGCCTTCGGGGAAGAGCACCACCCTCATCGTCTGGAGGAGGATCAAGATGTCGAGGAAGGGCGAATAATTCTTTGCGTAATAGAGGTCGTATTCGAGCTTCTGGCGGCTGTCCTCGATCGACGCGCCATAGGGATAGTTGATCTGCGCCCAGCCGGTGATGCCCGGCTTCACCATGTGACGCTCGGCATAATAAGGCAGCTTCTGTTCGAGATCCTCGACGAACTGGGGGCGTTCGGGGCGCGGGCCGACGAAGCTCATCTCGCCCTTCAGCACGGACCAGCATTGCGGCAGTTCGTCGATGCGCAGCTTGCGGATGATCTTGCCGACGCGCGTGATGCGCGGATCGTCCTTTTCGGCCCAGACGGCCTGCCCCGCGACTTCTGCATCGATGCGCATCGAGCGGAGTTTGATGATGTCGAAGCCGGTGCCGTACAGGCCGACGCGGCGCTGGCGGTAGAAGGCCGGGCCCTTGGAATCGAGCTTCACCGCAAGCGCACCGAGCAGGACCAAAGGCAGCGACAGGACGATCAACAGGAGGCTGGCCGAGAGATCGAACAGCCGCTTGAACATGCTGGAGAACATCCGCCCCGACGAGAAACCGTCGGAGAAGATCAGCCAGCTGGGGTTGACCGAATCCAGATCGACGCGGCCGGTTTCGCGTTCGAGGAAGGTCGAGATTTCGTTGACGTGCACGCCGGTGGTCTTGATCCGCAGCAGATCCTTGAGCGGGAGGGCGTTGCGGCGTTCCTCGAGTGCGAGGACGACTTCGCTGGCGTTGAGCACGACGACATGGTCGGCGAGATTGTAGATAGCGTCGCGGGCGATCGCTTCGGGAATGACGCGGTGCGCGTCGCTCATCGAGATATAGCCGACGACGACGAAGGCCGAGCCGGGGGTCTTGGCAAGTTCCTTGAGGCGTTGCGCGCGGGCGCCGGCGCCGAGCACGACGATGCGGCGCTTGAACGCCTGACTGCCCAAAGTCTTGCCGAGCAGGACGCGCAGGAAGATCAGCAGCGTGATCGCCGCGCCCATCGCGTAGGCAAGGTTCGAGCGCCAGTAATCGAGCTGGAGGATGAAGAAGATCGCGCTGAGGAAGATCACGCCGAGCGAGATCGACACGATCAGCCGCGCGGTGGCGTGGCGGATCGACTGGACCGAATCCGCGCCATAGACGCCGATCGAGATCATCGCGATTTCCAGCGTGACCGCGAAGGCGGCAAGTTGCGGCGCGCGCGACAGGATCGGATCGGGGGTGAGCCCCAGCTGATGCTGACGCCAGACCCAACCCAACTCGCCAGCGACGAGCAGCAGGATGATATCCAGCACGCCGAGCAGCAGCACGGCATTGGGGACATAATGCTTGAACAGGCGGATCATGACGCACCCGTTCTAGGAGGTAAGTGTAAACAAATCCGACATGGGGCTTGTTTGTCTCGGCTGACGCCGAGAGGCGGTACCGGCCTGTCGCCTATCGTCACGAATTTTGCCTGCGGACATGGAAACCCGAACGGCGTCATGTGTTTGACGCGCGGGGCAATCACCACCATCACGGTCATCCACAGGAGGATCTTCTCGCATGCCGGATTCCAAGCCGATCATCCCAGTCATTCTTTCGGGCGGATCGGGAACGCGTCTCTGGCCCGAATCGCGCCCCGAGCGGCCCAAGCAACTTCTGGCGCTGACCGCCGAGGAGACGATGCTGCAGCTCACTGCGCGGCGGACCGGCGGCAGCGAGAAGTTCGGCAAGCCGATCGTGGTGGCCAATGCGGCGCATGCGGAAATGGTCGAGGACCAGCTGGGCCATGTCGGCGAGGATGCGCAGGCGCTGATCCTCGAGCCGATGGGACGCAACACCGCGCCGGCGATCGCGCTGGCGGCGCTGGCGGCGGGCGGCGGGGCCGATCCGCTGCTGGTGATGCCCTCGGATCACGTCATTACCGATGTCGATGCCTTCCACGCCGCGATCCATGCCGCGCTGCCTTTGGTCGAGCAGGGCTGGCTCGTCACGTTCGGGATCAGCCCGGATTCGCCCGAGACCGGCTATGGCTGGATCAAGGTGGGCGATGCGATCGGCGAAGGCGTGCACCGCGTCGAGAAGTTCGTCGAGAAGCCGCCGCTCGACAAGGCCGAGGCGATGCTGGCGTCGGGCGATCATGCGTGGAACGGCGGAATATTCCTGTTCCGCGCCGACATCTTCCTGGGCGCGCTGAGCGTCCACGCGCCCGACATGCTGGCCTCGGCACAGGCTTCGATGGACGTGGCGCGGCGCGAAGGCACGCGCATCTATCCCGACGCCGATCTGTTCGCGGCCTCGCCGTCGGACTCGATCGACTATGCGGTGATGGAGAAGGCGGAACGCGTCGCGGTGGTTCCGGTCGCGATGGGCTGGAGCGATGTCGGCAGCTGGGATGCGCTGCACGGGATCAGCGATTGCGACGGCGAGAAGAATGTCTGTTTCGGCGACGTGGTGATGGTCGAGACCGAAAACTGCCTCGTCCGCGCGGGCGCGGGGAAGAAGGTGGCGCTGGTCGGCGTGTCGGACCTGATCGTGGTCGCGCATGGCGACGACATATTGATCCTGCCGCGCGGGCGCAGTCAGGAGGTCAAGAAGATCATCGAGGCGATGAAGCGCTGAGTTCCTCCAGCCGGGCGTAGAGGCCGGCGAAATGCGTGGCGGCGGCAGTGCGGATGGCGTCGCTGGCTTCGGTCTGTTTCTCGGCGCTGTCCTGCTTGAAGGTGGCGTTGGGATCCTTGGCGTCGCGGCGCGAGGCAGCCTCCATCAGCGCGCGGGTATCGGCGTCGATCGTCACGCCGAAATGCGGGAGGATGCGGGTGAACAGCGCTTGGGGCAGCTCGTGATAGTTGACCATCAGGCCGCCGCCTCGATCCCAGTGCGCGATCGCGGCGGCGCAGGTGCTGGCGAGGACGCGGGCGGTATATTCCTCGCCCGGTAGCTCCGCTTCCTCCGGGCGGATGCCGAAGAGCTGCGCGGGGACGACGCCCGCCACGACCTGGCTGCCGGGCATCCGCGCCTGCGAGACCAGCACCTCGACCGGATCGCGATAGAGGAACACCCAGGGCGTATCGGGAAATGCCAGGCGAAGCAGCGGCAGGGCGAAGATGTGCCAGCTGTCGGTCTTGATGAAATAGCGTCGCGCGCCCCCGGCATGGTTGCGGCCATAAGCGAGGATCATCGCGCGGGCGGCCGCGACCTGGGTCTCGACCGGAACGCCCTCCACCATCAGCGGGATCTGGAGCATCGTGTCGAGCGGCGCGGGCTCCGACGCGACGATATGGTCCGGGGTGGCCGCGAGCATCTGGGCCGCCAGCGTCGAACCGCAGCGCGACATGTGGAAGATGAAGCCGCTGGGCGCGAGCGCGTCCGCATCCGCGCCGCTGACGAAGCTGTCGAACGCCGTGCGGTGGCGGAAGAGGCGGTTGAACGGAAGCACGCGGGCGTTGCGGATCGAGTCTCCGAAAAAAGGCCGGTCGAGCCGTGCGCCGGCGAAATGGGTCCAGTCGACCGCGAACCCCGCTTCGGGTGCGACATGGCTGGGCAGCCAGCCGCGCGACGGCCACGCGGGTTCGAGCGGCGGCGGCGACAGGACGCTGGCGAGGCCGAGCGGATCGGGCTTCCACGCGGCGGCAAGGGCGTCGTGCGTCAGGTCGATTCCCAGCGTCGCGGCGTGATCGAGCGCGCGTTGTTCGAAGATTCCGGTATCGATGGTGCCGGCGAGGTGCTGCTGGATCGCGGGATCGGTCATGACGGCGGCGCGGAAGCGATCGAGCGGGGTGTCCATCCGCCGGTCATCGCCGGGCGCGCGCCGCATTGCAATCGCGAGAGCCTGGGATAAGCATTGAAGCGTGACAGCGACGATCTCGACAGTGACCGAAATGCGGTTCGCCGACCGGGTGCGGCTGCCGCTCGCCTTCGATCCTGCGCGGCTGCAGGCCGATCTGGCGCGGATCGAGGGGGACGAATGGATCGCCCATTTCGTCAGCCAGAATTACGAAGGCGACTGGAGCGCGCTGCCGCTGCGTGCGCATGCCGGGGCGACGCATCCGGTGATGATGATCTACTCGCCGCCCGATGCGACCGAGTTCGTCGACACGCCCTTCCTCGCGCGGACGCCCTATTTCGCCGAAGTGATCGCGGCGTTCGGATGCCCTGTGACATGCGTGCGGCTGATGCGGCTGACGCCGGGATCGCGGATCAAGGAGCATAAGGATCACGATCTCGCGGTCGAGGCGGGCTGGGCGCGGATCCATGTGCCGGTGACCAGCAATCCGGGGGTCGAATTCTTCGTCAATCGCGAGCCGGTGACGATGCTGCCCGGCGAGGCCTGGTATCTGCGCCTGTCCGATCCGCACAGCGCGGCGAATCTGGGCGGTGAGGACCGGGTGCATCTGGTGATCGACGTGCAGGCCGATGACTGGCTGGAGGGGATGCTTGCGGGGGCGACCGAAGCCGCCCCCGAGGTCGCGCGCTCTTAGAAATCCACCGTCGCGGATAGCCAGAGGCGGCGGCCTTCCTGATTGTTGGCGTACTCGGCTGCGTACACCGTGGTCGCGCCGCTGCGGTAGGGCAGGTAGCTGACGAAATCGGTGTCGAGCAGGTTGAAGATCGTCGCGCCGAAGCGGAGCTTTTCGGTCACGTTGAGCGAGCCGCCGAGGTGGAACAGCGCATAGCCGCCGAAATCGCCGAGCGCATTCTGCGCCGCGCCCGCGCCGCGGAAGCGGCTGGAGCGGATTTCGGTACGGACCCATGCCGAAAGCTGATCGGTCGGGCGCCAGCGCAGATTGCCGTTGACCATGTGCTTGGGCGTGTTGGTCAGCGGCTGGCCGATCTCCGCGCCGCTCTTCTGCTCGCTCTCGGTGTAAGTATAGTTGAGGCCGAGCGTCAGGCGGGGCGAGAATTCGAACCGCACCGCGACTTCGCCGCCGCGCGTGGTCGCCTTGTCGATATTGATCGACTGACCGAACAGATCGACGTTCGGGAAGGCGCCGACATCGAGGCAGCCGGGGCGGTTGAGATTGCCGGCGAAGCGGCAGTTGGGGATGCCGGGGCCGCTGGCGATCTTGTCGTTGAAGTCGTTGTTGAAGACGGTGACGTTGCCGCTGACGATGCCGCCATCGTCGAAATAGATGCCGGCTTCATAGGTGGTGCTGGTTTCCGGGGTCAGGCCGGGGCTGCCGAGCAGCGGGATCGTGCCCTGTCCGCCGAAGCCGGTGATGCCTTCGGCGATCTGATCGAGGCGCGGGGTCTTGAAGCCGCGGCTGACGCCGCCCTTGACCGTGAGCGACGGCGTGGCGTTCCATACCAGATAGCCGCGCGGCGAGAGCTTGCCGCCGAAGGTGGAGTGATCGTCGTACCGTGCGCCGACCGTGAGGCGCAGCGTCTCGGCGATCTTGAGCTCGTTCTCGGCGAAGAGCGCCCATTGGGTGAATTTGTAAGGCTCGGGCGCGACGCCATCGATCATCTTCGCGTGCCAATATTGCCCGCCCAGCGTGAAGGTGAAGGCGCCGACATTGCCGACGAAGCGGGTGTCGGCGATACTGTTGGTCGCTTCGAGCGTGCGCGGAGTGCCGGCGGTCTTGCCCGGGGTGCCGGGCGGAATGGTGCGGCCGATCGTCTCGGTGACGTTGCGGGTCAGCGTGGTTTCGAGGCTGCCGAAACTGCCCATGCGCCAGGTGTGCGCCGCGACGTAATTGTCGCGGTTGAACTTCTGATAGGGACCATAGCCGCCCGCGACGGTGTAGGTGCCGAGCTGGCCGGCGGTGTTGTCATAGGTCTGTTCGGCGCGGTCGAATTCGAACCAGATGTCGTGATCGGCGCTGGGGGTCAGCGTCAGGCGGCCGCCATAGGTGTAGATATCGGCTTCGACCGGGCTGGGGCCGCGGGTGCTGACGACGACCGGGGTGCCGGCGACATTGTCATAGGTCAGCGCCGAGGCTTCGCGGCGATAGATGCTGCCGCGCACGGTGAGGCCGATCAGGTCGCGGACGATCGGACCCTGCGCAAAGGCATTGGCCGAGTAGATGTTACCGAACTGGTCATTCTCCTGGATCGTCACTTCGCCGCTGGCGGTGCCGACCCAGCGATCGCCGGTCTTGCGGGTGATGAGGTTGATCACGCCGCCCATCGCGTCCGAGCCGTAAAGCGTGGACATGGGACCGCGCACGACTTCGATCCGCTCGATCGCCGAGAAGGGCGGGAGGAAGCCGGTCGAGGTTTCGCCGAAGCCGTTGGGCGTGACGCTGCCCGGCGAATTCTGGCGGCGGCCGTCGACCAGCACGAGAGTGTAATCGCTCGGCATCCCGCGGATCGAGATGTTGAGGCCGCCGGTCTTGCCTGCGGTCGCGCCGACATCGACGCCTTCGACGTCGCCCAGCGCTTCGGCGAGGCTGCCGAACCGTTTGACCTGAAGATCTTCGCGCGTGATCACGCTGATGCTGGCGGGAGCGTTGGTGATCTTCTGTTCGAAGCCGGCGGCGGTGACCACGATCTCGCCATTGTCCTCGACCGCCTGTGCGAAAGCGGGCTGCGCCAGCGCCAGCGAAAGTGTAGCAA
The DNA here is from genome assembly GCF_012927115.1 of Sphingomonas sp. G-3-2-10. Taxonomy (NCBI): domain Bacteria; kingdom Pseudomonadati; phylum Pseudomonadota; class Alphaproteobacteria; order Sphingomonadales; family Sphingomonadaceae; genus Sphingomonas; species Sphingomonas sp. G-3-2-10. The sequence continues at coordinate 2,818,174 of NZ_JABBFY010000001.1, read as the reverse complement.
GCGCGGAACCCGCGCAGAGACGCGCCGTTTGACGAGCGGAAAGGCCGATCATTGAACCCCCTGATAATATTGCGAATGATTAGCAATTAGGTGGGGCGCGATTGGTCCGCAGCTGCGTCGCGGTCAATGTGCAAACCGTTCGCAACAAGGTCGGAGCAACACTTTGTTACAATTGAAGCCGCTGGCACCCGAAGCCGATCGCATGCGCGACGAGGCCCCGGCGCATATCGTGGTGGTCGAGGACGATGCCGGGGTGCGGGCGCTGCTGACGCGAATCCTGCGCGAATGCGGGTATGAAGTGACCGGCGCGGCCGACGGGGCCGAGCTGGAAACGGCGATGGCCGCGCGGCCGATCGACCTGATCCTGCTCGACATCATGCTGCCCGGGCCCAACGGGCTGGATCTGTGCAAGGCGATCCGGGCGCGCAGCAAGGTGCCGATCGTGATGGTCAGCGCGCGCGGGCAGGAAAGCGACCGGGTGGCCGGCCTCGATCTGGGCGCCGACGATTATATTGCCAAGCCGTTCGGCCGGCCCGAACTGCTGGCGCGGGTCCGCGCGGTGCTGCGCCGGGCGACCGACCTGCACGTGCCGCTCGATGTGCCGGCGCCGGAACATTTCGACTTTGCCGAATGGCGCTATCACGCCCGCCGCCGCGAACTGATTGCGCCGAACGGCGCCGAGGTCGAGCTGACCGCTGCCGAGCAGGAATTGCTGCTGACGCTGCTGCGGCACCCGCAGCGGATGATCAGCCGCGAGCGGCTGCTGGAGATGTCGCGCAGCCGGATCGGCCATTCGACCGACCGCAGCATCGACGTGCTGATCAGCCGGCTGCGCCGCAAGCTGGGGGACGGCCGCAGGACCCAGCCGATGATCCGCACGATTCGCGGCGTGGGCTATATGTTCGCCGCCGATGTCACGCGCAGCTGAACATGTGGCGGCGCCCGCGCGGCATGGTGGGCCGCATCGCGCTCGTGCTGATCGTGGCGCTGGCGCTCGAGTTGATCGGCAATGTCGCGCTCCATAGCTGGGAAGGGCGCGAGCTGACTTCGGCGGAGGAAACGCGGCGCGTTGCCGAGGCACTGGTCGTCGCGGGCGAAGCGGTTTCCGCCGCGCCGCGGTCCGATCGGGCGCGGATCGCCAACGACATGTCGCGGCCGGGGCTCGTGCTCAACTGGGTGCCGCGCACGGTGATCACCGATTTCACGCCTTCGCTTGACCGGCTGATCGAGAAGCGGGCGCGGATGAACCGCTTCGCACCGGCGCTGGCCGGGCGCGACCTGCGGCTGACGATCCTGCCGTCCCAGACGGGCGGGCAGCGCGACCTGGTGGGGGCGATGGAGCTGGCGGACGCGTCCTTCGTCACCTTTCGCGTGACACCCTATCTTGCCGCACCGCCGGGGCTGCTGGCTTCGACGCTGATGCATCTTGCGCTGATGGCATTCGTGCTGGTCGCCGCGCTGCTGATGGTCCGCACGCTGGTGCGCCCCTTGCGCGACCTTGCGCTGGCGGCCGACGAGACCGGGCGCGGGCAGGCGGCGGGGTTCGCGATTGCGGGACCGCACGAGGTGCGCCGCGTGGCCACGGCCTTTTCCGCGATGCAGACGCGGCTGCTCAAGCTGGTGGAGGATCACAGCCAGTCGCTGGTGGCGGTGTCGCACGATCTGCGCACGCCGATCCAGCGGCTGCGGCTGCGCGCGGCGTTGCTCGAGGATGCCGAGATACGCGATCCGATCGCCGCCGATCTGGCGGAGATGGAGCGGTTCATCGAATCGACGCTGGCCTATGTCCGCGACGATGCCGAGGAAGCGCAGCGCCTGATCGACGTGGCGACGATCGTCATCACCGCGGTCGACACTGCCTATGACAGCGGAGTCGATATCGAATATCGCGGCCCGGACACGCTGCCCTTGCCCTGTTATCCGATCGCGTTGAAGCGCGTGCTGGCGAACCTGATCGACAATGCCGAACGCCATGCGCCACGGATCGAAGTGACGCTGGCGCCGCGCGGCGCGGCGGGCCTCTTCCTTGCGGTGGACGATGATGGGCCGGGCATTCCCGAGGATCGCCGCGCCGAGATGCTGCTGCCGTTCCGGCGGCTCGATCCGGCGCGGGGCGGCGGGGCCGGGCTGGGGCTGGCGACCAGCGTGAAGGCCGTCGCGCGAATGGGCGGCACGCTGACGCTGGAGACGAGCCGGCTGGGCGGGCTGCGCGCGGTGGTGGTGGTGGAGCGGCCGCCGGCGGGATGACCGCCAGCGGCCGGAACGGTCAGCCGAGCAGCGCTTCGGCCTGATCGAGCACGTCCTTGAAGTTGGCGATCAGCGCCTGATACGGTGCCGGGGTCGCCATATCGAGGCCGGCGCGCTTGAGGATCTCGGTCGGATAGTCCGAGCCGCCTGCCTTGAGCACCGACAGGTAATTGTCGCGCTCCTTCGGCCCGCCCTTGAGGATCGCGCGCGAGAAGAAGCCCGCCGCCGAGACGCAGGTGGCGTACTGATAGACGTAGAAGGCGTTGTAGAAGTGGGGGATATACGCCCACTCGTTGCCGTACGCCGCCTCCATCTTCACGTTCGGGCCGTGATAGCGCTTGAGCAGGTCGAAATAGACCGCGGTGAACTTCTCGCCCGACAGGCCTTCGCCTGCCTCGGCCATGTCGTGCGCCTTCAGCTCGAATTCGGCGAACATCGTCTGGCGGAAGAAGGTGCCGCGGATATTCTCCATCTGCATGCCGAGGTAGAAGAGCTTCTCTTCCTTGGTCTTGGCGTTCTTGAGCATGTACGCGCTCAGCAGATCCTCGTTCAGCGTCGAGGCGATCTCGGCGAGGAAGATCGGATAATCGGTCTTCTCGTAAGGCTGGTTGGCGATGGCGAGCAGCGAGTGGAGGGCATGGCCCCATTCGTGGGTGTAGGTGCTCAGCCCGTCATATTTGTCGCTGAGATTGAGCAGCAGATAGGGATGCACGTCGGCGGCGCCGGGCTGCATGTACGCGCCGGGGCGCTTGCCGGGGCGCGGCCACGGATCCATCCACTTGGCCGCCGTCGCCTTGGTGATGCGGTCCATATAGTCCTTGCCCAGCGGCTTGCAGGACTCGAGCGTCAGGGTGCGCATCTGATCGAGCGTGAAGCTGCGGTCGAGCGCGACGAGCGGGGGATAGATGTCCCAATAGCCGAGGTCCGGCAGCTTGAGCATCTTGCGGCGCAGCTGGAAATAGCGGTGGAGCTGGGGCAGGCCCTTGTTCGCTTCGGCGACGAGGGTGCGATAGACGGCCTCGGGAATGTTGTTGCCCGAGATCGCGGCCTCCAGCGACGTCTTGTACTTGCGGGCCTTGGCGTTGAAGATGTCGCCCTTCACTTGGCCGTTATAGGTGGCGCCGAACGAGTTCTGGAACTTGCCGTGCGCGGTCCAGAAGGTGTCGAACACCAGCTTGCGATCGTCGCGGTTGGGCGCGTCGCGGTTGAGCGTATAGCCCTGAGAATCGAGGCGGACTTCCTTGCCGGTCGACAGCTTCACGCTCGGCCACGGAATGTCCGACGAGCGCAGCTGGCCCGAGACTTCGTCCGGGGTCTGCAGTGCCGCCGAGGACAAGGCGAGCAGTTCCTCGCCCTCCGCCGAGAGCGTGTGCGCGGCTTGGCGGATGGTGTTGGCGAGATAGAAATCGAAGCGCGTCTTGAGCACGTTGTTCGCGGCGACGAAGCCGTTGATCTTGTCCGCGCCCAGCGTGAGCAGTTCCGGACTGACCCATGCCGACGCCGCGCCGAACTGGCTGTAGAGATCGAAGGCCTGCGCGCCGCGTTCCTGCCACAGCGAGACGCGGACATCCTCGTCGCCCTTGAGGCTGGAATAGACGTACACGCGCGAGATGATCATCACGAGCTCCGACTGGAGCGTCAGCGCCTGCGCCAGCACATCGGCGCTTTCGCCAAGGCGCCCCTTATACTTCGCGATTTCGGGCAGACGGGCCAGCGCGCCCTTGCGGGCCGCGTCCCAATCGGCGTCGCTCTTGTAGAGATCGGTCAGATCCCATTCGGCGGCGGCCTTGGCAGTGTCCTGAGCCCAGGCAGGCGCGGCTGCGGCGAGCGTGACGAGCGCGGCGGCGGTCAGCGCCTCGCGGCGCGAGAGTTCGGTCATGTATGCGTCCCCGAAGATCAGGTTGAAGCGCTCAGTCTGGCGCGGCGACGCGGCCAAGGAAAGTGATTTGTTGGGCTAAGACACGGTGCGGCGTATTGGTACCCGAACTGATCGCTTGCCGATGAAGGGCTGATGGCGGGGGCGATACATCTGGCGTTCAGCCACCGGAACAACATTGGCCGTCTGCAACAATCGGGACATGCTGCTTTGGGGGATTTGCACCGCATCGAATTGGGAGAAGCGCGCGAGCTGCGGCTGGGCGGCGTGCGCGCGCTGCCGTCGTTGCGGACGCTGAAGCGCGACGACGGCGCGGAGGAAGTGATCGAGCCGCGCGTGATGCAGGTGCTGGTCGCGCTGGCCGAAGCCGGCGGCGCGGTGGTGACACGCGAGATGCTGACCCAGCGATGCTGGGAAGGGCGCGTGGTCGGCGAGGATGCGATCAACCGGGTGATCTCGCGGCTGCGGCGATCGGCCGACGGATTCTGTGGCGGCGCGTTCCGGATCGAGACTGTTACCAAGGTGGGCTACCGGCTGGTGATCGATGGCGAGGCACCCGGGGCTCAGGCGCCGACGAAGCTGGGGCGGCGCGGGGTGATCCTGGGCGGCGGCGCGGCGGGGCTGGCCGTGGCGGGCGGGCTGGCGTGGTGGGGATTGCGCGATCGCCACGAAGTGCCCGCCGATGTCGCGCCGTTCGTCGATCAGGCGATGGCGGCGATGCGCAAGGGCAGCGACAGCGGCTACAACGAAGCGATCAACCTGTTCCGCCATGTCGTGGATGTACGGCCCGGCTATGCCGATGGCTGGGGGATGCTCGCCTGCGCCTATGCGATGGCGTCGAAATGGCGCGGGCCGCCGTTCGACAAGCCGCTCGAAGGCTTTGCGCGCGCCGCAGCCGCGCGAGCGGACGGGCTCGAGCGCGGGAACGCGATGGCTCGCGTCGGCCTTGTCCTGCTGCTGACGCGCAGCGGCAACCATCTGCGGATCGAACGCGAACTGCGCGCGGCGCTCGATGTGCATCCGGATCAGGATCTGCTGCTGGGCGTGCTGGCCGGGCTGATGATGAGCGTGGGGCGATGCCGCGAGGCGGCCCGGCTGCTCGATCATGCGATGCTCAGCGCACCCCCCTCGCTCGGTACGCTCTATTCGCGAGTGCAGGCGCTGTGGGCGGCGGACCGGCTGGGCGAAGCGGACCGGGCGATCGAGCAGGTCTTTGCGATGTACCCGACCGACACGACGGTGTGGTTCACTCGCTTCTATCTGCTGCTGCATACCGGCCGGGCGGATCAGGCGCTGGTGCAGGGGCGCAATCTGGAGGCGCGGCCGCGCGGGGTGCCGGCCGACAATATCGAGATGGTGCTGGTCGCGGCCCAGGCAGCGGCGACCCGGACGAAAGCGGACATCGACGCAGCGATGCAGGTCAATGTCGCCGCCGCGCATCGCGGGGCGGGGTTCGCAGAGAATGCGATGCAGTTCGCGGTGACGCTGGGGCGGATCGACGCGGCCTTCGAACTGGCCGACGCCTATTATTTCGCGAAGGGCTTCTCGACCGGGGAGGCGCGGTTTCCGCCGCTGGCGGGCGGGTACACGCCGCAGAATGCGCGGCGGACGCATCTGCTGTTCATGCCCTCGACGCTGGCGATGCGGCGCGATGCGCGGTTCGCGCCGATCGTCGAGACGCTGGGGCTGACGCGATACTGGGACGAGGCCGGGGTGAAGCCGGATTATCTGGCGGGATGAGAAAAGGGCCGGCGGATTGCTCCGCCGGCCCTTTCTTGTTTTCGCCTGAGTGGCGAGGGTCAGGACTTAAAAGTCCATCCCCCCCATGCCGCCCATGCCGCCGCCGCCCATCGGCATTGCCGGCTTGTCTTCCGGCAGTTCCGAAATGGCAGCTTCGGTGGTGATCAGCAGGCCCGAGACCGATGCTGCGTTCTGCAGCGCGGTGCGGACGACCTTGGTCGGGTCGATCACGCCGGCGGTCACCAGGTTCTCGTACTTGTCGGTCGCGGCGTTGAAGCCGAACGACGTGTCGTTCTGGTCGAGCAGCTTGCCCGACACGACGGCGCCGTCATGGCCGGCATTCTGCGCGATCTGGCGAACCAGCGCGGTCAGCGACTTGCGGACGATGTCCACGCCGCGGGTCTGGTCCTCGTTCGCGCCTTCGACGCCTTCGAGCGCCTTGGTCGCGTACAGCAGTGCCGTACCGCCGCCGGGGACGATGCCTTCTTCGACAGCTGCGCGAGTTGCGTGCAGCGCGTCGTCGACGCGATCCTTGCGCTCCTTCACTTCGACTTCCGAAGCACCGCCGACCTTGATCACGGCAACGCCGCCGGCGAGCTTGGCGAGACGCTCCTGGAGCTTCTCACGGTCGTAATCGCTGGTGGTGTTCTCGATCTGCTGGCGGATCGCGTCGGTGCGGCCCTTGATCGCATCGGCTTCACCCGCACCGTCGACGATGGTGGTGTTGTCCTTGTCGATGGTGACGCGCTTGGCGGTGCCGAGCATGCCCAGGGTCACGGTCTCGAGCTTGATGCCGAGGTCTTCCGAGATCACTTCGCCCTTGGTGAGGACGGCGATGTCTTCGAGCATCGCCTTGCGGCGATCGCCGAAGCCCGGCGCCTTGACCGCTGCGACCTTGAGGCCGCCGCGCAGCTTGTTGACAACCAGCGTGGCCAGAGCCTCGCCGTCAATGTCTTCCGCGATGATCAGCAGCGGGCGGCCCGACTGGACGACCGCTTCGAGGATCGGCAGCATCGCCTGGAGCGACGAGAGCTTCTTCTCGTGGATCAGGATGTACGGATCGGCGAGCTCGACCGTCATCTTTTCCGGGTTGGTGATGAAATAGGGCGAGAGGTAGCCGCGGTCGAACTGCATGCCTTCGACGACGTCGAGCTCGAATTCGAGACCCTTCGCTTCCTCGACGGTGATCACGCCTTCCTTGCCGACCTTTTCCATCGCTTCGGCGATCTTCTCGCCGACTTCACGATCGCCATTGGCCGAGATGATGCCGACCTGCGCGACTTCCTGCGAACCCGAAACCGGCTTCGAGCGGGCCTTCACGTCCTCGACGACCTTGGCGACGGCGAGATCGATGCCGCGCTTCAGATCCATCGGGTTCATGCCGGCGGCAACCGACTTCATGCCTTCGCGCACGATCGCCTGCGCCAGAACGGTCGCGGTGGTGGTGCCGTCGCCGGCGACGTCGTTGGTCTTCGACGCGACTTCGCGCAGCATCTGCGCGCCCATATTCTCGAACTTGTCCTTGAGCTCGATTTCCTTGGCGACGCTGACGCCGTCCTTGGTGATGCGCGGTGCGCCGAAGCTCTTTTCGATCACGACGTTGCGGCCCTTCGGCCCCAGCGTGACCTTGACTGCGTCTGCGAGCGTGTCGACGCCGCGCAGGATGCGCTCACGCGCGTCGCGGCTGAATTTTACGTCCTTGGCTGCCATGTGACTGCCCTTTCAGAATGTAGAGTGGATTGACTGGAATTGCGTTCTGGTGGGCGCGGGACGGTGCCCGGCCCGACGGCCTCAGCCGACGATGCCCAGAATGTCCGATTCCTTCATGATCAGCAGGTCTTCGCCGTTGACCTTGACCTCGGTGCCCGACCACTTGCCGAACAGGATCTTGTCGCCGGCCTTGACGTCGAGCGGCGTGACCTTGCCGTCTTCGGCCTTGGTGCCGTTGCCGACGGCGACGACTTCGCCCTCTTGCGGCTTTTCCTTGGCGGTGTCGGGGATGATGATGCCGCCGGCAGTCTTCTCTTCAGCCTCTACGCGGCGAACGAGAACCCGGTCGTGCAACGGACGAAAGCTCATTGCCTGATCCTTTCCTGTGATGATTACCCTTTTAGCACTCAACTGGGCCGAGTGCTAACGGGCGGGGATATGCGGACGGCAAGTGGGTTCGTCAACCAGCGGGCGCAAGCATTTTTCGGCGGGCGGCGCGGATATCGGGACAGGCCCTCGGACGCTCTGTATTGTCGATATAATACGCCCGTTTACTCTTGAGCGACGCTCCCCTACCTATGGCGGACTTAAGTTCGCTGCGATGGAGCGGTTCGTGAAGCTGGTGAAGGGCGCCTGGAAGATTTTGGTGGGGATCAAGGACGGTCTGGTCCTGGTCTTCATGCTGCTGTTCTTCATTGCCCTGTTCGGGGTGCTTTCGGCCCGGCCGAACGGCACGTCGATCCGCGACGGCGCGCTGGTGGTCGCGCTCGACGGGATGCTGGTCGAGCAGCCCGAGGAAGCCGATCCGTTCGCATCGTTCGGCGGCGGCGACGTGATGAAGCAGCAGCGGCTGCGCGACGTGGTGCGCGGGCTCGACGCCGCAGTGAAGGACGACCGCGTCAAGGCGGTGGTACTCGATCTCGACCGCTTCATCGGCGGCTATCCCGCGGCGGTTTCCGAAGTCGCCAATGCCGTCGGCCGGGTGAAGGCCAGCGGCAAGCCAGTGCTGGCCTATGCCACCGCCTATACCGACGCGAGCTATCTGATCGCGGCCAATGCCAGCGAAGTGTGGGTCCACCCCTATGGGGGCACGCTGTTCGCGGGGCCGGGCGGATCGCGCACCTATTACAAGGGGCTGATGGACAGGCTGGGCGTCAACGTCCACGTCTATAAGGTCGGCAAGTTCAAGTCGGCAGTGGAGCCCTATATCCGCGCCGACATGTCGCCCGAGGCGCGCGAGGCGAATGCCGCGCTGTACGGGAACATCTTCGACCAGTGGAAGGCGGCGGTCGCCAAGGCGCGGCCCAAGGCGCGGATCGCCGATTACCTGACCAAGCCGGACGAAGTGATCGCGGCGTCGAAGGGCGATATCGCCGACGCCAACCTCGCGATGGGCGTGGTCGATCGCAAGGGCGACCGGCTTGCCTTCGGCAAGCGCGTGGCCGAGATCGTCGGCGCGCGCGACGACAAGCCGGCAGGCAATTTCAAGGGCATCCGCTTCGCCGACTGGCTGAGCGCGCATCCGCTGCCGACCAGCGGCGACAAGATCGGCGTCATCACGATCGCCGGCGAGATCGTCGACGGCAAGGCCGGACCGGGCGTCGCCGCGGGCGACACGGTGAGCAAGCTGCTGCTCGAGGGGCTGCAGAAGAACAACCTCAAGGCGCTGGTGGTGCGCGTCGATTCGCCGGGGGGGTCGGTGCTCGCCTCTGAGCAGATCCGTCAGGCGATCCTCGAAGCCAAGGCCAAGGGCCTGCCGGTGGTGGTCTCGATGGGTAGCCTTGCGGCGAGCGGCGGATACTGGGTTTCGACGCCGGGCGATGTGATCTTCGCCGAGCCGAACACGATCACCGGGTCGATCGGCATCTTCGGAATCATCCCGACGTTCGAGAACACGCTGGCCAAGATCGGCGTGACCACCGACGGCACGCCGACCACGCCGCTGACCGGCCAGCCCGACGTGATGGGCGGGACCAATGCGGTGACCGACCGGGTGCTGCAATCGGCGATCGAGCAGGGCTATTCGCGCTTCATCAATCTGGTCGCGACCTCGCGCAAGCTGACCCCGCAGCGGGTGGACGAGATCGGGCAGGGCCGCGTCTGGGTCGGCGGGACCGCGCACCAGTTAAAGCTGGTCGACCGGTTTGGCGGGCTGAACGACGCGATCGCCGAAGCGGCGCGCCGGGCCAAGATCGATCCGGCCAAGGTGCAGCCGGTGTTCTTCGAGAAGCAGCCCGACGGCTGGGCGACTTTCTTCGCCGGCCTGATGCAGGACAAGGAAGGCGATGACGAGTGGATCGATTCGCCGGCCGGTCCGGATGCCTATGCGCGGATCGCGGCGGTGCGCCGTTCGGTGTTCGTGCAGGCGATCGGCGATGCGCAGCGGCTGGCGCTGGGCAGTTCGGTGCAGGCACGCTGCCTAGAATGCGCCGCGCTGGGACCGGTGCGGACATCGGCGACCGACGAACGCAGCCTGCTCCAGCTCCTGTTCGCGCGGTTGATCGGATGATCGCTATCCGGGCTGCGACGCCCGATGACGCCGCCGCGATCGCTGCAATCTATGCGCCGCATGTGCTGACCGGCACCGTCTCGTTCGAAACCGATCCGCCCGATGCGCGCCAGATGCGCACGCGGATGGCGGCGAGCGAGGGGCTGTATCCGTGGATGGTCGTCACCACCGGCGGGCCCGAGGATGGCGGGGTGATTGGCTATGCCTATGCGACCCGGTTCAGGGATCGTCCGGCGTATAAATATGTCGTCGAGACTTCGATCTACCTGACCGAGGCATCGAGCGGGTCCGGCGTGGGGCGGTTGCTGTACAAGGCGTTGATCGACACGTTGCGTGCGCAAGGCTTTGTCCATGCGATCGGCGCGATCGCGCTGCCGAACGATCGCTCGATCCGGCTGCATGAAGGCGTGGGGTTCCAGCGCGGCGGCGTCTATCGCGAGGTCGGCTATAAGCACGGACAGTGGATCGATGTCGGCATCTGGCAGTGCGAGCTGAACGAGCCGCAGACTCCCCCGTTGGAGCCGAAGAAGTTCAGCGATGTGGGCGTCGTGCGCGCCTGAACCGAAACCTTTTCGCAGCATCTGGCCGCTATGGCGGGATCATGGAGAAGGTAGTTCCACTTCCCAACGTGTCGCACGAGGTGCGCGTCGATCGCGCCCGCAAGCTGGTCGAACTCAAGATCAGCGGCGTCGTGCCGCCCGAGGACGCCGCATGGATGGCCGAGGAGTTTCGCGCCGCGATCCGGTCGCTGGGTGACGATGTCGGCGATCATCTGTCGCTCTACGATTTCTCGGCGGTGCCCGTGGTGCCGCTCGCGACGGTCGAGCAACTGCGCGCGTCGCTGGTCAATCCCGAAGTGCGCAAGCTTTGGGCGCGCAAGCTGGCGATCGTCACCTCGACCGCGCTGGGGCGGATGCAGGCGCAGCGGGTGCGCGAGGTGCGGCCCGATATCGGCCTGTTCGATACGCGCGAGGAAGCGCTGGCGTGGCTGTTGAGCTGACTTAAGTCCTCTCCCTCCGGGGAGGAATTTCAATCGACCCGCGTGTAGCGGATATTGTGATTGAACTTCGGCGTGGGCGAGGAATCGCGCGCTTCGTAGATGTTCGGCGCGACGCGGACCCAGCGGGTGGTGATGGTGATGCGGGTGCCGTCCCTCGCGACATGATCTGTCGTGCCGAAATCGAGATCCTCGCCGTCGCGCCGTGCGGTGCCGCGCATCTCGCCGCCGCCCATGCCGGTATAGACGTAATCGATCCGCCGCTCGGCCGGGTTCCACGCATAGAGCGTCTCGCCGCCATAGACCTTCTTCCCCTCGCGCAGCACTTCGTGGCGGTCGCGGACCTGGCCTTCGGTGCGGTCGAAGCAATGGATATTGGCGTCGCCGGTGGGGAGCGTTCCCTTCCAGCAATGGCCGGCGAGGAAATCGAGCGGCGCGGTGCCGAACCGGGCGGCAAGCTGGTCGAGCGTCTGCTGGTTGCCGGTGACGAAGAAGCGCAGCAGCGTGTCGCCGGCGGGCCCGGCCGGATAGCCCGCGCCGGTCAGGCGGACGCGAGTGCCTTCGCCTTCGGGGATCAGCTCCATGAACTGGGTGACGCCGGCGAACTCGGCGGCATGGGGGAAGCCCGGCGGTGTCTTCGCGTTGCGGAACACGAGCAGGCGGCCGGGCAGGCGAGCGACGATCCGTTGCTGGATATTGTTTGCGCCACCGGGCTGCGCATCGGCGTCATAGCTGGTCTCGAGCAGATCGGGCGCGACATACCAGGCGGCGGGGACAGCCCAGCGTTTCCAGCCTTCGGCCGTGGTGACGGCTTCCCATACCGAAGCGGGCGCGGCCGGGACCCAGACGTCGGTCGCCAGCGTGCGGGTGCCGTCGGATTCGGTGCGCGTCTGTGCCGCGGCCGGCGCGGCGAGGGCAGCAATGGCAAGTGCGATGGCAGTCAGGCGCATGGAGTCTCTCCCTCGCGCGCACTCTTGGTTGAATGGTCAATCAAGTCAAGCCGGGCTAGTGCCGATAGGACGGCAGGCCGAGATTCCAGTGGATCGCCGCGCCGCGCAGGGCAAAGCCCGCCGAAGCGGCGATCAGGCCCGCGACGAAAGGTTCGAGCCCGGCCAGCGTAAGCCCGACCTGGAGCGCGGCAGCCAGCGCGGCGGCGGTGACATAGAGTTCGGGTCGCATCAGGATCGAAGGCTCGCCCGCCAGCATGTCGCGGATGATGCCGCCCGAGCAGGCGGTGACCACGCCCATCACCGCCGCGGGCACCGGCGGGATGCCGTAGCTCACTGCCTTGGCCGCGCCGAACGCGCCATAGGCGCCGATCCCGGCGGCATCGAGCCAGTCGAACACATTGCTGGTCCACCAGCGATGCGGGGTGAACCACACCGCGAGCGCGACGATGAGGCAAAGCGGCGCGACGCGCTCGTCATGCACCCAGAAAACCGGGGCGCCGATCAGCAGATCGCGGATCGCGCCGCCGCCGATCCCGGCGACGATCGAGAAGAAAGCCAGCGTGACGAAGGTCTGCTCGCGCCGTGCGGCGGCCAGGGCGCCGGTGGCGGCGAAGACGGCGATGCCGAACAGGTCGAGCCAGGGAAGGATCGGGCCGATCCTGGCGGCGGCGATGAGCGGGTCCATGACGGGCATGTTCCAGCTTGGGAGCGACAGGTCAAATCGGGCGGATCGCGCGGCGCGCGGCCTTGCTCCGTCGCGCCGCGCTGGGGCATGACGGCACCATGCACCGTACCGAACCGCCGCTTGCCGCCATCGCCATCTGCCTCGCGGCGCTGGCCGGATTTGTCGATGCGCTGGCGTTCACCAGCCTGGGCGGATTCTTCGCGTCGTTCATGAGCGGCAACTCCACCCGGCTGGGCGTGGGGCTCGGCAGCGGGCGGAGCGGCGATGCGATCATCGCGATCGCGCTGGTGATGAGCTTCGTGGCGGGCGTGATTCTGGCGAGCGTGATCGTCCGCGCACGGCCGCGGCACGACAAGGCGCTGGTGATGGCGGCGGTGACTGCGTTTCTGGCGATCGCGGCGGTGGTGGCGGGCATCGCGCCGGGATCGCTGGTGCTGATGCTGCTCGCGCTGGCGATGGGGACCGAGAACGGCATCCTCCACCGCGACGGCGAAGTCTCGGTCGGGCTGACCTATATGACCGGCGCGCTGGTGCGGACGGGGCAGCGGCTGGCGGGCGCGCTGATGGGCGATGCGGATCGCTGGGGCTGGGTCCCGTGGCTGCTGCTGTGGGCCGGGTTCGTCGCGGGCGTGGTGCTGGGCGTCGGCGCGCAGGCCTATATGGGCTGGAAGGCGCTGTGGTTCGCGGCGGCGGCTTCGGCGGTGCTCACGCTGCTGATCGGACGGATCGGCCGGGCGGCGCCCTACCAGCCGTAAGCCCGGCGCAGCGCTGCGGCTTCGGCGGGGGCCATGTGCGGCAGGAGGATACGGGTGGTGTAATTGCCCTGCATCACGCCGTTCTTCACATACCCCCAGTCGATGATGTCGGCATTGCGCACCGTGACCTGCTGGCCCTTGGCGAAGCCGGGCGCGCGGGGATTGTTGATCAGCCGGGCGATGGTCGTATCGCCCTTGTGCGCGATGACCTCGGCCCAGATGAACTCGGCCGTGCCCTGGGGCGTGAGGTTGTACTTGACCAGGAAGTAGGAATCCCCGGACTGCGGCGCAGCGGAGCGGGCGAAGAAGCCGGGCAGTTCGGCGCGCGCCTTCGCGATCGCCGCCTGCATCTCGGGATCGCCCTTCGCCACATCGACGATGCGGTCATGCGCGGGACGGGGTGTGGTTTTGGGGGTCGGCTGGCTCTGGGCGTGAGCGGCGACGGGTGCGGCGAGCGCGATCGCCAGCAGCATTGCAAACTTCTGCATCATTCCTCTTCCTGTCGCCGCGCGGAGCTTACCAGCCCAGATTGCGGCGGATCGGATCGGCCTCGGCCGCCGGCATGCGGTCGAGGATCACCCGCGTGGTATAATTGCCCTGCATCACGCCGTCCCGAACATAGGACCAGTCGACGATCTGCTCATCGCGGATGGTGACCGTCTGGCCCTGCTTGAAGCGATCGTCGAGCGGGACGTTGGAGAGCGTCGCGGTGACCGCGCCGGGCTGACGCGAGACGATTTCGGCCCAGATGAACTCGGCGTCGCCGTCCTCGGGCAGCAGGTCGTATTTGACCATGAAGCGATATTCATTGGGTCGCGGCGTGATCAGGTGGAGCAGGAATTCGGGGACTTCGGCCTGCGCGCGGGCGATCGCGGCGTTCATCGCCGGATCTTCCTCGGAGAAGAACATCACATTGTTGCGCTGTTCTTCCTCTTGCGGGCTTGCGGCCTTCTGCGCCAGCGCGGCGGGAGCGAAGGTCAAGGCCAGCCCGGCCAGTGCGATCATCAAAGCCCGCATCTTCGCTCCCCCCTCAAGTGCCTGTCCGGTCAGATGTGGATCGGCTTGCCCAGCACGCCCATTGCCGCTTCCTTGATCGCTTCGCTGTGCGTCGGGTGGGCGTGGCAGGTATAGGCGATGTCTTCCGACGTGGCGCCGAATTCCATCGCCTGGGCGACCTGCGCGATCATCGTGCCGGCGACCGAAGTGATGATCCACGCGCCGAGCACGCGATCGGTCTTGGCGTCGGCGATCACCTTCACCCAGCCGACCGTGTCGTCGATCGCCTTGGCGCGGCTGTTGCCGGCCATCGGGAACTTGCCGACCTTGATCTCGCCGCGTTCCTTGGCCTGCTCTTCGGTCAGGCCGACCCCGGCGATTTCGGGATGGGTATAGACCACGCTCGGGATCACATCGTGGTTCACGATGCCGGTGAGGCCGGCGATATTCTCGGCCACGGCAATGCCTTCGTCCTCAGCCTTGTGCGCGAGCATCGGGCCGGGGATGACGTCGCCGATCGCCCACACGCCGTCGACCTTGGTGCGGAAATCATGGTCGGTTTCGATCTGGCCGCGCTTGTTCAGCTCCAGCCCGATCGCTTCGAGGCCGAGGCCGTCGGTGTTGGGACGGCGGCCGATCGAGACGAGCACGGCATCGGCTTCGATCATCTCGGCAGCGCCGCCCGCGGCGGGCTCGACCGTGACGGTGGCCTTGCCGCCCTTGACGGTGACGCCGGTGACCTTGGTGGAAAGCTTGATCTCCATACCCTGCTTCTTGAAGATCTTGCCCGCTTCCTTGCGGACTTCGCCGTCCATGCCGGGCAGGAGCTGGTCGAGATATTCGACCACGGTGACCCTGGCGCCGAGACGGCCCCAGACCGAGCCGAGCTCAAGGCCGATCACGCCCCCGCCGATCACGACGAGATGCTCGGGCACCTTCTCCAGCGCGATCGCGCCGGTCGAATCGACCACGACCTTCTGGTCGATCTCGACTCCCGGAAGCGGCGTGACCGACGAGCCGGTGGCGATAACGATGTTCTTTGCCGTCACGGTCTTGCCCGCGACTTCGACGCTGTGCGCGTCCTTGAAGGTGGCGAGGCCCTTGAGCCATTCGACCTTGTTCTTCTTGAACAGGAATTCGATGCCGCCGGTCAGGCCGGTCACGGCCTTGGCCTTGTCCGCCATCATCGCCGGGAGATCGAGTTCGACCGAGCCGAGCTTCACGCCATGCTTGGCGAGCGCGCCCGAGGCGGCTTCATGGAACAGCTCCGACGCGTTGAGCAGCGCCTTGGACGGGATACAGCCGACATTGAGGCAGGTGCCGCCCAGCGTCTCGCGCGATTCGGCGCAGGCGGTGCGCAGGCCCAGCTGCGCAGCGCGGATCGCGGCGACATAACCACCGGGGCCTGCACCGATCACGAGAACGTCGAAGTCGTAGTCAGCCATTTCAAACTCCGTCGGCGAGAAGGCGCCGGTCACTCCACCAGGGAAAACTCTTGCCCGGAATGGGCCTCCCACGCCTCGCGATAGCTATAGGGCGTGGGAGCATTCGTCATTTGCCAAAATAGGAACTCGATCGCGTCGTGGCAAAGCGGGAATCGCGCAATTTCCCGCCAGCCGCCGCGCTCGCTGTAGCTCAGCACCCATGCCTCATCTTCGCGGAAGAGGCACAGGCAATCATCGACCGGGGGCAGGGCGGCGCGGACGCCAGCAGCCGCCCATGCGCCGCGCGGCACCCCCGCTTGGTCCATCGCGAACGCCAGCAAGTCGAGAGTCTTGGCTTCCTCTCGCTTGCGGATGCGTTCGCTGGCGAACCCCATCGCCACTGCCTTAAAGGTCGATCAGCAGCCGGGTCGGATCCTCGATCGCGTTCTTGAGTGCGACGAGGAAGGTTACCGCTTCGCGGCCGTCGATCAGGCGGTGATCGTAGCTGAGCGCGAGATACATCATCGGGCGGATGACGATCTGGCCGTCGCGGACCACGGGGCGTTCCTCGATGCGGTGGAGGCCCAGCACAGCGCTCTGCGGCGGGTTGATGATCGGGGTCGACATCAGCGAGCCGAACACGCCGCCGTTGGAGATGGTGAAGGTGCCGCCCTTCATCTCCTCCATCTTGAGCGTGCCGTCCTTGGCGCGCTTGCCGAAGTCGCCGATGGTCTTTTCGATGCCGGCGACCGACAGGTCCTGCGCGTCGCGGATGACCGGGACGACGAGGCCGTTGGGCGCGCTGACCGCGACCGAGATGTCGGCATAGTCGTGATAGACGATCTCATCGCCTTCGATCGATGCGTTGACCGAGGGGATGTCCTTCAGCGCCATGACCGCGGCCTTCACGAAGAAGCCCATGAAGCCGAGACGCACGCCGTGCTTCTTCTCGAACAGGTCCTTGTACTTGGCGCGGGCCTCCATGACGGCGGTCATGTCGACATCGTTGAAGGTGGTCAGCAGCGCGGCGGTGTTCTGCGCTTCCTTCAGGCGATGCGCGATGGTCTGGCGCAGGCGCGTCATGCGGACGCGCTCTTCCTTGCGGTCGCCGGACGAAGCGGCGGGCGCAGGTGCTGCGGCCGGAGCCGGGGTGGGGGCCGGAGTCGCGGGCTTGGCCGACGCGGCGGCGACGACATCGTCCTTGGTGATGCGGCCGTCCTTGCCGGTGCCCTGAATGGTGCCGGGATCGACGCCATGTTCGAGGACGGCGCGGCGTACCGACGGGGAGAGCGCAGCGGCTTCGCCCGATGGCGCGGCTTCGGCGGCGGGGGCGGGCGCCGGGGTCGCGGCAGGCGCGGCGGCGGCAGCGGCGCCGCCGGCTTCGATCGTGGCGATCGTCGCGCCGACATTCACCGTATCGCCGACCGCGACGAGCTGCTGGCCCATCACGCCCGCAACGGGGCTGGGAACCTCGACCGAAACCTTGTCGGTCTCGAGGCTGGCAATCGGCTCGTCGGCCGCGACGGCCTCGCCGGGCTTCTTGAGCCATTCGCCGAGGGTGGCTTCGGTGATCGATTCGCCGAGGACGGGGACTTTAACTTCGGTCATTGCAGATCAGCCTTTCCGGGTTCTGCGGATTTCTTCACGGACGCTGTGTCCGAGTGCGTCGGCGACAAGCGCGCCCTGTTCGGCCTGGTGGCGCTTCATCAGGCCGGTTGCCGGCGAAGCGGCAGCGGCACGACCGGCATAGCGCGCGCGCGGCACCTTCGTTCCGGCCTGCTTCAGGCACTCTTCGATGAACGGCTCCACGAAGAACCAATAGCCATTGTTCTTCGGCTCTTCCTGCGCCCAGACGATTTCCTCGACATTGGTCATGCGCTGGAGGCGCTTGACCAGAGGCTCGCTGGGGAAGGGATAGAGCTGCTCGATCCGGACGATCGCGGTATTCTTGTCGCCAGCCGCGTCGCGCGCTTCGATCAGATCGTAGGCGACCTTGCCGGTGCACAGCACGAGGCGCTTCACGTCCTTGTCGGCCGGAGCCGAGGGATCGGACAGGATGCGCATGAAGTGCGTGTCGCCGATGAAGTCCGACGCCTTCGACACCGCGAGCTTGTGGCGCAGCAGCGACTTGGGCGTCATCAGGATCAGCGGCTTGCGGAAAGACCGGTGCATCTGGCGGCGGAGCAGGTGGAAATAGTTCGCCGGCGTGGTGACGTTGGCGACCTGCATATTGTCCTGCGCGCAGAGCTGGAGGAAGCGTTCCGGACGCGCCGAGCTGTGCTCGGGACCCTGACCTTCATAGCCGTGCGGCAGCAGCATCACGAGGCCGTTGGCGCGCAGCCACTTGGCTTCGCCCGACGCGATGAACTGATCGATCATGATCTGCGCACCGTTGACGAAATCGCCGAACTGGGCCTCCCAGAGGACCAGCGACTTCGGGTCGGCGAGCGCATAGCCGTACTCGAAGCCGAGCACGCCATATTCGGACAGCGGGCTGTCGAGCACTTCGAAGCGGCCGTGCGGAATCTCGCCCAGCGGCACGTATTTGTGCTCGTCCTTCTGGTCGACCCAGACGGCGTGACGCTGGCTGAAGGTGCCACGGCCCGAATCCTGACCCGAGAGGCGGACGCCATAGCCTTCCGAAAGGAGCGAGCCGAAGCCGAGGGCTTCGCCGGTCGCCCAGTCGAAATTCTCGCCGGTCTTGAACATCTCGCGCTTGGCGTCGAGCACGCGGTTCAGCGTCTTGTGGACGGTGAGACTTTCCGGAATCTCGGTCAGCGTGCGGCCGAGGCTGTCGAACAGCTTCTGCTCGATGCCGGTTTCCAGATTGCGGCGTGCGCCTTCGGCATCGGCCGGAGCGTGCAGGCCCGACCAGCGGCCGGCGAACCAGTCCGCCTTGTTGGGCAGGTACGAAGCGCCGGCTTCGAACTCGCCTTCGAGCAGATTGGTGAATTCGGTCACCTTGCCATCGACGAAGCCGGCGTCGATCGAGCCTTCGGCGACGAGGCGCTTGGCATAGACTTCGCTGACCGGCGGATGCTGCCTGATGCGGGCATACATCAGCGGCTGGGTGAAGCTCGGCTCGTCGCCTTCGTTATGGCCGAAGCGGCGATAGCACCACATGTCGATCACGACGTCGCGGCCGAAGGTCTGGCGGAACTCGATCGCGACCTTGCAGGCGAAGGTCACGGCTTCGGGATCGTCGCCGTTGACGTGCAGGATCGGCGCCTGGACGCCCTTGGCGACGTCAGACGGATAGGGCGAGGAGCGCGCGAATTGCGGGCTCGTCGTGAAGCCGATCTGGTTGTTGATGATGAAGTGGATGCAGCCGCCGGTATTGTAGCCGCGGATGCCCGAGAAGCCGAGGCATTCCCAGACGATACCCTGGCCCGCAAAGGCCGCGTCGCCGTGCAGCAGGACCGGGAGAACCTGCTGGTGCTTGTCCAGATCGCCGCGGAAGGTCTGCTGCGCGCGCACCTTGCCGAGCACGACCGGATCGGCCGCTTCGAGGTGCGACGGGTTGGCGACCAGCGACATATGGACGTTGATGCCGTCGAACTCGCGATCGGTGCTGGTGCCGAGGTGATATTTCACGTCGCCCGAGCCGCCGACATCCTCAGGATTGGCCGAGCCGCCCGAGAATTCGTGGAAGATCACACGGAACGGCTTGGCCAGCACGTTGGCGAGCATGTTCAGGCGGCCGCGATGGGCCATGCCGTACACGATCTCGCGGACGCCCTGCGCGCCGCCGTACTTGATGATCGCTTCCATCGCCGGGATCATCGCTTCACCGCCGTCGAGGCCGAAGCGCTTGGTGCCGACATATTTCCGGCCGAGGAACTTCTCCCACTGCTCGGCTTCGATCACTTTGCTCAGGATGGCCTTCTTGCCTTCCGGCGTGAACTGGATGGCCTTGTCCTTGCCCTCCATCCGGTCCTGGAGGAAGCGGCGCTCCTCCACGTCCGAGATGTGCATATATTCGAGGCCGACATTGCCGCAGTAATTGGCCTGCAGGATCGCGACGATCTCGCGAATCGTGCCCTTTTGCAGGCCCAGCGTGCCGCCGAGATAGATCGGGCGATCGAGGTCGGCGCCGGTGAAGCCGTGATATTCGGGCGTCAGATCGGCGGGCAGATCCTGCCGGGCGAGGCCGAGCGGATCGAGATTGGCGGCGAGATGACCGCGCACCCGATAGGTGCGGATCAGCAGCATCGCCCGGATCGAATCGCCAGCGGCGCGAGCGATCTCGTCGGCCGAGACGGCAGGGGCCGCGGCCGGGGCGGGCGCGCCGCCCTTGGGCTTGGCCGGCGCGGGCTCCATCTGGGTCGGGTCCATCGCCGCGGTGAGCGCGTCGGTGTCCTTGGGCGGCCAGTTGGGCTGCGCCCAGCTGGGGCCGGTCGAGGCGCCTTCCAGCCCCTCGAACCAGTCGCGCCAGCCGGCTTCGACCGACGACGGGTCGGCCTTGAACTTCTTGTACAGCGTCTCGACGAAGCCGGGGCTCACGCCGCCGGCGATGTCGTCGAAGTCCAGGCCTTCATAGCCCATTGGTCATTCCCAACCTTTGTTAGCGCTCACATCGAGGATGATATGGAGCGCCACGCCTTAAAAATCAGCCCTTGAGGACCTCGACCAGCGTCGAGCCCAGCTCGGACGGGCTGGCTGCAACGCGGATGCCGGCGGCTTCCATCGCTGCGATCTTGCTTTCGGCATCGCCCTTGCCGCCCGACACGATCGCGCCGGCATGGCCCATGCGACGGCCCGGAGGCGCGGTGCGACCCGCGATGAAGCCGGCCATCGGCTTCTTGCGGCCACGCTTTGCCTCGTCGATCAGGAATTGTGCGGCCTGCTCTTCGGCATCGCCACCAATTTCACCGATCATGATGATCGATTTCGTGGCGTCGTCGGCGAGGAACAGCTCGAGCACGTCGATGAAATTGGTGCCGTTGACCGGATCGCCGCCGATGCCGACTGCGGTGGTCTGGCCGAGGCCGGCATTGGTGGTCTGGAACACCGCCTCATAAGTGAGGGTGCCGGAGCGCGACACGACGCCGACGCTACCCTTTGAGAAGATGCTGCCGGGCATGATGCCGATCTTGCACTCGCCGGGGGTCAGCACGCCGGGGCAGTTCGGGCCGATCAGGCGCGACTTCGAACCCGACAGGGCGCGCTTCACCTTGACCATGTCGAGCACCGGGATGCCTTCGGTGATCGTGACGATCAGCGGCACTTCGGCGTCGATTGCCTCGAGGATCGAATCCGCCGCGAAGGGGGGCGGAACGTAGATCACGCTGGCGGTCGCGCCGGTCTTGCTCACTGCCTCGGCGACGGTGTCGTACACCGGCAGGCCGATATGCTCGGTACCGCCCTTGCCCGGGGTGACGCCGCCGACCATCTGCGTGCCGTACGCCAGCGCCTGCTGGGTATGGAAGGTGCCGGTCTCGCCGGTCATCCCCTGGGTGATGACCTTGGTGTTCTTGTCGATCAGAATGCTCATGGGCTTATCAGGCTCCGTGGAGAGAAATGGGGTCGGGAGAAATCATCGTTGGGCCGCGATCATCAGGCCGGGGCTTTTGAACTGCGCCAGCATCGGTGAATCCGGTGCGATATAGAGGACGGCGGTGCCGCCCGAGTGGCTGGCGCGAAGGCCGGGGGACCATTCCCACGCCAGCACGCCCGAATGATCGAATTTCTGCTTGGGCGCGGCGCCGGCCCATGTCTCGACAATGGCGATCGATGGCGGCTGCTTCATGCCCGGCGCGAATACGCGGCATTCGACCGAGGGATTGTCCGGCCGACCAGCGCGCGTGACGACGAGGATCAGCGAGCGATCCGCACCTTGGGCAAAGGCCCAGTTCTCCAGCTTCCAGCCGGGCTGCTGCTCGTTGGCATGATAGGCAAGCAGCGCCGCGAGCGGCGTGCCCGCCGGATCATAGGGCTGCCAGCCCGCTGCCCTGATCCGCGCCATCAGCGCGTCGGTCGAATCGAGCGTGCTGCATTGCGCGTCGAACAATGCGAGCGCGCGGCTCTCGATCGGCGCGGCCTGGGACGTTCCGGCGAGGAGCAGGGCGAGAAGCGGCGCGAGCATCAGAAGCCCCCGATCGCTTCGGCGACGAGCACGCGGCCCTGAAGGCCGGTGTTGCCGATGCCGGGATGGCCGGCGGGGATATAGGTGGCTTCGATCGACACGCCGTCGCGCCAGCCGGGTTCCCAGCTCTGGCGGGTCATGCCGTCCTGCTCGCCATTGCCGGTCGGCGCCTTGCCCAGCCAAGTTTCGAGCGCTTTGGCGTCGAACGGCGCGGTCGCGGCGAAATCATAGGCGCGGCAGCCATTGCCCCAGAAGCCCGACTTGTCCTCGAAGCGCGACAGGACCAGCCACACCGTGGTGCCGTCGAACGACTGGCGATAAGTGCCGCCGCTGATCTTGCCGCTGTCGCCGATCGCTTCGCGGCCGAGCTTGAGCAGATTGGCGATGCGCGGTTCGGCGTCTTCCGGCGCGGCTTCCCAGCCGGCCTTCGCGGCTTCGCTGCGCGCGGCTTCGAAATTGTCGATATTCTGGCAGGCCGCCTTGAACGAATCGAGCAACGGCGCCTCCGGAGAGGCGCTGCCGATCGACAGCAAGGCGGCCAGTGCCAGCATCAGCCGAGCGAGCTGTCGATGCCCTTGCAGGCGACCAGCAGTTCCTTGACCGCGTCGACCGACACGGTGAGGTTCGACTTGGCTTCGTCGTTCAGCTTGATCTCGACGATCTTCTCGACGCCGCCGGCGCCGATGATCACCGGCACGCCGACATAGAGATCGTCGATGCCATACTGGCCGGTGAGGTGCGCGGCCGCGGGCAGGACGCGCTTCTGGTCGTAGAGATAGGCTTCGGCCATCGCGATGCCGCTGGTCGCGGGCGCATAATAGGCCGAGCCGGTCTTGAGCAGCGCGACGATCTCGCCGCCGCCCGAGCGGGTGCGCTGGACGATCGCGTCGATGCGCTCCTTGGTCGAGAAGCCCATCTCGATCAGGTCGGGAACGGGAATGCCCGAGACGGTCGAATATTCGATGACCGGGACCATCGTGTCGCCGTGGCCGCCGAGGACGAACGACGTGACGTCCTTGACCGAGACGTTGAACTCGTCGGCGAGGAAGTGGCTGAAGCGCGCCGAGTCGAGCACGCCGGCCATGCCGACGACCTTCTGGTGCGGGAGGCCCGAGAATTCGCGAAGCGCCCAGACCATCGCGTCGAGCGGGTTGGTGATGCAGATCACGAACGCGTCGGGTGCGTTGGCGGCGATGCCTTCGCCGACGGCCTTCATGACCTTCAGGTTGATGCCGAGAAGATCGTCGCGGCTCATGCCCGGCTTGCGAGCGACGCCGGCGGTGACGATGATCACGTCTGCGCCCGCGATGTCGGCATAATCGTTGGTGCCGATGATCTTCGCGTCGAAGCCTTCGACCGGGCCGCACTGCGACAGATCGAGCGCCTTGCCCTGCGGCACGCCTTCGACCACGTCGAACAGCACGATATCGCCAAGGCCCTTGAGGGCGGCGAGGTGGGCGAGCGTGCCACCGATGTTACCGGCGCCGATGAGGGCGATCTTCTTGCGGGCCATTGGAACTCTCCTTGGGCGACGTTGGGGTCTGTTGGGCGCAGTTGTGGCGCGAAACCTCGGAAAAACGAGGGTCGCTTAGGCGCATACGCGCGAGGCCGCAACCCATAGGAGATGCAGATACGGGATTATCTTTGCGACTAATTCGCAAGTGCAATAAGGTGGGTAAACCGTAGCTTACGCTACGTCATGAACGGCGCTTCAGCCGATGCGTGGCGAAGGTTCGCGGGCCTTGCGCGGCGAGGACGGTATCTTCGACGATCAGCGTATCGCCGGCCAGGGCATAGAGGCTGGTGCCGCGCTCGGTTTCGGCGGTGCCCCATTGGACACGGACGGCGGTGCTCTCCATCGACGCGGCGAGCGGGCGGATCGCGCCGCTGCTGTCGAACCAGTGGCCGTCCCACCCGCCAGCGCCGGGGCGATAAAGCCCCCGGCCTTCGTAACGGACGGGCTTGTCGCCCGTGGTTGCGACTTGCCATTCGATCTCGAGGAACTTGCCGCCGATCGCCATGCGTGCATCGAGGGTCGCGCTGCTCGGGCGGCCCATGAAGCTGCCTTCGCCCGACCAGCCGCCGATCAGCCAGCCGGGATCGAAAGTTTCCGCTACGGCCGGGAGCGCCGCGCCCAATGGCAGCAATGCCCCGGCGCGAAGCAGGTCACGCCGCTTCATGGGCGTTCGACAGATCCTGATAGAACATCAGCGCATTGCCGTCGGGATCGTAGAAGGTGAGCAGCTTTACCATTTCCGGGATCTCCATGATCTCGCCGTCCTGTCGCACATCGGCGGCGTCGAGCGCGGCCTTGGCGGCTTCGATATCCGTCACGCCGAAGGTGAGCGTCGCGCCGCCGGTGCCGCCGACCGTCTCGTTCTGCGAGAGGCCGATGTTCACGCGATCGACGCCGGTGGTAAGTTCGGCCCAGGCGATGTCGTCGCGGCGGTAGAGCAGGGTCATGCCGAGGATGCCGGTGTACCATTCGATCGCCGCGTCGAGGCTGGCGACTCCCAGCGCGCAGGTGAGGCCGCCGTCATAGGCGATGCCGGGGGCGGTTGCGGGCTGGGGCTGAACGATCGTGGTTGTCATGGGGCACTCCCGACTCTATGGTTCCGTTTATATAGTTCATATCAATTTGGTTTTGATGTCAACGCTGCTCGACGAGACCACGCTCCGGATGCTGACCGCCAATCGCTGGGCAATGCCGGTGATGGCGTTGCTGAGCCGCGAGCATGGATCACGCTTTGCGGTGATCGCGGCGCGGTTCGGCCTGTCGAGCCACAGCCTGACGCGATGCCTCCAGCATCTGCGCGACGCGGGCTGGGTGGCGCCCAATCCGGGGCATGGCCATCCGCTGCGGCCCGAATATGTGCTGACCGAAGCGGGCCTTGCGGTGGGCGGCGCATGCGAGCGGATCATGGCGTCGCGCGAGAAGCTCGGGCTGGCCGCTGCGGATCTGCCGCGCTGGGGGCTGCCGGTAGTCGCGGGGCTGGGGGCGGAGTGGACGCGGTTCGGCACGCTCCAGTCGCGGCTGGCGCCGGTGACGCCGCGCGCGCTGTCGCAGACCTTGCAGGGGATGATCGGGCAGGATTTGGTAAAGCGGCGGCTGGAGGACCAGTTTCCGCCGGTGCCTTTCTATGGGCTAACCGGGCGGGGGCAGGATCTGGCGGGAGCGATGCTGGGGTGATCCTTCAATTCCGTTCGTGCTGAGCCTGTCGAAGCACCGTTCTTCTTTGATTGTCGGGAGGAGAGGAGGGCCCTTCGACAAGCTCAGGGCGAACGGTGGTGGGTGGCCTTCCGGGCACCTCCGGACGACCGAGAAAATTGCGCCTCAGCGTTCGCCATGCCCCTCGGCGAGATACTCGTCGGAGCGCATTTCCATCAGGCGGCTGACGGTGCGATCGAACTCGAAGCGGCCATCGCCCTTTTCGTAGAGATGCTCCGGTTCGGCATCGGCGGCGGCGAGCAGCTTGACCTTGTGTTCGTACAGCGCGTCGATCAGCGTCACGAAGCGGGCGGCTTCGTTGCGGTTCTCCGCGCCCAGCTTCGGGATGCCGACGATCAGCACGGTGTGGAAACGCCGGGCGATGGCGAGATAGTCCGCAGCGCCGCGTGCTTCGCCGCACAGCCGCTTGAACGAGAAGACCGCGACGCCCTTCAGGCATTTGGGTACGTGCAACTCGCGCCCGCCCTGTACCGGGATGTCGCAGCCGGGGACATGCTCGCGATCCTCGGGCGGATAGTCGGTCAGGCGGAAGAAGGCGGCGGAGAGCGCGGCGGTTGCCTCCGGGCCGTTGGGAACGTGCCATGTATCGACCTGGCCCAGCCGGTCGAGCCGGTAATCGACCGGGCCGTTCAGCGCCATCACGTCCATCTTCTCCTCGATCAGACGGATGAAGGGCATGAAGAGCTGGCGGTTGAGGCCGTCCTTGTAGAGGTCGTTCGGCGCGCGGTTCGACGTGGCGACCATCGTGACACCGTGGCGCATCATCTCGGTGAACAGGCGCGAGAGGATCATCGCGTCGGGCGGATTGTTGACCACCATCTCGTCGAACGCGAGCAGGCGGATATCCTCGACCATCGCCTCGGCGACCGCGACGACCGGGTCCGGCGTGTCCTTCTGCCGCTCGACATTGAGGCGCTGGTGCACTTCGAGCATGAATTCGTGGAAATGGACGCGGCGCTTGCGGCGGATGTCGAGGCTTTCGAACAGCAGGTCCATCAGCATCGATTTGCCGCGGCCGACGCCGCCCCACAGATAGACGCCGCGCGGCGCCTCGGGCTGGCGGCCGAGCGCGCGCCACAGGATGCTGCCCTTTTTCGGTACCGCTTCGAGCTGGACCGCGAGAGCATCGAGCCGGGCGGCGGCGGCGGCCTGTTCGGCGTCCTCGCGCAATTCGCCCGCGGCGACGAGCGCCCGGTATTTCTCCAGGACGTGGCTCACCGCTCGCCGAGCTTCCGCACGGTTCCGGTGAAGCTGGCGACGATGGCTTCCTCCTGCACGACCAGTCCGCGCAGGAAGATGAGGTGGCCGGTTTCGCGGAGCAGCTCGACGCGCGCTTCGAGCGGGACGCCGAGCCGGGTCACGCCGATGAACTGGGTCGACAGGTCGAGCGTTACCACGCGCTGCGATCCGAGCACGCCCAGCGCCCGCGCGCCGCCGAACAGCGCCACGTCGATAAAGCCCAGCATCGTGCCGCCGTGAACATTGTTGCCAAGGTTCGAATGGCTGAAGCCGGGCGTCATCCGCACGCGGGCGATATCGCCCTCGCGCCGGGTGGAGAGGGGGCCGAGAAAGTCGTTGTAGCGGCCGCGCTCGCGCAGCTCCCAGCGCATCCAGCCGGGCGCATCGGGATCCTCGCCATAGTGGAACAGGGCTTCGGTCATGCCGGGCAGTTCGCCTGCAACTTGCCCGAGCGGATCAACTCGCCATAGTAAAAGGCCATGCTGCTGAAATCGTCGGCCTGCCCGGGCGGCAGGAAGCGGCGGGCGACGGCAAGCCAGCCCCCGGCGCAGATGGCCATCGGCCGGTCGCTACCGGCGCAATCGACCAGGCTGGTGAAGCCGAGATACCACGTACGGAATTCGTCGCGGGACATCACCGGGCCGTGGCCGGGGACGAGCGTTTCGAAATCGGTGCGCTCGATCGCGGCCAAAGCGCTTTCCCAGCCATCGATGCAGGCGGTGTCGAGGAACGGCGCGGGCAGCGTGACCAGATCGCCGGCGAGAACGCGCTTCGCCGACGGATCATAAACCCACAGATCGGCTTCGGTCGCGGCATGGGGCGCGACGTTCAGGACCAGCTGCCGGCCCGCCAGCGTCAGGTTCTGGCTGCGGTCGATGACGATATCGGGACGCAGTTCGCGGCCGCGCGCGACGGTGGCGAGATCGCCGCGGATATCCTCGGCCAGTCCCGGCGAGAGCTTGCCCGAGGCCAGCGCTTCGCGGTTCGATTGCGCGCTGCGCGCGAGGAAGCCGGTCAGCGCCTGATCGATTGCACCGGTGGCATAGACGCGAGCCTGCGGATCGCGCGCGCGGATCGCCAGATTGCCACTGACATGATCGAGGTGCCAATGGCTGTTGATCACCGCAACGATCGGCTTGCCCGCCGCCGCACCGATTAGGCGATCGACATGCGCCCTGTGCCGGCCGGTATCGACCAGGATGAGCCCGCCGGACCCTTCGATCAGGACCGAATTGCCGTCCGGCTGGCGGCCGGGCTCGACGCCGCCGGGGACCAGTATCGTATGATCGTCGAGGCGCTGAACCGGGTCGGGACTGGACGCCGTGGCGGGTGCGCCGAGCAACAGCGCCGCCGCCAGTGCCAGACGCGCGCGCAGCATCAGATCGTGCGCTCGGCTTCCATGATCTTGATCTCGGCGATCGCCTTGGCCGGGTTCAGGCCCTTGGGGCACACGTTCGCGCAGTTCATGATCGTGTGGCAGCGATACAGGCGGAACGGATCCTCCAGCGCATCGAGCCGCTCGCCGGTCATCTCGTCGCGGCTGTCGGCCAGCCAGCGATAGGCCTGGAGCAGGATCGCCGGGCCGAGGAACTTGTCGCTGTTCCACCAATAGCTGGGGCACGAGGTCGAGCAGCAGGCGCACAGGATGCACTCGTACAGGCCGTCGAGCTTCTCGCGGTCCTTCGGCGACTGGAGGCGCTCCTTGCCCGAAGGCGTGGTCGACACCGTTTGCAGCCAGGGCTTGATCGAGCTGTACTGCGCATAGAAGTGCGTGAAATCGGGGACGAGATCCTTGATCACGTCCATGTGCGGCAAGGGCGTGATGCGGATCTTGCCGTTCAGATCCTCGATCGCCGTGGTGCAGGCGAGGCCGTTGCGGCCGGCCATGTTCATCGAGCACGACCCGCAAATGCCTTCGCGGCACGAGCGGCGGAAGGTGAGGGTCGGATCGATCTCCGACTTGATCTTGATGAGTGCGTCGAGGACCATCGGGCCGCAATCGTCGAGATCGATCTCGTACGTGTCGTAGCGCGGATTCGCCTTGGTATCGGGATCGTAGCGGTAGATTTCGAACTTCCGGATCCGCGTCGCGCCGGCGGGCGCGTTATGGGTCTGTCCGTTCTTGTTGATCCGGCTGTTCTTCGGCAGGCGAAACTCGGCCATTCGCTATCTTCCCTCCGCGCTTCCCAATGCGCTGGGGCGGGCTATGCCTTTCGCACTCGCAGCGCAACCCTGTTTAGGCCGCCGAACCGGTCCGCTGATTGTCCAGGATGGAAGCGAGCAGCCCGGGGAAGCGCGCTTCGAACGCTTCGCGGCGCAGCGTGCTGAGCATCTCGCGGCCTTCCGAGCGGGTCTCGACAATGCCCGCGCCGCGCAGCACCTTGAAGTGATTGGACAGCGTGCTCTTGGGGATCGCCTGGACCGGGCAGGTCGAGGTGCAGTTGAGCGTCTCGCCCTCGGCCAGCTTCGCGACCATCGCGAGGCGCACCGGATCGGCCAGCGCATGGAGCGCGGCGGACAGGCTGACATCCTTCAGATCGGGGTGAACGAAGCGGGACATGGATCACATATAGGAAAGCTTCATCAGTTTAATAGTTCGGGAATATTGAACTATAGATCGGGCTTCCCAGATGAGGCTCCGTCCCGGCTGCCGGCAAGCGACCGGCGGGGGACCGGAGATTTTGAGATGAGCAGGAAACTTTCGGGCAAGCGCGCACTGGTCACCGGCGGATCGCGCGGCATCGGCGCGGCGATCGCGAAGCGGCTGGCCGCCGACGGCGCGGATGTCGTCATCACCTATGCCGGCAACCGCGAGGCTGCCGACGATACCGTCGGAGCGATCGAGGCCGAAGGCGTGAAGGGGCTCGCGCTGCGAGCCGATGCGGCGGACGGCGCCGCGGTTGCCGCAGCGGTGGACCGGACTGCCGAGGCGCTGGGCGGGATCGACATCCTGGTCCACAATGCCGGGGTCTTTGGCGGGACGGCGATCGAGCAGGAGGGATTCGAGGAATTCCGCCGCGTGTTCGCAGTCAATGTCGACGGTGTGGTTTCCGGTACGATCGCGGCGGTGCCGCATCTGGCCGATGGCGGACGTGTGGTGATCGTGGGCAGCGTATCGGGCGACGTGTCGATGATCCCGGGCATGGCCACCTATGCGGCCAGCAAGTCGGCGGTGCAGGGACTGGCGCGCGGATGGGCGCGCGATCTCGCGCCGCGCGGAATCCTCGTCAACGTGATCCAGCCGGGACCGATCGATACCGACATGAACCCGTCCGACGGCGACATGGCCAAGATCATGCTGCCGAACATTCCGCTGGGCCGTTACGGCCGGGCCGAGGAAGTGGCCGCGCTGGCGTCGTTCCTGGCCAGCGACGAATCCTCGTTCATCACCGGCACGACGATCGACATCGATGGCGGCGCGACCGCCTAAATCACGTCCAGCACGAGGCCGAGGGAGCGTGCTTCCTCGGCTTCGATATACCAGTTTTCCGGCGCGCGGGCGCGGACGTCGTCGAAGGGGATGCTGGTGCCCGCCACCAGATCGCGGAACCCCTCTTCCTCGATGCGGACCGATTCCTCGATCTCGTGGAGATTGGCCCTGAGGCTGGCGACGCAGGTTCTGAGCGGGCCGGCGAGCTCGACCGTTTTGGTGATGCTGCGTTCGTGGATCATGATCCGCGTGCCGCGCGTCACGAAGCGCTTGTCGGCGGGGAAGGCGGCCATGAAGGTCGCGCCCGCCGAATAGACCGCGACCTTGCCGAGAAACAGGATCTCGCGCTGGTTATAGTCGCGCAGCAGGCGGATCTCGTCGCCCATCAGCCGGGCGATCTCGGGATCGCCGCCCAGCGTGGAGATGGAGACGACCAGCGTGCCCTGATGCGGCGCGGCAGCGATCTGGTCGCGGAAGCTCTGGTACATCGCCTGATCGACATTGCCCGAAAGCGTGACGTGCGGCTGGCCGAGCAGCGGGTAGCGCGTGGCGCTGGTGCCGTCGTCATGGATCACGGGCGGCGGAGGCGGGGCAGGTGCTTCGGTCATGGCGGGCGAAACCGCCACCGCGCGCGCCGGTTCCGCAGGGCGCGCGATTGCCGGGCGCGGCGCGGGCCGGGCGAGCGCGGCCTTGCGCTCGCGCCATTCGAGCATTCGCTTGACGAGGAACGACAGGCCGAACGCCAGCATCACGCCGAGCCCGGCCTGCACCAGCCGGTTCCTGAACCCTCCGGGCAGCACTTTCTCGACCGCGGCGGGAATCTGATTCTCGAGATCGCCCGGAATCAGCTTCGCCAGCAGGGATTCCGGCGGCGAAGACACGGGCGCGGCTCGCCTACCGCTTCAGCGCTTCGGCGGCGGGCTTGCCGACGGGCTGGGTTGCGAGTTTGGGGATGCGCGCTTCGAGCGGCTTGAGCCAGGTCTCGACATTGGCGCCGATGCTGACCTGCGGATTGCTGGGCTGGAGCCGCGCGCCTGCTTCCCACTGGGTGATCAGCCCATGCGCTTCCTTGCCGGCTTCGGCCAGCGACTGCGGCTTGCGCATTCCGTGATTGATCATCGCGTCGCCGAAGAAGGTCCAGTCATTCTCGGCCATGCAGCCGAAGGACGGGCGGCTGTCCGATGCGGCGGTGAACAGCGCGGTGTCCGGGCTGGAAAGCGCGGGGACGAAGATGCCCGAATAGCAGGCCGACAGGATCAGCACGCGGCGCTTGATGCCAAGCTCGTTCAGGATCGCGGCATAGCGGGTGGGAGTCAGCAGGCCGAAGCCTTCGTCGCCGTCATGATAAGCGAGGCCGATCTTGGCGCCGTGGCTGGTCGAATAGAGGACGAGCACGTCTTCCTTCGGGTCCATCACTTCGGCGACGCGAGCGAGCGAGAGGGTAAGCGATTCCATGCTGCCGAGCGGCAATTCGCTGGGCGCCGCGCCGGTCGATCCGGCGAGGACGATGGTGCGGCCGGTGGCGCCGTAGCGGCGCGAGAGCACCTTGCCCGCTTCTCGCGTCTCGCGGCCGAATACCGGATCGCTGTCGAGCGCGATGGCGATGACATAGACGTCGACCACGCCCTTGCGCTGCGGCTGGATCGCGGCGAGCGCCTTGGAAAGGCGGCGATGTTCCGCGAGGGTCCAGCGGGCGGAGCGGCCGCGCTGAAGCTCGGGGCCGGCATCGAGGCTGGTCTGGCGCGCGTCCTGCGTTTCGCCGCTGACGATGCCGGGCCAGCCAAGGCCGTCATGCTTGGGCGCGGCATAGGGCGCGGCGGCGGGCTGGGCGAGCGCGGCGGGAGCGAGCAGCGCCGCGGCGAGGAACCCGAACATCCGCGCGAAACCGGCCAAACGCATGCGCACCCCCGAATTGGTTAACGCCGTCAATCTCGTGTCGTGAGCGGCGAAGTCAAGCGGCGAGGGCGGAGATGGGGTCCGATTGCGGGACCGGCTACCAATTCTCTTCGCTGGTTCGCGGCGGCGCGAGCATCGCCGCGCGGGTCGCCGCCAGCAGATAGAGGATGACCACGCTCGACGGTGTGGTGAGATCGGCGCCGAAGATGCTGAGCGAGGCGATGGCGAGGCCGCCGATCATCGCCGCGCCGAAGACGAAGGTCACGATCCACGACCGCAGCGGCCGTTCGCGGTCCCATCGGTCGAGCCGCACGGGCAGCTCGCCGAACGACCGGGTGAAGACGAAGCCGATTGCCGCCAGAATGGGCATCAGGATCGTCATGAACGAAGCGATGCCGAAAATCGGGATCGCGATGGAATCCGCGCAGGCCGGGAAATAGCGGCGATCCAGATCGCTGGTGAGGCCGTGGATCATGCCGGACCAGAGCAGCAGCATCGCGCCGCCGCCGATCGCGACGAAGGTCAGGCTACGCTCCGGTGTCCGTAGCCACGGTTCGCCCGATGCTGTGGTCTGGCGCATGAGGATGGCGAGCAGCGCCACGGTGAGCCCGGCCGCCGCGATCGAGCTGCCCGCGTTGATCAGGGCATAATGCCAGCCGAACAGCGCATGATAGCGCGCTCCGGCCGCGCGATCGGGGCCGCTGGCGTTACACCATTCCGTCCAGGCGGACGTCGCCTGCTCGAACGACACCGTATAGACGGGAAGCGAGTGGCCGTAGAGCGCGAGCGCCACGCCGCCCGCCATCATCAGGCCGCCGGCGATCAGCGTCGCCCGGAAACTCCTGTTCCCGGGCGATGCCATCTCAGTAAACCCGCGCCTTGGGCTTGATATACTCGGCGTCGTCGGTGAGCGTGTATTCGTGCACCGGGCGGAAATCGAGAACCGTCGAGCCGCCCTTGCCGCCCCAACCTTCGAAGGTGGCGGTGGTGTGCTTCATCCAGTTTTTGTCGTCGCGGTTCGGATAATCCTCGTGCATGTGCGCGCCGCGGCTTTCCTTGCGATTCTCGGCGCCCTTGATCGTCACCAGCGCCTGGCCGATCAGATTGTCGAGCTCGAGCGTCTCGACCAGATCGGTGTTCCAGATCAGCGAACGATCGGTCACGCCGATGTCCTGCATTCCCTGATAGACCTTGTCCATGTGCGCCACGCCTTCGGTCAGAAGCGCGCTGTCGCGGAACACGGCGCAGTGGCGCTGCATCGTCTTCTGCATGTCGGCGCGAATCTGCGCGGTGGGCGTGCCGCCCTTGGCGTTGCGGAAATGATCGAGGCGGGTGAGCGCGAACTCCTCCGAACCCGCCGGCAGCGGCGCGTGCGGCGAATTTGGCTTCACGATCTCCTTGAGGCGCAGGCCGGTCGCGCGGCCGAACACCACGAGATCGATCAGCGAGTTGGAGCCGAGACGGTTCGCGCCGTGGACCGAAACGCAGGCCGCTTCGCCGACCGCGAACAGGCCGGGGACGACCGCATCGGGATCGCCGTCGCGCAGCTGCACGACTTCGCCGTGATAGTTGGTCGGGATGCCGCCCATGTTATAGTGGACGGTCGGGGTGACCGGCAGCGGCTGGCGGGTCAGATCGACGCCTGCGAAGATCTTGCCGGTTTCGGTGATGCCCGGAAGGCGCTCCGCCAGAACCTTCGGATCGATATGGTTCAGGTGAAGGAAGATGTGGTCCTTGTCCTTGCCGACGCCGCGGCCCTCGCGCATTTCCATCGCCATCGAGCGCGCGACGACGTCACGCGAGGCGAGGTCCTTCGCCGAGGGGGCATAGCGCTCCATGAAGCGCTCGCCTTCGGAATTGGTCAGATAGCCGCCCTCGCCGCGCGCACCCTCGGTGATGAGGACGCCCGCGCCGTAGATGCCGGTCGGGTGGAACTGGACGAACTCCATGTCCTGCAGCGCGAGGCCGGCGCGCAGCGCCATGCCGTTGCCGTCGCCGGTGCAGGTGTGCGCCGAAGTGGCCGACTGATAGACGCGGCCGCCGCCGCCGGTGGCGAGCACCACGGCATGGCTGCGGAAGCGGTGGATCGAGCCGTCTTCCATGCACAGCGCGATCACGCCGCGGCACGCGCCGTTCTCCATGATCAGGTCGAGCGCGAAATATTCGATGTAGAAGTCGGCGTCGTACTTCAGGCTCTGCTGGTAGAGCGCGTGAAGCATCGCGTGGCCGGTGCGATCGGCGGCGGCGCAGGTGCGCTGCACCGGGGGGCCTTCGCCCATATTCTGCATATGGCCGCCGAACGGGCGCTGGTAGATCGTGCCATTGTCGTTGCGGCTGAACGGCACGCCGGCATGTTCGAGCTCATAGACCGCGGCGGGCGCCTCGCGGACCATATATTCGATCGCGTCCTGGTCGCCGAGCCAGTCGGAGCCCTTGACGGTGTCGAACATGTGCCACGACCAGTGATCGGGCGAATTGTTGCCGAGCGACGCGGCGATGCCGCCCTGTGCCGCCACGGTGTGGCTGCGGGTCGGGAACACCTTGGTGATGCACGCCGTCTTCAGGCCGGCTTCGGCTGAGCCCATCGTCGCGCGAAGGCCCGAACCGCCGGCGCCGACGACGACGGTGTCATAGGCATGATCGATGATCTTGTAGGCAGTCGACATCAGGCGGCCCCGGACGTGAACGCGATCTTGAGGATCGAGAAGATGGCGAGCGTCGCCACCGCGATGGAGAAGAGGTTGATCAGCACGATCAGCACGACGCCGCTTTCGTTATGGACATAGTCCTCGATCACGACCTGCAGGCCGAGGCGGAAATGATAGACGGTGATCGCGATCAGCAGGATCATCGGCACGGCGGCGACGGTTTCGCCCAGCCATGCGGTGAAGGTTGCCTGATCATGTGCCGGAAGCAGCGCGAGGCTGAAGATCAGCCACAGCATGAGCATCAGATTGGCGCCGGCGGTCAGCCGCTGGTGCCACCAGTGATGCGAGCCTTCGTGCGCCGAGCCGAGCCCGCGAACCTTGCCGATGCTGGTGCCGTTACCCATTGAGCTTCTCCAGAATGACGAACCAGAAGGCGATGGTGGCGAGGACCGAGAAGACGAAGGTCGCATAGGCGCTGGCCTTGTTCGCCTTCAGTTCGAAATTGTCGCCCGCGTCGAGGAAGAAGTGGCGCACGCCGCTGGCCATGTGCTGGAACAGCACGAAGGTGAGGCCGATGCCGAACAGATAGCCCAGGAAGTTGAGGTCGCCCGACTCCTTCGTGAAGAGACCGGCGAACCGGGCATAGGCTTCCGCCCCGTTGCTCAGCGCGACCAGCCACCAGACCAGCAGGATCGCGCCGACCGTGGCGAGGCCGGAGCCGCAAACGCGATGGACGATCGAGACCGCCATGCCCGGCCCCCATTTCCAGATGGTCAAATGCGGCGAGAGCGGACGCTCCGTGTTGCGGACATTGGCCAAGGCAAGGTTCCCCGATTGAATATTGCGGCCTCCATTAGACCCGCCGCCCGATGATGCAAGCTGCAACGTCCCTGCAGGATCACGCAGGCGATGACTAACCCGCCCTTAACCGTTTTCGTGGATAGCTCCGGTGGATGACCGCGGCTTGCGCCGCACCCAATGGGGAAACTGATTCCGTGACCAGCGCCACGAAGACCCAAACCCTGCCCGCGCCCGGGACGATGGCCGCGCGAATCGACGTGCGCGCGCGCCTGCGCATCTTCGATTTCGACAACAACCTGATCGCATCGGCCCGTGCCGTATGGTTGGCGCTGGAAGGCGAGATCCGCCACGTTTCCGATGCCTATTGGCAGCAATGGCTGCGCTGTTTCGCCGACGAGCGGAACTGGGCGCCGCAGGAAACCCAGAAGATGGTCGATGTCGGCGTGGTGTTCCTGCGCAATCGCTTCCTCGACACGTCGGGTAGCGCGTGGATCGAATCGATCGAGCGCTCGGTCGCCGCGGCCTATGCCGAAGACGTGCCGCCACTGGCATTGCTGTCGATGATCAACGCCAGCGATCGCGCCGCGCTCGAAGTGCTGATGCGCCTTGTCGGCAAGGATGATGCCCGGCTGCCCGCGCTGATCGACACGCTGATGCGGCTGTCGGCGCTGGAAGGCGACATCACGGTCGAAATCTACAACATGTATCGCGAGCATAGCGCGCAGGTGGCGCGCGACCGGCTTGCGCTGGAATTCCGCGACTCGATCGGCGCGACCGTCGAGCGGGCGTCGCGCGAAGGCGATGCGCTGCGGGTGCAGGCGGTCCATACCTCGGCTTCGGCGCGAGGCATGCTGGGCAAGGCTTCGGAAGTCGCTGCGGCGGCTGAGCAATCGGCGGTGGCGATGCGCGAGGCGGCGCAGACCGCGGCGGGCCTGATCCGCGCGATCGAGGATGCGCGCAACGAAGTCGAAGCCGCAGCCGATATTGCGACGCGGGCCTCCGGGCAGGCGGGCGCGGCGGTCGGCATGTCCGAGATGTTGAGCGAGCATGCCAAGTCGATCGAATCGATCCTTGGCCTGATCCGCGACATTGCCGGACAGACGAACCTGCTGGCGCTGAACGCGACGATCGAAGCGGCGCGTGCGGGCGATGCCGGGCGCGGGTTTGCGGTGGTGGCGCAGGAAGTGAAGAGCCTCGCCAATCAGACCGCGCGGGCGACCGACGACATCGCAGCAAAGATCGCGGCGATCCAGTCGGCGACGAAGAGCACGGTTGAGACCAATGCGTCGATCCGCTCGACCGTGAGCGAGGTGCAGGAAAGCGCCAACCGTATTCGCACCGCGATGGAAGTTCAGGCGCAGACGGTGACCGCGATCACGGCCGCGGTCGATGAAACCGCGCTGGCGGCGGACTCGATGTCGGCCACGATCGGCGCGATCCGCGAGGATACCGAGGCGGTGGCGTCGGAAATCGACCGGGTCGGTCAGGGC
Source organism: Sphingomonas sp. G-3-2-10 (assembly GCF_012927115.1). Classification (NCBI taxonomy): domain Bacteria; kingdom Pseudomonadati; phylum Pseudomonadota; class Alphaproteobacteria; order Sphingomonadales; family Sphingomonadaceae; genus Sphingomonas; species Sphingomonas sp. G-3-2-10. The sequence goes on along the minus strand of NZ_JABBFY010000001.1, from coordinate 2,781,467 downwards.
TTTGCCGCCCTCGATGGCCAGCTCGGCAGCCTGAAGAACAGCGCCGGCGATTTCGTCGCCAAGGTCGCCGCGTAAAATAAGAATCGGAGAGGCTGCAATGCCCCAGGACGTCAAACAGACATTGTCGGAGCGGCTGGGCCGTTATGACTGGGACGGGCGGCTGGCGGCGGGCACTGCCGAAGTCGCTGCGACTCTTTCGAGCGAATATGAGAATCTGGCGACGATCTTCTGGCGGCAATATCTGCGCGATCCCGCGACGGCGCATGTGCGCGATCATTATGATGCGGAGCGGCTGAAGAAGACGATCGCTCGCAGCGCGCGCTACACCAAGGTCAAATATGAGCGCCCATTCTCCGACGAATGGATGCTGATGGCCTGCCATCATGCGGAACAGGCGCATGCGGCGGGGATTTCACTGTCCGCGCAGCTGGCCGCCGTGTCGTGCTCGCACGATGCGACGCTTGCCGCGATCGCGGCGCATGTCGGCGGCGACAATGTGCGGTTTCGCGCGATGAGCGACATCGTCCAGCGGCTGGCGCTGGCCGAGGCTGACATCCTCTTTGCGCGCACCCGCGAGCTGGAACAGGACGCAGCCCGCGACGAGCGGCGCGAGCGCACCGACCAGTTCCGCGAGACGATCGCGGGCACGATCGGCGGCGCGGCGGAGCTGGGCAACCGGATTCGCGTGCAGGCTGCCGGCGCATCGACTTCGGCACGGGGCATGCTGGGCAAGGCTTCGGAAGTCGCTGCGGCGGCTGAGCAATCGGCGGTGGCGATGCGCGAAGCAGCGCAGACCGCGGCGGGCCTGATCCGCGCGATCGAGGATGCGCGCAACGAAGTCGAAGCGGCGGCGGACATCGCGACGCGCGCGTCGGGGCAGGCGGGCGCGGCGGTCGGCATGTCCGAGATGCTGAGCGAGCATGCCAAGTCGATCGAATCGATCCTGGGCCTGATCCGCGACATTGCCGGGCAGACGAACCTGCTGGCGCTGAACGCCACGATCGAAGCGGCGCGTGCGGGCGATGCCGGGCGCGGGTTTGCGGTGGTGGCGCAGGAAGTGAAGAGCCTTGCCAATCAGACCGCGCGGGCGACCGACGACATTGCCGCCAAGATCGCGGCGATCCAGTCGGCGACCAAATCGACCGTGGAGACCAATGCGTCGATTCGCTCGACCGTCAGCGAAGTGCAGGAAAGCGCGAACCGCATTCGCATGGCGATGGAAGTGCAGGCGCAGACGGTGACGGCGATCACCGCCGCCGTGGACGAAACCGCGCTGGCGGCGGATTCAATGTCCGCCACGATCGGGGCGATCCGGGAGGATACCAAGACGGTGACCAGCGAGATCGACGAGCTTCAGCGCGACGTGACCGAAGTCGACGACCGGCTGCACCAGTTGCAGGACGCAGCGGAGAATTTCTCCTCGTCGGTGGCGGCCTGAATCAACTCCGGCTAGGGGATGGGCATGTCCCAACCCCATATCCTCGTCACCGGCAGCAGCCGGGGCATCGGCGCGGCGACGCTTGCCGCGCTGACCGCTGCTGGCGCGCGTGTCGCCGGGCACAGCACGAAGGCCGGCATCCCCGCCGATTTCTCCGATAACGCTGCGCCCAAAGCACTGTGGCAGGCCGCGCTCGACCAGCTCGATGGGCGGATCGACGTGCTGGTCAACAATGCCGGCATATTCGAAGCCGCGCCGATCGATATGGATGACGACGACTGGGTCGCCGCGTGGGAACATACGATGCAGGTGAACCTCACCGCGTCGGCGCAGCTTTGCCGCTTCGCGATCCGGCACTGGCAGGCCGAGGGGCGTCCCGGCCGGATCGTCAACATCGCCAGCCGCGCCGCCTATCGCGGCGACAGCCCGGCGCACTGGCATTATGCTGCGTCCAAGGCAGGCATGGTCGGCATGACCAAGAGCATCGCGCGCGGCTATGCGGGGCAGGGCATCCTTGCCTTCGCGATCTGCCCCGGTTTCACCATGACCGGCATGGCCGAGGATTATGTGGCGAGCCGCGGTGGCGACAAATTGCTCGCCGATATTCCCCTTGGCCGCGTCGCCGATCCCGAGGAGGTCGCGACGATGGCCAAATTCTGCGCGCTCGAAGCGCCGGCGTCGATGACGGGTGCGGTGCTCGACGTGAATGGTGCAAGCTATGTGCGTTAGGGAGCGGGCCGGCACCGTCCCGGCGCAGCCGACAAGGAATCACACTGATGTCTAGCTGGAAAGTCACGCTTCCCTGCACTCGCGACGAAGCCGAGGCGATCGACTTCGAAAGCGCGGAGCTGCTCGGGCTCGATCCGTCGCCGGTGCTGCTGACCAGCGAGACGATCCCTGACGATCCCGCGAGCTGGCAGCTCGAAGCCTATTTCGACGGCAAGCCCAATAGCGGGATGATCGACGCGGTGCATTCGCTCGTTCCCAGCAGCAGGGGCGTGAAGGCGCAGATCGAGAAACTGCGCGACGAAGACTGGGTGACGATGAGCCAGTCGGGGATCGAGCCGGTCCGTGCCGGGCGCTTCTACGTCCACACGGCGAACAACAAGGGCAAGGTGCCGGCGGGCGCGAAGGCGTTCCGGATCGATGCGGGCCTCGCCTTCGGGACGGGCACGCATGAGACGACTGCGGGCTGCCTGATGACGCTCGACGCGCTGAAGCGATCGGGCGCGCAGGTGCGCAATCTGCTCGATCTGGGCACGGGCACCGGGCTGCTGGCGTTCGCCGCGATGCATTTGTGGCCGCGTGCGCATGCCACGGCGTCGGACATCGATCCGCGATCGATAGAAGTGACGGCCGACAATGCCGATATCAACGGTGTGGCGCTGGGCGGCGGCATGGGCGAGCTGGCGCTGGCCGCGGCGCCGGGGATGCAGCACCCGCTGCTGATCGGGCGCGCGCCCTATGACCTGATCATCGCCAATATCCTTGCCGGACCGCTGATCGAACTTGCGCCGCACGTCGCGATGGCGCTGGCGGATCGCGGGACGCTGATCGTCGCCGGGCTGCTGAAGGGACAGGCCGAGGCTGTCGCCACCGCCTATCGCCGGCAGGGGCTGCGTCTGGCGGGCCGGATCGACAATGGCGACTGGCCCGCGCTGCGGCTGGTCAAGCGGACGCGATACGGCGCGGATCGCGTGACGCGCGGACAGGGCGGGCCGGGCGAAGCGCCGGGGTTCGGGAGCTGGTGAGGGCGACGCTGCGCCCGGTTCAGCATTGCTCCGGGTTCGCCGAACGCTCGACCTGATGGATCGAGTCCGGCGTGTAGGGTTCCGTCAGCCAGACCGACCATTCGTACGTGAAGACGATGTTCATCGCGAGAAAGAGCAGCGCCCATCCCCATATCGGCACTGCGATCAGTCTCAGCGCGAGCCATAGCAGCCTGACGTCGGGAAGCCGGCGGCCGACAAGCACGCAGGCCATCTGGATCGGCACGAGCAGCAGCACGACATCCGCGAGCAGCGCCGGCGGCGCGGTCCGCATCTCCCCGGACGTGCAGGGAATATGCTGGTGCCAGAAGAACGGCCAACCCCAGAAGGTGCCGAGATAGCGCGGGTCGGCGCCGCCCGTGGTGACAACGATGCCGGCCGAATCGAACCAGCTCAGCAGCAGGAGCGCCGGCGGGATCGACCACCAGAGCGCGCCCAGATGTTCGATCGTCCTGTCCCGCTCCGGGCGCGCATCGATGTCCGATGTTCGGCCCGGAGTGGCAATGGTCACCAGAGAGTCAGGCCTTCGCGTTGGCATAATCCTGTGTCCCGCGTGTGATCACCACGTCTTCCGGCAGGATCTCCGCGATCGGAATGTCCGGCTGACCGACAATCTCTTTGTAGAGCGGCGCGAAGTCGGTTTCGACGGTCACGCGGAGCAGTTCGTCGAAGCTGGGGATCACGAAATAATTCTGCTGGAAATCGTCGATCCTGTATTCGGTGCGCATCACCCGCTTCAGGTCGAAGCCGATGCGATTGGGGCTGGGATCGTCGAGCGCGAACTTGCTCTCGGCAAAGCTCGACACGATGCCCGAGCCATAGATGCGCAAGCCTTCCGGTTCGGCAATCAGGCCGAATTCGACGGTGTACCAGTAGAGCCGGCCCAGATTCTTGAGCGCGCCCAGCTCCATCGCCCGCTGGCCGCCCTTGCCGTACGCGACCAGGTAATCGGCGAATACCGGATCGGCGAGCATCGGGACATGGCCGAAAACGTCGTGGAAGACGTCGGGCTCCTGAAGATAATCGAGCTGGTCGGGCCGGCGGATGAAATTGCCCGCGACGAAGCGGCGATTGGCCATGTGATCGAAGAACACCTCGTCGGGGACGAGGCCGGGCACGGCGACGACCTGCCAGCCGGTCAGCTTCATCAGCCGCTCGCTGAGTTCCTCGAAATTGGGAATGCCGGATTCGGACAGGCGCAGCGCTTCGAGGCCCTTGAGATAGGCGTTCGAAGCGCGGCCGGGCAGCAGCTTCATCTGCCGCGCGGACAGCGTGTCCCAAGTGGCATGTTCTTCGGCGGTGTAATGATTCCAGTCCTGCGGTATCGTCCAGTCGGGTGATGCGCCCTCGGGGGGGCGTTCGAGTACGTGTGTATCCTTTGCCATAGGGGCGGCATAGCAGGGGGACCGATGCTGCGAAACGGACTCGCGATGTTTTGGCGCTGGGTGCGGCTGCTTCTGGCGCTGCTCGCGCTGGGGATCGCGGCCTATGCGCTGGCGGTGGCCGTGGGGTTCACGGTTCCCGCCAATCGCGGCTGGGTGCAGGCCGATAGCGGCGTGCGCATCTATGTGATCGACAATGGCATCCACACCGATCTGGTGCTGCCGCTGGTGGCCGGGGGCGAGGATTGGCGCGATCTGGTGAAGCCGGACGACCTGCGCGATCCGCGGCAGGCGGGGCAGGGCTATCTCGCCTTCGGTTGGGGCAATCGCGATTTCTATCTCAACACGCCGAGCTGGTCGGAGATGAGTCCGAAACTGGCGATCGGCGCATTGTTCGGCGGGGGCGGCACGGTGCTGCACGTCGTCCATCTTTCCGAGCCGCGTGTGGGGGCCAAGGTGCGCACGATTCTGCTGCGGCCCGACGAGTATCGCCGCCTCGCCGCATTCGTGCGCGGGACCTTTGGGGCAGGACCGAGCGTTGGCGGCTATGGGTCGAACGATGCCTTTTACCCGGCGAAGGGCGGGTATAGCGCGATCAACACCTGCAATGCCTGGACGGGCCAGGCGTTGCGCGCGGCGGGCGTGACGATGGGCAGCTGGACGCCCTTTCCCTTCGGAGTGATGCAATGGCTGTAGCCGTACGGGACGAGACCAGAGCGCCGCATCCACTGGCGGCATTCGCCGAGCCGGCGCGCGCGGCGTGGAACGTGGCGGAGCTGATGCTGGCGCAGGACCAGCTCAAGGCAGCGCCGAAGGGCGACGGGCGGCCGGTGATGCTGCTGCCCGGCCTGTTCAATTCGGACCGTTCGAACTTCGTGATGCGCGGCTTCCTCGAGAAGCTCGGCTATCGCGCGTTCGGCTGGGAGCTGGGCCGCAATTTCGGGGTGCGCGCGGTCGGCCCCGAAGCCGAGCGGCTGATCGAGCGGATCGAGGCGATCCGCGACGAGACGGGCGAGAAGGTGACGCTGATCGGCGTGTCGCTGGGCGGGATCATGGCGCGGCTGGTGGCGCACCGGCGGCCCGATCTGGTGCGCGAAGTGATCACCGTGAGTTCGCCCTATGCGGGGTCACCGACCGCAACCAATGTGTGGCTGGCGTTCGAGCTGATCACCGGCGAGAAGATTTCGGACGAGTCGGTCAAAGCGCGATCCGCCGAAGCGGCCGCGCCGCTGGACATTCCCACCACCGCGATCTGGAGCCGCAGCGACGGGCTGGTCAACGGCCTGATCTGCCGCGACGAGCATTGCCGGTCGATCGAGATCAACTCCAGTCATATGGGCGTGCAGTTGAAGCCCGAGACGCTGCTGGCGATCGCGGACGTGCTGGCTGCTAGCGGCGGATCCTGACGAACCCGGCGGCGGCGAGCGCGTTCAAGGCGGCGCGGTCCAGCGAGGCGGCGGGCTGCGGACCATCGCGAAGATTGTCGATCAGGGCGAGGATCGCGGGGGTCGCGGTCATGCTCGTCCGCCCAGCCACCAGTTTGCCCTCATTCGTGATCGCCGGCGGCAACGACAGATTCCATATGGCAAAGGCGCCCGGCGCATCGGGATCGGGAGTCTCCAGATCGAGATGCAGCATATGGGCGCGGCGAGCGGCCCACAGGTCCGAACGCCGTCGGGCGGCTTCGGGCAGCGACTCGATGCCGGAGAAGCGCTGTACCGGCGCGGTCAGCAGCGGATCATCGAAAATCCTGCTGGCTGGCGCGTTCCGGATCAGCAGGCCGAGATGCAGCGAATCGCCTTGCGGGACGCAGCGGTGCCGCTGGCCGCAGGGGACGTAGAGCAGGTCGCCCTGCCGCATCATGACCGCATGCGCGAGGGGTGGTTCGGGCGTGCCGGGATCGCTCTCCGACGGGAGCGCGCACGCAGGTTCGGGATCGCCATGAAAATGCCATAGCTTGGCACCGGCCAGCTGGACGATCAGCAGATCCTCGCCGTCATAGTGCAGGGGCAGCGCCGATGCGCCGAACGAGGCGACCAGCCCGGCCAGCACGGGCCCCTGCAACCAGCGCTCCGCTTCGCAGACAAGGCCGTGAATTTCCGGATCGGCGGTCTCGAGGTGCCGGACCACGAGTGTGCCGCCCTGCAGCGCCAGCGTGCGCAGGGCCGCGGGGCGAAGCACGCCGTCCGATACGGCCTGTACCTTTTCAAGGTCGATCTTGCGGTTGGCGAGATAGAAGCTGACATGATCGGCGGGGATGGCGCGGCGTGCGAGCGCAGCCCCCAGCATATCGAGCGAATATACGCTCCGGACCGCGCCGAGCGCTCCGGGAAGGTGGAGGATCGCGCGCGCTCTCATGCGTTCGCGCAGCGTCTCGTCCGGCAGCGCGGCGCGAATGGCGGTGATCAGGTCGGACATTCGCGGTTACGTTTCCCCCGGGGACGAGGGATAGCAGCCCGGGACGTGAGGTGGAAGTTCAGCGGTTCCGGTTGCCGCCGGGATGGGCGACGAAGCCGTCATAAGGGCCGCAATTTTCGGGATCGCGCTGGCACTCTTTCTCGTGCGCGCGGCGTTCGCGGCCTTCGCGTTCCTCGGCCTTGCGCATCTTCTTGCCATAGTTGCGATCGGATTCGGACTGGCTGGTGGTGGCCATATCGACTGCCTTGCCGCCAGCCTTCACCGGCAGCGTGACCACGTCGAACGCGGTCTTGGCGATGCAGCCGCTCAGCAGCAGCGAGGAACCGGCCAGCGCCGGCAGAAGAAACAAGCGCATGATAGCCCCCTCAACGCGCGGAGGACCGGTAGGTCTCCCTCGCCTGGAACCCTATGTACGGATAATCCGTGAAGAATCCGTCCACGCCAAGTTCAAGGTATGACAAGATTTCGGCGGCGAGATCGCCATGCTCGGCCGGATTGGTGCCGGTGCGGAAGGCGGTGTTGAGGAAGATATTCTCGGCGCGGAAGGTCCAGGGATGGACTTTCAGGCCGGCGGCATGGGCATCGGCGACGAGGCTGGTCGCGGGGCCATTGGCAGGCAGGATCATCGTCTTCTCCGGACCGATCCCATAAGCATAGGCAGCGACGGCGCGCAGGCCCTCTGGCGTGACCATCGCTTCATAGCTGGGAAAGGCGCGATCGGCCGGCGCCGCGCCGGGCTTGACCAGCTGGATCAGCCGCACGCGGGTCATGCCGTGGAGCTGGCGGAGATTTTCGACTTCGAACGACTGGATGAAGACCGGGGCGTCGGCGCGGTCCCAGCCGGCGGTCTTCAACGCTGCGACAAGGCGCGCTTCCAGCGGCAGGCCGATCGACGCGAAATAGGCGGGGTGCTTGGTTTCGGGATAGATCCCGATGGTGCGCCCAGTCTCCGCGCTGGCCTTTTTCGCGAGCGCGATGACTTCTTCGAACGTCGGGATCACCGCCTGTCCGTCCCATGCCTTGTTGGCCGGGCGAAGCTGGGGAAGGCGTTCCCTGGCGCGCAGGGTGCGGAGTTCGGCGAGGGTGAAATCCTCGGTGAACCAGCCCTTGATCGCCACGCCGTCAATCGTCTTGGTCGTGCGGCGCATCGCAAATTCGGGATGCTGCGCGATGTCGGTGGTTTCGGAAATCTCGTTCTCGTGCCGGGCGACGAGGTGTCCGTCCCTGGTCGGCACCAGATCGGGTTCGATGAAATCCGCGCCCTGTTTGATGGCCAGTTCGTACGACAGCAAGGTGTGCTCGGGCCGCTCGCCGCTGGCCCCGCGATGCGCGATCAGAATGACTTTGGACTCCCCCTTCATGGCGCCGCTGTGCACGGCGGCGCAACCCTGCGCCAGCAGCAACAGCAACATCGCCAGCAATGGTCTCGCCATGACCCTCTCCTCTGGGTAGCAAGCGTAGCGCGTGGAGATGACGGGAGCGAGACGTGGCGGACAATGACAGCGTGCTGGCGGCCGCCCGCGCGTGGAAGGGCGGGCGGATGGCGCTCGCGACGGTCGTTTCGACCTGGGGCTCCGCACCGCGCCCGCGCGGCAGCCACATGCTGGTGCATGCGGACGGCCGGTTCGAGGGATCTGTCTCCGGCGGGTGCGTCGAGAGCGACATCCTCGCCACCGCCGCCGATGTGATCGCGGGTGCGCCGGCGGCGGTGCGCAGCTATGGCGTCGAGGATGCGGCGGCGTGGGAAGTCGGGCTGCCGTGCGGTGGGCGCATCGAGGTGCTGGTGCAGCCGGTGAGCGAGGCGGGGTTCGCGCCCGGCCTGTTCGACGCGATCGATACGGCGCGGGCCGAGGGACGCTCGCTCGACATCGCGACCGATCTGGGCACCGGGCGGAGCGGCGCGGGCGGAGACTTCGTCAATCGCTACGATCCGCCGCGCCGGTTGCTGATCGTCGGCGCGGTGCAGATCGCGCAGGCGCTGGCGGGGCTGGCGCGCGAAATGGGGATCGCGACGGTGGTAATCGATCCGCGAGGGAGATTTTTGACGCCCGAGCGGTTTCCCCAGGTGATGCTGGACGACCGCTGGCCCGACGAGGCCGTCAATTCGCTGAGGCCCGACGCCGCGACTGCCGTGGTGACGCTGAGCCACGATCCCAAGATCGACGATCCGGCGCTGATCGCGGCGCTTGCGTATCCGACCGGCTATGTCGCGGCCCTGGGGTCGCGACGCAGCCAGGCGGCGCGGCTGGAGCGGCTGGCGGCAGCGGGCATGTCGCCCGAAAATCTGGCGCGGATCGAGGGGCCTGCCGGTCTCGACCTCGGCGCGATCGGCCCGGCCGAGATCGCGCTGTCGATCGCCGCGTCGATGGTCAGGACCTTCCATGCTCACGCCTGAACAGACCGTCCTCGTCCTGCTGGCGGCGGGACGCTCGCGCCGGTTCAACGATGGCGACAAGCTGGCCGAGCGGTTTCTCGACAAGCCGCTGGCCTTTCATGTCGTGACCGCGCTGGAAGCCATACCGTTCATGGCGCGGGTGGCGGTGGTGTCGGGCACGAGCCTCGACTTTGCCGGGCGCGGCTATCGCGTGGTCGAAAATCCCGATCTCTCGCTGGGGCAGGCGCGGTCGCTGTGTCATGGCGTGACGGTGGCGAAGGCGATGGGCGCGGAAGCGGTGCTGGTCGCGCTGGCGGACATGCCGCGCGTCACCGCCGGGCATATCTATCGCATGTTCGATCGCGCCGATGCGCCGGACATCGTGGTCGCGTCGAGCGACGGCGTGCAGCCGATGCCGCCGGCGCTGTTCGGCAAGGACCGGTTCGACGAGCTGATGGCGCTGGAAGGCGATCAGGGCGCGCGGAATCTGGTCCGTGGCGGGCGCCATGTGGTCACGACGCCCGCCGAACTGGTCGATATCGACACGCAGGACGATCTGCGCGAGCTTCGCGAACTGTACGGCATCGCCAGCGACGCCGAACCGCCTCAGGCCGCCGCGCAGTCCTGATCATTCGTGGCGGAGCGCGTCGATCGGGTTGAGGCTCGCGGCGCGGCGGGCAGGGAAGTAGCCGAACACGATGCCGATCACGGCGGAGATCAGGAAGGCGATGAGGTTGATCTGCGGATCGAACATCCATTCCACCTGCATCACCGGCGCCAGCCCGGCCACGACGCCCTGAGCGAGCAGCAGCCCGATCAGTCCGCCAAGGCACGACAGCACCACGGCTTCGGTCAGGAACTGCAGCAGAACTTCGTTTGCCACCGCGCCGATCGCTAATCGGATGCCGATCTCGCGCGTTCGCTCGGTGACCGAGACGAGCATGATGTTCATGATCCCGATCCCCCCGACGACGAGGCTGATGCCTGCCACCGCGGTCACGATCTGGGTGAGCAAGGTCGTCACGCCGGTCAGCGTCGCGCTGATCTGGGCGGTGTCGAAAATGTTGAAATCGTCCTGCTTGCCGCCGGTGATGTTGCGGCGTTCGCGCAGCAGGCCGGAGATCGAGTTCTGGACCTGCTGGCTGTCATAGGCCGGATCGGTGCCGACCAGCATCAGGCGGATGTCGCGATTGCCGGTGAAGCGGCGCTGGACCTGCTTGATCGGCATGATCACGACATCGTCCTGATCGCCCCCGAAACCGGCCTGTCCGCGCGTCGAGAGCACGCCGATCACGTCGCACGAAATGCCGTTGACGCGCAGCCGGTCGCCGACCGCGCTGCCGCCGCGGAACAGGTTGGTGCGCACGGTATTGCCGATGATGCACACGCCCTTGCCGGCCTGTTCCTCGGCAGTCGTCCAGATGCGGCCCTGCGCCAGCGGCCAGGGCTGGACCTGGAAGAAGGCGGCGGTGGTGCCGTTGATGGTCGTCGACCAGTTGGCGCCATTGTAGATCGCGGTGCCTGTCGTCTGCGCCTGCGGCGCTACGGCCGTGACGCCTTCAACCTGCTCGCGCACCGCTTCGACATCGGCTTCCTCGAAATCGGGCGGACGCGGCCCGCCGCCGCCACGGCCGAAGCCCTGACCCGGGCGGATCTGGAGGATGTTGGTGCCGAGACTCGCCACCTGCTGTTGCGCGGCCTTGGTGGTCGCCTTGCCCAGCGTGACCATCGCGACCACCGCCGCGACGCCGATGATGATGCCGAGCGTGGTGAGGAACGAGCGGAGCTTGTGGCGCGAGATCGAGCGGATCGCGAGGATGAGGGTGGTGCCGAACATCAGGCGCTTACTCCCGCCGCTTCGCCGGCTTCGATCCGTTCGACCAGCCCGTCCTTGAAATGGATGATGGTGCGCGCGAACGCCGCCATGTCGGGCTCGTGGGTGACCATCAGCACGGTGATGCCGCTGTCGCGGTTGAGGCCGGTGAGCAATTCCATGATCTCGACCGAGCGTTCGGAATCGAGGTTGCCGGTCGGTTCGTCGGCGAGCAGCACGTCGGGATTGGTGACGATGGCGCGCGCGATCGCCACGCGCTGCTGCTGGCCGCCGGACAGTTCGGCCGGGGTGTGATCCCACCAGTCCTTCAGCCCCACCTTGTCGAGCGCAGCCATCGCGGTGTCGCGGCGCGTGGTCTTGCTGTCGCCGCGATAGAGCAGGGGCAGCTCGACATTCTCCAGCGCCGAAGTGCGCGAGAGCAGGTTGAACCCCTGAAACACGAAGCCGAGATATTTGCGGCGGAGCAGCGCGCGCTGATCGCGGTCGAGCCGTTCGACATGCACGTCCTTGAACAGGAACTCGCCGCCCGAAGGCACATCGAGACAGCCCAGAATGTTCATCGTCGTCGACTTGCCCGAACCCGAAGGCCCCATCACCGCGACGAAATCGCCGGCCTGAATGTCAAGATCGATGCCCTTCAGCGCCTGAAACTCGGTGGCGCCGGCGCCATAGACCTTGGTCACGCCGCGCATCCGGATCAGCGGCGAAACGTCAGCCGCCGGTGCCACGCTGGCCTCCACCCTGACCGCCCGACCCCTGGCGGCGCTGGCCGCCGCCCTTGGTCTGGCCGCTATTGCCGCTGGCGAGCTGGCCGGTGATGACCTTCATGCCGGGCTTGAGGTCGCCGCCGGTGATTTCGGTGACCGATCCGTTGGTGTCGCCGGTCGTCACCTGCACCGCCTGCGGTTTGCCGTCGTCGCCGAGGATATAGACGGTCTGCTGCGCGCCGCGCTTCGTCGTCGCGGTCTTCTCCGCATTGCCGCGTTGGCGGCGGGGGGGGGCGAGTGCGCCGGTGATGCCGCCGGACGAGGCGGTGCTGCCCGTCGTCGGAGCGGCAGGCGTGAAGCGCAGCGCGGCATTGGGCACCAGCAGGACGTTCGGCTGCGCCTTGGTGGTGATCTCCGCCGTGGCGGTCATGCCGGGGCGCAACTGCTGTTCGGGATTGGAGACGCTGAGGATCGCGGCATAGGAGACGACCTGCCCGGTGGTGGTGCTGGTCGTCGTGGTCGTCTGGGCTGAGAGGTTGGAGCCGAGATCGACGCGCGTGATCCGCGCGGGGAAGGTGCGACCGGGGAAGGCGTCGACGGTGAAGGTCGCGGGCTGGCCGTCCTTCACTTCGCCGACATCGGCTTCGTCGATCGCGACCTGCAGCTCCATGTTCGACAGGTCTTCGGCGATCACGAACAGGGTCGGGGTGTTGAACGAAGATGCGACGGTCTGGCCCGCGTCGATCTGGCGCGCCAGCACCACACCGTTGACGGGCGAGCGGATGACCGCGCGGTTGCGCTGGGTCTGGTTCGACGACAGTGCGGCGCGCGCCGAAACGACATTGGCCTGCGCGGCGCGGACATTGGCGATCGCGCGGGCAAGCGCGGCCTGTGCCTGCTCCATCTCGACCTTGGCGGGAACGCGTCCGCCCGACAGGCGGCTGACTTCCTGAAGCCGGGCAAGCTGGGCCTGTGCCTCCGCGACCGTCGCCTGATTCTGCGCGACGGTAGCCTGCGCAGCGTTCAGCGCGGCGGCGCTCTGGGTGATCGCATCGTCGAGGCGCGCGGTATCGATCACTGCCAGCGCCTGACCCTTGGTCACGCGATCGTTGACGTCGACATAGACCTTCTCGACCAGACCCGAGAGTTCGGAGCCGACCTGAACCTGATTGGTCGGCGCGAGCTTGCCGGTGGCGGAGACGGTGACGGTCAAATTGCCGCGCTCGACCGCCTGCGTCGCATATTGCACTTCCTCGCTGCCGCCGAAGCAGCGCGACAGGAGCAGCACGCTGGCGATCACGACGAAGCCGATGATGATCCAGCGCATGTAGCGCCGCCACCAGGGCGCGGGCTTTTCGCCGAGGAATTCGTTGAGCTTCTGATCAGCCATTGCGTGCGCCCGTTTCGGGAATGGAGGAAATGTCCCAGCCGCCGCCCAGCGCCAGATAGAGCTGGATCAGGGCGGTCGCCTGATCGGCCTGCGCCTGTGCGAGGCCGTTTCGGGCCGAGAGCAGTTGCGACTCGGCGGTGTTGAGGGTGGTGAAATCGGTGAGACCCGAGCGGTATTGCATCCGCGAGAGGATCGCCGAGTTGTTGGCGGCTTCGTAGGCGATGGCGAACTGGCGCGCCCGCTCCTGCGCCGCGCTCAGCGAGACGATCGCATTCTCGACATCCTCGAGGCCGGTCAGGATCGTCTGCTTGTACGAAAGGAACGCGCCTTCCGCCGCCGCTTCGTTCGACCGGACCTGGCTGCGCAGGCGTCCGCCGTCGAAGATCGTCTGCGCGAGGCCGGCGAACAGGCGTCCGCTGATCGCGTCGAACACCGTGGAGAGCGCGCCGCCGCCCGAATCGAGACTGCCGCCGATCGACAGCGCGGGATAGAGCTGCGACTGCGCCACGCCGATCCGCGCGGTGGCGGCGGCGAGATTGCGTTCGGCCAGCCGGATATCGGGGCGCTGGCGCAGCGTATCGGCGGGAATGCCCACGGCGACGCTGGCGGGCCCCTTGGGAATAGGCCGAACGGCTTCCATCTCGGCCTTGAGCGCGCCGGGGGCCTGCCCCGTCAGCACGCCGAGGCGCGAGACGAAGCCGTTGTAGCTGGCTTCGATCGTCGGGATCGACGCCGCGGTCTGGGCGCGGGCTGCGCGGGCCTGTTCGGCGTCGAGCGACGAGACCAGCCCGGCCTGAACGCGAAAACCGGCGATCTCCAGATTGTCGTCCTGAATGGCGAGGCTGTCGCGCGCATTGGCGAGCTGGAGCTGGGCGAGGCGCGCAAGGACATAGTTGCGGGCGATCTCGCCCTGCACCGAGACCAGCACGCTCGCATAGTCGAACCCGGCCGCCTCGAGCGCGGCGCGCGAGGCTTCGACGCCGCGCCGCACGCCGCCGAACAGATCGACCTGATAGCTGGCGTCCGCGCCGATCGAGAAATTGTCGTTCTGGGTCGAGAAGTTGGAGCCGGCGATGGACAGGTTGCGCGAATAGCCCGCCGATCCGCTGATCGTGGGCAGCAGCGAGGCGCGCGACTGGACCAGCGATTCGCGGGCCTGGCGCAGCCGGGTGACGGCCTGCGCCACGTCGAGATTGGCGGTGCGCCCCTGTTCGACCAGCTTGCCCAGCATCGGATCGTCGAAGCGCGACCACCAGCGAGTCAGGTCCTCGGGATTCTGCGGGTTCGCTGCGACCGAATAGGTATCGGGCACGCCGAGTTCGGTCGCGCTTTTCGGGCGATAGTCCGGGCCGACCGTGCAGGCCGTAAGCGGCAGTGCAGTGGCGAGGAGCAGGGCGATTGGGCGTCTGACCATTCGGGCAAGATGGTTTCGAACCCGATTCAGTTCCACAAAAACTATGTCGCAGTTTGTCGCAATCATTGCCGGATCGCCGATCGGCGCGATGACGTAAGGGAAAACTGCGCCTTGCGCGGGGCAGGCGCTTGGGCAAAGAGCGAGCGATACCCTAGCCGCGGAGAGCCCGATGAGTGAGAGCGTCTATCCCGTTCCGGACGAGTGGGCACGTCGCGCCCGGGTCAATGCGGAAGGGTATGAGAAGCTCCACGGCCGCTCCATCGCGGACCCGGGTAGTTTCTGGCTTGAGCAGTCGCGCCGGTTGGATTGGGTGAAGCGTCCGGAGCTGGCGGGAGACTGGTCGTTCGACGAGGCGGATTTCCACATCAACTGGTTCGCCGACGGCAAGCTGAATGTGTCGTCGAACTGCATCGACCGGCATCTCTCGAAGCTGGGCGACCAGACGGCGATTATCTGGGAGCCGGATGAGCCTTCGGAAGAGGCGCGCCGCTTCACCTATCGCCAGTTGCATGCCGAGGTCTGCCGCTTCGCCAATGTGCTCAAGGCGCAGGGTGTGAAGAAGGGCGACCGCGTCACCATCTACATGCCGATGATCCCCGAGGCCGCGTTCGCGCTGCTGGCGTGCGCGCGGATCGGGGCGATCCATTCGGTGGTGTTCGGGGGCTTCTCGCCCGAGGCCTTGGCCGGGCGCATCACCGATTGCGACAGCGCATACTGCATCACCGTCGACGAAGGCCGCCGCGCGGGCAAGAAGGTGCCGCTCAAGGCCAATGTCGATGCGGCCGCCAATCACTGCACCGCGCTGAAGAAGGTGATCGTGGTCAAGGCGACCGGCGGCAATGTGACGATGCAGGACGGCCGCGACATCTGGTATCACGAAGCCGCGGCGCAGGTTTCGGCCGATTGCCCGGCCGAGCCGATGAACGCGGAAGACCCGCTGTTCATCCTCTACACCTCGGGTTCGACCGGGAAGCCCAAGGGCGTGCTGCACAGTTCGGCCGGCTATCTGCTTTGGGCGAGCTACACCCATGAGCTGGTGTTCGATTACCGCCCGGGCCAGATCTACTGGTGCGCGGCGGATATCGGCTGGGTCACCGGGCACAGCTATATCGTCTATGGCCCGCTCGCCAATGGCGCGACGACCTTGATGTACGAAGGCGTGCCCAACTGGCCCGACGCCAGCCGCATCTGGCAGGTGGCGGACCGCCACAAGGTCGAGATCCTCTACACCGCACCCACCGCGCTTCGCGCGCTGATGCGCGAGGGCGACGAGTTTGTCGCCAGGACTTCGCGAAAGTCGCTCAGGCTGCTCGGCACGGTCGGCGAGCCGATCAATCCGGAAGCATGGCGCTGGTATCACGAGATCGTCGGCGAAGGCCGCTGCCCGATCATCGACACCTGGTGGCAGACCGAAACCGGCGCGGCGCTGATCGCCCCGCTGCCCGGCGCGACTGCGCTCAAGCCGGGCAGCGCGACGCGGCCGCTGCCCGGGGTCGATCCGCAGATCGTGGATGCCGAGGGCAATGTCCTGACCGGCCCGACCGAAGGCAATCTGTGCATCGCGCGCAGCTGGCCCGGGCAGATGCGCACCGTATGGGGCGATCACGAGCGCTTCTTCCAGACCTATTTCACCACCTATCCGGGGAAGTATTTCACCGGCGACGGCTGCCGCCGCGACGAGGACGGCTATTACTGGATCACCGGCCGGGTCGACGACGTCATCAATGTAAGTGGCCACCGCATGGGCACCGCCGAAGTCGAAAGCGCGCTGGTGCTCCACGCCAAGGTCGCCGAGGCTGCGGTCGTGGGCATGCCGCACGACATCAAGGGGCAGGGCATCTACGCGTACGTGACACTCAATTCGGGCGAGGAATCCTCCGAGGCGTTGCGCACCGAGCTGCGCAACTGGGTGCGCACCGAGATCGGCCCGATCGCGACGCCCGATGCGATCCAGTTCGCGCCGGGCCTGCCCAAGACGCGTTCAGGCAAGATCATGCGCCGAATCCTGCGCAAGATCGCCGAAGGCGATGTGTCGTCGCTGGGCGATACCTCCACGCTGGCAGACCCCGCTGTGGTCGACGATCTCGTCGCCAACCGCGTGGGGTGAGGACTTCTACGCCCTCATCGCGGCGTTTGTCCCGCTTGACCAACTAAGGCTCATTTTTGTGCTCCGGCGAAGGCTGGAGCGTTGGAAATCGAAGCATGACGCTGCCTGTGCTCCGGCCTTCGCCGGAGCACAGTTGCTTGCTGGGCAGGCGGGGCCCAAACAAAGCCGGGGTGACGCAGTAGTCATGCTCGTGCGCTGAGTCGCCGCGGACATTTACGCGAAACGATCATCTGTAATGCGCTTTCGCTCCACCTGATCCCGGTCCAGCCGCGTTTCGTCCACCGTGCGGGGACGCGCTGTTGCTGGCCTTGGGGCGGGCCGATATAGTTTCATAAGACACTTTCAAGGGGCTTCACGAATGAAACTCAAGACCTTGCTTCGCCTGTCGGCGGGCGCTGCGCTGCTGGCCGTTTCGGTCCCCGCGCTTACCCAGGCTGTGCCGAACGGCCCGCGCTACGGCAGCTTCGGCGTCGATCTGACCACCATCGACAAGTCGGTGAAGCCGGGCGACGACTTCTGGGCCTATGTCAACGGCGGCTGGGACAAGCGCACCGAGATCGCGGCCGACCGTGCTTCGGCCGGTTACGGCGTCAAGCTGACCGAAGAAGCTGAAACAAACGTCCGCACCATCCTCGACGATATGGCGAAGAATCCCGCGCAGTTCGGCGCGAAGGGCAAGCAGATCGGCGATTTCTACGCCAGCTGGATGGACGAGGCAGGCATCGAAGCGCGCGGCACCGCGCCGCTGAAGCCCTATCTCGACCGCATCAACGGCGCGAACGACAAGGCCGCGCTGCAGGTGCTGTTCGCCAGCACCGGCTATCAGTCGCCGGTGGGCCTGGGCATCATCCCCGACCTCGCCGATCCGTCGCGCTACACCGCGGCCGTGGGTCAGGGCGGCCTCGGCATGCCGAGCGACTATTACCTGCTCGAAGGCGAGAAGTATGACGGCTTCCGCAAGGCCTATCGCGCGTACATCCAGCGCATCCTCGAGTTGACCGGCGTTGCCGATGCATCGGCCAAGGCCGACACGATCTTCACGCTGGAAACCGCGATGGCCAAGGTCCACTGGACTCCGGTCCAGAGCCGCGACATCGCCAAGCTGAACGATCCGCAGAGCCTCGAAGGCCTGGAGAAGAAGGCCCCGGACTGGGATTGGGCGCTGTTGCTCAAGACCGCGGGCGTCGACAGCTCGCCGACCGTCCTGATGACCCAGAACACCGCGCTGACTGCGCTGGGCAAGATCTTCACCGACACCTCGGTGCAGACCTGGAAGGACTATCTGACCTTCCACTTCGTCAGCAGCAACGCGGCCTATCTGCCCAAGGTGTTCGACGACACGCGCTTCGGCTTCTATTCGACCACCCTGTCGGGCGTGAAGACCAAGCGCGAGCGCTGGAAGCGTGGCATCCAGATGGTCAACGGCGCGCTGGGCGAGTCGGTCGGCGAAATCTATGTCGCACGGCACTTCCCGCCGGCGGCGCAGAAGCAGATGGGCGAGCTGATCGAGAATCTGCGCGGTGCGTACAAGGAGCGGATCGAGAAGTCGTCGTGGATGGACGATGCGACCCGCGCCGCCGCGCTGAAGAAGCTGGCCGCGTTCGAACCGCGCATCGGTTTCCCCGAGAAGTATATCGATTATTCGTCGCTGTCGGTCGACCGCAACGACATCCTCGGCAACGTGATGCGCAGCGGCGAATTCGAGCATCAGCTCGAACTGCAGCGCTTCCCCAAGCCGGTCGATCGCTCGCTGTGGGGCATGACCCCGCAGACGGTGAACGCCTATTACAACCCGCTGGCGAACCAGATCACCTTCCCGGCCGCGATCCTGCAGGCGCCCTATTTCGACATGAACGCCGATCCGGCGGTCAACTATGGTGCGATCGGCGCGATCATCGGCCATGAAATGGGCCACGGCTTCGACGATCAGGGCAGCCAGTTCGGCCCGACCGGCAAGTTCGAGAATTGGTGGACCGAAGCATCGAAGAAGGCGTTCGCGGCCCGCACCGCGGCGCTGGGCGCACAGTTCGATGCGTTCGAGCCGCTTCCCGGGCTGCATGTGAAGGGCGCGCTGACGATGGGCGAGAATATCGGCGATCTCGGCGGCGTCGAGGCAGCCTATGGCGCATACCAGCGCTATCAGGCGACCCACGGCAAGGCGAAGGTGATCAACGGCCTGACCGGCGATCAGCGCTTTTTCCTGTCCTATGCCCAGGCGTGGCAGAGCAAGTCGCGCGACGATGCGCTGCGCAATCAGGTGCTGACCGATCCGCACAGCCCGGCCAAGTATCGCGTCAACGGCATCGTCCGTAACGTCGACGCCTGGTACGTCGCGTTCAACGTGAAGCCCGGCGACAAGCTGTACCTTGCGCCCAAGGATCGCGTGAAGATCTGGTGAGCCTGGCTACCGGCTGAAATGAGGACGGGGCGTCGCACGAAGGTGCGGCGCCCCTTCTTCGTTGGGATGGCTTCGTTCGTGAGGCGTTGCGCCTACCAGTCTTCCCAGCAGGTGTAATAGTCGCCCCACAATCGACGGCAGGCGAGCGTGAGCCCAAGACGATCCGCACCCTTTGCCTGCATTTCTTTCCCGCCGGGATCATAGACGGTGCTGCCCCAGAACAGTCGCATCTCCTCGACGCGAAATGCCACGCGCACCGGTGGTCCGGGGGCGACCGTATAAAGGATGTCGCCCCTACGTCCGTGGCGCTCGCTCGGGTTCGCTTGCGCGTGGGCGATTATGGCCTCGTATCGATCGCGATCCACGTTCAGCCGGATCAGGCTGGCGAAGAAATTTCCCGCGTCGAACAGTGGTACGATCGTCACTACGCTGGCCACGAGCAAAAGCGGCGCAAGGGCAATGGCAAGCGCCCGCTTTCGCTTCGTGATCGGCGGAACCGGCAGCTTCATGCCGTGGTCGATCCAGATGAGGGTGCCGATCACCGTCACGATCAGCGCAATGGGGATCAGCAGAGCGAGCAGATGCCCGATGGTGGTCGACCAGACCCCGATAAATCCTGTTATCAGCGGGATGACAGCAATCAGTGCGTAGAATCTGAACATCCGCCTGAGATGATCGGCCATCGCTCAATCTCCCCGTGCGGAATGCTGGTCTTTCGCGGCTGCCCTCGCATCATTTTTCGCGAATTCGCGCAGCGCGTCCTTGCCGTTCCAGCGCGCGGTTCGGTCCTGCGACTCCGCCAGCCGCGTCGCGGTTTCGCGCGCGGCGGTCCGCAACGCCGGATCCTTCTTCCCGCCGATCGCGCGCAGCGCCCAGTTGACGCCCTTCTTCACGAAATTGCGCTCGTCGGTCGCTGCGCCTTCGATCAGCTTCAACCCGCCGAGGTAATCGGCCTGCTTTCCGTGCAGCGCGAGGCAGGCAAGCAGCGCGAAGCCTGCCCGCCTGCCGAACTCGTCGTTCAGCCGCGCCCATTCGGCGACCTTGGCGGGTGCATGAGGCACCCGGTCGAACAGTTTGAAGCAGGCGGTGTCGGTCACGCCCCAATTGTCGAAACCGGCGCGCCAGCGGTCCATCTGCTCCGGCGTCACCTTCGCGGCATCGTCGATCAGGATCGCGGCGAGCCGCGCTTCGTACCAGCCGCTCTGCCATAGCGACTCAGCCAGTTCATGGTCGTTCCGCAGCGGCTTTGCGATTGCCTGGATCGCTGCCATCGGCACGCCCCATGCCTGCTCGACATGGATGCCGAATTTCGGCCCCATCCGCTCGCGGTACGAAAGCAAAGAGGCGGCCTGCAGGGACTGCAGGACCGCCTCGGTGCGTTCGGTGAGGGTCAAGGCGACCCGTCTCCGGTCAGCGAGTCTCGCCGTCGGTCTTGATGCCGGCAGCTTGCGGCTCGCCCAGCTCGGATTCGCCGGCCAGCTGGTCGTCCTTCAGCGTGTCGAGGTGCATCCACCGCTTCACGATCGGGCTGAGCAGCAGCACCACGACGCCCACGCCAATCGCGATCCAGCCGAACATGTCATAGATGCTCAGCAGGCCGGACTTGGTGATCACGCCGTCATGACCGCCGGTGGCTTCGCCGATCTTGCCGGCGACGAAGTTGCCGACAGCCGTCATGTAGAACCAGGCGCCCATGATGAGCGAGGCGAGGTATTTCGGCGCGAGCCGGTTCATCGCCGACAGGCCGACCGGCGAGAGGCAGAGCTCCGCGGTGGTCGCCAGCAGATAATAGGCGAAGACCAGGATCACCGGAGTCATCACTTCGATGCCCCACGCCTTGGCGCCCCACACCAGCACCAGATTGGCGAGACCCATCTGAAGCAGCGCGATGCCGAACTTCGCCGGCGCCGAGGGCTCGAGCCCGCGCTTGGCGAGCATCTGCCACACCGCGGCGAACAGCGGCGCGAAGAGGATGATGTAGATCGGATTGATCGACTGGAAGATGCCCGCCGGCACGCCGCTGCGATCGACGAACTTGTCGGTGAACTGGTTCATCGAACCGCCCGCCTGCTCGAACAGGCCCCAGAAGATCGGGTTGAGCGAAATCAGGAACAGGATCGCGAACATCCGCTCGCGCGCTTCCTTGGGCAGCTTGAAGCTCTCGAAGAGAACATAGCCGAGCAGCGCGATGCCCGAGACGGCGAGCAGGCCCTGGATCACGTCCTGATACTGGACCAGCGCCCAGATCACTGCGACCGACGCGAAGCCGACGCCATACAGCATCATCTCGCGGTTGCGCGCCAGCGGCGCCGGCGCTTCGCCCGCGCCGTTCAGCGCGCCCTTGCCGAGCACGAACACGACCAGACCCGCGAGCATCCCGATGCCGGCAAGACCGAAGCCGAAGCCCCAGCCGATCGTCTGGCCGAGATAGGCGACCAGGATCGTGCCGAGCGCGGCGCCGACATTGATGCCCATGTAGAAGATCGTATAGGCCGCATCGCGGCGCGTGTCGGTCAACTTGTACAGCTGGCCCACCATCACCGAGATGTTGGCCTTCAGGAAGCCCGAGCCGACGATGATGAAGGCGAGTGCCGCCCAAAAGACGTTGATCGTCGGGTCGTCCTGGCCGCCGGTGCCTTCCACCGCCATCAGCGAATGGCCGACGGCAAGCAGCAGGCCGCCGAACAGCACTGCCTTGCGCTGACCCAGATAGCGATCGGCCAGATAGCCGCCGAGCACCGGCGTGATGTACACCAGCGCAGTATAGGCGCCGTAGATCACGTTGGACTTGGCTTCGGAGTAGAGCCAGTGCTGAGCCAGATAGAAGACCAGGATGGCGCGCATGCCGTAGTAGGAGAAACGCTCCCACATCTCGGCGAAGAAGAGCATGTACAGGCCCTTGGGGTGCCCGGCGAACTCCGGCTTCCGGCTGCTGGCGATCAGCGCGCCCGCGCCAAGGAAGACGAAGAGCATGATCGTCGCGATTGCGGCGATCCAGTCCGCTTCCGCCCATAGGGCCATCGGTTTGAATTGAGGCAAGGTTGTATCCCTTTGAATAGCGCTCGCCCTGCGCAATTCCGCTAGGACGATGAATGGGTTGGGAACCTAACGCCTCAATCCGTGATGCCAAGCGCATTGTGACCGATAGGTTTCACGGCCTGCGCATTGTGCAATGGCGCGGAGCCGCCTAGCTGGGCGGCATGATATTCAACGATCGCACTACGCCGCTGTCGCTCCTGAAGACTCGCCGGTCGGGCAAGCCGCGCGACCTGATCGCGCCGGGCCCGGACCTCGACCAGCTGCACGAGATGGTGGCGATCGCATCGCGCACGCCCGATCATGGCAAGCTGTTCCCGTGGCGCTTCGTGATCGTGCCCGACGATGCGCGCGCGGCGCTGGCGGCGAAGCTGGGCGAGATCGTGATGGCGGAAAAGGCCGATGCCGGTCCGCGCGACGTGGAGGCGGCGGCGCAGTTCGCGACTCAGGCGCCCGCGCTGGTGGTGGTGCTTTCCACCCCGGTTCAGGGGCATAAGGTGCCGGTGTGGGAGCAGGAATTGTCGGCGGGCGCGGCGTGCATGAACCTGCTCCACGCCGTCCACGCAATGGGCTTCGCCGGCGGCTGGCTGACCGGATGGGCGACCTATTCGGACGCGGTGCGCGACCTGTTCGGCAAGGAAGGCGAGAAGATCGCCGGGTTCATGTTCATCGGAACGCCGGCGCGCGAGCTTGAGGAACGGCCCCGTCCGGCCCTGTCCGAAATCGCACAGATCTGGTCGCCATCGCCCAACGGCGGCTGAAAATGGCGCTGGACGGACACTGTATTTGGTGTATTATCACACCATGACAGCGCTCGAACATGACGACAGCCCGGTATATCTGAAGCTCCGTGCGACGATCGCCGCAGCCATCCTGCGGGGACAGTTCCGCGCGGGGGACCAGCTTCCTTCGGTGCGCGCGCTGGCCGCCGAGCATGGCGCGAATCCGCTGACCGTGGCGAAGGCCTATCAGAGCTTCCAGGACGATGGCTATGTCGAGGTTCGCCGCGGCGTGGGCATGTTCGTGCTGCCCGGCACGGTCGAGCGGCTGCGCATCGCCGAGCGCGAGCGGTTCCTGAACGGCATGTGGCCCCGCGTGCGCGAACATATCGCGCTGCTAGGGCTCGACGCGAACGAGCTGCTGGACCGCGAACTGGCCTGATCCCGTGAGCGACTTGCCCGAACCCCAGCCGTCGCAAGGCGAGCCAAATCCGGGTTCCTGGCGATCGACGATCCGCTTCGTCATCCTGCTGTTCGCGGGGGTCTTCACCTTCCAGACCGTGGCGGCCAAGCCTTTCTACATCCCGTCCAGTTCGATGATGCCCGCTCTCGTGAAGGGCGACCGGCTGGTGGTGACCAAATATCCCTATGGCTGGTCCTACGCTTCGCCTTCGATCCACGGATCGACGGTGATCCCCGGCCGGTTGCTCGGTAGCCTGCCCGAGCGCGGCGACATCGTGACGGTGGCGCGGCTGGGCGACGGGGCGGACCTGATCAAGCGCGTGATCGGCCTGCCCGGCGATACGATCGCCGTACAGAACGGCGTGGTGATCCTCAACGGCCGCGAGGTGAAGCGCGTGGCGCACGGCACGGCGATGCTGCCGGTCGATGCGAACCTGCCGTGCGACGGGGTACTGGGGAAGTTCCAGCGGCAAGGCGCGGACGGCAAGCTGCATTGCGAGCTGCCGCTGTTCCGCGAGACGCTGCCCAACGGGGTCAGCTATGACACGATCGATCTGGGACCCGACTATCTGAGCTTCGGCGACAATTTCGGGCCAGTGACCGTGCCCGCCGGGCATGTGTTTCTGATGGGCGACAATCGCGACCAGTCGGCCGACAGCCGCTTTCCGCTACCGACCGGGCTGGGCGGCGCGGTGCCGGTCGAGAGTCTGGGCGGGCGCGCGGAATTCGTGACACACAGCTATGACGGCAGCGGTTCGGCGATCAATCCGCTGAGCTGGGTCACCTCGCTGCGCGGCGGTCGTGCGGGCGAGAGCCTGAGGCCCGCGAAGGACTGATGCTGGTCATCACCGGCACGTTCCGGGTGCCGCCTGCCAATCTCGATGCTGCCCGCCCGGTGATGGCGGCGATGATCGCCGCGAGCCGGGCCGAAGCGGGATGCCTGCATTACAGCTATGGCGAGGACGTGCTCGAGCCCGGCCTGATCCATGTGACCGAGCATTGGGAAACGGCCGAAGCGCTGGCCGCGCACGGGCAGGTGGATCACATCCGGGCGTGGCGCGCGGCATGGCCGGGGCTGGGTATCGGCGCGCGTGACCTGACGCTGTTCGATGCGGATGAGGGGCGGGGGATTTAGCCACGCCTCTCACCGCGACCGGGTGATATTATGCCGCGAACGTCTCCGCATCGATCGCGTAGAGCATTTCAGCCTTCGCCATCGCCGCGGCCTTCAGCCCCAGAGCCTCGGGGACGATCTGCTCGACATAGAAGCGTGCGGTGGCCTGCTTCATCTTCAGGAAGGCCGGATCACCTTCCGAGCGCGCTGCGATGCGGCCCGATTCCTCCATCAGCCAGCCGCAAACTGCGGTGGAGAGCATGGTGAGGAAAGGATAGCTTGCCGCCAGCCGGTCCTCCACGTCCGACGAGAGCAGATTGCGCGCGACTTCGTCGCAGGCGTCGATCAGGTTGACCAGCGCATCCCCTTCGGCATCTCCGCGCATCTCGTCGAGCAGGCTCAGCAGTGTCCCGCCATTGTCCATGCTCAGCTTGCGCCCGACCAGATCGGCGGCCTGGATGCCGTTGGTGCCTTCATAGATCGGGAAGATGCGCGCATCGCGGAAATGCTGGGCCGCGCCGGTCTCCTCGATAAAGCCCATGCCGCCATGCACCTGCACGCCGAGCGACGCGACTTCGTTGCCCAGATCGGTGCCGTGCGCCTTGGCGAGCGGGGTGAGCAGCTCGACGCGCGCCTTGGCCTTCGCATCGCCAGCATTTGCGCGGTCGAGCTGGCCGAAAGCGAGATAGACCAGCGCGCGGGCGGCCTGGGTCTGGGCCTTCATCCGCATCAGCATCCGGCGCACATCGGGATGCTCGACGATCGCGACGGGCTCGCGGCTGGGCGATCCGGCGCGGGCGGACTGGATGCGTTCGCGGGCATAGGCCACGGCGCGCTGGGTGGCGCGTTCGGCCACTTCGACGCCCTGCAGGCCGACATTCAGGCGCGCATTGTTCATCATCGTGAACATCGCGACGATGCCGCCCATCTCGTTGCCGATCAGCTCGCCGACGCAATCGTCATTGTCGCCGAAGCTCAGCACGCAGGTGGGCGAGGCGTGGATGCCCATCTTGTGTTCGATCGAGACGGTGCGGACATCGTTGAACTCGCCCGGCGTGCCGTCGGCGTTGAGGCGGTATTTGGGCACGAGAAACAGCGAGATGCCCTTGGTGCCCGCAGGCGCGCCGGGCGTGCGGGCGAGGACGAGATGGACGATATTGTCGGCCATGTCGTGATCGCCGAACGAGATGAAGATCTTGGTGCCCTTGATCAGGAAGGTGCCATCGCCGCGCGGGGTGGCGGTCGAGCGCAGCGCGCCGACATCGGACCCTGCCTGCGGCTCGGTCAGGTTCATCGTGCCGGTCCATTCGCCGGTGGCGAGCTTGGGCAGATACGCGTCCTGCTGCGCCTGGCTGCCGTGATGCACCAGCGATTCGATCGCGCCGACGGTCAGCATCGGGGCGAGCGCAAAGCCGATATTCGACGTGCCGAGCGTCTCGATCACTGCGGTGGCGAGGCTGACCGGCAGGCCCTGGCCGCCATAGGCGACCGGCGATCCGATCGTGCCCCAGCCGCCTTCGACATAGGCCTTGTAGGCCTCGACGAAGCCTGCCGGCATCACAACGCCCGTCTCGGTCCACTTCGCGCCAACCGTGTCGCCGGTCCGTTCCAGCGGCGACCATTCGCCCGCGGCGAACTGGCCCACACCCTCGAGCACCGCATCGACCAGATCGGGCGTCGCTTCCTCGGACAGTTCGTGCAGCCGCACGATATGATCGAGAACGAAGCGCTGTTCGGCAGTTGCGGGCGTGAAGGTCATGCGTCCTCTCTTGTCGCTTTATCGCGGGCGCTATAGCGCCGCTTTGGTGACGACGACAAATCCCCTTGTCTTACCGTACGGCGAGGCCGCGATCGCCGAGGCCGCGCGCGTGATTCGCGCCGGCGGATGCGTCGCGGTACCGACCGAGACGGTCTATGGGCTCGCCGCAGACGCGACCGATTCGCGCGCCGTCGCCGGGATATACGAAGCCAAGGGGCGCCCTTCGTTCAATCCGCTGATCGTGCATGTGTCCGATCTGGCCGCCGCCCAGCGGATCGCCGTGTTCGACGATATCGCGCGCGATCTGGCGGCGCGTTTCTGGCCGGGGCCGCTGACGCTGGTGCTGCCGGTACGGCCCGAGGCGGGGATCGCGTCGCTGGTGACGGCGGGGCTGGATACGATCGCGATCCGCGTGCCGCGCCACCGGGCGATGCAGGCGCTGCTGGCGGTGACCGGCAAGCCGCTCGCCGCGCCTTCGGCCAATGTCAGCGGCGGGATCAGTCCCACCCGCGCGGCGCACGTCGCGGCCAGCCTGAGGGAAAGAATCCCGCTTGTGATTGATGACGGCGCGACCGAGGCGGGGCTGGAATCGACCATCGTGCGCGGGACGGAAATCCTGCGGCCGGGTCCGCTGACTGCGGAAGACCTGTTCTCCGGCGAAGGCCGGAGCCCTGAAGGCTCGATCGAATCGCCTGGTCCCGCAACGCTCCGGCCTTCGCCGGAGCACGGGACGGTGGTTGCGCCGGGGCAGCTCGACAGCCATTACGCCCCGTCCAAGCCGGTCCGGTTGAATGCGGCTGGAGCGGAAGACGGCGAATGGCTGATCGGCTTCGGCGCGGTCGCGGGCGATGAAAGCCTTTCGGCGAGTGGCGACCTGACCGAAGCCGCCGCGAACCTGTTCGACGCGCTGCACCGCGCGGACGCGACGGCTGCCGCCACCATCGCGATTGCGCCGGTCCCCGAAACCGGCATCGGCATCGCCATCAACGACCGCCTGCGCCGCGCCGCCCATCCGCGCTGAGCGGGCGATCTTTACACCCACGAAACGAGGGCGCAGTCTCGTGCCTTCATTTGTCCGCATGCGGGACCCGTGCGGCGCAACGGAGGGCGGACATGACCAATGTGCAGCGCGGACTTGCCGAACTGATCGGCACCTTCTGGCTCGTTTTCGGCGGCTGCGGCAGCGCGGTGCTGGCGGCCGGTCTTCAGGATGTGGGGATCGGGTTCGCGGGCGTCAGCCTTGCCTTCGGTCTCACCGTCCTCACAATGGCCTATTCGATCGGGCATATTTCGGGCTGCCATCTCAACCCCGCCGTGACCATCGGGCTATGGGCGGGCGGGCGCTTTCCGGCGAAGGACATCCCGCTCTATGTGATCGCGCAGGTCTTGGGCGCGGTGCTCGCGGCCGGGCTTCTGTGGTATGTCGCCAGCGGCGCGCCTGATTATGCGGGTGGGCTGGCGTCAAACGGCTTCGGCGATCATTCGCCGGGCGGCTACACCTTCGAAGCCGCAATGACGATCGAAGTCGTGCTGACCTTCATCTTCGTGCTGGTCATCATGGGATCGACCGACAGCCGCGCGCCCGCGGGCTTCGCGCCGATCGCGATCGGGCTGTGCCTCACGCTGATCCACCTGATTTCGATCCCCGTCACCAACACGTCGGTGAACCCCGCGCGCAGCACCGGCCCGGCCCTGCTCGAAGGGGGGATCGCGCTGGAGCAGCTGGTCTGGTTCTGGGTCGCGCCGATCGTCGGCGCGCTGATCGGCGGGGTCGTTTACCGCGCGCTCGGCGCCGACGCGACGGTGCGCCCGCCGGTCGAAGGCGCGGCGCTGCCGGGGAAAGAGGACTGATCTGTCAAAACGCGCGGAAGAGCGCGCTTTGAAGCGGTACCGGCCCGCTCCCTCACCCGGCCACCCATAGAATATACTTCCGTTGGGTGGCCCGCTGGGGGAGCGGGCCGGTGCCGCTATGCGCCGTCAGACGCATCGAGAACGCATTACCCCTCCGCCGCTGCCTTGCTGCGCGCAGCGAAGCTCTTGCGGAGCTTCTTGAGCTTGGGCGGGATTACGGCGAGGCAATAGGGGTTCCGTTGGCCTTCGCCTTCCCAATATTGCTGGTGATAATCCTCGGCCGGCCACCAGGTGCCCAGCGGCTCGATGGTGGTGACGATCGGCGCGGGCCAGTCGGGCTGGGCGCGCTGGATCGCGGCCTTCGCCTCGGTTTCCTGCTCGGGCGAATGGGGGAAGATCGCCGAGCGATACTGGGTGCCGACATCGTTGCCCTGCCGGTTGAGCTGGGTCGGATCGTGGGTGCCCAGGAACATGTCGAGCAGGTCGCCATAGCTGAGCAGATCGGTGTCGAAGCTGATCCGGATTGCTTCGGCATGGCCGGTGTCGCCGCCGCAGACCTGCTTGTAGGTCGGGCTGTCGACATGGCCGCCGACATAGCCGCTTTCCACCTTCTCGACGCCGATCACGTCGTTGAACACTGCTTCGGTGCACCAGAAACATCCGCCTGCCAGCGTTGCGGTTTCGATCGTCATTCCCGACTCCTTGCTTATGCCGCCTAGATAGGGTTGAGCCGGTCAGGAACAAAGGGTGAGGGAGTCGGCGATGCGCGAAGGTTCGGTGCTGGTCACGGGTGGCGCGGGCTATATCGGCAGCCATGCGGTGCTGGCGCTGCTCGATGCGGGCTGGAAGGTCGTGGTGGTCGACAATCTCGTCACCGGGTTCGACTGGGCCGTCGACAAGCGCGCGTCGCTGGTGGTCGCGAACATCGAGGACGACGACAAGGTGCGCGCGGCGATGCGCGATCATGATGTCGTCGCGGTGATGCACTTCGCCGGATCGGTGGTGGTGCCCGAATCGGTCGAGAACCCGCTGAAATATTACCGGAACAACACCGTCGCCAGCCGCGCGCTGATCGAGAGCGCGGTGGCGTGCGGGGTGAAGCATTTCATCTTCTCCTCCACGGCCGCGACCTATGGCATTCCCGAAGTCGTGCCGGTGCAGGAAGATTCGCCGCGCGTGCCGATCAATCCCTACGGCATGTCGAAGCTGATGACCGAGTTCATGCTGAAGGACGTCGCGGCGGCGCACCCGATCAACTATTGCGCGCTGCGCTACTTCAACGTCGCGGGCGCCGATCCGCAGGGCCGCTCCGGCCAGTCGACCGCGGGCGCGACGCATCTGATCAAGGTCGCGGTGGAAGCCGCCATCGGCAAGCGCAGCCATGTCGGCGTGTTCGGCACCGATTTCGACACGCCCGATGGCACCGGCGTACGTGACTATATCCATGTCACCGATCTGGCCGCCGCGCATGTCAACGCGCTCGACCTGCTGATCGCCGATCCGGCCACCAGCCACACGATGAACGCCGGCTATGGCCGGGGCTTCTCGGTGCTGCAGGTGCTCGACGCCGTGGATCGCGTGACAAATTTGCAGATCGACCGCCGCCTCGAGGGCCGCCGCGCCGGCGATCCCGACGCGCTGGTCGCCGACAATAGCCGCATCCTCGCCGCGCTGCCGTGGCGGCCGAAGCATGACGACCTCGACGGCATCGTGAAGGATGCGCTGGCGTGGGAACGCAAGCTGGCGGAGCGCTAATCCCTCTCCCATTGGGAAAGGGAGGAAGCGGGCTTTGGCCGGCGGAAGGTTGAGGGTGAGTTGGGTGACGTGACGCACGTCACCCTCATCCTTCCCACTCGCTTCGCGAGCGGGCCCCTTCCTTCTCCCAATGGGAGAAGGAGTGTTAAAGCGTCAGCCGCGCGGTGACGCGGATGTCGCGGCCCATCAGCGGGGCATAGTCCTTCAGCACGCTCGAATGGCGGCGCGCCTCGACGTTGAAGATGTTGTTGGCCGACAGCGTGAAGCTGGTCCCCTGCGCGCCCCAGGGGCTCCATGCGATCGAGGCGTTGACGAGGGTGTGGCCCTTGGTCTCGGTCTCGAACCCGGTGACCCGGTTCTGCGCGAAGCTGCGCTCGACTTCGAAGCGGGTGTTGAGGTGCGTCGACTGGGCCTCGAACCCGCCGAGCAGGCGCAGCGGCGGGATGCGCGGGGCGGGGCCTTCGCCCACGATCGTCGCATGGACATAATCGGCGAGGCCGTCGACATTCAGGTCGAAGCCGCCGACGGTGCCGAGCCGCTTCGATCCTTCGATCTCGAACCCGTAATAGCGGGCATCGGCCTGCGCGTACTGGAACACGGGCAAGTCGTCCTCGATGGCACCGGTGGGCGCATCGTAGATGAAGCCGTCATACCAGCTGTGATAGGCGGATGCGCCGAGCGACCAGCCGTCGCCGCTGCCCTTCAGCGTGGCTTCCACGCCCCACGCCTTCTCGCTGGTGAAGCCGGGATTGCCGACTTCGAACGCCTGCGTGCCCGCGTGCGGACCGTTGGCGAACAGCTCCTCCGACGACGGCGCGCGTTCGCTGCGCGACACGTTGACGCCGAAGCGGACGCGGTCGGCGAGTTCGTAGCTGGCGCCGGCCGATGCCGAGAAGGTGTCGAAATTGCGCGCATAGGCCGGGTTGCCGATGTCCGCGTCGGGCTGGGCCGAATAGGCGCTATGCTCATAGCGGGCCGCGCCTTCGACCTTCAGCGCGCCCAGATCGACCGACTGGAGCGTGAACAGGCCGAAACGGGTCATCGAATTCTTCGGCAGGAACTTCTCGTCCCCGTCGATATGCATGTCCTTCACGACGAACTGGCCGCCGATCAGGCCTTCCCAGCTGCCCCGTGCCGTCTGGACCAGCTCGAGCCGGCCCTCATAGCCCTGATTGTAGAAGGTGGTGCCGACGGCGCCGGTGTCTTCCAGCTCGCTATGCTTGTAGTCGGCCGCGCCGAGGCGCAGGCGGATGTGGCTGAACGCGCTGCCACCGGTGTTCACTTCGCCGCGGATATCGACGCGCGTCTGCTTCACCGCGAGACGCACTTCCTCCGCTTCGACCGAAGGATCGAACGAATAGCGGACCGGCACGCCGTACAGGCTGTCATAATGGCTGACCGCGAAGCCCAGGCTCCCGCCATCGTTGATGATCGCCGCGCCGCCCGCGACGTTCCAGGTGCGCGCCGCGGTGTTCGGCACGGTGCCGCGCAGATCGGCGAGTTCGGCGATGTCGGGATCGGCACTTGCCGCGGCCTGCGCCCGAAGCGCCGGGCTGAGCACATAGCCGCCGGTCTTCATGTCGTCGGTCTTGGAATAGCTGCCGTCGAAGTGGAACACGAGCGAGCCGGTCGCCGGCACGTCGAGCGTGCCCGAGACCGAGCGCTCGTTCGCGGCCGAACCATAGCTCATGATGCCGTCGGCATGGACGGGGGTCTCGACGCGGCGCGGGATGCGGCTGTCGATCACATTGACCACACCGCCGATCGACGAGGGGGCGAACAGCAGCGCCGCCGGGCCGCGCAGCACTTCGATACGGTCGGCGGTCAGCGGGTTGATGACCGCGGCGTGATCGGCCGAGGTGTTCGACACGTCGATGCTGCCGATGCCGTCGGTCAGCACCGGAGCGCGATCGCCGGTGAAGCCGCGCAGCACGGGTTTCGACGCGTTGGGGCCGAACGAGGTGGCCGACACGCCCGGCTGCGAGGCCAGCGTCTCGCCGATGGTCGGGCGGAGGCTGCGATTCAGTTCCTCGTTGGCGAGCACGGCGGTTCCGCCCAGCACATCGGCGGTCGAGCGGGCGCGCGTGCCGGTCACGACGATCTCGCCATTGGGCTGGTCGTGATCCTGGGCCTGCGCGGCGGGAGCGTCGTTGCTGGTGTTTGCCGCCGGAGGAGTATCCTCGGCATGAGCGGGAAGCGCGATGAAGGCGGCAGAGGCAAGCAGCAAGGTGCGGATCATGGGGCAGGGACTCTCGGTACGACGGTGATGCTGCGCTGCGATAGACGCGATGTTATAAAGTATCAAGACGCAATCGAGCAGCCGTTCGGGATGCGCGATGGCCCGATCGGCCATCCGGTATCGTTCGTCGAAGCGGGAAATGGTGGGTCCGCCGGGGCTCGAACCCGGGACCTCTCGATTAAAAGTCGCTTGCTCTACCGACTGAGCTACGGACCCACACCAAGGCGGCTCCCCTAGGGAAGCGATGGCGCGGGGTCAACGGGCGCGGCGGAGAAGGGCGCGAAGCTGACGCACCGTACGGCCGCTGATCGGGTCGCGCCACAGCGGGGCGACCTGCGCCAGCGGATCGAGTACGAAGCCGCGCAGGCGGAATTGCGGGTGGGGAATAGTGAGGCCCGGCCCGCTCCACGGTCCCTCCGACCACAGCACGATATCGAGGTCGATCACCCGCGCCGACCAGCGTTGCGCGCGGCGTCGGCCATGATCGCGTTCGATCGCCTTCAGGCGGCGAAGCAGGGCGGGCGGGTCCTCGCCGGTGTCGAGGATCGCGACGGCATTGGCGAATCGCCGCTTCGAGGGGCCGAGCGGCGGGGTGCGGAGGATCGGCGAGACGATTTCGGCGCCCAGTTCGCGGATCGCGGCGCGCACCTCGGCTTCGGGCGAGCCGTTGCGGCCCCGGCGGTTCGATCCGATCGCAATGACATAGCTTGTCGTGCCCACGCGCCAGCGCCTATCGCGTGCAGGTGAAGACGTCTACCAACCCCGGCACCGAACCGGATCGCGATTGTCCGCTTTGCCCGCGCCTTGTCGAGACGCGCGAAGCACTGCGTATCGAGCAGCCGGACTGGTGGAATGCGCCCGTACCGGCCTATGGCGATCCCGATGCGGCGATCGCCATCGTCGGCCTCGCGCCCGGCCGCGCCGGTGCCAACCGCACCGGGCTGGCCTTCACCGGCGACGGATCGGGCGACATGCTGTTCGCGACGCTGGAGAAGTTCGGGCTGGCAGAAAGGGGTGTGCCCAAGGGCGTGATGATCCTCAACGCAGTCAAATGCCTGCCGCCCGGCAACAAGCCGGTGCCCGAGGAGATCCGCAACTGCCGCCCGTTCCTCGAAGCACAGTTCGATGCGATGCCCAATTTGCGGGTGGCGGTCGCGCTGGGCGAGATCGCGCACCAGTCTTCGGTCAAGGCGCTGGGCGGCAAGCTGCCCAAATGCCGCTTCGCACACCTCGCCGAACATCGCGTGCCATCTGGGATGCTGCTGATCGATAGCTATCACTGCTCGCGCTACAACCAGAATACCGGGCGGATCACGCCCGGGATGTTCGAGGCGGTCTTCGCGCGGGCGGTGGAATTGGCAGCGTGATCCGGAAACAGCTTACTCTGTCATGGCAGAGCCGGCTCAGCGAGCACGCATGGTATCGGCTTTACGGGCTGGCGAGCCTGCTGGACCCGCGCGGTCGTGAGACCCGACGCGACTTTGCGCTGATCCTCGCCTGGTGCATCTTGTTTCCGCTGGCCGTGGCGGAAGCGGTGCGGATGGTCCTCGGCAGTGGTCCCTACCGGCTGGATGAAGCCGGTGTCGTCGGCGGTGCTGCGATCGGCTGGACGATGACCGCGCTTGCCCTGCTATGCGCTGCGATCTTGCTGATGACACTGGTGCGCCGCCTGAACGATCAGGGCGGGGGCTGGGCGACCCTGTTGTGGCTGATGCTCCCCTATATCGGCTGGTGCATGCTGCTGATCGCGGTGGTTGCCGAGGGCGATGCGGGCGAGAACCGGCACGGACCCGATCCTCGCGGCCCCAATCGGCAGATCTGACGGGCTGGGTTCAGATATCCTGGACCAGCCGCCCGTACAGTTCCGGCCGCCGGTCGCGGAAGAAGCCGAAGGCGGCGCGGTGGCGCTTCACCCGGTCGAGGTCGAGCGTCGCGGTAATCACGCCGGTTTCCTCGCGGTCCAGCTCGGCGAGGATGTCGCCGCGCTCGTCGGTGATGAAGCTGGTGCCGTAGAAGGTCTGGCCATGCTCCGCGCCGACGCGGTTGGCGGCAACGATGGGCACGACGTTCGACACGGCATGGCCGACCATCGCCCGGCGCCACAGCCGCGCGGTGTCGAGGCTGTCGTCATGCGGCTCGCTGCCGATCGCGGTGGGGTAGAAGAGGATTTCCGCGCCCATCAGCATCATCGCGCGCGCCGTCTCGGGATACCATTGGTCCCAGCAGATGCCGACGCCCAGCTTCGCCGGGCCGTCCCACACCTTGAAGCCGGTATTACCCGGGCGGAAATAGAATTTTTCCTCATAGCCGGGACCGTCGGGAATGTGGCTCTTGCGATAGACGCCGGCGACCTTGCCGTCGGGGTTGATCATCGCGAGGCTGTTATAATGATGCGGCCCATCGGCTTCGAAGAAGCTGGTGGGGATATGGATCTGCAGCTCGGCGGCGAGCTTCTGCATCGCCAGCACCGCCTTGTGCTCGCCCGTAGGTTTGGCGTTCGAGAACAGACCCTCGTCTTCGACCCGGCAGAAATATTCGCCTTCGAATAATTCGGGCGGCAGCACGACGTGCGCGCCCTTGCTCGCGGCTTCGCGGACGAGTTCGGTCACGTTCGCGATGTTCGCGTCGATGTCATCGGTGAAGGCGAGCTGGAGCGCTCCGACGGTGATTTCGGTCATGCGCGGCCATGTAATGCGCCGGGGGCCTTGCGTCGAGCATCGCGCGGGAGAAGATGCGCCCATGACAGCTTTCGAATTCGTCTTCTCGTTCTTCGGGCTGGTCCTGGGTCTGTCGGTGGCCGAAATCCTGACGGGCTTCGCGCGCGTGCTGCGCGAGCATGGCAAGATCCGGCTCGGCTGGCTCACGCCGCTGCTCGGTCTCATCCTGCTGACCGATCTGATCACCTTCTGGACCAATGCCTGGGCGATCCGCGATTCGCTGCCCGCCAGCTTCGCGGTGCTGGCGTTCGGCATGGCGATCGCGGGCGTCTATTTCCTCGCCGCGTCGCTGGTGTTCCCGATCGCGGCCGGGGCGTGGCCCGAACTCGACCATCACTTCATGCGCAACAAGGCGCTGGTAATCGGCGGGGTGATCGCGGCCAACTGGTTGATGACGCTCGGGCTGTGGCTGTTGTTCGGCAACCCGTTGCACGACTGGGCCGCGGTCGCGATGCCGATTGCCTTCACCGTGCCCGGGCTGGCGCTGATCTTCGCCAGGAGCGCACGGCTGTGCCTCGGGATCGAACTGGCGATCCTCGCGCTCTACGTCGTCAATCAGTTCGTCTAGTTGTTCGCGGCACCAGCCCGCTCCCCCAGCGGGCCACCCAACCGAAGTATATTCTATGGGTGGCCGGGTGGGGGAGCGGGCTGGTGCCGGATCCACGGCAGTGGATCAAACGCTAGAGCGTCGGGATCTGCTGGCTGATGCAGTGGAAGCTGCCGCCGCCGGTCAGGATATGCCCGGCCTCGAACCCGACCACTTCGCGCCCGGGGAAGAGTTTCGCCAGCGTATCGATCGCGGCCTGATCGTTCTCCTGCCCGTATAGCGGAACGACCACCGCGGCATTGCCGATGTAGAAGTTCATATAGCTGGCCGGGATGATTTCCTCTTCCTCGTTCAGTACGCGGCCGGGCGAGGGCATGCGGACGACTTCGACGCCGAAGCGCTCCGCTCGCAGCGCGGCGTCCTGATAGACGCGCCAGTTCGGATCGTTCTCGGTCGCTTCGGGGATCAGCAGCCGGTTCTCGCCGACGAAACGGGCAAGATTGTCGACATGACCGTCGGTATGATCGTTGAGCAGCCCGTCGCCGAGCCACAGCACGCGGGTATAGCCGAGGTCGCGGCGCAGCAGGTTCTCGACTTCCTCGCGGCTCATGTCTGGATTGCGGTTGCGGTTGAGCAGGCATTGCTCGGTGGTGACGACCAGGCCGGTGCCGTCGCCGTCGATCGCGCCGCCTTCGAGCACCCAGCTATGATCCTCGACATGGAAATGCTGCCGCCGGGCGAGGCGGTGACCGATATCGTCATCGCCTTCGAGATCGTATTTGCCGCCCCAGCCGTTGAACATGAAATCATGCGCGGTGCGGTCGCCGCCGATGATCGCGGCGGTATCGCGCAGCCAGATGTCGCCGAACGGCTCGACGACGATGCGCGCGTCGCCATGAACCAGCTTCTTCGCGGCGGCGGCGGCTTCGTCGTCGGCAGCGACGAGGATCACTCGCTCGCCGCGCCCGCCGGCATGGACCGCACGCGCGAACTTCGCGACTTCCTCGCGCGCCGGCTCGAGGTCCTCGACCCACAGATCGGCATGGCTCGGGAAGCCGATCCACACGGCATCGTGCGGCGCCCATTCGGCGGGAGGCGGGGCGGGCGGGGTGGTCGGTTCGGTGGTCATGGGGCGCCTCTAACAAATCCTCCCCCGGAGGGGGAGAGGGGCCGCTGAAGGCGGTGGAGGGGGATTATCCTCAAGCGAAGCCGCTCGCGGACAATCCCCCTCCGTCATGCTTCGCATGCCACCTCCCCCCTCCGGGAGAGGATTATCAACTCACTTCCCCGCGCGGCTCTTGTCGCGGATCTCGCGGAATTCCGCGTCCTTGTACCAGTTGGGCCAGGTGTCGCCGTCGGCGAGCTGGCGGCCCAGCCAGTAGAACAGGTTCAGATCCTGGATCGCGCCGGTCCAGTCCCACTTCGCATCATATTGATCCGAAGGCTGGTGGTAGCGATTCTCGGTATAGTCGTCGGCGGCCTTCTTGCCGGCTTCCTTGCCGCCATTGACCAGGTCCTCGCCGCTCTCGCCATAGAACATCGGCACGCCGAGCTTGGCGAAGCTGAAATGGTCGGAGCGGTAGTAGAAGCCCTTTTCCGGGGTCGGTTCGGGCACGACGGTGCGGCCCTCGCCTTCGACCAGCTTCTTCATCAGGTCTTCCAGCTCGGACTTGCCGACGCCGACGAACACGAAGTCCTTGGCCGGGCCGTTGAGGTTCACGCCGTCCATGTTGACGCCGCCCACGGTCTGGCTGAGCGGGAAGACCGGGTTCTCGGCATAATATTTGGAGCCGAGCAGGCCTGCTTCCTCGGCGGTGACGGCGAGGAACACCATCGTCCGCTTGGTCGGGCCGGCCTTCTTCTGCGCTTCGGCGATCGCAATCAGCGCCGCGGTGCCCGAGGCATTGTCGAGCGCACCGTTGCAGATGTCGTCGTTATTGACCTTCTCGCAGCGGCCCAGATGGTCCCAGTGCGCCGAATAGAGGACATATTCGTCCTTCTTCTCGGTGCCCGGCAGGATGCCGATGACGTTCTTCGAGGCCTGACGGCGGATGTTACTGTCGAACGAGACCGACGCCTTCACGCCCGCGAACGGCACGGCCTTGAAGCCCTTGGTCTTCGCGGCGGCGACCAGCTTGGCATAATCCTGTCCGCCCTTGGCGAAGAGCTGCTTCGCCGCGTCCTGCTGGATCCAGCCGATCGCCTTGGACTGGTCCATATGGTTGCCCGGAGCGTCCTGCTCGAGCTGCGGTCCGGTCCAGCTCGACTGGACGACGTTCCAGCCATAGGCGGCGGGTTCGGTGTTGTGGACGATGATCGCGGCGGCCGCGCCCTGACGCGCGGCTTCCTCGTACTTGTAGGTCCAGCGGCCATAATAGGTCATCGCCCGGCCGCCGAAATCGCCCTTCAGTTCCTTGGTCTCCCAATCGGGATCGTTGATGAGGATGACGACGGTCTTCCCCTTCACATCGACGCCGGCATAGTCGTTCCAGCCGCGTTCGGGTGCGTTGATGCCGTAGCCGACGAACACGACGTCGCTATCCTTGATCTGCGTCTTCGGCGTTACCTGATAGGTCGAGATGACCATATCGGTGCGATAGTTCAGGCTGATCGCGTCGCCCTGTCCGCCGGTGAAGCTGAGCGGCGAGACATTCTTCGCGTCGAGCTCGACCAGCGGCACGTCCTGCACCCAACTGCCCTTGTTGCCCGGCTCGAGACCGGCGGCCTTCATCCGCTCGATCAGATATGCGACGGTCTTTTCCTCGCCCGCGGTCGTTGGCTTGCGCCCCTCGAACTCGTCGGACGAGAGCTTTTCTGTGACCTGCTTCAGCGTATCGACCGAGATGCCGGGATCCTTCCCGGACGATTTGTTGCAGCCGGCGAGCAGCGCAAGGGCCGCGGTCGCGGCAATCATGTGAAGGCGCATGGAGGTTCCTTGAATGGCCTGGATGCCGCGGACTTTGGCAGCGGGAAAAGTGCAGCACAAGTGGCGCGATTTTGCGTTGCGCGAGCGGCCATGCTCGCTCAGGATCGTTCCCGAAGAATCGTTTTCTTTGAGGGGCTAGTCATGTTTTTCGGGGTAGGGGCGGGGCGAGTCATGCTCGCGCTGGCGATGTTCGGTGCGGCGCCGGCAATGGCGCAGAGCATCGATGCGAAGCGTTTCGGCGCGCGTGAGGAAGTCCAGCAGATCGCGCTGTCTCCGGACGGCATGCGCGTCGTGTTCATCGCGCCCGGCGCGGGGACCTCGATGGCGATCTATGTCGCCGAGGTGGCCGGCGGCTCCACGCCGAAGCGGGTGCTCGTCGCCGACGGCAAGCCCGAGACGATTCAATATTGCCGCTGGTCGTCGAACAGCCGGATCGTGTGCCAGGTTCATATCGAAGTGAACGAGCAGGCCGGACTGGTCCTATACACGCGGATGGTGTCGGTCGATCCGACCGGGTCGACCCAGGCCAAGCTGTTGTCCGCGGATACGACCTCGCGCTCGTTGGGCATCGCCCAGAGCGGCGGCGGCGTGATCGACTGGCTGCCCGACAGCGACGGTAATGTGTTGATGACGCGGGTCATCATTCCGGAGACCAATATCGGCACCAACATCGCCGAGACGCGCCAGGGCTTTGCCGTCGAACGCGTCGATACGACCAGCCTGCGACGTTCGATCGTCGAGCAGCCGCGCCGCGACGCCGCCGAATATATCACCGACGGGTTCGGTACGGTGCGGGTGATGGGATCGCGCGAGGAGCGGGCGGGCTATGACACCGGCATCACGCGCTATTTCTACCGCACCGCGGGCGACCGTTCGTGGAAGCCGCTGAGCGAGGTCGACACGAACGGCAACGGCTTCAATCCCTATGCCGTCGATCGCGACCTGAACGTCGTCTATGGGTTCGACCGGCAGAATGGCCGGCTGGCGCTGTTCCGCATCTCGCTCGATGGGACGATGAAGCGCGAGATGGTGTTCAGCCGTCCCGATGTCGATGTCGACAATCTGATCCGGATCGGCCGTCGCCAGCGCGTGGTGGGCGTGGGCTATGCCACCGAGAAGCGCGAAGCGGTGTTCTTCGATCCCCAGCTCAAGACGCTGGCGGGGGCACTGTCGCGCGCGCTGCCGGGCAAGCCGCTGATCCAGTTCGTCGATGCCAGCGCCGATGAGAACAAGCTGCTGCTGTGGGCGGGCAGCGATGTCGATCCGGGCCGCTATTATGTGTTCGACCGCACCGCCAAGTCGATGAACGAGATCATGCTGTCGCGCCCGCAGCTCGAACAGGTGACGCTGGCTCCGGTGAAGCCGGTGACCTTCGCCGCAGCCGATGGCACCCAGATCCCCGCCTATCTCACCTTGCCGCCGGGCAGCGACGGCAAGGGGTTGCCCGCGATCGTGATGCCGCATGGCGGCCCCGGCTCGCGCGACGAATGGGGCTTCGACTGGCTGGCCCAATTCTATGCCGCACGCGGCTTCGCGGTGCTCCAGCCCAATTTCCGCGGCTCGACCGGCTATGGCGACGCCTGGTTCGTCAATAACGGCTTCCAGTCGTGGAAGATCGCGGTGGGCGACGTCAATGACGGTGGGCGCTGGCTGGTGAGCCAGGGGATCGCCGCGCCGGACAAGATGGCGATCGTCGGCTGGTCCTATGGCGGCTATGCCGCGCTCCAGTCCGGAGTGCTCGATCCGACGCTGTTCAAGGCGATCGTCGCCATCGCACCGGTCACCGACCTGCCCGCGCTGCGCGAGGAATCGCGCTTCTTCACCAATTTCCAGCTGGTGAAGGATTTCATCGGTTCGGGGCCGCACCTCACCGAAGGCTCGCCAGCGCGCAACGCGCCGCGGATCGCCGCGCCGGTGCTGCTGTTCCACGGCGATCGCGACAGCAATGTCGGCGTCGGCCAGTCGCGGTCGATGGCCGCACGGCTGAAGGCGGCGGGCAAGACGGTCGAGTTCGTCGAATATCCCGGTCTCGACCACTATCTCGCCGATGGCGACGTGCGCGCCGGGATGCTCGATCGCAGCGACGTGTTCCTGCGCGGCGCGCTGAAGCTGCCGCCCAAGGAGTAGGCGCTTGCTTTCCGATGCGTCGCTGTCATTCTGGTAGCGATAACATCGGAGAGGCGGGATGCGGATCGGAGCCGGGCTTTACCTGGGGCTGCTGATGCTGGCGGCAATGCCGGCATCGGCGCAGCAGGATTATCGCGAGGCCGAGATCGACCGGCGGGCGATGCTCGACCGGCTTGGCATCGCCGATACCCGGCCCGGCGCGGACGGTTTCAGCGCGCAGGCGCCCAACGCCGCCAATTATGACGAAGCCAGGGCCGGCGATCCCGCGCTGCCGCCGTTGCTGGTGCTGGCCGATGGCAGGCGCGTGATGAGCGCGGCGATGTGGCGGCGGCAGCGCCGGGGCGAGATCGCCGGCCTGTTCGACCGCGAAGTCTATGGCCGCATCCCCGCCACCGCACCGCGCATCGCGTGGAAGGTCGTGAGGGAGGCGCGCGCGACCGAAGCAGGCATCCCCGTCGTCAAGCGCTGGCTGGAGGGCGCGGCCGACAATCGCGCCGCGCCGACCGCTTCGGCAGTGATCCTGCTGCGCTACACCGTGCCTGCGAATGCGAAGGGCAGGGTGCCGCTGATCCTCTCCTTCGGCTTCCCCGAGGGATTCCGCTTCCCCGGCCCGTCGCGCCCGCCCGAACCGGGACCGACGCCGGACGAGCAGTTGCTGGCGAACGGCTTCGGCTATGGCGTGCTCGTCGCCAATTCGGTGCAGGCCGATAATGGCGGGCAGCTTGGCACAGGCGTGATCGGCATTTCGCTACGCGGCAAGCGGCGCGGGCCGGAGGATTGGGGCGTGCTGCGCGCCTGGGCATGGGGCGCGGACCGGGCGTTCGACGCGCTGATGGTGGACCCGGGGATCGATGCGCGCCGGATCGGGATCGAGGGTCTGTCGCGCTACGGCAAGGCGGCTTTGGTGACGATGGCCTATAATCCGCGCTTCGCGATCGGCTTTGTCGGCTCGTCCGGAGCGGGGGGCGCGGCGCTCTATCGCCGCAATTTCGGCGAGCGAATGGGCAATCTCGCGGCCGGGGGCGAGTATCACTGGTTCGCGGGAAACTTCCTCCGCTACGCCGGGCCGAAGACCGAGTTCGACTTGCCGGTGGACGCGCACATGCTGATCGCGCTGGCCGCGCCTCGCCCGATCTTCATCGGAGCGGGGACGGTCGAGACCGGCGATGGCTGGGTCGATCCCAAAGGCAGTTTCCTCGCGGCTCGCGCGGCCTCGCCGATATGGGAACTGCTCGGCAAGCCGGGGCTGAGCACGGCGACCTTCCCGCCCGAACTCGTTCCCGCCACTGAGGGGACGATCGCATGGCGCCAGCATCGCGGCGGGCATAACAATCGCGACAACTGGCCGACCTTCATCCGCTTTGCGCGGGAGCAGTTCGGGATGCGCTAGCCGAGGCAGTCAGCGTGGGCGTTGCGATCAGCCGGGTGCCCGCCCATCGGGCCACGGCAGGCGGGTAAGGACGAAGGCCAGCGCGACGGCTAGCGGTCGCGCCGCTTCCGCTCGCGCGCGTTCATGATCCCGAGAATGACGGCGGCAAACGCCGTGCCCGCCACGAGCGAGAGCAGTATCGCCGACCAGCCCTGGATGCCGTTCGCGTGCAAGACGGCGAGCGAGCCATTGTAGAAGGCCGCCAAGGCGAGGGAATAAAGGATCAGCGGGAGAGTCTTCATCCGCCGACGATACCGCTCTCCATTTCGGATCGGCAAGCGGCAGGCCCAAAAGGAAAGGGCGGCCCCGAAGGACCGCCCCTTGCTGTTCCGATACGGAAGCCGGACTTAGCGCGAATAGAATTCGACGACCAGGTTCGGTTCCATCTTCACCGGGTACGGCACTTCGTCGAGCGACGGCACGCGGGTGAAGGTGATCTTCGACGCGCCGTCCGGCACGACGTAATCGGGGATGTCGCGCTCCGACAGGCTCTGCGCTTCCATCACCAGCGCCATTTCCTGCGCCTTCGACGACAGCGAGATTTCCTCACCGACCTTGATGCGGCGCGAGCCGATGTTGCACTTTTCGCCGTTCACGCGAACGTGACCGTGGTTCACCAGCTGGCGAGCCGCGAAGATCGTCGGTGCGAACTTGGCGCGATACACGATCATGTCGAGGCGC
Source organism: Sphingomonas sp. G-3-2-10 (assembly GCF_012927115.1). Classification (NCBI taxonomy): domain Bacteria; kingdom Pseudomonadati; phylum Pseudomonadota; class Alphaproteobacteria; order Sphingomonadales; family Sphingomonadaceae; genus Sphingomonas; species Sphingomonas sp. G-3-2-10. Next base: position 2,738,874 of record NZ_JABBFY010000001.1, on the reverse strand, counting down.
TGCTCGAGCAGGCCGATCAGGTTCTGACCGGTGTCGCCCTTCATGCGGGCGGCGTCCTCGTACGAGCGCTTGAACTGCTTCTCGGTGATGTCGCCGTAATAGCCCTTCAGCTTCTGCTTCGCGCGGAGCTGGATGCCGAAGTCGGACATCTTGCCCTTGCGGCGCTGACCGTGCTGGCCGGGACCATATTCACGCTTGTTGACCGGGCTCTTCGGGCGACCCCAGATGTTCTCGCCCATCCGCCGGTCGAGCTTGTGCTTGGCGCTGCTGCGCTTCGACATTCCGTATTCCTTGCAATTGACTAACAACGATGTTCCCGGTCATCGCCTGCCATGCGCGCACGGCAGGGCCACCGCTTCACCGGGGTGCGGGGCCATTGCGAAGGCGCGCGGTTAGCGGCGCGGGCGCGCGGAGTCAACCAAAAGCAATATCAGTTGCGCAACTGGAGCCGGCCTTCGCGCTCGTGCGGGTCGTTCCAATTGGCTTCGCGCTGACCGCGCTCGATCACCTTGCGATTCTCCTGCCGCAGCAGCGCCCATTCGGCGGCGGTGTGGCAGATCCGGATGATATTCACCCGCGAGCCGGTCTTGAGCTCTTCCTTGCAGGTGATCTTGTTGGGATCGGCGGGTTTGGCGCGGGGCGGGAGGGGGTCCTGCGCCGCGGTCGCGAGCAGAAGAGCGAACAGGATCATCGTGATTCTCCCCTATTCGCCCAGGCGGCCGCGATTGGCCTGCCCTCGCTCGACGACCTTGCGGTTTTCGGTGCGGATCAGTTCCCACTCGGCACGGGTGTGACAGACGCTGATGAAGTTGACGCGCGAGCCGGTCTTGAGCCGCTGCTCGCAAATCAGCTTGTTGGGATCGTCCTTGGGCTTTTCGGGCGGCGGCGTGGGCCCCTGTGCCAGCGCAATCGTCGCGATCGTCATCAGCAGCATCTGCGTTCTCCTGATCTGCAGGCGACAGACTATCACAATGCGCGCAGCGGGAAAGACCGGCGCGCAGCGGGAAAGAGCGGCCGGCGGGGCCGCGTTGCGCGTGGCGCGGGCCTGCCCTAGATCGCGGCCATGAACGACACGATCGATCCCGTCGCCTGCCAGACCATGACCGAAGTCCGCGCGGGCGTGGACGCAGTGGACCGCGCGCTGATCGCGCTGCTGCAGCGGCGGTTCGGCTATATGGACGCGGCCGCGCGGATAAAGCCCGAGCGCGGCCATGTGCGCGACGAGGGGCGCAAGGCGCAGGTCATCGCCAATGCAAAGGCCGCGGCGCGTGCCGCGGCCCTGCCGGAAGCGGCGATCGGTGCGCTATGGGACCAGCTGGTCGAAGCGTCGATCGCCTATGAACTGGAAGCGTTCGACCGGCGCGCGGATCAGTTCTGACCCGGATCGCCGTTGCGCGGATTGCCGTTCGACGCGCCTTCCATCGCGCGCCATTCGGCTGCGGTCTTGCAGATGCGCTTGCTGCCCATGCGTGACCCGGTATCCTGGGTGCGCTTGCAGATCTTGCGTTCTTCGGGCGGGTTCACCGCCTGGGTCTGGACAGGCGCATCCTGCGCGATTGCGGCAAGCGACATGACAACGGCGAACACGAACATAAACGACTCCACGGGGGAAACTGCCCGGCGGTGTATGGCGGCTGAGTTGCATTCGCAAGACACCTGAAGGCGGCCTGGCGCGGGACGTCAGTCCTTGGGACGTTTCTTTCCGTCCAGCGCGGACAATACGCCGCGCACGGTGCGCAGCTCCTGGCTTGTCCAGCCGGGCTTGGTCAGCAGGGTGCGCAGCGTGCGCTTGTTGGTCGGCACGCGCTCGGGCGGCCAGAAATAACCGCTCTTCGACAGCATCGCGTCGAGCTGGCCGATCATCCCTTCCAGCTCTTCCTGCGGCGCGGGCGGATGGAGTTCCTCTTCGGTCGGCTGGACGAGACCGCCGGCGGCACCGACACCCTTCGACCATTCGTATGCGACGAGGATCACCGCCTGGGCGAGATTGAGCGACCCGAATTCCGGGTTGATCGGCACGGTCAGGATGGTGCGGGCCAGCGCGACATCGTCGGTCTCCAGCCCCGAACGCTCGGGACCGAACAGCAGCGCCGAGCGATGCGGCGCGGCATGGATGTCGCGCGCGGCTTCCTCGGGCGTCACCACCGGCTTGGTCACGCCGCGCTTGCGCACCGTGGTGGCATAGACATGGCCGCAATCGGCGGTCGCTTCGGCCACGCTTTCGAAGACTTGCGCGCGCTCCAGGACCACGTCCGCACCGCTGGCGGCGGGGCCGGCATTGGGATTGGGCCAGCCGTCGCGCGGGCTTACCAGCCGCAGGTCGGTCAGCCCGAAATTGAGCATCGCCCGCGCCGCCTTGCCGATATTCTCGCCAAGCTGCGGACGGACGAGGACGATCACCGGCGCCTGCACGGCCCCGGTCATTCCTTGCCCGCCTCGGTGACGTTGCCGGCGAACTCCTCGAAGTCCTTTGCCTCGGTGAAGTCCTTATAGACGCTGGCGAAGCGGATATAGGCGACGGGATCGAGGCCCTTGAGCCCTTCCATCACCAGTTGCCCGATATGCTGGGAGGGGATTTCGCTGTCGCCCAGCGTCTCGAGCTGGCGCTGGATGCCCGAAACCAGCTTCTCGACCTGTGCCGCGGTGATCGGCCGCTTGCGCACCGCGATCGAGACCGAGCGGACCAGCTTGTCGCGCTCGAACGGCTCGCGCTTGTCTTCGCTCTTGAGCACGGTCAGTTCGCGCAGCTGGATGCGCTCGAACGTGGTGAAACGCGCCGCGCAAGCCTCGCACTGACGCCGCCGCCGGATGGCTGCGCCATCCTCGGTCGGACGGCTGTCCTTTACCTGGGAGTCTTCATTGCCGCAGAAAGGACAGCGCAAAAATCAATCTTTCGAGAGTGCCGCGACGCCCGCGCCGACGATCGCGCCAGCGACAAGACCGACGCCGGTCAGGGGAAGGGAGACCACCGCACCGATCGCCGCCCCGGCAACCAGCGTATCGCTCATCGATCCCTTTGCCGGCGCGGGTGCGCGCGAGCGGGCGATGGATGCACGGGCTGCTGCGATGGCGTCGTCGGTGCTGGACATTTATGCCTCCGGATAGATCGGGAAGCGCTCACATAGCGCACGAACGCGCTCGCGGACATTGGCTTCGATCTGCGCGTCGCCCTGTTCACCATTTTTCTTGAGACCGTCGAGCACGTCGGCGACCATGTTGCCGATCTCGCGGAACTCGGCGGGGCCGAAGCCGCGGGTGGTTCCGGCCGGCGAGCCGACGCGGATGCCGCTGGTCTTGACCGGGGGCAGCGGATCGTTGGGGATGCCGTTCTTGTTGCAGGTGATCGCCGCGCGCTCCAGCGCTTCGTCGGCGTCCTTGCCGGTCACGCCCAGCGGAGTGAGGTCGATCAGCGCAAGATGCGTGTCGGTGCCGCCCGAGACGACTTCCGCGCCGCGCTCCTTCAGCGTCGCCGCCAGCACCTTGGCATTTTCGACGATCGCCGCGGCGTACGACTTGAAGTCGGGCTGCAGCGCTTCGCCGAACGCGACCGCCTTGGCGGCAATGACGTGCATCAGCGGGCCGCCCTGAAGCCCCGGGAACACCGCCGAGTTGATCTTCTTCGCGATCGCTTCGTCGTTGGTGAACACGGCGCCGCCGCGCGGGCCGCGCAGAGTCTTGTGGGTGGTGGTGGTCACGACATGGGCGTGGCCGAACGGCGTCGGATGCACGCCGCCTGCGACGAGGCCCGCGAAGTGCGCCATATCGACCATGAAGATCGCGCCGACTTCGTCCGCGATCGCGCGGAACTTCGCGAAATCGATGATGCGCGGATAGGCCGAACCGCCGGCGATGATCAGCTTGGGCTTATGCTCGCGCGCCAGGCTGGCGACCTGATCGAAATCGATCAGGTGCGACACCGGATCGACGCCATATTGGATCGCGTTGAACCATTTGCCCGACATCGCCGCCTTGGCGCCGTGGGTCAGGTGGCCGCCCGAATCGAGGCTGAGGCCCATGATCGTGTCGCCGGGCTTGGTCAGCGCCAGCATCACCGCGCCATTCGCCTGCGCGCCCGAATGCGGCTGGACGTTGGCAAAGTCGCAGCCGAACAGCTGCTTCGCGCGATCGATCGCCAGCTGCTCGACTTCGTCCGACGGGTGGCAGCCCTGATAGTAGCGCTTGCCCGGATAGCCTTCGGCGTACTTGTTGGTGAACACCGAGCCCTGCGCTTCGAGCACTGCCTTGGAGACGATATTCTCCGACGCGATCAGCTCGATCTGGTGCTGCTCGCGCTCCAGCTCATGGGCGACGCCCGCGAAGACTGCCGGATCGGCATCGGCCAGAGACCGGGTGAAAAAGCCTTCGCCCCGAAGGCCAGCCGTTTGCGGGTTGGTGCTCATGCCGGGTTCCTTTCGGGGTTGGTCAGCTTGTCGACGCGGCCCTGATGGCGGCCGCCGTCGAAGGTGGAATTGAGGAAGGTCACGATGCACGCCTTGGCCATCTCGATCCCGATCAGCCGCGCGCCCAGCGCGATGACGTTCGCATCGTTATGGTTGCGCGCGAGGCGCGCCGAGAGCGGCTCGGAAACCAGCGCGCAGCGGGCCTGGGGCACGCGGTTTACCGCGATCGAGATGCCGATCCCCGATCCGCAGATGGCGACGCCGAAATCGGCGGTGCGATCGGCAATGGCCTTGCCGACGCGATAGCCATAGTCGGGATAATCGACGCTTTCGGGTCCATTGGTGCCGAGATCGATCACATCATGACCGATTTCACGCAACCAATCGGCGAGTTCGGACTTCATGGCGTAGGCGGCATGATCCGATGCGATGGCGATGCGGTGCGACATGGCGCGCCCTCTACGCGGGACGGGCGATGCTGGCTAGTCGCGACAAGAGATTTTGGAGACCGAAATGCGTGGATTTTTGATGACGGCGTCGCTGGCGCTGGTGCTTGCCGGATGCAACGCAGCGGATCGCGCGGCGGTCGGCAATGCCGCCGAGAATGCGGGCGCCGAAATCGGCAACGGCGCGGCGGACATCATCGAAGGCGCGGGCAATGTGCTGGAGGACGCCGGCAACGCCGTGACCATCCTGCCGCCGTCGCGGGATTCGTGGGTCGGCCGCTGGACCGGTGTCGAAGGCACCTATCTGGTCGTGTCGAAGGGCGCGGCGGACGGTGCCTATACGCTGGAGATGCAATATACGCTCGACGACAAGGGCAAGTTCGATGGCGCTGCTACGGGCGACGGCATTTCCTTCACCCGGCCCGACGGCAAGCATGAATTGCGCGCTTCGGACGGTGACGCGACGGGTCTCAAATATCTCGCGGGCAAGAAGGACTGTCTGAAGGTGAAGGATGGCGAAGGTTATTGCCGCGACTGACGCGCGGAATGGTTCGGGGGCGGAACGGCCGCCTGGCTGGATCGTTTCGCCCCGGAATCAAGGCGTCATGGAGACCCTTATGCGCAAATCGATCCTTGTCCTCGCCCTGCCGCTTGGACTGCTCGCAGCCTGCTCGAATGCGGAGAATACGGCCGCTGAGCTCGGCAACACCGCTGATTCGGTCGGCGACACGCTGGGCAACGCCGCTGATGATGCAATCACCACGATCGACAACGCTACCGATGATGTCGGCAATCGCATGGACAAGGTCGGCAACGCGATTGAGAACGCGGTCGAGTAGTTTCTAGGCCAGCGGCGCGCGGAGCCATCCGCGCGCCCTGGCGTCTCCCAGATAGGTCGCGCTGACTGCGACCTTCGTTCCGTCCGACAGGACCAGCAGCCAGCGGCGTCCGTCGCGCTCGGCGCCGGTGACAGCGCTCGCCGCAACCCATGCGCCGCGATGCACCTGCGCGCCATCCAGTTCGCCCACCTCGGCCAGCGCGTCGCCGAAGCGATAGTGGATCAGCGCGTTGCTGCCATCGGTGCGGCGGACGCGGCAATAATGATCCTCCGCCTCGATCGACGCGAGCGTTTCCGCCGTGACGCGCGCGCGGGCGAGCAGGCCGTTGTCTGGTGCGGCGATGCGGCGCGGAAACAGCTTCCCTGTCGCCGCCATCATCAGCGTGATCGCAAAGGCGATGACGCCGCCGATCGCCAGCGCCCGGCCCCAGGTGCCCCACAGGTTCGGGCCTTCCGCATCGATCCCGACAGCGCGGGCGCACCATTCGATTTCCAGCGGCAGCGGCAGGCTGAGCAGCACCGCGCCGCCCAGCCCCGCCGCCAGCCAGTCGCGCGGCTTGCGCACGGTGGCGAGGAACCAGAGCTGCCACTTGATCGCGCTCCACCCCATCAGCAGCAGCCAGAACAGGGTGCGCTGGCCCAGCGGCATCTTGATCGTGCCGAAGCCGCCGGTGACGGTCATGATCCCCCATGCCGCTGCGCTGCCGATCCACAGAGCGGGAAACCCCGGTGCGCGTTTCACGAAGGCCAGCGCACGCTTCGCGAAACCGGACTTGTTCCAGAGCGCGCGATCGGCGCGAAGCGGGGAGGACCGGGCAGGGGGCATCGCCGCAGAGGCTGCCACGCCGCGCCCAGCCGAGCAATCACCGGAGAATGACGCATGAAATATCTGCTGCCCGCCCTTGCCCTCTCGATCGCGCTGCCCGGGGCGGCGCTTGCGCAAGGAGCCGACACCGCGGCGATCGCTGCACAGCAGGCCGCGATGACGAAGCTCGCGCCGATGCGCGGCGTGTGGCGCGGCACTGCGGTCTCGCAACAGGCGGGCGCGCCCGAGCATCGTATTACCCAGACCGAGCGGATCGGGACCTTTCTCGACGGCACGCTGACGGTGATCGAGGGCAAGGGTTACGAGGCTGATGGCAAGGTCTCGTTCCATGCCTTCGGCGTGATCTCCTATGACCCGGCGACGCAGAAATACTGGCTGACCAGCAACGCACAGGGCCGCTCGGGCAAGTTCCCGGTCTGGCCCAGCGACACCGGCTTCGTCTGGGAGATTCCGGCCGGTCCGGCAGTGATCCGCTATACCGCCACGATCACGCCGACGACTTGGGTCGAAGTGGGCGACTATGTGGCGCCGAATGCGCCGCCGCGCCGTTTCTTCCGGATGGAGCTGACACGCCTTGGCGATACGAACTGGCCGGAGGCGGCCGGCGTGCCTCGGGAATGACGCGCGGTTGAAACCCGGGCGCCACGGCAACGCAAACACGCTGTCACACCCGCGGCCTAGGGCCCGCGCAAGCCGGCATATTGCGCGGGCACTACCCTGTGAGGCCAGACATGGGTTCGATTGCAAAGGCTCCGAAGAACGGAGCCGTACGCGGCGCCGTCCACCGTCACGAACATCTCACCAAGGAAGGCGTGCTCGAACGCGCTTTCACCTTCGCCTTCCGGGGCCTCGTCTATGCCCAGATCTGGGAAGACCCGGTCATCGACATGGAAGCGCTGGAGATCGGGCCGGACCATCATGTCGTCACGATCGCCTCTGGCGGGTGCAACGTCTTCTCGTACCTGACCGCGAACCCCAAGGCGGTCACCGCGGTCGATCTCAATCCTGCGCATATCGCGCTCAACAACCTGAAGAAGGCGGCGGCGCAGCATCTGCCCGATCATGCCAGCTTCCACCGCTTCTTCGGCCATGCCGACAGCGCGGAGAATATCGAGGCGTACAAGCGCGTCCTGCGCCCGCATCTCGATGCGAAGACCCGCACCTATTGGGAAAGCCGCGACCTTTCGGGCCGCCGCCGCATCTCGGGCTTCCGTACGGGTCTCTACAAGCGCGGGCTGCTCGGCAATCTGATCGGGTTCGTCCATCTTCTGGCGAAATTCTACCGGATCGATCCGAAGGAGATCCTCGCGGCCAAGGACATGGCCGATCAGCGTCGCATCTTCGACGAGCGGCTCGCGCCGATCTTCGACAAGAAATTGCTTCGCTGGCTGGTCGATCAGCCCGCGGCTTTGTTCGGCTTCGGCATTCCGCCGGCGCAGTACGACCTGCTCAAGATCGACGACAATCGCGGCATCACCGGTGCGCTGAAGGTGCGGCTGGAGAAGCTGGCCTGCGATTTCGACATCAATGACAATTTCTACGCCTGGCAGGCGTTCGGCCGCGCGTACGGCAAGCATGACGGCGCGCCGCTGCCGCCCTATCTTAAGGCCGCGAACCATGAAGATGTCCGCGACCGCGCCGGGCGGGTCGAGATTCGCCACGCCAATATGTGCGACTATCTGGAGTCGATGCCCGCCCAGTCGCTCGACAGGTATCTGTTCCTCGATGCGCAGGACTGGATGACCGACGATCAGCTCACCCGGCTATGGAGCGAAGTCACTCGTACCGCGAAGCCCGGCGCGCGCGTCCTCTATCGCACCGCCGCCGCGCCCGATGTCGTCCCCGGTCATATCCCCGACGATCTGATGGCCCAGTGGATCCGCGCGCCGCAGGACCGGCTCGACGATCTCAACGCCCGCGACCGCTCGTCGGTCTATGGCGCGATCCACATGTACACGCTGAAGCCGCACGAATGAGCACGGCGGCGGCGGGCGCGGACCAGAAGGGGCTGATGGACGCGACCTATGGCCTCCATCGCCACTTCTACGACTTCACCCGCAAATTCTATCTGCTTGGCCGCGACCGGCTGATCCGCGAGCTGGCCCCGCTGCCCGGCGGCACGGTGCTCGAAGTCGGTTGCGGCACCGCGCGCAACCTGATCCTCGCGGCGAAGCGCTGGCCCGAGGCGCGCTTCTTCGGCTTCGATATCAGCGAAGCCATGCTGGAGACCGCGCGCAAATCGGTGGCGAAACATGGCCTGTCGGACCGGATCACGCTGGCACAGGGCGATGCAGGGGCATTCGATGTCGAGCACCTGTTCGGGCTGGCGCAGGTCGACCGCATATTCATGAGCTACACCCTGTCGATGATCCCGCCCTGGGTTGAAGCGATCGAGCGGGGCGCGGCCAGTCTCGCGCGGGGGGGCAGCCTGCATATCGTCGATTTCGGCCAGTATGAGCGGCTTCCCGCACTGGCGAAGCGGCTCCACTTCAAATCGCTCAACGACTTCCACGTCTATCCCCGACGCGAACTGCCCGCGGTGCTGACACGCGTGGCGGAGGAGCAGGCGCTGTCGCTGTACTTCACGCCGCTGCTGCGCGGCTATGCGTGGAGCGCGGCGCTGACACGCTGACTCGCGCATGTTAGCGTGAGGCCATGTGGCGGCGGGTGATCGGTTATGGCGTGCTGCTGGCGGCGGGAACGCTCGCGCTGCAATGGCTCGATTATCAGCGGCTGACCCGCACCCATGCGGGGGATATCTACATCTTCCTGATCGCCGCGGCCTTTCTCGCTGCCGGACTGTTCGCGGGAATGCGCATGGCCGCGCCTCGGCCTGCGCCGTTCGACGGCAATCCGGAGGCGCTGGCGGCGCTCGGCATCAGCGCTCGCGAACTCGACGTGCTGAACCAGATTGCCGCGGGCAAGTCGAACGGCGAGATCGCGGCGGCGCTGGGTATCTCGCCAAACACGGTGAAGACGCACATCGCCCGCCTGTTCGAAAAGCTCGAAGCGAAGCGGCGGACCGACGCCATCGCCCGCGCGCGGGAACTCGGCATCCTGCGCTGAACTCGCGAAAATCACCCGTTCGGGCGATTGCCCGATCCGCTTGCCGTGCGCCTGATCGGGGCGCAATCTGATGCAAGGGGAAAGACCATGAAGACGATTTTGATTTCCGGCCTGATCGCCGGCGGGTTCGCGGCGATCTGGGGCTGCCTGATGTGCGTCGGCGCCGTCGAGGTTTCGATGAACCTCGGCATGGCGATCGGCTACCTCACCATGCTGATCGGGCTGAGTATCGTGTTCTTCGCGATCAAGCGCCGCCGCGACGTCGATCAGGGCGGCGTGATCCGCTTCCTGCCCGCGCTCGGGCTGGGCCTCGCGATCAGCGTGGTCGCGGCGATCGTCTATGCGCTGATGTGGGAATTCACGCTCTCGATCATCGGCATCGATGCGTTCGGGCAAAAGATGGTCGAGATGATGCAGGAAGGCGGCGCGACGGCGAAGGAAGTCGCCGAGATGCGCGACTTCTTCACGACCAGCTATGCCAATCCGTTGTTCCGCTTCTTCATCACGCTGACCGAGATCGGTCCGGTGGGCCTGCTCGTGTCGCTGGTGTCGGCGGCGCTGCTGCGCAATCCGCGCTTCATGCCGGCGAGGACGGCCGAACCGGCCTAGGCCTTGCCCAGCTTGCTCCAATCGAGGGCGGATGCGATCACATCGTATCCGTCCCAATCGGCATCCTCGAACAGTTCGAAGGTCAGCGGATAGCGCGGCTGGCCCATCAGCGCATCGTTGAGGCCATCCTGGAATCGGTCGAAGTCCGGCGTGTAGATCCGCCATTCGCGCGTCTTGTCGCGGGTGACCACGGCGGCGAGGTTGCCCCATCCGCCCGCATCCATCGCGGCGTCGAGCGTGTTTTCGAACTCGGCCATCGAGTCGAGATCCTCGTCCTCGGGCATGTGCGGCTGATCGGAGTCGAACGCCCAGCGGATCATCACCAGCCGGGGAAAGTCCGCTTTCTCGTCATCGTCCGGCGCGCGAGTGCGGATGCGCGTCGTGGTCGGGCCTTCGTCGCTTTCGCCGATGGCGAAGGCCCAGGGTTCCTGCGCGCCGGCGCTCATGCGGCGCGGCGCAGTTCCAGCCGGCCCCAGATCTCGACCAGCGCCTGCGTCAGCTCGCGCATCATCGCTTCGTCATGCGCGGGGCCGGGGGTGAAGCGAAGCCGCTCGGTGCCGCGCGGCACGGTCGGATAATTGATCGGCTGCACGTACACGCCATATTCGGCGAGCAGGATATCGCTGATCTTCTTCGCCTTCACCGGATCGCCGACCATCAGCGGCACGATGTGCGTCGTGGTGTCCATCACCGGCAAGCCGGCTTCGGCCATCATCGCCTTCAGCGTCGCCGCGGCGGCCTGCTGGCCATCGCGCTCGACGCTGGACGCCTTGAGGTGGCGCACGCTTGCGAGGGCACCCGCGACCAGCACCGGCGACAGCGAAGTGGTGAAGATGAACCCCGGCGCATAGCTGCGGATCACGTCGATGATCATCTTGTCGGCGGCGATATAGCCGCCCATCACGCCGAACGCCTTGCCCAGCGTGCCTTCGATGATCGTCAGCCGGTGCGCGGCCTCGTCGCGATCGGAAATGCCGCCGCCGCGCGGGCCGTACATGCCGACGGCATGGACTTCGTCGAGATAGGTGAGGGCGTTGTACTTGTCGGCCAGATCGCACAGCGCGTGAATCGGGGCGACGTCGCCGTCCATCGAATAGACGCTTTCGAACGCGATCAGCTTGGGCGCGGCGGGATCGTCGGCGGCCAGCAATTCCTCGAGATGGTCGAGATCATTGTGGCGGAACACGCGCTTCTCGCAGCCCGCATTGCGGATGCCCGCGATCATCGAGGCGTGGTTCAGCTCGTCCGAATAGATAATGCAGCCCGGCAGCACCTTGGCGATGGTCGACAGCGTCGCTTCGTTCGAGACATAGCCCGAGGTGAACAGCAGCGCGCCTTCCTTGCCGTGCAGATCGGCCAGCTCGCCTTCCAGGTCGACATGGTAATGGGTGTTGCCGCCGATGTTGCGCGTGCCGCCCGATCCTGCGCCCACGTCGTGGAGGGCTTCCTCCATCGCCGCGATCACCTTGGGGTGCTGGCCCATCGCCAGATAGTCGTTCGAGCACCAGACGGTGATCGGCTTCGGCCCGTTATGCCCGGCAAAGCAGCGCGCATTGGGGAACATGCCCTTGTTGCGCAGGATATCGATGAAGACGCGATAGCGGCCCTCGGCGTGGAGCCGATCGATGGCCTGCGTGAAGACGCGCGAGTAATCGACCCCCCCGGGGGTGGTGTCCTGGGTACCCATGTGCGCCCCTCTAGCGCCAAAGATCGGCTATTTCCAGCATGTGGGCATACGCAATTGTCCCATGCCGCACCGTTCCTGTCGCAAACCACGGAAAACCATTCCGTTACGGTTGCGAATCTGTCAAATCGTCGAATAAATCCCATTAAACTCGGTTCGTCGCAAAATATGGACCGACAATCCCGCAGTTGATCCAAGTTTATGGTGGATATCACGTCGGCGGTGTATCAGAAGGCATCGCGGATCAAACTCTGAGTCGAGCCTCTCCGTGACTGAGAGATAGTACGCGCTCCCGCTTGAAATATGGAGCGTACCATGCCCGAAGACATCGAATATTATAGAAGGCGCGAGCGTCAGGAACGCGAAAGCGCCGATCGCACCGAGGATATCGGTGCGCGCCGTATCCATCTGGAAATGGCGGATCGCTATTCGGCCCGGCTGCGCGACGCGGCAAACGTCCCGCCGCCTGCTGCCACCGCCTAAAGCGACTCGATCACCGTCAGCCCGAACCGCGCCAGTGCCGGCGCCAGCGCGTCTGTGCGCGCGTTTCGGGTAGTGAATACGGCCCGGCCTGGCGGCAGCGCGCCGGGCCACTCCTGTCCCTGCGTCAGATATGCCACGCGCCGGGCGATCCCCGGCCCGCCATCGACGAACCGCACCGGATGCGGTGCGGCGGCAGCCAGTTCGGCCTCCAGCAGCGGGAAATGGGTGCAGGCGTTGACGATCACGTCGAGCCGTTCACCCCCGGGTTGATCGAACAGCCCGTCCAGCACCGCGCGGAGACGCTCGGGCGCGGGTGGCTCCCCGCCCAGCGCGGCTTCGGCCAGTGCGACCAGTTCGGCCGAACCATGACGCAGCACCGTGCAGTCGCTCGCGAAGCGCGCCGCGAGATCGTCGACATAGGGCTGGCGCACCGTCGCTTCGGTGCCCAGCACGCCGATCACGCGCGTCTCGCTCAGTTCTGCGGCGGGCTTGATCGCGGGCACCGTCCCGACGATCGGCAAATCGAGCGCGGCGCGGACATGCTGGAGCGCGATGGTCGACGCGGTGTTGCACGCGATCACGATCAGCCGCGGATCATATCGCTCCGCCAGCCGGCCGAGCAGCGCGGGCACCCGCGCGGCGATCTCGCCTTCGCTGCGCGTTCCATAGGGAAATCCCGCCGAGTCGGCGACATAGACGAGCGGCGCTTGGGGCAGCAGCTTTGCGACCGGCGCGAGTACCGAAAGTCCGCCAACGCCGGAATCGAAGAACAGGAGCGGGCGGCTGTCGGTCATTGCGCGCGGCATGGCTGCGCGCCCGTTGCCCGTCAACCGCCCCCGATTTCCCCTAGCGTCGCGGCTTCCACTTCGCCGGGACGCCGCCGGCTTCGATCATCGGCCGAGTCGCTTCGATGAACTCGGCCCGGCTCACCTTGCCGTCGCGGTTCAGATCGTTGCGTGCGGTGAAGAGTGCCTGCGCGCCCTTGGGATCGATCGCCCCGCTCGGCCCGCCTTTGCTGCGCACCGTCATGCGCGGCATTTCCTCCGGCTCGAGAAAGCCCGACTTGTTCCTGTCCATCGTATCGAAGCTGTCGCCCAGGAAGGCCGCGGCAATCTCGGGCGTGGCGGGGACGCGCTCGGTCCCGCCGGGCCGGGGCGCGTCCTGCGCGATCGGTTCCGGCGTACCGGCAAGGGTTAAGGCGAGAGTCGCCGCAAGGATGATGCTCATGGTGATGGCTCCGAAGATCAGCCACCGGCGCCTGCCGCCGGGGCGAGCCGGGGCATCGCGGTTCGCCGCCGCCGGCACGAGGTCCGGCGCATGGGGTACCAGCTTCTGGTCCTCCGACGCGATCAGCAACCGCGCCGCCTGCAGCGAGGAGCCGACGCCCAGCTTTGCCCGCGCCATCTTTAGCCTCTTCTCCACCGCGTGCGGCGAAATGCCCAGGTCGATCGCCATCTCCTTGGCGGTCTGGGGCAGCAGGCGGCGGCGCAGGCATTCCTTCTCGCTCGCGGTCAGCCGGGCCAGTGCGGATCGCGTCCGCTCGTCGATCGTCACGCCCGCTTCCTCACCGTCCACATCGCCATCCTGTTAGGGTCCTGGACGCCGGACCCCAAGCCCGTACGATTGGTACCCCATTGCTGATCCAGCGTGTTGCGCGGCGCCGGTCGAACCCCTAATCTTGGCGCAAGTACGGGGGACAAGATTGCAGACCGAAATACTCTGGCAGGCGGCATTCGGTGCGCTGGTTCTCGGCTATGTACTGGGATCGATTCCGTTCGGGGTGATCCTGACGCGCATGGGCGGCGCCGGCGACCTGCGCCAGATCGGATCGGGCAATATCGGCGCGACCAACGTGCTGCGCACCGGGCGCAAGGGGCTGGCGGCGGCGACGCTGCTGCTCGACATGCTCAAGGGCGCGGCGGCGGTGCTGCTGGCCGAATGGCTGCTTCCCGGCACCGGCGTCCTCGCCGGCATGGCGGCGTTCCTTGGCCATTGCTATCCGGTGTGGCTGCGCTTCAAGGGCGGCAAGGGCGTCGCGACGCTTATGGGCATCGTCCTCGCGCTGCACTGGCCCTCGGGCCTGATCTATGCCGGCGTGTGGCTTGGCCTGCTCGCGATGCTGCGCATCTCGTCGGTGGCGGGCATGGGCGCGGCGGTGAGCGCGCCGATCAGCGCCGCGGCATTCGGCCGGATCGAGCTGGTGCTGCTGTTCCTCGCCCTCGCGCTGATCGTGGTGTGGAAGCATCGCGAGAATATCGACCGGCTGCTGAGCGGCACCGAGCCGAAGGTCGGCAAGAAAAAGGATGGCTGATCCGCGCGAGACGCGGCTGAGGCTCATCCGGTCGGCCAATATCGGGCCGGTCACCTATCGCCAGTTGATCGCGCGCTTCGGCAATGCCGAGGCTGCGCTGGAAGCACTCCCCGCCCTGGCCGAACGCGGCGGAGGCAGGGCGCCGCGCATCGCCGATACTGCGCTGGTCGCCCGCGAGATCGAACGGGTCGAGCGGCTCGGCGCGCGCTATCTGTTCCTCGGCGACCCCGATTATCCCGGTCTGCTTGCCGAGATCGAGAGCGCCCCGCCTGCGCTGATCGTGCGCGGCAATATCGGCCTGACGGCGCGCACCTGCATCGCGATGGTCGGCGCGCGCAACGCCAGCGCCGCCGCGTGCCGCTTCGCGCGCCAGCTGGCGCACGGGCTGGCCGAGGCGGGCGTGACGACCGTCTCCGGCCTCGCCCGCGGCATCGACACCGCCGCGCATATCGGCGCGATCGAGGGGGGCACGATCGGCGTCATCGCCAGCGGCATCGACGTCACCTTCCCGCCCGAAAATCGCGAGCTTCAGGAACGCGTCGCCCGCGAAGGGCTGCTCGTCGCCGAACAGCCGCCGGGCACCGAGCCGCTCGCCCGCTTCTTTCCCTCGCGCAACCGGATCATCGCCGGGCTGGCGGTCGGCACGGTGGTGGTCGAAGCCGCGCCGCGCTCCGGCTCGCTGATCACCGCGCGGCTGGCGGGCGAGGCGGGGCGCGACGTGATGGCGGTCCCTGGCTCCCCGCTCGATCCCCGCGCGCAGGGATGCAACCTGCTGATCCGCGAAGGCGCGACGTTGGTGCAGAGCGTCGACGACATCCTCGAACAGGTCCGCCCGATCGACCCGCGCGCGCTGCGCTCGCCGGTCAGCGCATGGGAAGGCGGTCCGCCGATCGACGCCAGCGACAGCGATCGGCGCAGGGTCGAGGGACTGCTCGGCCCGGTGCCCGTCGCGGTCGACGAACTGATCCGGCAGTCCGGCTTGCCGCCGGCGGTGGTGCAGATGGTGCTGCTGGAACTCGAACTGGGCGGCCGGCTGGAGCGGCATGCCGGCGGGCGAGTGTCTTTCACGGGATAGGAACAGGGAATGAACGTCGATCTGTCCGCATCGGGGATATTGCGGGAAACCATGCGGCTCGCCGCGGCATATCCGCTGCCCGGCCTGCTCGCCTTGCTCGTGATGATGGTGCCGTCGGTCTGGCTCGAACTGTTCGCGACGCCGGGCCTGGCGACCGCAGGCATCGGCATTGCCTTGATCGTCGCCTGGTTCTTCGTGCAATTCCTGCTGACCGAATTCCTGCTGCGCGGGGAAGGGCTGATCGACACGGATCGGGCGGTCCGCCGTGGCGGCGGCTTCGTCCTGCTGGTGATCGGGATCGGCATCGCCATCGGGGTCGGCACGCTGCTGCTAATCGTTCCCGGCCTGTATCTCTATGCGCGCTGGTCGGCGGCGGTCCCCTATGTGATCGCCGAGGGCCATTCGGCTGGCGGCGCGACGGCCGCGAGCGCGGACGCGACCCGCAACAGCATCGGCCAGGTTATGCTGGCGCTCGCCGTGCTGAGCGTCTGGATGCCGATTGCCTTTGCGATCAACTGGTATCTCTATCCCGAGGGCATGCCGCCCGCGCCGGCGGTGTCTCTGGTGTCCAACCTGCTCGGATGCGGCGGCAGCGTGGTCGCGTGGTACGCATCGGTCGCGGTATATCGGCTGATCCGCCGCGGGGATCCGAGGCTCTCGGAGATTTTCGCCTGAGCCTCAACGCGGCCGATACTCCACCCGCGCCTTGCCCTCCGCCCATAGGGGCAAATACAGCCCCTGCCCGGCGGGGTAGAGCGAACCGGTCTGCACTTGGCCGATCTCGGCGCGGATGATGAAATTGCCCGCGCGCTTCTCGACGATCGCGCGTTGCACCTTGCCCAGCAATTTCTCGAAATCGCGCGCAAAATTCTGGGTCAGCGATGCGGCGATCTCGTCCGCCACCTGCGGGTTCCGCGCCAGCTGGACGAGGATATCGCCGCCGATCCCGTCGGTATTGCCGTTCACCCGCATGTCCTCGAACGCCACGCGCATCGATCCTGGCGCGTTCACCGGCTTTGCGGTGACCCACACGATCCCGCGCGTTTCCCCGCCGCCGCTGGCGGGCCGCGCCGCCAGCGTCAGCCCCACCGCGATCCGCCCGCCCTCGGTGCCATAGACCACGACATTGTCGAACCGCCCCGTCACCGCGCCGATACCGGGCAGGTTGAAGGGCCGCTGCGATCGCTTGGTCAGCGCACGCAGGATCACGGGTTCCAGCTGGGCATAATCGGCGATCACCGGGATGAAGAAGCGCAACCGCTCGCCCGGTGCTTCGCGCACCAGCGGCGGCAGCGGAGTTGGGCTCGGATCGGCGGGTTTCGGCCCGACAAAAGTTTCGGTCAGCGCGGTCAGGCCCAACCGCAGGCGCAGCTTGCCGCCCGACAGGCTGTACCCGCCATAGCTCAGCCGCTGCGGCGTGATCCGCATCCATACCGGGGGATTTTCGCGGTTCAGCTCCAGCGAAGTGAAGCTTTGCCGCCACGCATCGGCCACCCTCGCGCGGACGTTCAGCTTCGCGATCTCGCGCGGCAGGGTGCGCTCCAGCTCGCGGACGATCGGGGCGAGCTTCTCGTCCACCTTGTCGGTAAAGGTGATCCGCTGGCCGAGAAAATCGATGCCGGGCGGGCTGGTCCAGCCATAGTTCAGCCTGACGGTCGCCCCCGGCGTCCAGTCCTTCGACAGGCTGACGCGGATTCGCGCATGGACCATCGCCGATCCGGTCGCCGTCTCGCCCTTCAGGAAGCCGCCGACATGGCGCGCCGCCACCTGTGCGCGGATCGGCACATCGGCAATGATATCCTCGCCCTGTCCGCGCAGCCGGATCGCGCCGCGCGTGACAGTGCCGATCACGTCGCAGCCGAGCGAGGGCGTGACCTTCAGATTCTTCTTGAACAGCCGCACCCGCTGCGCCGGCACGCATTTGTCGACATGCTTGTTGATCGACCACAGGGTGCGCGGGATCGCCCGTTCGAGTTCGCGCAGCAGCAATGCGCTGTCCAGATCGAGCGGCACCGCGATGGTCGATTCATGCTTCGGGATGTTGACCGGATCGGCCAGCCGCGCGGGCGGCGGCACATCGGTATTGCGCGAAAGGATGATCGCAACGATCCCGCCTGCCGCGGCAATCGCGACCAGGCCGAGGATCCACAGGATCAGGCGCGGGAAGCGCCGCTTCGGGCCGGTTTCGTCGCTGGGCAGTCCGGCTTGCATGGCGCTCCGATCAATCTTCCCGGCGGATACGCGTGAAGCCCGCACTGGTTTCATCACCAACCGCTTGACTGAGCGGCGCGAGCTTCCCCACCTTACACGCGTACACGTAAGGAAATTCCTACACCCCATGCAGCTTGTCATCGTCGAATCGCCCGCCAAGGCGAAGACCATCGAGAAATATCTGGGCAAGGACTATCACGTCCTCGCGTCCTACGGTCACGTCCGCGATCTGCCGCCGCGCGATGGTTCGGTGAACCCGGACGAAGGCTTCTCGATGGAATGGGAAGCCTATGCCGACAAGGCGAAGCAGCTCAAGGCGATCACCGACGAAGCCAAGAAGGCCGACCGTCTGATCCTCGCGACCGACCCTGATCGCGAAGGCGAGGCGATTTCGTGGCATGTGCAGGAAGTGCTGCGCAACAAGAAGGCGCTGCCCAAGGAAGTCGAGCGCGTCACCTTCAACGCGATCACCAAGCCAGCGATCCTCGAAGCGATGAAGAACCCGCGCGAGCTCGATACCGACCTGATCGACGCCTATCGTGCCCGCCGCGCGCTCGATTATCTCGTGGGCTTCACCCTCTCGCCGGTGCTGTGGCGCAAACTGCCGGGCGCCAAGTCGGCCGGCCGCGTCCAATCGGTCGCGCTGCGCATCATCGTCCAGCGCGAGCGCGAGATCGAAGTTTTCAAACCCCAGGAATATTGGTCGGTCACCGCCGATATGGAGCAGGACGGCACCGGCTTCCTGACCCGTCTGGTCAAGTGGAAAGGTGACAAGCTCGACCGCCTGTCGATCGGCGATGGCAAGACCGCCGAAGCCGCGAAGAAGTCGGTCGAGGAAGGCCGTTTCTCGGTGGTCAATGTCGAGACCAAGCCGGCGATGCGCAACCCGCCGCCGCCCTTCACCACCTCGACCCTGCAACAGGAAGCCGCGCGCAAGCTCGGCTTCTCGGCCAGCCATACGATGCGTATCGCCCAAGGTTTGTACGAAGATGGCGCGATCACCTATATGCGGACCGACGGCGTGACGATGGACGGCGATGCCATCCAGGAAGCGCGCCGTGCGGTGGTGAACCGCTATGACGGTCACTATGTCCCTGAAAAGCCGCGCGTCTATACCGCCAAGGCGAAGAACGCGCAGGAAGCGCACGAAGCGATCCGTCCGACCGATTTCAGCAAGGACAAGGCCGGCGGCGGCGATCATGCGCGGCTCTACGACCTGATCTGGAAGCGCGCTCTGGCCAGCCAGATGGCGAGCGCGCGGATGGAGCGCACCACGATCGATCTGGAGGACGCCACCGGTCAGCACGGCCTGCGCGCCACCGGGCAGGTCGTGCTCTTCCCCGGCTATCTCGCGCTCTACGAGGAGGGCCGCGACGATGAAGGCGACGAGGAATCGCGCCGCCTGCCCAGGATGTCGTCGGGTGACACCCCGGCCAAGAAGGCTGTGAATGCCGAGCAGCATTTCACCCAGCCGCCGCCGCGCTTCTCCGAAGCCTCGCTGGTCAAGCGTCTTGAGGAACTCGGGATCGGCCGGCCTTCGACCTATGCCTCGATCATCCAGACGCTGAAGGATCGCGCTTACGTCCGCGTCGAGAAGAACCGCTTCTTCGCCGAAGAGAGCGGGCGGCTGGTCACGGCCTTCCTCGAACGCTTCTTCGAGAAATATGTCGGCTATGATTTCACCGCCGAGCTGGAAGAGGAACTCGACGACGTGTCGGGCGGCCGCGCCGAATGGCAGGCGGTGCTCGACAGCTTCTGGAAGGACTTCAAGCCGCGCACGACCGAGGTGATGGAACAGAAGCCGAGCGAGGTCACCGCCGCGCTCGACCAGTTCCTCGAACCTTATCTCTTCCCGCCCAAGGAAGACGGCAGCGACCCGCGCCTGTGCCCCAATTGCGGCGAGGGCAAGCTGGCGTTGCGCGGCGGCAAGTTCGGCGCGTTCGTCGCTTGCTCCAACTATCCCGAGTGCAAGTTCACGCGCCGCTTCGGCCAGCCCGGCGGCGCGGATGGCGGCGACAGCGGACCGGAAGTGCTGGGTCAGGACCCGGAGACCGGCCTGAATGTCGAGCGCAAGTCAGGCCGTTTCGGTCCGTACATCCAGCTTGGCGAAGGCAAGGAAGCCGCGCGTTCGTCGATCCCCAAGGATGTCGAACTCGATCTGGAGATGGCGCTGAAGCTGCTCAAGCTCCCGCGCACCATCGGCAATCACCCGGAGAGCGGCAACCCCATCACCGCCTCGATCGGCCGCTACGGCCCGTATCTGGCGCATGACGGCAAGTACGCCCGGCTTCAGTCGACGATGGAAGTGTTCGAAACCGGCATGAACGCTGCGGTGGTCAAGCTGGCCGAAGCGGCGGCCGGCGGCGGGCGTCCGGCGCGCGGCGCCGCCCGCGAGCCGCTCAAGATCCTCGGCAAGCATCCGCGCACCGAAGCCGAAATCAAGCTGATGGACGGCCGCTACGGCGCGTACGTCACCGATGGCGAGACCAACGCGACTTTGCCCAAGTCGATCGAGAAGGACGCGCTGACGCTGGAAGAAGCCGCCCAGCTGATCGACGCCCGCGCCGCGGCAGGTCCGGCCAAGGGCAAGGGCAAGAAGAAAGCCGCACCGAAGAAAGCGGCTGCCAAAAAGGCTCCGGCAAAGAAGGCCGCTGCGAAGAAACCGGCGGCGAAGAAGGCCGACGCCTGAACCAAACCACCCCGTCACCCGGGCACAAGGCCCGGGTGACGGTCGTGGTCAGGCTCGGGCGCGCTACAGCAACCGCGCCAGCAGCCACCCCGCCAGCCCAAGCTGGATGACCAGTGTCGCGATCACGCCAAGCGCACGGGGCAAGGGTGGCGGACCTTTCGAGGGAAGGTAGAGCCCGATCGCATGGAGCAGCCGTGCGGCGACGAAAGCCGCTGCGGTCCAGGTCAGGATCTGGTGATTGGCGCCGCCATATTCGAGCAACCCAATCAGGATCAGCGCGATCGGGGCATTCTCGGCCAGATTGCCGTGCGCGCGGCTTGCCGAGGTCAGGCCGGCGTCGTCGCCCAGGCCGAAGGACAGGCGCGTCCGGAAGCGGTTGCGGATCGTGTCGAGCGCAAGCAGCACGAGCAGGATCGCGAGCGCAGCGGCGGTGAAGCCGGTGATTGTCAGTGGCATGGTCCTCTCCCCTTGTCGGGCGAGAGGCTAACCGCATGCCGCGGGCAAGTCGAACCCGGGTTACGCCGCGCGGCGCTGCGTCATCATCAGCCAGTCGCGGGCGGCCTTTTGCGCGGCCAGGATCTCGCGAGCGGTCATGTCTTCGCTGATCTCGGCGCGGCAATCCTTGGCGCGCTCGCTGCCCGACATGGCGGCGATGTTGAACCATTTATGCGCTTCGATCAGGTCGATATCGACCCCTTCCGAACCGCTCGAATAAACGATGCCCAGATCGTAGCAGGCATTGGTGTCGCCTCGCGCCGCATCGCGGCGGCGGCTCTCGATCAGGAACTGTGCGCTCTTCAGGCTGCTGCCCATGTCACTACCCCTTTTCCACCCTCGTGGTATGGGGACATTGGCTGCACAAATCGGAATAAATGGTTAACGGCGTTAACCGTATTTATTCAGATTGACCGCTATATTGTCGATGAGCCGCGTCGTGCCGATTCGCGCCGCGGCCAGCAGCCGCCCCGGCCGGTCCTTCTCCGGAGCGCCCAGAGTCTCCGCATCGACCAGTTCGACATAATCCACCGCAAAGCCCGCCGCGGCCAGCGCGTCGCGCGCCTGCGCCAGCGCCGCCTGCGCATCGCCGCCATCCTCGATCGTCCGCGCCGCGGCGCCCAGCGCGCGAGGCAGGGCCACGGCGCGGGCCCGGTCCTCGGGCATCAGATAGGCGTTGCGCGACGAGAGGGCGAGGCCGTCATCGTCGCGCTGGGTCACCACGCCGACCACGTCGATCCCCATGTCGAGGTCCGATGCCATCCGCCGCACGACCGCCAGCTGCTGGAAATCCTTCTCGCCGAACAAAGCGGTATCGGGCCGCACCTGGTTGAACAGTTTCGACACCACGGTCGCCACGCCATCGAAATGTCCCGGCCGGGCCGCGCCGTCGAGCGTTTCGCTGACGCCGGAGACCGATACGTTGGTCGCGAAGCCTTCGGGGTACATCACTTCGACGGGTGGCAGCCACAGCAGGTCTACGCCCGCCTTGCTCAGCATTGTCGAGTCGGCCAGCTCCTTGCGCGGATATTGCGAGAAATCCTCGTTCGGCCCGAACTGCTTCGGATTGACGAAGATCGACACGACCACGCGGTCCGCCGCGCGCTTCGCGGCTTCGACCAGCGCCATATGCCCGGCGTGCAGCGCGCCCATCGTGGGCACCAGCGCCACGCGCTCCCCTGCCTTGCGATAGGCTGCAATCGCCTCACGGAGATCGGCAAGCTGACGGACGGTTTGCACGCGTTAACACTTTCGATAAGGGTGTGAGGGGCGGCCTTCTATGGGGGAGGGGCCGGGCGATCAACAAAGGATGTATTGGGTTGTCCGACGGAGCGAACCGGCTGCACGTGATCGTGTTCGCCAATGAAAAGGGCGGGACCGGCAAGTCGACGACCGCGGTGCACACCGCGATCGCGCTGGCGGCCAAGGGGCATCGCGTCGCCTGTTTCGATCTCGACCATCGCCAGCGCACAATGGGTCGCTATCTCGACAATCGCACCGAGACGATGCGCCGCTCGGGCCGCAGCCTGCCGATGCCGCGCTATGAAACGCATGACGGCGAGTCGATGGAGTTCTTTTCGAAGGCGCTCGACGAGCTGAGCTACGAAACCGACTTCCTCGTGATCGACACGCCGGGCCGCGACGACAAGTTCGCGCGCATCGCCGTCACCAACGCCGACACGCTCGTCACGCCGATGAACGACAGCTTCGTCGATTTCGATCTGATCGGGCAGGTCGATCCCGAAACCTTCCGCGTATCGAAGCCCAGCTTCTATTCGGAGATGATCTGGGAATCGCGCAAGCGCCGCGCCAAATCGGACGGCGAGACGATCGACTGGGTCGTGCTGCGCAACCGCACCCAGCATATCGAGGCGCGCAACATGAAGCGCGTGTCGGAAGCGATCGACCAGCTTTCCAAGCGCGTCGGCTTCCGCGTGATCTCGGGCCTGTCCGAACGCGTGATCTATCGCGAGCTGTTCCCGCAAGGGCTGACCATGCTCGATTCGGGCGAGTTCGGGGGCATGGTGCTCAGCCATGTCGCGGCGCGCCAGGAATTGCGCGAGATGATGGCCGGCCTCGCGCTTCCGGAGCCGGCACTGCCGCTGTTCGCCTGATGTGGAAGATCGTCATTGCCGTCGCGATCGTCTGGTTCGCGTGGCGCACCTGGCACGGATCGGGTCGCTTGCCCGGCACGCCGATCCCGCCGCCCGCGCCGCCGATGGGTGAAGCCGAAGCGAAAGCGCGCGCCTTGCTTGGCATCGATGCGTCGGCGGGCGAAAAACAGGTCCGCGAAGCGCATCGCCGCCTCGTCTCACTGGTCCATCCCGACAAGGGCGGCTCGGAAGAACTGACCCGCCAGCTCAACGCCGCCCGCGACACGCTATTGAAGGGGTGATCCCTTGATCCGCTCCCCGGCGGAGAGGATCGAGGGCGAACCGCCATATTGCTGCGCCGCAACGATTGAACTTTCCCGCCCGCTGGGGGATTAGGGCGCAACCCTTTCTCCCGGAGGCTTCATGACCCACAAGTTCGATCCGACCTCGCTGCGCGAATATGACATCCGCGGCATCGTGGGCGAAGCGCTGGGTCCCGATGACGCGCGCGCGATCGGTCGCGGTTTCGCCACCCTGCTGCGCCGCGCGGGCGGGCACCGCGTCGCCGTCGGCCGCGACGGCCGCGTCTCCTCGCCGATCCTCGAAGCGGCGCTGATCGAAGGCCTCACCACCAGCGGCTGCGACGTGGTCCGAACCGGCATGGGGCCCACGCCGATGCTCTATTATGCCGAGGCCACGCTAGAAGTGGATGGCGGCATTCAGATAACCGGCAGCCATAATCCCGGCAATTACAACGGCTTCAAGATGGTGTTCCAGCATCTTCCGTTTTTTGGCGAGGATATCCAGAAGCTGGGCCACATGGCCGAAAATGGCGACTGGGATCTGGCCGAGGCGCCGGGTGCGGTCACCGACTACGAGATCGAGGACGATTATGTCGGCCGGCTCATGGCGGGCTATGCCGGCGGCGCCTATCGCGTCGGATGGGATACGGGCAATGGCGCCGCCGGCCCGGTGATCGAGAAGCTCGTGAAGCTGCTGCCGGGTGAGCATCACACGCTCTTCACCGATGTCGACGGCAATTTTCCCAACCATCATCCCGATCCTACCGAGGAAAAGAACCTCGCCGATCTCAAGAAACTCGTCGCGGAAAAGCAGCTCGATTTCGGACTGGCTTTCGATGGCGATGGCGACCGGATTGGCGCGATCGACGGGAAGGGCCGCGTGATCTGGGGCGATCAGCTTCTCTCCATTCTGGCTGAACCTGTGCTGCGGGTGGATCCCGGCGCGACGATCATCGCCGACGTGAAAGCGTCACAGGCGCTGTACGACCGAATCGCCGAGCTGGGTGGCCAGCCCTTGATGTGGAAGACGGGCCACAGCCTGATCAAGACCAAGATGAAGGAAACCGGCGCGCCGCTGGCCGGCGAGATGAGCGGCCACATCTTCTTCGCGCAGGATTATTACGGCTTCGACGATGCGCAATACGCCGCGGTCCGGCTGATCCAGGCGGTTCATGTCATCGGCAAGTCGCTGACCCAGCTCAAGGATGAGATGCCGGCGATGGTCAACACGCCCGAAATGCGCTTCCAGGTCGATGAGAGCCGCAAGTTCGCGGTGATCGACGAAGTGCTCGACCGGCTCACCGCCGAAGGCGCCGACGTCAACCGCACCGACGGCGCGCGCGTCAACACCGCTGACGGCTGGTGGCTGCTCCGCGCGTCGAACACGCAGGACGTGCTTGTCGCCCGCGCCGAAGCCAAGTCGCAGGAAGGCCTCGACCGGCTGATGGCACAGATCGACGCCCAGCTCGAAGCCAGCGGTCTGGTCCGCGGCCCGCAGGCAGCGCACTAAAACTCCTTCTCCCCTCCGGGGGAGAAGGAAGGGCCCCGCTCGCGAAGCGAGTGGGAAGGATGAGGGTCAGAAACGGGCCGTCCCGCACTTGACCCTCACCCGTCGCCGGACCTTCGGTCCGTCTCTCCCTCTCCCCCGAAGGGGAGAGGATTCACATCACGCCAGATCGAACCGATCCGCGTTCATCACCTTGGTCCATGCGGCCACGAAGTCCTTCACGAACTTCGCCTCATGCCCGTTCTCGGCATAGACTTCGCCGACTGCGCGCAGTTCCGAGTTCGAACCGAAGATCAGGTCGGCGCGAGTCGCGCGCCACTTCTCGCCGCCGTCCTTGCGGTCGGTCGCGATATACTCGTCCTCGCTGCCTTCGGCTGCCTTCCAGACATTGGTCATGTCGTAGAGGTTGACGAAGAAGTCGTTGGTCAGCTGGCCCGGGCGCTTGGTGAAGTGACCATGACCACGTTCGCCATGATTGGCGCCGAGCACGCGCAGGCCGCCGATCAGCACGGTCATCTCCGGCACCGACAGACCGAGCAGCGACGCGCGGTCTAGCATCATTTCCTCGGTCTTGAGCGCCAGCTTTTTCTTGCCGACATAGTTGCGGAAGGCGTCGGCTTCGGGCTCCATCACCGCGAAGCTGTCGGCATCCGTCTGCTCCGCCGTCGCGTCGCCGCGTCCGCCGGTGAAGGGCACGTTGGTCGCGCCGGCCTTCTCCAGCCCGACCACGCCGCCGAGCACGATCGCATCGGCCAGCGACATGCTGCCGCGCAGGCCGTTAAGCGTGTCGATCACCTTGGCGAGCATCGCCGGCTCGTTGACATCCCAGTCCTTCTGCGGGGCCAGCGCAACGCGCGCACCATTGGCACCGCCGCGATGATCGGACTTGCGATAGGTGCTGGCCGATGCCCATGCGGCCTTGACCAGCTGGCTGACGGTCAGTCCGCTGCCGGCGATCTTGGCCTTCACTGCCGCGACGTCTGCGTCCGAAGGCGTGGTGCCGGCGGGGATCGGGTCCTGCCAGATCAGGTCCTCGGCGGGGACTTCCGGCCCGAGGTACCGGACCTTCGGCCCCATGTCGCGATGGGTCAGCTTGAACCATGCGCGGGCAAAGGCGTCCTTGAATGCTTCGTGATCGGTGCGGAAACGCTCGCTGATCGCGCGATATGCGGGATCGCGCTTCAGCGCCATGTCGGCGGTGGTCATCATGGTCGGAACCTTGATGTTCGGGTCCCACGCTGCCGGTGCCTTGTCTTCTTCCTTCTGGTCGATCGGCTGCCACTGGTTGGCGCCCGCGGGCGACTTCACCAGCTCGTACTCATAGTCGAACAGCAGGCGGAAATAATTCTCGGTCCACTCCTTGGGGGTGTTGGTCCACGCGCCTTCGATGCCGCTGGTCACGGTATGCTCGCCGATGCCGCCGCTCTCATGGCCGCTGACCCAGCCGAAACCCTGCGCGACCAGATCGGCGCCCGAAGGCGCGTTGCCCAGCAGCGAAGCGTCGCCATTGCCGTGCGCCTTGCCGAAGGTGTGGCCGCCGGCGGTGAGCGCGACGGTCTCTTCGTCATTCATCGCCATGCGCGCGAAGGTTTCCTTCATGTCGCGCGCCATGCCGGCATCGTCATGCGGATTGCCCTGCGGTCCTTCAGGGTTGACGTAGATCAGGCCCATCTGGATTGCGGCCAGCGGCCCCTCGATCTCGTGCATGCCATGCTCGGGGGCGATGCGGGTCTGCACGCCCTGGTTCACCCATTTGTCTTCCGAACCCCAATAGATGTCGCGCTCGGGCTCGAACACGTCGGCGCGGCCGCCGCCAAAGCCGAACACGGGGCCGCCCATGCTCTCGATAGCGACATTGCCGGTGAGGATGAACAGATCGGCCCAGCTGATATGCTTGCCGTATTTCTGCTTGATCGGCCAAAGCAGCCGGCGCGCCTTGTCGAGATTGCCATTGTCGGGCCAGCTGTCGAGCGGCGCGAAGCGCTGTTGCCCGCTATTGGCGCCGCCGCGGCCGTCCGCGGTGCGATAGGTGCCGGCGGCGTGCCACGCCATGCGGATGAAGAAGGGGCCGTAATGCCCGTAATCGGCCGGCCACCAGGGCTGGCTGTCGGTCATCAGCGCGGTCAGGTCGGCCTTCAGCGCCGCATAATCGAGCTGCTTGAACGCTTCGGCATAGTCGAAATCGGCGCCCATCGGGTTCGATGCGCCATTGGGATTGAGGACTTCGGTGGCGAGCATCTCGGGCCACCAATCCTTGTTGGTGCGGCCCAGCAGGCTGCGGACACCTCCGCCATGTACCGGGCAACCGCTCGTTTTCGCGTCCATCGCATCTCTCCCAAGGTTGTGAACTGCAGTTTGGATCTCCGGGCAGCCTATGCCTACCGGCCCGAAGCCGGAAACGCTTTCCCTCGCTTACGTTGAATTGGAAAATCGATGAGAGCGTTCGCGGTTGCGTGGCCAGCGGCAAAAACGACTCGCTTTCATCCCGCTTAGTCCCCACATCGCCCCGGCAATGCCGCCCCCTCCGCCCTCCATCATCCGCGTCATCGATCTCGAGACCACCGGCAGCGCGCCGCCAGCGCATGGCGTGTGCGAGATCGGCTGGCAGGATGTCGCGCTCAGCCAGAGCGGGCGGTGGGAACTGTTCGGCGAGGGCGGGCAGCGTTTCGTCAATCCCGGCCGGCCGATGTCGCCGATTACCACCGCGATCCACCATATCCGCGACGAGGATGTGGCGGATGCGCCTTGGTGGCACGATGTCGCGCGCCCGATCTTGGATCCCTGGCCGCGCCGCGTCGCGCTGGCCGCGCATCGTGCGACGTTCGAAGAGCAATTCTGCACCCCTTCGCTCACGCGCGGGGCCGACTGGATCTGCACGTGGAAATGCGCGCTGCGCCTGTGGCCGGACAGCCCCAGCTTCTCCAACCAGGTGCTGCGCTACTGGCGCAAGCCCGAGGGGCTGGAGCATGAGCGCGGGCTTCCGGCGCACCGCGCCTTCCCCGACGCCTATGTCACCGCATTCCACCTGCGCGACATGCTGAACGAAGCCAGCGTCGCGCAGCTGATCGAATGGTCGAAGCTGCCGGGCCTGCTGCCCCGCGTCCGCTACGGCCCCGATCGCGGCAAGGAATGGAGCGAGATCGACGATGACAGCCTGCACGGCTTCCTGTCTGATCGCGATATCGACATCCGCTTCACCGCCGAAACCGAATATCGCCGCCGGCTGGGTGGAGGCCCGGTCGGCCGCACGCCGGAGAATCTGCTGCTCTGATCAAAGATTGGCGGCAAGGAAGTCCACGAACACCCGGATCCGCGCCGGTACGCTGGCACCCCCGACGAACACCGCGTGGATGCTCTCCACATCGCCGGGATTGAAGGCTTCGAGCACCGGCACCAGCTCGCCGCGCGCAAGCTCCCCGGCCACGCCGAACGATCCGACCCGCGCGATCCCCATGCCCAGCGCCGCGAGCTGGCCCAGCGTCTCGCCATTATTGGCTTCCACGTTCCCGCGCACCGACAGGGCGAACTCCGTCCCGTCGCGGCGGAACGGCCAGACCGGCTCGGCGCGGCGGAAGTTGAAGTTCATGCAATTGTGCCGGTGCAGATCCTCGGGTTGCTGCGGCGTCCCGTGCCGGGCGAGATAGTCGGGCGAGGCGATGATCACGCGCCGTGTCTCGCCCAGTTTCCGCGCGGTCAGGCTGCTGTCGGGCAGGGGGCCGAACCGCACCGCGACATCGGCTTCGCCCGACGCCACATCCACCAGCGTATCGGTCAGCGCGATGTCGATCAGCACATGTGGATAAAGCTCGGCGAACCGGCGCAATAGCGGCACGACGCAGAGCCGGCCGTGCGAAAAGGCCGCGCTGACCCTCAGCCGCCCGCGCGGCGCACCCTGATCGGCGATCGCCTGTTCGGCATCGTCCAGATCGGTCAGGATCCGGCGCGCGGCGAGCAGATAGGCTTGGCCCTCGGCGGTCAGCGACAAAGCGCGGGTGGAGCGCAGCAACAGCCGCACGCCCAGCCGCGCCTCGATCCGGTCCACCGCCCGGCTGACCGCAGACGGACTCATGTCCAGCGCGCGCCCGGCGGCCGAAAAACTGCCATGCTCGACGATCGCCGCGAACAGCGCCAGCGCATGGGCGCGGTCCGCGCCGCCTCGCATCTTTGCTTCCAATGCAAAAATCCTTCGCGTTCCAGGCTGCTACCGCCTCGGTAGGCCTGCCGCCATCTGTGCCTCCGCATAGCAGAAGGAAGCAGGGATATGGAATATCGGCAACGCGGAACGCTGGGGTTGCTCGCGCTCGCCATCGGGGCGTTCGGCATCGGCGTCACCGAATTCGCGCCGATGGGCCTGTTGCCGTTGATCGCGGGCGATCTTCAGGTCTCGATTCCGTCCGCGGGCCTGTTGATCAGCGCCTATGCGCTCGGCGTCATGATCGGCGCGCCGCTGATGACGCTCACCACCGGGCGGGTGCCGCGCCGCACGCTGCTGATCGGCCTTGCCGGCATCTTCACGCTCGGCAACCTCCTGTCCGCTGTTTCCGATGGCTATGGGATGCTGCTCGCCTCGCGGCTGATCACCTCGCTCAATCACGGCGCCTTTTTCGGCGTCGGCTCGATCGTTGCCGCCAGCCTCGTCGCGCCGGATCGCCGCGCCAGCGCGGTGGCGGCGATGTTCATGGGCCTTACCGTCGCGAATGTCGTCGGCGTGCCGCTGGCCACCTGGGCGGGCGAGCATCTCGGCTGGCGTTCGGCCTTCTGGGGCATCGCCGCGCTGGGCCTCGCCACGATGGCGGCGCTGCGGTTCGCGCTGCCACCGCTTCCGGCGCCTGCGGGTTCGGATGTGATGCGCGAACTGCGCGTGATGACGCGTGGCGATGTGATCGGCGCGCTGGCGCTCACCGTCGTCGGATCGAGCGCGATGTTCACCGTGTTCACCTATATCGTGCCGATCCTGCGCGACGTGACGCACGCGTCGCTCGGTTTCGTGACGACGATGCTGGTCGTCTATGGTCTTGGCCTCACCGTCGGCAACTGGCTGGGCGGGCGCTATGCCGATCGCTCGGTCGATCGCACGCTGATCGTCACCCTCGCGTCGCTTTCGGCGATCCTCGTCGCCTATGCGGTGCTGATGCCCTATGCCGGCGTCAGCGCGGTGCTGATCTTCCTATGGGGCGTGGCCAGCTTTGCTCTTGTGCCTCCGCTTCAGGTGCGGGTGATGCGCGCGGCCGGCGATGCGCCGAACCTCGCCTCGGCGGTCAATATCGGCGCGTTCAATCTCGGCAATGCAATCGGCGCGGCGCTGGGCGGCGGCGTGATCGCTTCGGGCCTCGGCTACCCGGCGGTCGCACTTGCCGGTGCGGCGACGTCGCTGGCGGGGCTCGCCGCCGTCCTGCTGTGGCGGCGCGAGCCGGCCGCCGCGCACGGCGAGCTTTGCGGCGCCTGATTGGCGTCGCCCGGCCACGGGGCTAGAGCGGTCCCAATGCTGAGCAAGCTCGAACAGGCCGCCCATAATCTCGAGGAAGCGCGCGAACTGCGCGCCGCGGGTTCGACCTATCGCCAGATCGGCCGAAAGCTGGGTCTGACCAGTGGCCAGCTTTCGCATATCCGCCGGTCGTTGAAGCGCGAGAAATCGTCGGCCACGCGGCTGAGGTCCACCCAACCTGGCGCGAGCAGCCGCGATCTGCCGGTCAGCCAGTGCGGCTTGCCCGCCGGGCTTCGCAAGAGTCTGACCGCTTCAGGCTACAAGACTCTCGGCGATCTCGCCGATCGCCTCGCCGAATCCGGCCGGTCGGGGCTGGAGGCGACGCCGGGCATCGGGCCCTATCGGACGACGCTGGTCACCCGGCTGCTTGCCTATCATGGCCTCTCATCGGGTCATGGCGACCTGCCGGCGGAAATCGAGCGCATCTTCCCGGAATTTTTCTGAGGTGCATATTTAGCCTCTCCCTATGAGAGAGGAACAAGAGGGGATCGGTCCGGTAAGTTGAAACCTATCGCCGCCCCGCGATCAGCCAGCGGACCCCTTCCAGTACCGCGCCGAACACCAGATGCGCGCCGACGCCCCACACCACCGGTTCGGCAGTCTCAACTTCCGCATCAACTTCCATAACCGCGGCGGGGTCGGCCAGCGCGGTGGTAGCCAGTCCATAGGCGCCGCCAAAGCCGGTGCTCGCTTCGGGCTTATACTCGCTCAGCACCCCGAAAATGCCGCCCATCACCGCGCCGATCACATAGGGTGAGGCGCCTTCGGGCACGGCCGGAACGGGCGGATCGGCCGCTTCGGCTTCGTCACCGTCCGGTTCCAGCTTCGCAAGTTGTGATTGAAACGCGGAAACCGCCGCGGCGGCCACCAGCCCCGCGGCGATTCCTGCTGCCAGTCCGATAAAGGGTCGGGGGCCGGTCGACATGCGCACCTCTTCAGGCAGCCCGGGCACTCGGGCGTTTGCGCATCCCTTCACCGGCCCCCGTCGCGCGTCAAGTCACGCGCAACTTCGGAGGCTCGAAGTGTCAATATTCGACGCGGACGACCTTCAGGTTCTTCTTCGCCAGCATGGCCTGCACGCTGTCCGAACCGGCCAGATGGCCCGCGCCGACGGCGATGAAGATGGTGCCCGGCTGGTCCATCCGCTTGGCGATCCATTCGACCCAGTTGGCGTTGCGCTGGGTCAGCAGGGCGTTCCCCACTTCGGGGACCTCGCGCATCCCTTCGTTCATCAGCGCGGCGAGCGCGTCCGGATCGCCCTTGGCCCATACGCCGACCATCTTGTCGAGCATCTCGCCCGTCTTGGGCAACTGATCGACCGTGCTGACCAGATAGCGGATCTGCACGTCCATCGGCAGGCGATCGAGGAAGCCAAGCTGCTCCGCGGCCGTCTCCAGCCCGGCGATCGGCTTGCCGGCTTCCTTGGCGGCGGCGGTCAGGACCTTCTCGACGCCCTGATTGGGATCATAGCCGAACTTGGGCAGCGAACCGGCGGTCAGCGCGATCGCCGCGAACCACGGATCGAAATTGTCGAGCGCGGTGGCGGGAGCGCCAAGGCCGACGACGGCTGCGGCATAGGCGGCGCGCTTGTTCTCCGGCAGTTGCGACGTGATCGTCGGTCCTGCGGGATTCAGCGCCATCGGCATCACGATCGCCTGGAGGTCGGCCGGGGCCGGCTCGACCATTTCGAGCACGAGCTGGTCGCTCTTGTCGAACGCCTGCCGCACCGCGCTGTCGAACCAGCTCAGCCCGGGCTTCAGCGCATGGACCGTGCCGAACAGATAGATGGTCGTGTCGTCGTCCTTCAGCACCCACAAAGCGGGGTTGGCTTCGGTCGTTGCCGTAGCAGCGGCAGGCGCCGGGGCGGCCTGTGCGAATGCCGGAGCGCCCGCAAAGGTGACGGCCAGTGCGGCGGTCGAAAGGATCAGCTTCTTCAACATATACGGATACTCCCCAATCACGCGGCTTACGGCCGCAATTTCTTCCAGAGATAGGCAATCAGCGACGCGGCGAGGGTGCTGGCGAACAGCCATTCATGGCTAGGTTCGGGCACGAGCTTGCCCCACCACAGCAGGTACCAGACCGCGTAGAGGATCATGTAGAAATACAGGCCGACCGTGCTGGCGAGATAATTGTCGCGCAGTTCGACCTCGTCGACGACCTGGAAGAATTTCCAGCTGCCCCAGGTGAGCGACACGACGATCACCACCGACGCCAGGATCGCGGTCCATGCCGGCAGGTCGCCCTGCAGGAAGCCGCCGGGGCCGTTGTCGCTATATTTCGACGTCAGGAACCCGACGATGCCGCCCGAGATGCCCAGCAGGGTGACCACGCCCATGATCCGCTTGCGCCGCGCCTTGCCCGCACGTTCGCCTGCGCCCACGCCCTCACTCGCCGTCATCGAACACATCCTCGATCTTCAAATCGAACAGCCGCGCGATGCGGAAGGCCAGCGGGAGCGAGGGGTCGTATTTGCCCGTCTCGATCGCGTTGACCGCCTGCCGCGACACGCCCAGCCGGCCGCCAAGCTCCGCCTGGCTCCAGTCGCGTTCGGCGCGCAGCACCTTCAGCCTGTTCTTCATCGCTTCCCCACCCTTTGTGAGTGTCGCCATACCCTGACCGAATGTCAGGTTACACTGACTAAATGACAGTGACTCACGACTGTGTCAAGCGACCCTTACCACCTGCAAGGGACGCGCGACGGTTTGCGCATGACTTTCACCACGCTGCGGGAACGGAACTGGCTGGAAGCTCAGCGGAAAACGATGGTCCGGTTGCCGTTGAGGAACACCCGCCGGGCGCCGACCCACTGCACCGCGCGGGCCAGCACCTGCGCCTCGATGTCGCGGCCGATGCGGATCATGTCCTCGACCGAGGCACGGTGATCGACTCGCTCCACCGCCTGCTCGATGATCGGCCCTTCGTCGAGGTCGCTGGTCACGAAATGGGCGGTCGCACCGATCAGCTTCACCCCCCGCGCATGGGCGCGGTGATAGGGCTTGGCGCCCTTGAAGCCGGGCAGGAAGCTGTGATGGATATTAATGCACCGCCCCGCCAGCTGCTCGGACAGGCCGGTCGACAGGATCTGCATGTAGCGGGCGAGGATCAGGTAATCCGCCCCGCTCGCCTCGAACCGGTCGAGGATCGCGGCCTCCTGCGCCTCCTTGCCCTCGGGCAGCAGGTGAAAGGGCAGGCCATGCCATTCGGTCAGGTCGCGCAGCGTGTCGTGGTTCGAGACCACGCCCGCGATTTCAACCCCCAGCCCGCCGGTCTTCCAGCGGTGGAGCAGGTCGTTCAGGCAGTGCGATCCCTTGGAAACCGCGATCAGGATGCGCGGCTTGGCCCCAGCGTCGGCCAGCGCCCAGTCGAACCCGAACCGCTCAGCCACGGGCGCGAACTCGGCCTGTAGCCGCCCGGTCTCGAACGGTTCGCCAGCCGCCTTGAACTCGACCCGCATGAAGAAGCGGCCCGAATCCAGGTCGGCATATTGCTGGCTGTCGAGGATGAACCCGTCGCGTTCGGCCAGAAAACCGCTGACCGCGGCGACGATCCCCGGCCGGTCCTCGCAATCGAGCGTGAGGACCCAGGCGGGCGCAGTTGCGTCGGTCATCGGCGGCAGTTCAGGCCGGAACGCGGTGTAGTGCGCACAGCTTGTTGCCGTCGGGATCGCGCAGATAGGCGAGATACATGTCGCCGAATCCGGCGTTGCGGATGCCCGGCGCATCCTCGATCGCAGTGCCGCCATTGGCGACGCCCGCGGCGTGCCAGGCATCGGCCTGTTCGGGCGTCATCGCAAAGCCGATCGTGCCGCCATTGGCGTGGCAGGCGGGCTGGCCGTCGATCGGGGGCGAGACCATGAAGACGCTGCCGTCCTTCATGTAGATCAGCCGGTTCTTGGGGTCCTGCATCCCGGCCCTGCCGCCCATCGCGACGAAAAGGGCATCATAGAATGTCTTGGACCGGGCAATGTCGTTGCTGCCCACCATCACATGGCTGAACATGGTCTCTCTCCCGCTTTTATGGTTTTCGGTTCAGTAGACGACGACGCTGCGGATGCTCTCGCCCGCATGCATCAGGTCGAAGCCCTTGTTGATCTCCTCAAGGCCCATCACGTGCGTGATCATCGGGTCGATCTCGATCTTCCCGGTCATGTACATGTCGACGATCTTGGGCACGTCGGTGCGGCCCTTTGCCCCGCCGAACGCGGTGCCGCGCCAGTTACGGCCGGTGACCAGCTGGAACGGGCGGGTGGCGATCTCCTTGCCCGCCTCGGCGACGCCGATGATGATGCTGGTGCCCCAGCCGCGATGGCACGCCTCGAGCGCGATCCGCATCACTTCGGTGTTGCCCGTCGCGTCGAACGTATAGTCCGCGCCGCCATCCGTCATCGCGACGATCCGCGCCACCACGTCCTCGCGGCTCATGCCTTTCGAATTGAGGAAGTCGGTCATGCCGAAGCGGCGGCCCCATTCCTCGCGGTCGGGGTTGATGTCGACGCCGATGATCTTGTTCGCGCCGGCCAGCCGCGCGCCCTGAATCACGTTCAGGCCGATGCCGCCCAGCCCGAAAATGACGACATTGTCGCCCACCTGAACCTTGGCGGTGTTGATGACCGCGCCGACACCGGTAGTCACGCCACAACCGATATAGCAGCTCGACTGGAACGGCGCGTCCTCGCGGATCTTGGCGAGCGCGATCTCGGGCAGCACGGTGAAGTTGGAGAAGGTCGAGCAGCCCATATAATGGAAGACCGGCTGGCCCTTGTAGCTGAACCGG
This sequence comes from Sphingomonas sp. G-3-2-10, assembly GCF_012927115.1. Classification (NCBI taxonomy): domain Bacteria; kingdom Pseudomonadati; phylum Pseudomonadota; class Alphaproteobacteria; order Sphingomonadales; family Sphingomonadaceae; genus Sphingomonas; species Sphingomonas sp. G-3-2-10. Next base: position 2,703,578 of record NZ_JABBFY010000001.1, on the reverse strand, counting down.
GTCGTGCCGTCGGGCATCAGCCCCTTGCCCTGCGTCGCACGGATCGCGGTGCAGAGGTTGGTCTTGCCGCTCAGGCACGACTTACACTGGCGGCATTCCGGGGTGTAGAGCGGGATCACATGGTCGCCCGGGGTCACGCTGGTGACACCCGCGCCCACTTCGCGGACGATGCCCGCGCCTTCATGGCCGAGGACCGAGGGGAAGATGCCCTCGCTGTCGAACCCGTCGAGCGTATAGGCGTCGGTATGGCAGATGCCGGTCGCCATGATCTCGACCAGCACTTCGCCGGCCTTGGGGCCTTCGAGGTCGAGCTCGACGATCTCCAGCGGCTTCTTGGCTTCGAATGCGACTGCGGCGCGGGTCTTCATGGCGGTTCTCCGGGGATTTTGCGGCCCTGATCGGAGAAACCCCGCCCGGTTGCAACCTGCCGCGCCATTCATTCCCCGGACGCCGGATAAGAATCCTGGTGTCTTCCTGCGAAAATCGTGCAACTTCGCACCTGCACAAATCCGGGGGGATTCGAACATGATGCTTTTTGCGGCGTTTGGAGTGCTGGCGCTTATCGTGGTGGTTCCGTTGATCACCCGCTTCATCGACCGGAAAAAGTATCTCGCTCACGAGGCGCGGCGGCATGAACGTCAGCGGGTGCGCAAGCGCGACTGGGCGGTGATGGACTGGATCTATGGCCGCCGCGGCAAGCTCCGCATCACGCACCAGCAGCCGCGCGAAGAGGGTGTCGAGGACTGACCGGCTCGCACCCGCGCCACGCGGGGCAGATCGCGCTACATATAATATGTTGCAATGCGGCGGATGCGAGGCGTCTCACCTCGCTCCATTCAGCGCAGCCGTGGCGGCGCTGGACCCCGTTCAGCGGGGGAAAATGGTGCTGCCGGTGAGGATTGAACTCACGACCTCAGCCTTACCAATTGGCTTTTTTACTTGCGCTAATCTATCCAAACCTACGATTTCAGCCATTTCTTGTTGACTCACCTAGCCGATAAAGCGACAATTCAACCCACGATATTCTGCCTCTTGCTTCCGATCTGCTTCCAAATTTCGGACGCTCCCGGAAAGCTGAGGTCGGGTTGGAGTAGTATAGCATGTCCACCGAGCGCGTTCGAATTACCAAGCGGGTCGTCGACGGCCTCTGTGCCGATGGAACCGACCGCTTCCTGTGGGACAGTGATGTCATTGGTTTCGGGCTGAGAATCTCCCCGGCGGGCAAGCTGGTCTACATCCTTCAATATCGCTTCGACAGCCGCCAGCGCAGGTTCAAGATCGGGCCGCATGGATCGCCGTGGACGCCCGAAACTGCCCGCGCGGAATCTAAAGTATTGTTAGGTAAAGTTGCAGAAGGAATCGATCCGCAAGAGATTAAAATAGCACAACGCAAGGAACTCACTGTCGGAGAACTTTGCGATGCTTATCTTGCTGAGGGCCTTTTGACGGCAAAGCAGACCTCAATCGACTCCGCGCGAAAGGATATCGAGAACCACATCAAACCGCGGATCGGTCGTCGCCGGGCGTCGAAACTCTCGCGCGCCGATGTCGAGCAGATGCTGCGGGAGGTCGCAGAAGGAAAGACCCGCCGAACCCGCAAGACGGGTCATCGCGGCCTTTCGCGCACGCGCGGAGGCAAGGGCGCCGCCAACAAGGCCGTTTCGACGCTGAGTGCCGCGCTGGGCTTCGGCGTGATGCGGGGTGTACGGCTCGATAATCCGGCGATCGGCGTCAAGAAATTCCCAAGCAAGAAGATGGAGCGCTTTCTCTCGCCTGCCGAGCTCGCCAGGCTCGGTGAGACGCTCGCAGCGGCCGACGCGCTCGGCGTTGAAAGCCCGTTTGCGATCGCGGCTATTCGGCTGCTGATCCTGACTGGATGCCGCCGCAACGAAATCCTGACGTTGAAGCGGGGCTATATCGACCCGCACCACCGCTGCCTCCGGCTCCCAGACAGCAAGACCGGAGCGAAAATTGTCCATCTCGGCGCACCCGCGATGAAGGTGATCGTCGGCATCCCTTATGTCGAGGGCAACCCTTACCTTCTCCCCGGGAAGAAGGAGGGCACCCGCGTCACCGATTTGCAGGCGGTCTGGACCCGCGTCCGCGTGACCGCAGGAATCGAGGATGTCCGCATCCATGATCTCCGCCACAGCTTTGCGTCGGTCGGCGCCTCGAATGGCGACAGCATGCTGATCATCGGCGCGCTGCTCGGTCACCGCAGCACGAAGACGACCGAACGCTACACCCATCTTTCCGATCATCCTTTGAAGTCGGCGGCGGACCGGATCTCCGACGAAATAGCGAAGCAGCTCGATCAGACGCTTTCGGTTACCGTCGGCGCCGCGGAAATCGATGATCCGTTCGCGGCGTTCTGGGCGCTGCAATCGGAGATCGATGCTCCAAAGCCTGATCCTATCCTGGGCGCGATCATCAAAACGTGCTGGCTGGATACGCCTGCTGTCGCAGTGATGCTCGGAATGACTGTCGGCACGCTCCAGACCTATCGCTGGATGGGAACCGGGCCGGCGTTTCGGAAGATCGGCCGTCGCGTGGTCTACTCCGCCGACGCTGTCAAAGCCTGGGCCGAAATCCAGAACCGCACGATGGAGTTTGCGGCCGCCGCGTGATCGCGATGACAAACTCCCCTTCGACGATAGCGCCCTCGGATAAGAGACCATCCTGCCGGCGCCGGCGTTCTGCCGCCAGGCCGCGCATCGACCGCACTTCCCCGAGCACACGCAACGGACTAGGCCGGCAACCATGAAATCGGCGCTCACATATGCCGCGCACGATAAACGAAGCGCTCTCATGCCCGTGTGCTGCGTACCGCGGATCCGCCAGCCATGTCCGACCTGACCGCCAACCAGCATTATGTCTGGCAGCATTACCTTCGGGCGTGGGGCGCGCCGAGGAAGATATGGTGCAAGCGGGCTGATCAGCCCGAGCCGTTCCAGACGACACCGCGAAACGTTGGCGCCCAGAGGTTCTTCTACGAGTTTCACGAACTCACGCCGGACGACCTCGCCTACCTGCATCAAGTGATCTCGAAATCGAACGATGCCAAGCTCCGCGACCTCAATCGCGGCTGGATCGACAGCTTCCAGATGACTTTCTCGATCCGGGATCGACTGAAGTCGTTCGAAATCGAGCCAGCGCTTCGCGAAGAGCTCGAGACGACACTTCGCGAGGTCGAAAGGACGCTTGGCGAGCGATTTCACGGCGCCACCGAGGATCGCGGCTTACCGCTCATCGATGCTCTGCGGCTCGGGGATACGAGCTTCTATGCGGAGGAAGCGGGCTGGATGGGGTTCATCGACTACATCACGCATCAATATTTTCGAACCGCCAAGCTTCGCAATGCGATGCTCGCAATCGAAAACCCGCTTCCGCACGAGATGCGGCGAACATGGCCGATCGAGGCCTTTATCTATGCGACAAACCTTGCTTCCAGCCTCGTCCGCCAACGCCGCGACTACCGGATCGTTCTGCTCCGGAACCTGTCCGCGATACCTTTCATCACCGGCGATCAGCCGGTCATCAATCTCCTCGGAATCGAGGTCGAGGAGCTCGACTTCTATTACCCGCTGCAACCCGATCTCGCCATGATCTTCACTGCCAGCAAAGCGCGATACCCCCTGGATCGCGTCGACGTCGGCCAGATTTCAGTAGAGAGCTACAACCACCGGATTTACGGAAAATCCGACACCCAGATTTACGGAAACGATCCGGCTTATTTGAAGGCGTTGACGCAGCTGCCGAAGGAAGTGCGCTTCACCTGAAAATCCTAGAACAGCGCGAGCGGCTTGTACGTGACGAGATGCGGCGAGATGCCGAACGCCCCGAACAGCGCGCGCCGCTCCTCCAGGTCGTTGAACACGCTGATCGTCCATAGCGTCGTCGCCAGATCCACACGGTCCATGATCGCCTCCAGATAGGGCTGATCCACCTCCGCAAGTCCGTGGCCCATGATCATGACCTCGCGAATGTCCACCAAGCTGTCGAAGAAGCTGCGGTTCTTCTCAATCAGCTTGACGGTCGGCTTGAACGTCGCGGCGAAGAAGTCGTCGATATGCTCGATTCCGGCGCGAACCCGCCAATCGTCGTCGGGCCCGTCGGGCTTGAAATTGAGACTGTCCTCCGGCCTTCGTTCCCAGCCGTGACCAAGGATGAGCGGCGCGGAGAGGTCGGCCGCATCGCCGTGAATGTGAAGAACCTGGTTTCGCGGAACGCCGTAAATCTGCGATAGCGTAGGCGTATAGTTGAAGCTGAGGAAACGCGCCGAGGGATCGATGTTCAACGGCGCAGCTATTGACCGGCCATCGGGAATGGCGAGCCCCCGGATCCAATCGCCGAAATGGGCGGTGAGCGTGGTCGACAAGCCGGTGCCGATCTGCTCGAGCTCATATTGGAAGTCGCCATATCCCTTGTCGTCGAGGAACTGTGAGGCGTAATCGACGGCCTGGTCGGCGTCGAATTCGGCCAGCCGCGTTTCGAACTCCGCCCAGAATTGCGCATCAGCCGAGAAATATTCGCCGATCATCCGGTGAACGGTGCGATCGGTCCGCGCCAGATAGGCGGCGAAATCCTGATAGCCCGATGCGATCCCGTGATACCGGTCGAAGCCGTTTCCTATGACGTACAGTCGCTCGCGGCTCATGCATCCTCATTCGGGTAGCGTTCTGGATAGCCGCGGGCGACGCGCTGGAAGAGGTCGCCGCCATCGACATGGACGTTCAATATCGCCGAGGTCGGCAGCGGCTGGGTCGTGTAAAGTTCGAAGTCCTTCGTCTCGCAACTGCAACCCAAGGACAATGCGAAGCGATGCACCACAGAGGACCCGGCGCTGGCGAGGTGCTCGCTCGCCGACATCGGCATCGCGATTTCGATGATCGCAGCCTGACCAGTGACTCTGAGCAAGTTCAGGATATCAGGGTCTTCTTGCCAAAAGTACGCCGACTCGCCGCCCCAATGGCCAAGGATTCCCTCCAGTCCATCATAGTCATGGGGCTCGGGATTCGCGATCATGTAGAGCTTCCCTCCTCGCGACGCCGCTTGCCCGTGAAACGGACTTCCCGCGAAGATCGCGTCAGCCTGTGCTTCGGTAAAATCACCAACGGTGACGCGGCGGTCGAGACGGTCCCGCAGACCCTGGATCGTGCTTGGAGCGAGCCCCGCGCTACGTACGCGTTCGAGCTCATCGTCGGTAATTCGCGTATAATGCCAACCGCGAATAGTCCGCGAATTCATCTCTCCAGACACTTCGTCCACCAAGCGCATGAAAGCGGGCGCGAACGGGTTGTCGCGACGCATGATGTGGTTCGAAGACTTATATTCGGCGTCGATCTCCTGATCCGTGCGGAAATAGTCGACAAGCAGTTGCCCATGCTTGGCGAGCATGGCGACTAGGTCGGTATCGTAAGTTTGAACATCCCAGACGTCGATGATGCTGCTACGCATTTCACTTCGGCGGGTCATCACCGCCACTCCCAATCTATGACCGAGGTTATATCATAGCAGCGACTGCGGCGGCCGATCTTCCCCAAATAATCGCCAGAAAGCCCGGGTGAACGGCAGCAGCGCATCGGGTGTCATCGCATCTTCGATGATCTCGCCAAGATAGGCTGGATCTTGCCAGGCAGCCTCGCTTACCCAATCGTCGCCTGCGATGATGCGATAGTCCTTCACCCCGACGAACGTCAGCATCGCGATCCATGGGCCCTCGATTTCGAAGCTGCGCAGCCTGGCGATAACGAACGGCACGATCCCCTTCAGCTCAGGTACGAAATATTTCGGCCAGACCAGCCGGTGTCCTTCGCTATCCGCATGTCCAACACTCCAGGCGAGATCGACATAGCCAAGCCGGTGATTCACCGACCAGCACCGCACGCCGCCGGTCTTTGCATCGACCGGCGAGTGCACGACTACCCGGTCGAGCCCCACAATCGTGCGGAAATTACTGGTGTGCCGGGGTGGAAGAACCGCCATCTCGCCAGTGAACGGGACGTCTCGCGCCGCTCGGAGGACGGACAGGGGCGCGACAGTCAGCACGGCCGTCGGCCAGCTCTCCAAGCGGCATGGCATATCGACCCCGGCGGTCGCCTCGACGGCCTTGTGGTGGAGGTCGCGGATGCGCGCCGGAAGGTCGGTGGAGGCGGCAAACGCCTGTCGAAGCTCGGCGGTGCTCATCTCATAATTGCCTCGATTGGCGCGCCGGAAAAAGCGGCTGCTCTTGTCATACGCCACTCTATGCGGGGAGATCAGGCTGGCGCCTACGCGCATGACCAGCACCGTCCTCCCGTTGGGCAGCGCGATTTCGCGAACCCGGAACTGAGGGACCCTTGGATCGACGCAAGTGCGCAATTGGTCGTCGATGCGGCGCAGCCCCTCGTCGGTGCCGGCCCGATCGATCCCGACGATCTCCGCGGCGATGCCGTTCTTGTCTTCACGCACCCCGACCACGATGTCGCCGCCGTCGGTGTTGGCGAATGCGGTCACATCGGCGAGAAAGTCCCGAACCCCTTTATGGTCAGCGCCGGGAAAGGCTTCCTTGAAGTCCAGCGTCGGCCCTTCGCTGCGGCCATAGGTCTGCAGCGCTTCGATATCTGCCAGGCTGATCTCGTCGAGCGGGCGTTCGATCATGCCGATCGCATAGCAGGTCTGCAGTCTTGTCCGAAGCGAGTCCCGCTGACATTCAGTGTGCACGGCGGACGAAGGGGTGCCGCCTTGAATTGTGGGAGAACGGCTTCCGTTGCTCTTGGACGAGCGCAGGCGTCGAACCAAAGCCGGATGCTGAAATCGGAGAAATGCTGGTGAGGGACGGATCGCTCGATGACGTGGTGGCGGTCTGGATGGACCGGGTTGTCGAGGAGCATTGGGGGCGCAACCCAGGAGACAATGAGGCCGCAGTCTACTTCGCGATGCTCAAGCACAGCGTGACGGGACTGCTTGCCACCCATGATCGGTTCAAGCCCGCCACCGATTACCGGAAGGAGGTCGCAGAGGTCTTGCGTGTTGTGCGGAACCTTCTCGGTCCGCCGGAGGAGGGGGAAGAGGCGGAGTCCGACTGGCCAGAGCCTGAGTTTGCGGAGCTTGAGGCTCCCGCCGAAAGCGCAGCCCAGGTGCCCGACGGCAAGCATGCCCGCTATTGGGAAACCGATTCCTGGCGAAAGGACTTCTATACCAGCTTCAACCGCTGGTTCTGGGACATGAAGGATTATGCGCTTCCCGCCGGCCGTCGGAAGATGGATTTCCTCTGGGACGTCGGCGAGGTCTGGATCGCGACGGGTGCGGCGGCCCTGGTCTATTATGCCAAGGACGATCGTCCTCAGTGGAAAGCGGTCGCCGACATGATGCGCGAGTGTGCCGACCTGGTCGAAAAGGACGGACTGCGATCGCTGCCTTGGGGCCGGTGGGGCCGCTATTCTCCGGCCAATCGCGAGCCCAAGGCCTGACGGTCAACGCTTCTTTGGCATCAGGCTCAGGATGAAGGAGAGATCCTGCTGGCTGTGACAGCGGTCGATCGGCCGGCTGCCTTGCAGCCGCGGGTGGCCAGAATTGAGGAACAGCGCCGCCTGTTGCTCGGTCGGATAGGCCCGCTTCGCCGCCTCCAACAACTGGCCACGCAATTGGCTCGCTTCGCGTTCGGCCGCGAGGCGCTTTCGGCGTGCATCACTGTCCTTGGCCAACTGGCGCTCGAGCCGCAGCAGCGCGTCATCGCTGTCACCGGCGAAATCCGCGAAGCTGGTTTCGGTGCCCGCGACCTTCTGTGCCAGCCAGGCCGCGGCTTCGCCTTCGAGCATCTGCCCCGCCTGGAGGCGAATCGACCGCTGGCGATCCGATGCCGCCTTCTCCAGCGCGACTGCCTTTTCAGCCTCGGCGGCAGCGATGGCCTCCTGGTTGCGGTGGCGGATCGCTTCGAGCGGCAGGCCGCACAGGTCGTCGACCACCTTCGGTACGTAGCCGGACACCATAGTCTCGAGCCGCGCGATGCGCGCCAGAAGGTCATCATAGGCGTCGCCGCCCGCCTCGATTAGCTGCGAGGGCGTCATGTCCGAACTGCAATACGTCGCTGCCCATTGCCGGTAGCCGGCATCATCATCGACTTCCGCGGCTCGGAGCAGCTTCTTCACGCGCCACCGCAGTTCGGTCCGGCGATGCAGCAGGCCCTGGAGCTCGGGCTCAACGTAAAAGCATTGGTCCTCGCGGCTCCAGAATACCGCCTGACCCATTGCCGTGAGCTCCGCAAGATAGTGCCAGACCGCGGCATGCGGGCTGCCATAGCTCTCCTTGCTGAACCCGGCCTCGGCCAGACGTTTCACGGGATAGGCGGCGAGATCCGTCCGGATCATCCAGTCGGGCACCGCGGACGACAGATCGCGTTCGTTGGGAAACGCGCCTTTGACCTTGAGGGCTGCGCCCGGCGAATATTGCTCGCTCGGCTTGATCACGAACGCGAACAACGCCTCGGCCTGCCAATCCCCCGCGGGAACGTTGAACCAATGGCAGCCTTCGACTTCGATGCCGATCAGCGCCTCGAGACCAGTGCGCTGAACGGCTGCTACCGCCTCGGCTGTCCAGCAATCGGGCACGCTCGCACGCCGCCGGCGCAGGATATGACCCTTGAGCCGCGCGCCCCGCTCGGCTTTCTCTTTCGCCACAGCGGCATCGAGCCTGCGCCGGGCCGCCGCGGTCTTGCGGTGATGGATCCATGTGCGCGGCGCCGTGTGCAGGATCGCGGCATCGAGCGTATCGCCGTCCATCTGCCCCGCCTTCAGCCCGGACAGGTCGATCTCAACCATCGAAATGTCGTGATCACGCACCTTCGATCGCTTCTCGCCGTCTACCGCGTGGCTGACGAGAAACTCCACCGCCAACTCGAACCCATGGTAGCGGACCAGCGCGTCGGGTTGGAACGTACCGATCTTGTGCTCGGGGAGCACTGCATCGAAGGCATAGGTGCCAGCCGCAAACACGGTCTGGCGAAGGCGCTCCTCCTCGAGCACCAGCGCCGGCAACGTCAGCGTTTTCGCAGCCGCAAGCAGTTCTTTCGCGTAGCGGTGAAGGGCTGTCTCGCCGGTGCACAGCGAGTCGGGCCGGTGCGCGAAATGCCGGCGCTTGTCGATCGGCTGGCGCAGGGTCAGCGGCTCGCCGCAATCCAGGCAATGAAACGGTCCCTGCCTTACGCTGGTAACCGCCGACACATGTCGCGCCACCTTGTCGCCGCACCTTGCGAACGGCACTTTGAGCATAGCTTGCCCCATGGGCTGCGCCATCCGTCCGGCAGCGCACGGCCGACGTGGTGGCCGGGCTAGGAACAGGGGGTCAAAGCGATCCAGGTCGGACAATCTGCGCGCCTCGCGCCGGCGCCGCACGAAGGTGCGCGACGCCGGGACCGAATTGTGCGCCGGCTCGACATTCCCATCAAGTCTGGCGAGAGGGTTACCCGCATGACCCGCACGGGACTCGTTCGAACTTCGCTAGCGACGGCAGGGTCGACGCTGGACTTGAGCGGTCGGACGCTCGAAACAACGGGCGAAAGGAATCTGCGTTGGCGTTTATAGATGAGCTTGTCGAAGGCGGCGGAAATTTCGTTTTCACGCGCACCGAAGGCGGCGCTTCTCTGGCTCCGGCCAGCGACCGCGATGGCGACCTGGCCTCGTTCCAGAATCTGGTGCGCCGGGTGCGCGCCAATGAGGGCGACGGCTATGAAATCCATCTGGCGCATGTCTCGTCGGACCGTCCGGGCAAGCTCGTCGACCTCATGGTGCTGACGATCGAGGGCGTTGACTAGGGCGGTGGAGCAGATGCGATGACCGACTACAGGCGGCAGATCGACGACGCCTGGGACTGTCTCGACAGGGACGAGCCCGGGCACGCCGTGATATTGGCCCGCGCCATTCTGGACCATCGCCCCGAGGTGATCGACGCCTATGTGGTGCTGGCAGCGGCAACCGAGGTTAGGGCGGAAGCGATCGCGCTGCTGAAGGAAGCTGCTTGCGTCGGTGCGGCTTTCCAGAAGGGCGAGGTCGCCGACAACATCAGCTATGATCGGGATGCTCATACGCGCGCGCTCGGAAACCTGGCTCGCCTGCTTTGGGAAACAGCGCGGCCGGGCAACCGCGCGGACGCGCTGCGCCACGCGCGGTTGGCGCTGCGGCTCGATCCAAACGACCGTGCGGGCACGCGATTGATGCTGATGGGGTGGGAAGCGTCGGCGGGCAATTGGCCGGCCGCGCGCCGTATCGTGCGCCGTTATCGCGATGAGCAGCGGACCGAGCTTCGCTACTGGCTGGCGCTTCACGCGTTCCGGGATGGTGCGGCCGATGCCGATGCGCTGCTCGACAAGGCGATCGCCACCAATCCTCACGTCGTCGCCGCGCTGACCCGGCGCCTGGTGTCGATCCGGCTCCCTACCGAATCCTATTCGTTCAGGTCTCCCGATGAAGCCGCGATCTACGCCGCCAACGCGCAGGATGCCTGGAGCGCGACTCCAGGTGCTCTGAAATGGCTGGCTTCGCGCGGAAGCTAGCGTTTCGCCAAGGCCGCCCTTTCATGCCGTTCGGCCGAGCGCCGCTGCTTCGGCGATGAAAACCTCGATAGGCAAAGTTGATGAGGTCGCGCACCAGCTCAAGCAGCCCGCCGGTCGGAAGGCCGTCGAACGGATCGCCATGCGCGAGCAGGTTGCACCGCTCGGCCGGCGTTGGTTAGGTTTCGCCGGTCAGGGGGCCGGTCCGGCGACCCGCTGCGATGTCCGCCAGGCTCGTCACGCAGTGCCCCTATTTCTTGGAAAGGTCGACCTGAAGCTTCTCGCGATAGACCCCGATACGCTGGTTTGCCCGTTTGACGATATCCTCGAAGAACAAAGTCTCGGCGTAGAGCTCGCCAAGATTTCGGCCGCTCTCGGGGTCCTCCAGCGGTGTCGAGCGGAAATAGCCTTTGCCGGCGGCGAAGCGGGTCCACCCCGCCATCCGGAGTGGCGCGATCGTGTCGCCGATCAGATAGCCGTAGAATTTCTTCAGCCGGCCGTTCGATTTCGCGGCAAGCAGATGCGCATATTCCGAGAGGTCGCCGATATGATCGTCCATGCTGACGCCGGGCGCCTTGAACTCGATGATGATCGCCGACCCCTCCTTGCCGAAGATCGCGATGTCGGGCCGCATGGCTCCGTTTTCGTCGGTCCGGCGGCGCAACGTCTCCGCCAGTTCGGCGTCGATGCTCGGATCGAACAGCTTCTCACCGTCGCCCCATTCGATCTGCGCGAGCGGCTTATCCGAGGCGATATGGTCGTAATATTGATACTCTTCGCTGAGCAGCCAGATGTCGTGATCGGACGTCTCTTTGCTGTCCTTCTTCATCGGGAAGAAGATGTTGTGGATGATGCGCTCGTCCTGTCGGCGTTCGCCTTCCTTCACCGCCTGCACCGCGAGCTGGCGGTCGCACGCGAGCGCGAGGATTTCGACGATCGCGGCCCGCCGCACGACCAGCTGCGAGAGATTCGCCATGTCGATCGTCTTGAGTGACGCAGTGTATTTCCACGACAGCTCGTGGATTTTCTGCCGAAAATCCTCGGTGTGCGGCTCGGCCTTTTCGATCTCCTCCCTGAGGTCGAAGATCTCGGCCGTCTCGGCGATGATGCGATCCTGATATTTTCGCAGGACGCGCTCCGCGACACTCTTCGGCGTATCGCCATAGACGACCCTCGTCTCGGTATCGGCGAGCATCCCCGCGTTGACGCCGAACCTTTCGGTCACATCTGCAACCACCTGATCCCGGCTCCAGCCCGAGGGTGAGACCATCTCCTCGATGATCGGATCAATCTGGTCAAAGATGCCCGCATAGGAGACCGTCTCGTCGGAGAAGAGATCGCCGACGGGAATCTCGTCCGGGATGCCTTCGAAGCCGTCGCGCTGCTCATTCACGCGCCGGTCGAGAAGCTCGCCCTCGATCAGAACGATATGATGAAAGCCTTCGACCGCGCGGTTCTGCTCGGCGGTGGTGCGCAGATAGCGCCGGGTGATGTCCTGGACCGGGGACGATTTCGCGCAGAAGGAGATCGCATTTCGCGGCAGGTCGAAGACTGTTGCGTCGAGCTTATAATGCGAGAGCGTGAAGTCCGTCGACTTGCCGAGCGGACCTCCCGAGCGCGGATCGCGCTGCTCTATTTGAGCGACTCTGACTTCGGTTACCGACGGGAGATCGGCCGCACCAAGGCTAGCTGTCTCGACCCGATCCTTCGGGTATCGGGTCTCGAATATGATGTTGAAGTCGCCGAGTTCCGATTTCAGGCTGACGAGGCGCTGCAGGAACGCGACCAGCATGTAGCGGCGCATATTGGCGGCGGAGAAGACGTCACCCAGCGCGTCCGCCTTGTAGAGGCGCTCACGCGTTGCAGGCTTCAGGCCGTCGAGCGTGATGGTGGTGCCAATGTCCTGCGCGTCGCCATGCGTGATGGTGAAGTCGGTAAGATCGATCTTCTTTCGTGCCGCGACCAGCGGCAGCGTTCGCATCAGGACCTTACCCTCGCTGCGATAGGTGCTGCGAATGCCGACCCGCTCGAAATGATGGAAGAACTGGATGCGGCCTGCGCCCTTGCACTTGCCGATCCCAGCGATCGTGAGGTCGTCCTTGTAGGATGTGTCCTTGGTGAGGAACGCCTCGGTCTGGTCGTCGCCGAGGCCGCATCCGTTGTCGGTGCAGGAGATGTACAGGTCCTGACCGTCGCCAAGCAGGCCGGTCGCGGCAATCTCCGCCACGATCTTCACCTCGAGGCTGCGCTGCGCGGGGTCGTCGTGTTGCCGGATCAGGAAGGAGTCAATCGAGTTCGAGATCAGTTCTTCCAAAACCACGTAGCGGTTCGAGCTGATCTTGGTGTTCTTCAAGCTTCCGCGAATATCGAGCGTCATTGGTGATCCGTCGGGAAGCCTTCCCCCCGCTGGAATGTCTGGAAGCCGGGCCATCGCGAAGTCAAGAAACTTCCCGCCCGGAATGCCGTGCATCGAAGAGGGGAAAGCCTTCCCCTGCCGCCGCGCTCATATCGCGGCGGACCCCTTCTGCGGGAGGCTCCGCCCCCGCAACGCCCCTGTTCTCCGGTAAGAGGGAGGTGTCCGGGTACCGCTGGGCAGCAGGCCTGTCATCGGGCGGCGCGGCGTGCCGCGTCCGACAGGCTGCGGAACGTGATCGACCAGCGCGCCTGATCCATTTCGGAGATGCTGTGCTCCCAAACGTGGCGGATCTCGCCGCTCAAATGGTAGATCGAGCGAGGGGCCAGCTCGACCGAGCGGCGTTCGAACTTGGCGCCGGTGCGGCGGCGAAAGCGCATCGTCGCGGGCGCGCCGAGCGAGAGGCCGATGACATGCTCGAACACCGGCCGGTCCTTATGCCAGCCGATGCCGGCACCGGGATCGTACCGGATCAGCAGCGCCTGGACGAGCTGGTCGGGATCGAGTCCGGCGAAGCGTGCCGCGCGCTCGCGCGTCGGGTGGAGCCAGTCCGGGATCGGCGCCGCCTTGTCGAACCGGCCGGTCTCGAAATCATAGCGCCAGCCATAGGAATGGGTCAGCCGCTTGCCGGTCCATTGCTGGAAGCGAAAGGGGCTGAGGTCCGCTGCATCGATCCGCATGATCAGATCAGCTTCCTCGGCCGGGGCGATCATATCGAGCGCGGTCGCCAGCCCGGGCGCGATCTCGCTGTCGAACAGGTCGAGCATCGCGTTCATCGCCGCCAGCCGCGGCCGCCCTCCCGCCCACCGTTTGCGCGTAACAGTTCGCCCAAGGGCTGCCCGTCGAGCGTGCAATAGGCGACGATCCGGTCGTAGCTGCGGCGTCCGGCGCGGCATATCACCGTCCTGCCCATTGCCAGCCGGATCAGCCGCCGCTTCGCATCCTCGCCGCCGCGCTCGTGAAGCTCGGGCGCGTAGAAGTCGCCCAGCCGCACTTCGATCCATTGGTCGCGACGGCCCTTGGCCCCCACGCACAGCATGTCGCCGTCGCCGATATAGCGGACGGTCCCCGAGAAGCTGGCGCCATAGGTAGGAAGCGCGCCTTCGCACGGATCGGCCTTGGCCGGTGCGCACCAGAACATCGCCAGCATCGCCGCTGCCGGCGCCGCAATCCTGATCACCATGGCAATTCCTCGATGAACAGGACCAGCTCCTGAAACCGGTCCGGCTCGAAGCCGATGCCGTCAGCTTCTTCGGTCAAGCCAAACCGCGCGGCCGCTTCCATCACCGCCTCGGCAGTGGATTGACGCTCGGGGTCGTGCGCGGCGGTCCATTTGGCAAGCGCCGAGATCCGGGCATGCAGGGCGGCCGAGGCGAGAGCATCATCGACTAGCCCGGCATGCTCGGCATAGGCCTGGAGCGCAAGCGCCTGCGCCATTGGATTGTCCCGCGCGTGCATCGGCAGTTGCGCCACTGTCCGCATCGCTCCCTCGAGATGCGCGGCGCTCAGCGCAACACTGTTCAACTGGTCCGTCGCGCTCATTTCCTCGGCGAGCGCGAAGCTCTCGGGATGGGATGCCAGCATGTCAGAGCGCCAGCTCGGTCTGGCGCGGCAGCTCGACGCGCGGGGCAATCTCCGCGATCGCGAAGCTGCGCGCGGGCAGGGGCTGGAGCAGTTCTTCCTGCGGCACGCTCAGGTCGAGCCAGGCCATGTTCTGGCGGCGCAGCAGCACCGCGCCTTGCCGCTCCTGATAGAAGAAGACATCGGGATTGGCTTCGATCGTCACCACCGCGAAGCTCAGCGGCCAGTCGGGATTGCCGGGCCGCCAGACGCCGGCGAGATAGAACCAGTTGCCGTCGTCGAGCGTCACCCGGAAGCGCCGGTCGCCATTCTTGACCTGGAACTCGCTTGCCGGGATCAGGCAGCGATGGGTCGGAAACATCTTGCCTTCCGAGCGGATGAACTTGAACGGCTTGGTGCCCTGACCCTCCCAGGGCTGGAGGCCCCAGCCGGCCTCGACCATCTCGACCTCTTGCATATTGTCCGGGTTCCGCCGGATGATGGGGCGACGGGTGCCAAACGCGGCTTCCGACTCGAAGGGACTCGCTTTCATCGTGAGAACATAATGCGAACGATGGCTTGGCGCAAATCGGAGATCGTCGATGTGCAATGACTACCGGCTCGAGGTCGATATCGCCTCGATCATGGAGGATTTCGACGATCTGAAGATCAAGATCGACCTGCCCGAGGGCACGCCCAACGTCGCGGCGCGCGAAGACATCAAGATCACCGACATCGCGCCGATCGTGCGCAGCGCCGCAGGCGGCGGCGGCGGGCTCGTCAATCGACGATGGAGCTGGCCGGGACAGGGCGCCAAGGGGAAGCCGGTCTACAACTACCGCGCCGAGGGGCGGTCGTTCGCGGACAGGCGCTGCCTGATCCTTGCCGATGGCTTCTACGAGTTCACCGATCCCGACGACCCGAAGCAGAAGCGCCTCGACAAATGGCTCTTCACCATGGCGGACCATCGCTGGTTTTGCATCGCCGGCATCTGGCGCGAAAGCCCGGTCGGCGAGGCCTTTACGATGCTGACCCTCGACGCAGGCGAGGACGTCGCACCCTATCATCACCGCCAGATCATCCCGCTGCCGCGCGACCGCTGGGCCGCCTGGCTGGACCCGGAAGTGCCGGCCGATGACGTGCTCCGCATCCTGCCCAAAGGCAGTCTCCTACCGGTGCGGGTCTATCCGCCCGCACCGGCACAGGGTGCGCTGCTGTGACCGCCGAGGCGGGGTCGCTGGAGCGGTTCGTCGAGGCGCAGTCGCAGATCTATGCGATCGCGCTCGGCGAGATCCGGCGCGGCGCCAAGCGGTCGCACTGGATGTGGTTCATCTTCCCGCAGCTCGCTGGGCTTGGCCGCAGCGAGACCGCGAAGTTCTTCGGCATCCGCTCGCTGGACGAGGCGCGGGCCTATCTGGCGCACCCGGTGCTTGGCGCCCGGCTGCGCGAGTGCGTCGGCGCGCTGCAGGACATCACCGATATCAGCATCAGCGCGCAAGACGTTTTCGGCGCGGTCGATGCGATGAAGCTGCGCTCGTCGCTGACCCTGTTCGAAGCGGCCGAACCAAGTCCCTTATTTGCCGCTGCGCTCGATCGCTGGTTTGCCGGGCAGCACGATCCGGCGACCTTGGCTAAGCTTGGTGGTTAAGTCCGCAGGCTCGCCGGCACATCGACGACCTCAGATACCCAAGGCCTGGCGTAGATCCGCGGCGGAAACTCGTCCTGCCAAAATCGTCTGTTCATATCCCGCGATTGGAGAAAAGGGCATCAGCTCGGGCATGACAAATGGTCTGCCTTCAAGATGGAGTATCAGCGCCTCGCAAAGCGAGATGATGTTTATCCAGCGTTGTGCGTAGGAGTAGAGGAGCGCGACCTTGTCTGCCGGCAGATCGTGCCGCCCTGTCTTCCGACCCAGCGCCCTGGGCGTCGTTTCACTGAGGATCGATAGATTCTGCAACGTGCCGACATCGTTGAACTGTCGTATCTCGGACCATAGTTTCGACAGGGCCTCGTAGGCGGCGCTCTGCACATAGCTGCCCTTCTCGGCATCATAGTCCAGGAAGATCGTCGAGGTCAGCGCGTCGTCGATCACCACAGTTTCGAAGCGCGTGCCCAAGGCCGCGTAGAAGATTGTGGCAAATT
Organism: Sphingomonas sp. G-3-2-10; assembly: GCF_012927115.1. Classification (NCBI taxonomy): domain Bacteria; kingdom Pseudomonadati; phylum Pseudomonadota; class Alphaproteobacteria; order Sphingomonadales; family Sphingomonadaceae; genus Sphingomonas; species Sphingomonas sp. G-3-2-10. The sequence goes on along the minus strand of NZ_JABBFY010000001.1, from coordinate 2,686,938 downwards.
TGCCCCAGGCTTCAAGATCCACCGTGAGCCAACCCCGGTCGCGGACTTCGACCGTGATCGGATGCGCCGCAAGTCCTTTCCGAAGCGGCGCCCGATGATCGAACACACCGCTCGTATCTTTCTCCAAGAGCTGTCCCATGACGTGCAGCAGCTCGTTCTGGAGGGCAATTCTGTAGGCCGCGTCCTCGGAGGTGAGGCCGGTGAAGGCCAGCGGCTGAAGGACATCGTGGATGTCTCGGAAGTCGCGAAACTGGTAAATCCAGTTGCCCGTCGGCTTGGCGCTGCCGGTCGATACCGCCCGTCCAGTTTCGAGGTTTCGGCCAACCTCGGCGATGAAACCGCCGAGGAATTCTGCATCGTTTGCGAACTTGCTGGGTGCCGATGCGATGGCTTGACGCTCCTGCTCGGCGATGGCGTTCTCGATCAGGAAGGCGGCGAGTTCCTTGCGATCCTCCTTAAGTTGCCAGACCTCGCTGCGAACGAATGTGACGAGCCGGAGCTTGCCTTGCCGATGGAGCTCATAGGCGGTCCGGTACTCCTGCTGCGTGATGCTGATGCGGCTCGGCTTGTCGTACCAGCCCCCAACACGGGCACCGATCAGCAGGACGAAATAGTCGGCCTGCTCGATGTTGGTCAGGCACGCCTCATAGCTGTGCTGATCCAGACTGCCGCCGAAGTCGTTGAACTCGGAGGCAAGCACACGGCAGCCGCGAGCCTCCAGGCTGAACTTGATCGCGCTACGCAGGTCGCGGAAATCGTATATCGTCGAGGACAGGAAGAAGGTGGGGCGATGCGCCATCGAAATTCACTCGGTGCTGGCTTGGGCGTTCACCGATATTCCATATTCGCCCATCGGCAAGAGCGACCTACCGATGGTGACCTTACTATCCCTCCTGCTTGGCGCTCAGGCGCTGCTCGAGCCCTGCCTCCAGCTTGATGCAGCATTGGTAGAGTTTGCGGACCTGGTCACGCCTGGCGTCGAACATACCCTCCCGGGTCATATCAAGATCGTGGATGAGGCCCTCGAGCCGGGCGAACCAGCGCGCAGCATTTGACTGCTTGTTCTTGCGGCCCTTGAGAATGATATCCTCGAACGTACCGAAGCCGAGCACCGAAAAGTGGCGGGTCCCGACCTTGTCGTCGAGGAGCATCAGGTCGCCGATCGCGGCCTGCCAGTCCCGGTAGATATAGGCTTCCTTGATTCCGAAGGTGACCGCGGTCTGCTTCGCGGTTGCCGCGACCAGGTCGGGAGGGATGTCGACGCCCGCCTCGTGCCGGATGATCTCGGCGCATCGCTCGGCCAACTCGATCTGGTCGGGGTCGGGAAGGTCGCGGGAGCTGAGCGCGCCCTTCTTCGCCAGATAGGCGGCGCGCTCGCCATCGATCAGACTTGCGATATGGACCTTGGCCTGCGGGTCGATTGTGGAGACGCGCCACAGGTTCGACAGCTCGTCCAGGCGCTGCAATTCCACGTGTGTCCCGTCCGCGAGCGCGGCCTCAAGCTCGCCGATCGCCTGCATTTCGACGGAGGCCGAAGCCTGTTCCGGATCGAGGTAGCTGCGCTCGCGCCGGATAGCGCGGATCCAGCCGAGCACGGCGGCGATCCGGTAGACCGTGCTGATCCGCTTATATTCCAGAAATGGAATGCCGGGAGCGTCAGCGTGCAGATATCGGCCCTGCTTTTTCTCCACGATCTCTTCTAGGCGGTATTTCAAGCTGGTCACCGCATCCTTGAGCGGGTCGGAATATAGCCGCACCAGATCGTGATGCACTTTTCCGGCGGCCTCCTTCTTGTCCGCGAGGTCCTCCGTGCGCTTCTTTCTCGCCATGTAGAGCGTCATGACGATGTCCCGCGCGACGAGGCCGACGATCACGCCAGCGAGAGTCAGGAGCGCGGCAACGACCTGGGGCGAAAGCCAGAGTCCGGTTGAGCTGGCCGCTGCTTCGATGATCGCCGAATTGTTCATCGCCGCGTTCATGCTGCCACCCTGTGTTGGTCTAGGTATGATGCAGCACGGCGGCGAGCTCCGGGCAAGGTGGCGCCGCAAAATCCTTCACGTGAATATGGCGAAGACTGGACCGGCTTTGGTAAGTGTCGATCATGATCTTCGAAACCCGAGAGCGGCATCACGTCGCCAATTGCCCGAAATGCGATACGCCGCATCGTTACACCGAGCTCAAATTCCCTATGATCAACGATCGCGGGAGCTGGCTTGTGGCATGCCGAAAATGCGGCCAGCACTTTGTCTTCGACCTGCGTAATCCAGCGGAATCCTACTCGGACGACTGCATGATCGTCGAGCGGTTCGACAATGACATCAATCCATATGCGGGCAATGCTCCCCGGCCGGGCGCGAGCGCGGTCTATCAGCTGGACATGAACCCCGACCAGCCGCGGTTCGACCTCGACGCCTTCCCAATCTTCAAATGCGCGAAGTCAGGCGAGAGCCTCGAAGCGGCGGCGTTCTTGGCGATCGGCAAGTCTTGGCTGAGGGTCGCCGACGCGCGTGCCCAGGCTACCAATCAGATGCTTGCCCGGTCGCGGCTTCCCCCGGTCGAGCATGTGGTCTTCTTCGTCGAGGTGCCATGCTCATGCGGCGAGCCCCACCGGGCGATCTTCTACCATCCTCTCCGCTTGGACGGGTCGGATTTGCCTCCGGTCGAGGAGCTTCTTCTGGCCGACGTGAGCGGCACGGACCTGGCCGACGTGTTGACAGGCATCCTGAGCAAGACCGACGTTATGCACGCGCTGGGGAAGCTGATCGCGCGGTGGCGACTCTTTAATGATCAGATCCTGCTCGCAACGCCGTTCGTCGCGCATCAATGGAAGACCAAGGCGGAGCGGCTCGCCATCTGGGAAACCCTGCTGGCTCAGCTCGATCCGACTCGAACGATTCTAATGACCCGAGGCGCGACCCTGAAAGAGTATCGCGACGCGTTGCTAGAGTCCGGCCTGGACCACGTCATGCTCTCCCGCTTCGGGCTGGAGAACCGGATCGTCGGGGACGGCAAGCGCAAGCAGGACTCGCACGCCAAGGTCTATATCGGTTTGGGCGAGACGTGCGAGGTGCTGAGCGGCTCGGCGAACGTCGTGCAAGGCGATTCGATGGAAAATGTCACCTTCCAAGCGCTCGGCCGAAACAAGGTTGAAACCTCCTATCTCGCTCCGCTTGGGGTTTCGCTGCCGGAGCCTCGGCCGCGCCTGTCCCATCATCTCCTGATCGAGTGCCGGGACGGCGTGTGGCGATGGGACCTTGCAGCCGGCGCCGCCCCAAAGCCGTAATCTGTCGATGTGCAGGCCGGGCGCGTTGCAGCACGCATGATTCGCGCCCTTGACGAAAATGCCAAGTCCTCGGAACATAAAGAGAACGTGCGAGTCGTGATTCTCTTATGCAATCCATTGCCGCCCTTGCCGAGACCGATCGGGCTCGCCTGCTCGCCGAGCTCAAGGCGCGCATCGCCGTGCCTGTGGCGAGCAACGCGCCGCTGCTGCCGTTCGGCATCGAGGCGATGGACTCCCGGCTGGGCGGTGGTGGGCTGGATGGCGGCGGCCTGCACGAGGTCGCCGCGGCTTCCCCGACGCTCGGCGACGATGCCGCCGCGACCCTCTTCGTCGCCGGAGCCGCTGCCCGTTTTGCGGTCGAACCCAATGCGAGCGTCGCCTGGGCGCTGACCCGGTTCGATCTCTACGCGCCCGGGCTCGAGCAGGCCGGGCTGTCTCCGGGCAAGCTGCTCTATTGCGAGGGCCGGGACGAGGTGATGGCGCTGGCGCTTGCCGAGGACTGCCTGCGCGATGGCAGCTTCGCGGCGGTGGTCGCCGAAGTGAAGACCGCCGACCAGACCGCCACCCGCCGGCTCCAGCTTGCCGCCGCCGACGGCCGCACGCCGATGCTGCTCCTGCGACGTTGGGCGCGGGCCGCGCGCGATCCGCTCGAAATTCCGTCTGCCGCCTGCACGCGGTGGCGGATCGGCTGCGCGCCGTCGGTGCCGCTCCCGCATGCCGGTGTCGGCCGCTCCTGTTGGTCGGTCGATCTTGTCCGCCAGCGCGGCGGCAATCCCTTTTCTCTCATAGTCGAGGCCTGCGATGGCAAGGGTCGCCTCGCTCTACTTGCCCCAGCTCGCGATCGAGCGGCTGCGGCGGGTGGAGCGGACCTTCGCGCCGCCTGAGCGGCCCTGGTCCCTCGCGCCGGTCCTGAAGCCGAGCATCGACGACGATCCGGGCGCTTGCTCGGTCCCGCGCGGCGGGGGCTGGCGCCCGGGCGCGCGCTGGGCGCAGGACGGGCTTGGCCGGGAAGCGGAAGCGGAGCGGATCGCGGCGTTGCCAGCGCACCAGCGGCCGCCGATGCGGTTGCTCGGCCGGCGTTCCGAGGCGGTCGAGCATCCGTTCCGGGCGATGCCTTCCGAAGAAGGCGGGCGGGGGCCGTCGCGGGCGGTCATGCCGGCGATGCCCGGCATGGCGCTATGGGGCCATCCGACCGTGCTCATCGAGCGCGTCGGGCAGCGCGAGGTGGTGACCGCTGCCTGTCCGGTGGCATTGGCGCTCGACCTCTTGCCCGGCATGGCTGCGGCACATGCACGAGCACTCGTCGGCGATCTCGACGTCCGCGATGCCGACGCGGCGGGAGATCAGGCCTGGCTTGACCGGCTGGCGCTGCATGCGGTCGCGCACTGGACCCCGGTCGCCGCGCGCTCGGGCGCCGACGGGATCTGGCTCGACCTGACCGGCACGAGCCATCTGCACGGGGGCGAGGCGCGCTTTTGTGCCCGCTTGCTGCGCTTTCTCTCACGGATCGGATTTACCGGTCGCCTGGGTGTCGCGGGCACGCCGGGCGCTGCCCATGCGATGGCGCGATTTGGCGGCGACGCGATCACCCTATTGCCGCCGGGCGGCGAGGCGGCCGCGCTCGCCGCCGCGCCGATCGCCGCGCTTCGCCTCGCACCCCAGTCGCTCGCCGCCGCCGCGCGATTCGGGCTCGAGCGCGTCGGCGACCTTTATCCGATGCCGCGGGGGCCGCTCGCCAAACGGCTGGGACTGTCGACAGTGTCCCGGCTGGACCAGGCGCTTGGCCGTGTGGCCGAGCCGATCGTGCCGGTGGTGCCGTTCGAGGCGCCCATCGTGTCGCGGCGGCTGCTCGAGCCGATCGCCACGCCCGAGGCGATCGCGCAGGTGATCACCGATCTGGTCGATGATCTGGTCGCGGTGCTGCGTGCGCGCGGTCTGGGCGTGCGCGCCGCGGTGATCACCGCCGAGCGGATCGATGGTGCCGATCAGCATCTCGGCATCGGCGCGTCGCGCGCCACCCGCGACCCCAAGCATCTCGTGCGGATGTTCGGGCTCAAGATCGACCGGCTCGAGCCCGGGCTCGGCATCGAGGCGATGCGGCTGGTCGTGCCGCACAGCGAGCCGCTCGGCGCCCGGATCGCTGGCGCACTCATTCCCGATGGCGATGCGCCGCCGGACCTCGCGCCCGCGATCGACCAGCTTGCCGGGCGCGCCGGAGATGAGGCAGTGTTCCGAATCGGGCTCGAGCCGAGCGATGTGCCCGAGCGTGCAGTGCGCCGGCTGGGCGCCTTGGCTGAGCCGCAGGGCTGGCCGGCGTGGAAGCGGCCGGTGCGGATCCTGCCGAGGCCCGAGATGCTGTCCCATGTCGTCGCGCTGCTGCCCGACCATGCGCCGCGCCGCTTCACCTGGCGCGGCAAACCCTACCGGGTGACGGCAGGCGACGGGCCGGAGCGCATCCATGGCGAATGGTGGCGAACCGATCGCGAGCTCTGGGCGGTGCGCGACTATTTCCGGGTCGAGGTGGAGGGCGGCCAGCGCTTCTGGCTGTTTCGCCGCGGCGACGGCGTCGTCCCCGAGACCGGGGATCTCAGCTGGTATCTCCACGGCTTTTTCGGCTGATGGCCAGCTACGTCGAACTCCAGGTGACGAGCCATTTCTCGTTCCTGCGTGGGAGCAGCGCGCCCGAGGAGTTGTTCGCCGCTGCGCAATTGCTGGGCCACACCGCGCTCGGCCTCGCCGACTGGAGCACGGTCGCGGGCGTGGTTCGCGGCTGGGACGGGCAGAAGGCGACCGGCGTGCGCATGATCGCGGGCAGCCGAGTCGACCTGACCGATGGCCGGGCATTGCTGCTCTATCCCACCGACCGGCCGGCCTGGTCGCGCCTGACCCGCCTGCTCTCGATCGGCAAGGCGCGCGGTGGCAAGGGCCGCTGCATCCTCGGCTGGAGCGATGTCGTCAACCGCGCCGAGGGGATCGTTGCGATCCTGGTGCCCGACCTGCCCGATGCTGTGACCGCGGCGCATATCGCCGAGCTGGCGCAGGCCTTCGGGCCTCGCGCCTATCTCGCGCTGTCGTACCGGCGGCGGCCTGACGATGTCGAACGCCTCCACGCGCTCGACGCCCAGGCGCGTGCTGCCGGCGTCCGCGCTGTCGCGACCGGCGACATCCTCTATCATTCCCCCGAGGCACGACCGCTGCAGGACGTGGTGACTGCGATCCGCGAGAAGACCACAGTCGATGCGCTCGGCTACCGGCGCGAGCGCTTCATGGACCGGCACCTGAAATCGCCGGAGGAGATGGAACGCCGCTTTGCCGGCTTTCCGGATGCGATCGCGGCGAGCGCGGACATTGCGCGAGTGTGCACCTTCGATCTCGGCGAGATTCAGTACCAATATCCTTATGAGCAGGTGATGGAGGGCAAGACCGCCCAGGAAGCACTGGCCTGCCTGACGGGAGAAGCGGCGGCCGCCAAGTTTCCGGAGCGCGTGCCCAAACCCTATGCAGACCAGATCGCGCACGAGCTGCGGCTGATAGACCAGCTCGGCTACGCGCCCTATTTCCTGACGGTCCGCTCCATTGTGGAGGAAAGCCGTCGGCGCGGCATCCTGTGCCAGGGGCGCGGCTCCGCGGCGAACAGCTGCGTCTGCTATCTGCTCGGCATCACCTCGATCGACCCGATCCAGCACGAATTGCTGTTCGAGCGCTTCGTCTCGGGAGAGCGCAAGGAGCCGCCCGACATCGATGTCGATTTCGAGCATGAACGGCGCGAAGAGATCATCCAGTGGATCTACGAAACCTATGGGCGCGAGCGCAGCGCTCTTACCGCGGTGGTGACGCGCTACCGCACCCGCGGCGCCGTCGCCGAGGTCGGCAAAGCGCTGGGCCTGCCTCGTGACCTGACCAAGATGTTGACCGGCCTAGTCTGGGGCTGGTCGATGGATGGGATAAGCGACGAGCAGATCGAGAGCCTCAACCTCAACGCCAAGGATCACCGCCTCAAGCTGACCTTGCGCCTCGCCCGCCAGCTGATCGGCACCCCGCGGCATCTGTCGCAGCATCCAGGGGGCTTCGTGCTGACCCAGGACCGGCTCGACGATCTCGTGCCCATCGAGCCGGCGAGGATGGAGGATCGCCAGATCATCGAATGGGACAAGGACGATATCGACGCGCTTCGCTTCATGAAGGTCGATGTGCTGGGTCTGGGCATGCTCGGCTGCATGAACCGGGCCTTCAATATGCTTGAAGCGGACAAGGGCATCCGCATCGGTATGGCCGATCTCCAGGACGACGACCCCGAGGTCTACAAGATGATCCAGAAGGCCGACACGCTCGGCGTCTTCCAGATCGAGAGCCGCGCGCAGATGTCGATGCTGCCGCGGATGAAGCCGACCAAATTCTACGACCTGGTTATCGAGGTCGCGATTGTCCGGCCAGGTCCCATCCAGGGCGACATGGTCCATCCCTATCTCAGACGGCGCGAGGGCAAGGAGAAGCCGGAATATCCCAAGCCCGAGCTGCGCGCGGTGCTGGAGAAGACGCTGGGCGTACCGCTGTTCCAGGAACAGGCGATGAAGGTCGCCATCGTCGGCGCGGGCTTCACGCCCGCCGAGGCGGACCAGCTGCGCCGTGCCATGGCGACCTTCAAGCTCACCGGCGGTGTCAGCCATTTCTACGACAAGCTGGTCGGCGGCATGATCGCGCGCGGCTACCCCAAGGACTTTGCCGAGCGCACTTTCAAGCAGATCGAGGGATTCGGCTCCTATGGCTTCCCCGAGAGCCACGCCGCTTCATTCGCCAAGATCGCCTATGCCTCCTGCTGGGTGAAGCATCACCATCCCGACATCTTCTGCGCGGCGTTGCTCAACGCGCAGCCGATGGGCTTCTACGCGCCCGCGCAGATCGTCCAGGATGCGCAGCGGCATGGGGTCGAGGTCCGCCCGGTCTCGATCAACCAGAGCCATTGGGACTGCACGCTGGAGAAGACCGGCGGGCGGTATCTGGCGGTGCGCCTCGGCTTCCGGCAGGTACGCTCGCTCGCCAACGTCCATGGCGCCGCGATCGCCGCCGTGCGTGGCAATGCCCTGTACGAGAGTGTCGACGAGGTATGGCGCCGCGCCGGCGTTCCACGCGCCGCGATCGAGCGGCTCGCAGAGGCGGACGCATTCCACTGCATCGCCGAGGATCGCCGGCAGGGTCTATGGAAGGTGAAGGGGCTGGGCGAGGCGCCCTTGCCGTTGTTCGCCGCTGCGGACGCGCGCGAGGGCGGCTTCTCACCCGAGGGCGTTGAGCCGAGAGTCATCCTGCAGCCGCTGACTGATGGCCGCGAGGTGGTCGAGGACTATCGCACGCTGCAGCTGTCGCTGCGCGCGCATCCGCTCCAGTTTCTGCGCGAGCAGCTGGCCGCCGAGAAGGTGGTGCGTTGCGCCGATCTCGCGAATATAAGCGACGGGCGGCATGTCGAGGTCGCGGGCGTGATCCTAGTTCGCCAGCGGCCGGGCTCGGCGCGCGGCGTGCTGTTCATCACGATCGAGGATGAGACCGGCGTCGCCAACGGTATCCTCTGGCCCGACCGGTTCGAGAAGCAGCGCCGCGTGGTGATGTCGGCGTCGATGGTGTCCTTGCGCGGGCGCCTGCAGAAGGAGGGCGCGGTGATCCATGTTATCGTCGATCACGTGGTTCCGCGCGACGAAATGCTGCGCTCGGTCGGGCGGATGAAGATGCCGGTGACCTTCGGGCGCGGCGATGGTGCCACCCATGCCGGTGCGCCGGACCGCGGCGAGCCCGGCTGGCGTCCGGGGCCTCGGGATCTCTATTTTCCCCCCTTCCCGAACGGCGCCGATCCCGAGGATTTGATCAAGGTGCGCAGTCATGATTTCCATTAGCGGCGGTCTTGAGTTTTGGCGTCATCCCGTCCGAAATTTGTCTACATATTTCGGACAAATCCAATAACATCTTTCCGGTGTAGAGTGTCATATATGACATTCTCTGGCCGATAAGACATCAGATATGATTGTTAGAGGGCCAGTGCCAGCATGGCTTCGTCATGCTCGAACGCGGGTTCGAAGCTGCGGGCCTGGGCGCCAGTTACTCCTGCCTCCCGGAACGCCTCTCGCCAGCTTCCGGCAATGCGTGCAGCCATCTCGCGTATCATCGCGCGCGCATCACCATCGTCGATCTCGAAAAACTCACACGCCGAGAGCGCGAGCGCTATCGATCGGTCATGCGCGCCACCTTCCAGGATGGCGGTCTCGAGATGCGGATTGCGATCCGGTGCGGGATTGACGTCGAACATAGGCGACAAGCGCCATTGGCCTTTGCCGACATAGAGGAACCCGTGGTTCTTTAGATGATCGTCCTTGTTGGAGACGAGGATTGTGAAGATCAGCCGCCGGTACAGCTCGCGGAAATCGCGCGACGGGTCGGCGGCATGCCCGCGCATGAAATCGACGATCTCGGTGTAGGAGCCGAGTTCCGTGCCGCGTTTGGCAAGCGCGGTGCGCGCGGAAATATAGGGGATACGGGCATTGCCCTGCCGGTCGAACCGGCGGAGTAGCGCCACCGGCCAGGGGGTGTCGGCAAGGACGAGACGCACCTCAGGGACGGCGATGCCGCACAGCTTTGCAAGGCGAAGCGTCGCCACTTCGACGCGCTCGACAGGCTGCTGATCCAGCACCGAGGTGAACTTGGCCAGCCAGAGATGCTCACCTTCGCGGACATTGGCTTTGGGGCGCGCGCCGCCCGAGCCGCCGGCGCCGGCCAGCGCCTGCAAATCCTCGGCGGAGATTTCGCTGCCCTGTTCATAGGCGCGCGCGATGGCCGTGATCGCAGCAAGGTCGATGAGGCGGGGCACCGCGTCGGCGGCGCCGCCGGTGATCACCGCGCCGGCATCGTCGAGAAAGCGCAATGCTCCCTGGCGGCAGGCATCGTCGGACAGGGTCAGATATTCGAACTCGCTCAGACCATTGCCATAGGCGCGTTCGAGCAGCCGCCGGCCCCAACTGTCCGGCGCCGCGTCGGCGAATGCGCCCCCAAGGGCGTCGCGCGCTTCGCCTTGCTGGCTCGAATGATGATAGGGGCCGCTGTCGAGCGGCATGTCTGGCGAGAGCGCGAACCGGCGCGGATCCTCGATCCAGCCCGCATCATAAGCGAAGCTCGAATATTGCCGCGGGCCATCGCGCGTGAAGCGCAACTGCCCGATCGGCACCTGCGCTTCGCCGAGCGCCACCTTTGCGCGGTAGTCGGCCATCAGAAGGCGAGGCCGTCAGAATCGGTATCGCTCGGCTCCGGCGAAGCCGAACCCTTATCACCTTCAGGGGGACGAACCGTCGTAGACCGGCGGCGACCACGTTGCGGAAGCCGTTCATTGCTGAGGGCCAGGCCGAGATCGTCGTGCCGGACATCGAGGAGATCGGCGAAACGTTCATTGAGCCCGAACACGACCATAACATCGGCGAGTGTGCCGATCCCGACTCCCGGCTCCCCTTTTTCCATCCGAATAATGGTGCTGGTCGATGCGCCGGCGCGCACGGCAAGGTCGCCGATCGCCATGCCCCGGCGAAGGCGCGCGGCCCGCAGGTCCTTGCCGAGCCGGACCAGAACTGACCGCGTCTTTGCCGAAGACATCTTAACCATCCACATATGACGCGCTGAGCGCTATAAAGCGTCATATATGACATTTATTGGGCCTCGTAAAGCCAGATCGCTTCGCGGGGGTGTCAATCGCGCCAGCTGAAGCAAAGATGAAACTGCGGGCGCAAAAATGTCCGGAGCCGTGGTCTGTCGTCTCAGATCGGAAGCCGTCGGGTTCCGCCGGAACGGCCTGCTAGTTAGGCCTTTGCAATTGGCGCATCCGCCAGAAGGCAGGGTCGGAGGCGATGTTCGGATCGGCCGCGAGAAGATCGCGGATGACCTCTCCAACGTCCGTCGGCGGCGGCGCCTCCCGATCGATGACCGAAGCGATCAGGCGCAATGCAGCCCGCGGGTATGTCGCGATCGGATCATTGGCCTCGTCCAGCTCCAGCCCATGGCGCAGATCGTAGAATTTGGCCGGCCGGACCAGTCCGAGGACGGTATCTACGGCCTCTTCGAATGCCGGGCCGGCGAGCCCCGGAAGCTTTGCCAGATCGTCGGACACCTCAGCCGTCCGGGCCGCTACGTCGTTTGGCCAATAGTCGATCAGGAAACGCTTGATGACGTTTGTCCAGGTGGTGGCGCGGTCCGTCTGTCCATCGATTTGACGCAATATTGTGCATATCTCCCATGCCATCGAGGCGAGCACATTATTGGGCATGCGAGTCAGGGCATGGCGGCATTCGACAGGTGAGAGGTCGAAGCCGTCTTCGTTTCGAATGACTGCGAAGGCGGCGCTGACCACGGCGCCCGACAGCCGCTCTCGCGCCGCGCCGTCGGTCTTGTCGTGCTCCAGCGCCTGGAAGATCGACCGCTTCAGGCGATTGAACAGAGGCGAATATTGCGGGGCATCGGAAACCGACACCACGCTCATCAGGTCGATCGCATCCTCGCCGCCCGCATCGAGCATCGGAAACAGGTAACGATCGACCCAGTCCGGCGCGAGCCAGTGGAGGAACGCCAGCTCTCGGATCAACGAGGCTCGTGCGATCACACCTGCGCGCGCGTCGAGTTTCGCAAGCATATTGAATCGCGCACGAAATCTCTTCGCGAACCCGCCGCCCTCGGTGCGGGGCACACTGCTCTGCATCCGCGCCAATGCGCTCGCGAGGTTCGCGAGCGGGTGCGACAGGATGACTTCGGACAGGGCGCGAGGCTGTTCGTCCCCCTCGTCGATTTGGGCCGCCAGCGGAACCAGCCGGTCCCAAAGCCGCAGCACAGCGGGAAACACGCGCTTTCCCGGCGCGTCGGCTCGACGCTCGATCACATTGGCAAGCGTATAGGCCATGGTCGTAATCGCACTGTCGGGGCCTGCGATCACGGCCGCGATGACCTTGGTGAGATCCGGCAGCGGCGGCGGATTTACGACCGGTTCCTGATGGGAATATTGGCTCAGCAGCGGTTGCCACCGAGCGGCCTCGAAATGACCCCGGCGCTGGTCCGCAAGCAGCGCTCGAAATGCCCTGCGCGGGTCGTCGCGTACGAGCACCTGCCATACATCGGATTGGCCGATCCGATCGGACTCCTCAGCCTGCGCCGCGCTCGCGATCAACTCTTCGTCGGAAACCTGCGCCAATACGCGTGTGTCCGCGGAGTATCCCGAGCCGGAATAGCTGGCGTTCAGCAGGTGAGCGAAAACCGGAACCTTCTTGGGCAGGCCGGGAAACGCCTTGTGAAAACCTGTCAGCCGCGATCGCGCATTGACAGAGAGGCGTCCGCCCGCAGTAGCGATCCGCGCCAGTTCCCGCACTGTGTAATAGGCGCGTGCGCGCTTACGATGCCCGGCATCGGTGAAGCGCCGCACCGTCTCCGCTTTCATTCCGGCCAGAATCGCGGCCTCGAGCCTGTCGCGAGTGCGCTGGTCGAGCCGGTTCCACCGCCGGCAATAGAAGCGGACAAGCTCAGGATTGTCATCGCCAGACCAGTATCGGTCGCGCGTGGTCGATCGCAGATAGCGCTCGATCGCGTCCACAGGCCCTGCCTTCGATATCGTCGCGCTCCAAGCGGCGAGCCGTTTGAAGATCATCGCGTCGCGGCTCGCCCAGCTCTCGGCGATACGCGCTGCCAAGCCAAGATCCCGCTCGGCCAGCCGACGCCACAGACCGGTCATCAGCCGAACGAGTGGTCCGAAGTGATTGTTGTACTGATCGGGGGGATTTCGCCGCCAGCCGCGGCGATGACGATCGTCGGGCTCGGCGAGACCGTCATTTGGCTCCGGGGCATGCACCAGCGCGATGTCCCAGGATTGCAGATCGCCATTGTGCTCGAGAAGACCTGCGTCGGAAGCAGTCTCAAGCGCCTCCACCAGCGCCCGATCGAGTGCCTCGATCAGCCGCACCTCGGCCTGCGACGTTTTCGGCCACTTGTCCAGCCGGCGCTGCCAATCGCGCTCATCGGCCCGGAACTCGAAATGTCCCAGGTCATGGATCGTCTGCGGCCGCCCCTGCGGCGCTTCCGGTTCTCGGAAGCTGAGCTTTCTGCTGACCGCCAGGCGCGGCTGCACGGCGGCGACCATGTCGGCCACGCGTCTCGCGCTCACCACGCCCGAACTGCGCCGCCGTCCGAACGGATTTGCTTCGGGTCGAAGACGCGCTTCGACAAACAGGGGCCAAAAGGTGGCATAAGGCTCGGGCAGCGGGTCGCTCTGGAAACGTAAAAGAACATCGATCGCTTGCGCCACGCGCATCGAGGCGCGTCCTTGCAGGCCGACCGCGTAGCGTGCTGCCCGCGCGGAGGTCAGCCGATCCTTGAACCATGCGCGATAGGACCAGTCGTCCAGGGGTTCGTTCGCGCTCTCAAGCGCTTCCAGCCACGCAGGGTCAGCAGCGTGGCCCGCGACTACCGCGGTGCTCGATATCGCATTATTCAGATAGCGCAGCCGGTCGCGCTCGGTCTCGGAGCTGGCCGCATGGTCGGTGGCGGTGATCTCCGCGATCATGGTTTCGGACCAGGCGAGAGGGTCTCGGACCATCTCGGCCCATTCGCGCAGCGTGCGATAAAGCGGCGAATAATCGTGGTTCCGGACAGTAAAGATTAGCGGATGCAACCCCTTGCCCCGCCACATCTCGCGAAGTCCGCCAGCATCGTCCTTGTCGTCGGCGACCAGCGCGTAGGCGGGCTTCAGATCCGGGAAGTTGAGCCGACCCTCCTCGGTTGCCTCGAGCATGTAGCGCATCGGGGGATCGTCGGCGGAGTAGCCGACCAGCACGACCGTGTAGCGGCGCATCAGGTCATAGACCGTCCGTGAGGCCCAGCCGTTGCGCATATATGCTTCGCCGAAGTTCGGTGCGGTCAGGACGAGATCGGTCTGGTTCAGATTGAGCATTCGATCGGCAACGCGGCCGTGCAGATGAAGCGCCCCGACAAATTCCGGTGAGCCGACCGCTGGCATGCCCTGGCCGGCACTGCTTGGAAGCCGCTGCTTGGTGTGGCGATACCAGGCCCTCTCGAAGATCGTGTCGAAGTTGGTCGTGACGATCCTCGGAATGCCGTCGCCGCCGCGCGAGATATCGAGCAAGTCGCGATGGGCGGCAAACGAAGCGCCACGCTTGGGTTTCACCAGTTCCGCGATGGCATTGCGGACGTCGTTCCGAGGCTGCTGCCAATCCGCCCCACGATAGACCAGCCGGCGTTCGAGCAGGCCGATCAAGCGATCATATTGCCCCGCCGCGAGCGCCTCGACCTCGGCTTGGGTGGCGAGGCTGTCCGGCTTTCCCGGAATTGCCTGGCCGAGGCGCTCATAGGCAAGTTCCGCCAGACGCCCGAACAGCGGCAGTCCCGCGGCCACTGACACGCCCGCGCCGATGACGAACATCAGGTTGCCGTTGCGCTGCTCGCTGAGAAGCGACTGAGGAATGTCTGGACCATCCGGAACGAACAACATGAAGACATCTATGCAGCACTTCACCCGAAGCGATCCAGTGCATTCAAGGTCTTGGTGCATATCCGGAAGGGGAAGGCCTTCCCCTGACGGCCAGCGGCATCTGGCCGTACCCCTTCTGCGGGCGCTCCGCCCCGCAACGCCCCGGCGAGAGGAAGAGTGCGGCCGTTCGGCCGTGACGGGTCAGGGCCGGGAGAGAGTCTTCCGGCGCCCGTCGCGGAGATTTTTCATGGCCACTGTCCTCAACCACGCTTCCGCGCCGCCACCACGTACCGGTGCCTATAAGGTCGATATCTCGCGGGGCCGGCGCATCGGGCGCGTCTCGTCCGAATGGTTCTCGCGTCCCGACGACGAGCGATACCTCTCGCTGCGCGAGCTTCACGCCGCGACGCTGGCGCGGGCAAGGCGCGCCACAGCCCGGACTATCGAGACGCGAGAGGTGCGGGTGGAGGCGAGTCGCGAAGATGCGGAGCGCCTCACCTTGATCGTGCCCGGCCGCGACGAACCCGTTGCGCCGACCCATTGGTCGTTCGGGCAACTCGCCGGTCTGGTCGGCGCGCCTTCGGGCTATCTGCGCCAGCTCCCCGCGCCGCTCGCGGGCATCAATCTCCAGCACGGCCTGATCACGCACCGCGGCGAGCTTATGAAGACGCTCGAGACCGAAGACGGCCGCACCGAACTGCGCGCAGTGACCGGCCCCGATTATGGCCGGATCTGGGACCATGAGCTGGTCGAAGCCGTGATGCGGATCGCGGGGAACGGCACGGGCGACTCGCGTTGGAAGGTCCCGGGCCTGCTCGACTGGTCGACCATGACCCACAACCCGCATGTCGAGATCACCAAGGACACGACCACGCTCTATGCCAGCGACCGTGACGTCTTCCTGTTCCTGGTCGACGATGCGCATCCGATCGAGGCTGGCAGGCTGCCCAATGGCGACCCCGACCTGTTCTTCCGCGGCTTCTATTGCTGGAACAGCGAGGTCGGCGCGAAGACGCTTGGCATGGCCTCATTCTATCTCCGCGCGGTCTGCATGAACCGCAACATCTGGGGTGCCGAAGGTTTCGAGGAGATCAGCATCCGGCATTCCAAGTTCGCCGCCAACCGCTTCGCGCACGAGGCGGCGCCGGCGCTGGAGAATTTCGCGACGTCCTCGCCGCAACCTTTCATGTCGGGCATCTTGGCGGCGCGCCAGCAGATCGTCGCCCGCACCGACGAGGATCGGCAGGATTTCCTGCGTAAGCGAGGTTTCTCCAAGGCCGACACCGGCCGGATCATCGCGACCGTCCTGGACGAAGAGGGGCATCCGCCCGCCTCGATCTTCGACTTCGTCCAGGGGATCACTGCGCTCGCCCGCGACAAGCCGCATCAGGATGCGCGGCTCGATCTCGAGGGCAAGGCCTCGAAGCTACTCGCGGCCGTGCACTGATCCACGTTAGTTTTGCCAATCGGCGCGGCCCTCCTCCTAGAGGTAGAGGGCTGCGCCGTTCCCATGGCGGGATGAAGGTCGGGAGAGAGTCTCCCGGTCCCCGCCATGTGGAGAACTGACATGGCAAAGCGTCAACCCAAGCTCGTCCTTGCGCCCGCGCAGGGGATTCCCTTCAACCTCCTGGTCCTGTCCCAGTCGAACGTCCGCCGCGTGAAGAATGGGGTCACGATCGAGGACCTGGCCGACGATATCGAACGCCGCGGCCTGCTTCAGGGCCTCAGCGTTCGGCCGCTGCTCGACGCCGAGGGCAAGGATACCGGCACGTTTCACGTGCCTGCAGGCGGCAGGCGCTTCCGCGCGCTTGAAATCCTAGTCAAGCGCAAGCGTCTCGCCGCCGACGCGGTCATCCCCTGCGTGGTCAAGCCGGCCGACGGCGACGTTTCGGCCGAAGAGGACAGCTATGCCGAGAACGCGTTCCGCGAGGCGCTTCACCCGCTCGACGAATTCCGCGGCATGCAGCAATTGGTCGACCAGGGCGGCGAGATCGAGGACGTCGCGGCGCGGTTTCACGTCACGCCCGCGGTCGTGCGGCAGCGGCTCAAGCTCGCCTGCGTGTCGCCGCTGCTGCACGAAGTCTATGCCGCCGACGGCATGACCCTCGAGCAGCTGATGGCCTTCACTGTCTGCGACGACCATGCCCGCCAGGAGCAGGTCTGGGAGCTGGTCCAGAGCCACCACAACCAGTCGGCACACTTTATCCGTGCCCGCCTGAACGAAACCACGATCCCCGCGCGCGATCCGAGAGCGCTGTTCGTCGGCATCGACACCTATGTCGCGGGCGGCGGTTGCGTGGTCCGCGACCTGTTCGAGGAGGACCGCGGCGGCTGGCTGCAGGATGCCGCGTTGCTCGACCGGCTCGTGCTTGAGAAGCTCGGCGCCGAGGCCGATCGCTTCCGGGCGGAGGGATGGAAGTGGGTCGAGGTGGCGATCGATCTCCCCTATGGCTATCACCTCGGACTGCGGCCGATCGAGGCGACGCACACCCCGCCGACCGAGGCGGACCTTGCTGAAGTGGCGACGCTCCAGGCCGAGGCCGAAGCGCTCGAAAATGAATGGAGCGGTGCCGACGAGATTCCGGATGACGTCGATGCCCGGGTGAACGCGCTCGACGAGCGGATCGCCGAGCTCGCCGGCGGCAGCTGGGAATACGACCCCACCGAGATGGCGATGGCGGGCGTCTTCATCACGATAGAGCGGAACGGCGAATTGTCGGTCGATCCCGGCTGGATTCGCGCCGAAGACGAGCCGGTTGTCGAGTCCGAACCTCACGGTGAGGGCGAGGGCGAGCAGCAGGAAGATGGGGTCGATGGCGATGACCGTCAGCCCGGCCTCGCTCCCGAAACCGCCGGGGACGAGGTGCAGACCGAAGAGGAGGATGAGGGACTAAAGCCGCTGCCCGACCGCCTCATCTCCGAGCTGACGGCCGAGCGCACGCTTGCGCTCCAGGATGCGATTGCCGGCAATCCCCAAGTGGCTTTCGCGGCGGTACTGCACAATCTCGTGCTTGCCACCTTCTATTACAGTCGCGCCGAAAGCTGCCTGATGGTCACCCTGACCAAGGTCGGGTTCGGCTTCCAGCCCACCGGCATGAAGGATAGCCCGGCCGCTGTCGCGATCGAGGCCCGGCACGCCATGTGGAAGGACCGCTTGCCCCAATCCGACCGCGATCTCTGGGATGCGCTCCAACTGCTCGACGCCAACGAGCAGGCCGAGCTGTTCGCGCACTGCGCCGCTTACTCGGTGAACGCACTCTACGAAGTGGCGCCCAAATACGACAATGGGCGCATCTCGGCGCACACGGTCGAACGGCGGCTTGTGCACAGCCACGTCCTTGCCCGCGCTGTCGGGCTCGACATGGTCGGGTTCGGCTGGAAGCCCACTGCCGACAATTTTTTCGGCAAGGTGACCAAGGCACGCATCATCGATGCGGTGACGGAGGGCAACGGCGGCGAGACCGCGGCGCTGATCGACCATCTGAAGAAGCCGGACATGGCCCGCGAGGCCGAGCGGCTGATGGACGGCGCGGGCTGGTTGCCCGAGCCGCTGCGCACGCCCGAGCTACCTGCCCAGGCGGACCTGCTGGAGGCCCCGGCGGCGGCCGAGCTGCCTGCCTTCCTCGCCGAGCCGGATGCGTCCGGCGACGAAGAGCCGCTGGCGATCGCCGCCGAGTGACCGATGGGGTGCGGGGCGCCGCGGCGTCCCGCTCCTCTTCCCTTCGATTATCAGGAGACCTGCAATGAACCTGCCGATTCTCGGCGGGGCGTCGCTTGGCGCGCCCGCTTCCTCGACTTGTCCTGACCCCCAGGCGGTCGCCGATGGCCTTCATCGTGCCGCGCTTGACCTGTTGCCGATCCTTGAACGCGGCGCCCCAATCGACGCGGCGAACCTTCGTGCGGCGATGACGACCGCATTTGGCGCGAGCGATGCCGACGGTGCCTGGGATTGGAAACAGGCCTATGACGCCTGCGAGGCCGCTGAGATCCTGTTCCTCCGTCGACACGGACCGGCCATCGTCCGATCGTCGTCCGACCCGCAAGCCTGGCTCCGCCTGGTCGAGCGCATCGCCGCGCTCGCGCCGACGCACACGCGGCGATCCGAGGCAGGGCAGGCATTGCAGCAATTCTCGACCCCGCCTTCCTTCTCGTTGGTGGCGGCAATCGCTGCGCAGATCGGCGCGGGCGAGGCCATTCTCGAGCCGTCGGCCGGTACCGGCATGCTCGCGGTCGCAGCGCAGATGTTCGGAGGACAGGTCATCCTAAACGAGCTTGCCCCGGTTAGGGCAGCCCTGCTCGAACGGCTCTTCCCTGGCGCGAACGTTACCAGCCTTGACGCCGCGCAGATCGACGATCGCCTTGCGCCCGATCTCGTCCCCGACATCGTGCTCCTGAACCCGCCATTCTCGGCGATGGCCGGGATTGACCGGCGCATGCCCGGGACGGCGCTTCGGCATATCGCCTCAGCGCTAGCCCGGCTGCGCCCGGGCGGGCGGCTGGTCGCGATCACCGGCGCGGGCTGCGCGCCCGAGGCACCGGTGTGGCGCGACGAATTTATCGCGCTTCAGGAACGCGGCCGCGTCGTGTTCACTGCTTCGGTCGATGGCCGTGTCTATGCGCGCCACGGCACCACCACCGAGACCCGCCTGACCGTCATCGACCGAGTGCCCGCTGACCGCCAGGACGCGTTCGCGCCCGACCACGGCAAGGCCCCGGACCTCGCCACCTTGCTCCACTGGGTGAGGGCCTCGGTTCCGTCCCGCGCACCCAAGCCGTCGGCACTGCCATCGTCGACCGTGACTGCCGCAGTGGTGCGACGCGCTCCCATCTCCGCCGTGACCGTCGGAGTCGATCCTGCGCCAATAGACGCAGCGCCGCTCGATTATGCATCAATCGACTGGAAGCCCGCTGATGACGCGCGCCTCTCGACCTCGATCTATGAACCGTTCGAGCTTCAATCGATCCGCATTCCCGGCGCCCGCTCGCATCCAACGATGCTGGTCCAGTCGGCTGCCATGGCCTCGGTCGCACCACCCCGGCCCGACTATCGTCCGGTGCTGCCGCGGCGGCTGATCGAAGAGGGGGTGTTGTCCGATGCCCAGCTCGAATCGATCATCTATGCCGGCCAGGCGCATGCCGGCTTCCTCGCCGGGTGGTGGAACGTCGATGCCAGCTTCGACGCACTCAACGCAGTCGCCGAAGGCAGCGAGGCCGCCATCCGCTTTCGCCGCGGCTGGTTCTGCGGCGATGGCACCGGTGCGGGCAAGGGCCGCGAGGTCGCCGGCATCATCCTCGACAATTGGCTGCAGGGTCGCCGACGCGCGTTGTGGATCTCGCTCTCGGACAAATTGCTCGAGGATGCGCAGCGCGACTGGCGCGCACTCGGACAGGAGCCGCTTCGGGTGACGCCGCTGTCGCGGTTTCGGCAGGGTGCCCAGATCCATCTCGGCGATGGCATATTGTTCACGACCTATGCGACGCTGCGCAGCGAGGAGAGGGGCGGCAAGGCCAGCCGGGTCCAGCAGATCGTCGATTATCTCGGGGCCGAATTCGACGGCGTGATCGTGTTCGACGAGGCGCATGCGATGGCCAACGCGGCCGGCGGCAAGACCGAGCGCGGCGAGCAGGCCGCGTCGCAGCAGGGGCGTGCGGGCCTGCGCCTGCAACATGCGCTGCCCAATGCCCGAATTATCTACGTCTCGGCGACGGGCGCCACCACCGTCCAGAACCTGGCCTATGCCGAACGGCTCGGCTTGTGGCTGGGGGAGGATTTCCCGTTCGCGACCCGGACCGACTTTGTATCGGCGATCGAAGAGGGTGGGGTCGCCGCGATGGAGGTCGTGGCGCGCGACCTGAAGGCGCTCGGCCTTTATTCGGCACGTTCACTGTCGTTCGACGGAGTCGAGTATGAGCTGCTCGAACATGCGCTGACCCCGGAGCAGCAGCGCATCTACGACGCCTATGCCGGGGCGTTCCAGGTCATCCACAACAACCTCGACGCTGCGCTCAGGGCCGCGAACGTCACCGGCGTCGAAGGCACGCTCAACCGCCAGGCCAAGTCCGCCGCACGGTCCGCGTTCGAGGGTGCCAAGCAGCGCTTCTTCAATCATCTGATCACCGCGATGCAGACGCCCAGCGTGATCGCCAGCATGGAGCGCGACCTGGGCAGCGGCGCGAGCCCGGTCGTGCAGATCGTATCGACAGGCGAAGCGCTGATGGAGCGGCGGCTGGCCGAGATCCCGACCGAACAATGGGCCGATGTCGATGTCGACATCACACCGCGCGAATATGTGCTCGACTATCTCGCCAACAGTTTCCCGGTCCAGCTCTACGAGCCATTCACCGACAGCTCGGGCAACCTCTGCTCGCGCCCCGTCATGCACGACGGCAATATCGTCGAGTGCCGCGACGCGGTGGCCCGGCGCCAAGCCATGATCGAGCGTCTCGCCGCCTTGCCCGCGGTCCCCGGCGCGCTCGACCAGATCGTCCAGCGTTTCGGACCTGACCGCGTGGCCGAAGTCACCGGACGCGGGCGGCGCATCGTTCCCCGGCAGCGCGCCGACGGTTCCACCCGCTTCGCCGTCGAGACCCGACCCGGCGCTTCGAACCTCGCCGAAGCGCAGGCATTCATGGACGACCGCAAGCCCATTCTCGTCTTCTCCGAGGCGGGCGGCACCGGCCGCTCCTACCATGCCGACCTAGGCGCCGCGAACCAGCGCCTGCGCGTACACTATCTGCTGGAGGCAGGCTGGAAGGCCGACACCGCGATCCAGGGGTTCGGGCGGACCAATCGCACCAACCAGAAGCAGCCGCCGCGCTTCCGGCCGGTGACCACCGACGTCCGCGCGCAGAAGCGCTTCATCTCGACCATCGCTCGCCGCCTCGACACGCTCGGCGCGATCACGCGTGGACAGCGCCAGACCGGCGGCCAGAACATGTTCCGACCCGAGGACAATCTCGAATCCGCATATGCGCGCGATGCGCTCCGCCAGCTCTATGGGCTGATCTTTCGCGGCAGGATCGAGGGTTGCTCGCTCGACGATTTCGAGGCGGCGACCGGTCTTGAGCTCGGCGATGACAATGGCCTGCGCGACGAGCTGCCGCCGATCACCACTTTCCTCAACCGGATGCTCGCGCTCACGATCGCCATGCAGCGGACCGTGTTCGATGCGTTCGAGGCCTTGCTCGAACGGCGGATCGAGGGAGCGGTGACGTCGGGCACCTATGAGACCGGACTCGAGACTCTGACCGCCGAGAGCTTCACCGTGTCCGGGCGCCGGACCATCTATGTGCATCCGGGCACCGGTGCGGAGACCGAGCTGCTCACCATCGCGCGCAAAGACCGCAATCATCCGCTTGACCTGGATCAAGCGCTGGCGATGGCGCGGGAGCCCGATGCGAAGCTGCTCGTCAACGAGCGCTCCGGGCGTGCGGCAGTCCGCATGCGCGCTCGCAGCATGATGCTCGAAGACGGCGGAGTCGAAGAACGAATCCGCCTGATCAAGCCGATGGAAAGCCCGGCGATGCCGCTGGACGCGCTGGCCGAGACCTTCTGGCGAGCCGCCGACCGCGCGCGGTTCAGTGCCGCCTGGGAGGCCGAACGCGCCGAGGTCCCCGAGTTCGAGACCACCGAAATGCATGTCGTCGCGGGGCTGCTCCTCCCGATCTGGAGACGGCTTCCGGGCGAATCCACGCGGGTCTATCGTCTCCAGACCGACGCCGGCGAGCGTATCGTCGGCCGCCGTGTGCCGCCGGCATGGGTCGCCGCCACGCTCGGCGCTGACGCGCCTGCCATCACGCCTGACCAGGCATGGCAGATGCTCATCGCAGGTGAGGCTGCGCTGCACCTCGCCGAAGGCCAGCGGCTCCAGCGCGTGCTCGCGATGCACCTCCACCGCATCGAGCTGACCGGCTTCAACGACCTCGGCGTCGAACGGCTCAAGGCGATGGGTCTAATGTCGGAGATCGTGTCGTGGAAGCTGCGGCTGTTCGTGCCGACCGGCGGCGACGGTCCCGCTGTTCTCGCCCGGCTGCTTGAACGCTTCCCGGTCGCACGCGTCGAGCCGCGCACTGCCGGCGCGGCCTGAGCAGGAGACGGGCGATGGAGCATCCTGCGAGCGCGATAGCGCGCGATCTGGCCGGCCAAGCCGAACGGTTATGCCGGCGCTATCTCTCCAACGGACGACGCGAAGGCAATTACTGGCAGGTCGGCGATGTTCGCAACACGCCGGGCCGCAGCCTCTATGTTCGCCTTCGCGATAGCCCTGGCGGAGCCGGTCGAGCAGGCAAATGGACCGACGCGGAGTCGGGCGAACATGGCGACCTGCTCGACATCATCCGCGCATCGACGCTGACCGGAACGCTCGCTGAAGCCTTGGCCGAGGCGCGGCGCTTTCTCAGCCTTCCCGACCCTCCGGTCTCCGCCGGCATGAAGGCGACCCGCGACATTTCGACTGGATCGCCTGGAGCAGCTCGGCGCCTGCTGGCGATCTGCAAGTCCATCGCCGGCACGCAGGTGGAAACCTATCTGCGCGGTCGCGGCATTCCGCCATTGCCCGGACTGGATGTCCTGCATTTCCACCCACGCTGCTGGTATCGTCGCTCGCTTGACGATCGCGGCGATGTTCCGTCCGCCATGCCGGCCATGGTTGCCGCCGTAACCGACATCGCCGGCAACGTCACCGGTGCGCATCGCACCTGGCTGACTCCGGACGGCTCCGACAAAGCCCCCGTCGCTTTTCCGCGTCGCGCGATGGGTCATCTGCTCGGCCATGGTGTCCGCTTTGGCATCGCCGCTCCGGTCATGGCCGCAGGCGAAGGTATCGAGTCTACACTTTCGATCTATGCCGCGGTCCCGACGCTGCCGTCGATCGCGGCGCTCTCCTCGGCGCACCTTGCTGCTCTCGTGTTACCGCCGTCGCTCCGCCGGCTATATGTTGCCCGTGAAGCCGATGCCGCCGGATGCAAGGCATTTGCCACGCTGACGCGCCGCGCCAGGCAGTTCGGGATCGACGTCCGCCCCCTCGACTCCCAGCTCGGCGACCTCAACACGGACCTGCGTACGATCGGCCTCGATGCGTTGCGCGCCAATCTCCTCGCGCAGGTGCGGCCCGAAGACCGGCCCTGATACGCCATGGTCGCGACGCATCGCCTCCGTCGCTCCGCTGAGGAGAGTCCGCGCCATGCGCCTTCCCAGAGGGCGACGGGTCGGCATCGCCCGCGTCAGTGCAACCCGTCCGCGCGGCTATTTTCCGCCGCGGGCTAAGTGCCCGCTTTGCATCGCGAAGCAAAATAGCCGCGCTCCCGGGTCCTCCGCTTTCGCTTCGGCGCCCGCCGGCTTCGCCGGCCGCTTCGCTCGGCCGTGCGCGGTCGCGGGCGCCGCCGCCTCTTGTCGCCAGGAAGGCCGCAAGGACGCGGCCCCAGCTTGGAGTAGTTCGGATGGACGATATTCACGACATGACGAGCGAAGGCGGATCGCAGTTCGCCCATTTGCTGGAGGAGCTGCAGTTGTTCGGCCGGCGGCCGTTCGACGACGAGCTGGATCCGAGACCGCTTCCCGAAGGGCGCTTGGTCGAGGCGGCGGCGGCCGACACGTTCGATGCGATGGCGGCAAGCCTCGCCGACACACGCCTCGAGCCCGAGCTGGAGGAATTACTCTGGGGTTTCACAAATGTCTTCCACCGCGCGACCGAGCGCGTCGACCATCAACTGGACTCCAACGAGCTGGCGCAGAAGCGCTCCCAGCGCGGGCAGGACGGTTCGGAAGTCATGTCGGTCGAACTCGAGAGACTGATCGCCGAGGGCCGGTCGATGATCGAGCGCCGCGATGCGATGGAAGCCTTTCGCGAGGCATTCGCCGAGCAGTTCCGGCACTATCTGCGCAAGCCATGGCTGCCCAAGTCCGGTTCGATGCTCAACCGGCGGGCAATGACTGCCGCGGTGATCGAGAGCCGCGAGTTCGTCAACGACCGGCGACATGCCGACGCGAAGCTCCTCGTCCCTCCCGGTGAGCGCATCTATGTCAGCGGCGGCGCAGACTATTCGGACCATCGCACGATCTGGCAGGTGCTCGACCAGGTCCATGGTCGCCACCCCGGCATGGTGCTCCTCCACGGCGCCTCGCGCACCGGTACCGAGCATATCGCAGCTCTTTGGGCCCGCGAGCGCAAGGTGCAGCAAGTCCCGATCGCACCCGATTTCGCAAAACACAGCCGTGGATCCGCACCGTTCAAGCGCAACGACCACGTCATCGGCCTGATGCCGCGCGGCATCATCATCTTCCCCGGTGGCGGCATCCAGGACAATCTGTTCGACAAGGCACGCAGCGCAGGCATCGCGATCATCGATCACCGGAAGCGATGATCGCCGCCTCCAAAATCGGCCAAAGCCGGGCGAGCCGGGCCTGGGCCCGCGCCGGCGTGCCGCAACGCGGGCCTCGGCCCACGTCCTTCACTTCGTTCCGGCCCTGCGGATGCGCCGCGCCTCCTGTCGCGGACCCGCACCGTCTCTCCCCCGGCTTCAGCCGACATGCGATGGAGAATGATCATGAACCGCAAACTTCGCAGGCTACGTCGCGCCATCGACGCGATGCCCGACCCAGAATGGCAGGTGTTTCACCGTGCCCGCTACCGCGACCTCGACTTTTTCGAGATCGCAGCAGAGCTCGACATCACCGTCGCCGAAGTCGAACAACGCCTCGCCTCCGCCATGGTCCACCTGATGGAATTTCCGAATGACGAGCAGGAACATTGAGGAAACGGCCCGCCACAGCTAGGAAATGACAATGCGCGTCGATCTCGACCACCTCCCGGACGTCCAGCAGGCAGAGCTGGCGCGCGTGCGCGACACGCTGATGGCGGAATTCGCGCAGGCCATCTCCACTTCGACCCAGCCGTGGAAGAAGAACGGCAAGATTCTCAAGATCATTCTGTTCGGCAGCTATGCGCGTGACGATTGGGTCGATGAGCCGGACAACGGCTATCAGTCCGACTTCGACTTGCTGGTTATCGTCAGCCATGAGGACCTGACCGATATCGCCGCCTACTGGTATATCGCGGAGGACAAGATCCTCCACGATCCGGCCGTGCGGCGCCCGGTCAACGTCATCGTCCACACGCTCAACGAGGTGAACCAGGCTCTCCAGCGCGGTGAGTATTTCTGGGTCGATATCGTTCGGGATGGCGTGGTGCTGTACGATCTACCGAACCATGCGCTCGCGGCGCCTAAGCCGCTGACCGCCGCTGACGCGGTTGCGATGGCAGAGCGATACTTCGAAGCCGAGAGCCTATCGATGGCCAATTGGCTCCGGATGGCCGAGTTGGCCACGACCGAAGGGTCAGATCGCGACTGGCGGAACAAGGCCGTATTCAATCTGCATCAGGCGACCGAGACCGCCTACGCGTGCTTTCTATTGGTGCGCACGCTCTACTTCCCTCGCTCCCACAATATCAAATTCTTGCGTTCGTTGGCGGAGGACAAGGAGCCGCGGCTTATCAACGCTTGGCCCCGCGACACCCGTCTCGATCGCCGTCGCTTCGAGCTGCTCAAGCGCGCCTATGTCGAGGCTCGCTACTCGCCGAGCTACGAGATCGGCACGGACGATCTGGACGCGCTCGCCGCTTCCGTGAAGCGGCTGCGCGATATCGTCGAGCAACTCTGCCTTGAGCGGCTCGGCGAACTTCGCGCTGCCGCCGACGCGTGACTGGCGTGCAGGTCGGGCAAGCCTCGCTTGATATCGGCAGCCATCCCCTGAACCTCGCGGCCGCATGACCGCGATCGTCACCGGCACGCCGGCGGAGCCGCCGGGCGTCCGTGCCGCCGGTGGCCGGCGCGCCATTGCTGGCTTCCTGTTCCAGATTCTGCGCAGCCTTCAATTGGGGATGCAAGCGACCGCACGGTTCGCGTCCCCCAGCGGCCAGATGTCGGGGATGATCCTTACGCTTGAACCGGCGGCGGGGGGCGACGTCAGCCTGAACCTGCCAGATTACTCGGTCATCGAGCAGATCAAGATCCGGCGCGGCAGGCCATGGACGACCGGAGGCATTGCGGCGGATGTGCTCCCGGATCTGATCGACGCGGCAATTCTCGGCGCCCGCCAGCGATTTCGCTTCGTTACCGACAATCCCGATGGCCTCGCTCCGCTTCGCCAGTTTCTCGCATGGCGGCAGTCCGGTGGCGAAGGGACCGGACGTTTTCGTTGGGCCCGCAAGCAGCTCACCGGCTCCGAGTTTCTCGATGCCCTGGCTGCAAGCGCCGGGCGGGAGATCAGCGACGTACGGCTATTGCACGTGCTCGATACCCTGGCGCTGGAGGTCATCGACAGCCATCAGTCCGAGAGCGAAGTCGAGGCGCTGCTGACGCCCATGTTGGCTCCTGCCCAGTCGCCCGAAGACAAAAGGCATGAATTGATGTCGCGGCTGGCCGATGCTGCCACCGCAGGCCAGCCGCTCGACATCACCAAGTTTCTCAACTTGATCGACCGCGACGCCATGTCGAGGCTCGCCCACTTCCAGACGCTGCCTCGACTGGCGCTTCGTCAGGTCCAACATGCGAGCAACGCGCTGGGCTATCGTCCCGAAGCGCAGGCGCGCCTCGACCCGCTTGTCGCTCAGGCTGAGATCACCGTGCTTTCAGGCGAATCCGGTCAGGGTAAGACATGGTCGCTTTGCCAGGCTGCGCTCGCGCAGCTCGACCGGGGGCAAGCGGCCATTCTCGTCCCGTCGCCGATCCGCGCGCAGGACGTTGAGGATGCAGTCAACGATAGCCTCTGGCTGCCCGCGTTTCGTGACCGCTCGTCGCTGCCGGTTATCGCGCGCACGCTATGGCGCGCGGACGGGACAGGCCTGCCGTGGCTTACGATCTATGTGGACGACGTTCAGGACAGGACCGTCGCGCGTGAGCTTGCGCGAACCGACTGGCGGACGCTCGGCATCCACTTGGTCATCTCGTCGCAGCCCCGGATTACGCGCATCGTCACCGAGGTGGCGCCCGCCGCCCACATCGTTCCGATCGACAATTTTACCAGCTCCGAGTTGCGGCGGTACCTCGAAACGCACGGTCGTGCAGCGCCACTTGAAACCATGCCGGACGATGTCTTCGAGCTGTTGCTCAAGCCGATCCATGCCAAGATATTCCTGCGCCTTCCAGAACGCGAGAGCTGGGTCGGCGTCACTGAATATGAGCTCTTCCAATCCTATTGGCGCGAAGCGACCGGTCAGGCCCGGGACCAGTATGACCATCCGTTCGATCGGTCCCGGCTGACTGCGCTCGCCGGCACGCTCTGCACCAGCACCCCCGAATATCCCTGGCGTCCGCGCCAGCTTCAGGCTGTCGGTCTTGATGAAGATGCGATCCGACGGCTCGAAGCTGTCGGGCTTTTGCAACGGGCCGAGACGGACCAGTTCCGCTTCGCATCGGATCGCATGCTAAACTGGGCAGTCGCCGAATATCTCGCGGGGGAGATCCTCGATAATCGCTGGGACGTCGAGCGGACCGATTCTGTCCTCGACACCTTGGGGGGCATCACCAGCGCCTCGGGCGCTGCACTTGGTCGGCGGCTTGGCTATGTCTTCCACGATCTGGTCTGGTTGCTGCTGCCTCGCGCGCCGGCCGATTTCGTTGCAGACCTGATCTTCGCCAATGTGCGGGACGAACCGCAGGAATGGCGGCGCGAAGATCGTTGGAAGGCTGTCGGAACCGTCGGGCCAGCATTGCTGCCGGCGCTAGAGGCGCTCGCCGTACGAGACTATGACCCCAACGCGCATTGGGACATTCCGCATCATTTGCCCGTGGCCATCGTCGAGGCGGGTGAAACCTCTCGCCCGAGCCTCGCGGAGTCGGTCGGACGGCTGCTCAGTGGTGGCGAGCCGGGCGTGACCGTCGCGCTGAAGGTAGCCCGTGCCGTGCCCTTGCCAACACACCTCGACCAGTTCCTTGCGCTGCAGGTCGAGCGCGCGGCGGCGCTCGACCTTTATCAACGCGAGCGTCAGCCGGCCAAGCAGTTCGGCCAGATCAGCTCCCGCTACGATCTGAGCATCGACGCGCTGAAGACAGCGGTAAGCGCCGCCCCGGATTGGCTCGCGTGCGCACTGGCGGAAGCGACGGACATCGTCGCACTTGAACAGCTTCTGTGGTGCCTTAACGACAAGCGCTGCATTGCCGGGAGCAATGCGCGCAGGATGTGGGAAGCGAACCAGGACCGGCTGCTCGCGCTACTGCCCGCTGATAGCAAGGCGCTGCTGCAGATCATGCATCAGTTCGGCGGAGCTGTGCACAGCGAGTTGCTCGACCGTGTCCCGCTGAGCCGCGACGACTGGATGTCCGATCGCGTCATGAGAGCACGCGCTCGCCTCGATCCGGAAGCCGCCCTTCGGCAGTTGCGCGCGAGGACCGGAAAGCACGGCTGGAGCGCGGCGGACTGGTGGATCGAGGACCTCGCCCGCCACGATCCCGACCAGCTGGCCGATGCGGTGCTTGAGCATGTCGGCAAAGGCGACAAGCCGCTTACCGAGCTTGTCCTGTTCTACGGTCACCATCCTGAACTGGTCGATCGCCGCACGCTCGACTGGATTCTCGACCGCCTCACAGAAGATCTGGTGATCCTCAACCAAGCGGCGGTTGATGACGAGGATCCCGAAATCGGCGTGCGCCATCCCATTCGCTTTCTGTGCGAATTGCCTCACCCGTGGCAATTCGATGCGCTTCGCGAACGGGCGGGATTGCCGTTTGAGGTCGAACTGACTCGCTTTGCGATCAATCGCTCGGGGCGCACTTCACGCGTCAGAGATACGGAAGGAAACCAGTTCGAGCGCGTCTTGGCGATGATCGGCGGCACGGGGTACGCCGACCTCGTCTCGGCCGAGCTGGCGCGCGAAGACCGGTTCGGCCGGGAAGACGGAGTGCTCGCTGCCCGGTGGGACGAAAGCCCGACGGTGCGCGCCGCGCTCATGGAGGCCGTCGAGCCGAGAACCGACGACACCTATCGGCAAGTCGTGGTGATGGAAGCGCTGGCGATCCATCGCGCGGATGCGTTGCTCGAGGAGATGATCCGGGCGGGAAGCCCGGTCTATGTCAATGCCGCGGAAATGCGCAGCGCGGAAGGGCGAGAGACGGAGTCGTTGCGCCTTCGCGTCGAGGAATTGGTGGCGGACGGTTCGCCCGTGTCCAATGAGACCGCGGCGGGCCTCGCCGGGCTCCTCGCAAAGCCCGAAGAGGCGAACGCGCTGATCCAGGTATATCTGGATCCGGCGACGACGGCCGCGATCCGTCATACCGTGATTGCCACCTTCAAGGCGCTCGACGTCTACACCCCCGCACTTCTGCCGCTCGCACGGGAGATCATGCACGGGACGGCGGACGACAATGCCCAGTTCGTCGCTTCCTATCTGGCCTATGTCGGCGACGCGGAAGCTCGCACAGCGGTCTGCGAATGGCTCGAGGGCCTGGACCTCGGGACCTGGTCTACATCGCGGCATTCATATCTGGCGCCGCTTCAAGAGCATGCCGACAGCCGAGAAGCGGTCGTTCGCTTTCTGCTTCGATCGCGCGAGGGGGGCCATCTGCTCATCGAAAGCGAAGATCTTCGCCTGCTTGCCGCCCATGGCGACGAGCGGTCGCATGTCGAGTTGCTCCGTGCCGCCTATCGTGGCCCCGACAGCTTCGCGAGCCGACCCGTGGGCGGCATCTTCTATCTGTTGGAAACAGACCCCGCTGAAGCGTTTTTTGCCGCATCCCGCCTGTACGCGCGGCACCGGTCCACCGACGCGATCGAACTGATGCTGCGCAGCAATTTGGAGAGCGCGGTCGCGGTGCTGGTGCCCCAGCTTGCCAAGGCCCTGCCGTCGATCGAGCTGGCGATCTCGCAGCGCTTGCGTTCGCACCTTGGCGGCGCGCGACTGGCGGAGGTCGCATCGACGCTCATTCTCGGCTCAGAGGATGAACAGCGTGCCGGCACCCGCCTCGCCGGCTGGGTGCCACCAGATATCGACATCGCCTGGCTCGCCGATTTCGCCAATACTGACGACGGACATTTGCGCGATGACGCGCATGAATCGGTCCGGCGCCGCGTGCTGGAAGCAGCTGCGAAGGGTCATCTTGCGGCGATGGCTGAATCAAGCAAGCCGCTGCGCTGGGCGCGGTTGCAAACCGTGTTCGACCTTGTCGATCCGCATTTGCTCTGGAATCGTGACGATCCGACCAGCTTGCAGCCATTCATCAGTGACAGTCCGGTCGAATTTCTGCTGGAGGCGCGTAATCTCCGGGATCGCCGGAGCAAAGCGATCGAGGATGAGGCCAGGAAAGCAGACAAGAAGCGCTGAACGATTATGCCAGCTGCTTCAGCTCGCGCCGCACCTGCCCGAGGGCGGTGCAGACCCGACGGCGCTGATCGACGATCTGCTCTAGCAACGGCCCCGATTCGCCTTCCTGCAGCGTCAGTTTGGTCGTTGTCGTGCTTCCGGACTTGAAGCTGATCAATGTCATGAGGGCGACCCATTCGCCAGCGCGGTCGACTGCAATCTTCGTCACGCCGTGGCAAAGCATGGCCCGCATGGCATCGTGGGTTCGAAACTGATTGATCGAGGAAAGCGCATTTTTGCGGTGACCGGATTGCATTTCAACGGATGACAGGATGGCCGCCAACCGCTCATACCGCTGGCCGACGAGATGCGGAAGCTTGGCGCCTTTCACTTCGATCCCGTTTCCGTTGAGCGCTGCGAGCGCCTCGGTCACCGCCTGCTCGCATCGCGCGAAATTCTCGATCATCTGACCGCGCCATTGGTTCAGCCGCGAGCATGCTGCGTCAAAATCCAGCAGCGGCAGGCCTTTGAGATTCTGGGTCTGCGCATTCATATCCCCAGCGTAGCCAAAGCCCGTTGAGAATAGGTGAGGATGCGAAAGGAAATGAGTGCAGGCGGTTCGTTCGGCACTTCTTTCGAGACTATTCATTGTCGCAGACGCAAAGGAGCGGCAACGTGGCGCGAGTCGCTGAATAATCCATGGAGTGTATCCAATGTCGGACGAGAACAGTTTGAACCCGGTTGAACTCGCGGCCGAACTCACCATCGCCTGGCTCGGAAACCAGAACAACCGGTGCACGGCCGAAGAAGTGCCGACCTTCTTGCGCACCATGCACGCGACGATCACCGAGCTTTCCGGCAGCGCCAGTGCACCTGTTGAAAATGCCGAGGAAGCGCCCGACCAACAGGATTTCACGCCCGCCGTCACGGTACGCAAATCATTGGCGTCTAAGGATCACATCATCTCGCTGATCGACGGCAAGCCGTACAAGACGCTACGTCGGCATCTCTCAGGCCATGGCCTGTCGCCCGAGCAGTATCGCGAGCGCTACAACCTCAAAGCTGATTATCCGATGGTCGCTCCCAGCTATTCCGAGCAGCGCCGCGCGATGGCCAAGAAGATCGGGTTGGGCGCCAAGGGGCGTGGCGGCCGAGGCACCGGAGCCGCGGATGCTGCGAAACCTGCGCCTCGGCGCGCCAAGCAGAGCTGATCGGCGATGCTGCGAGCTGAGTGAAATTATGTGCGAGGCAGGATGCCAGGTCCGGTGAAGAAGCTGATCGCCTTCGATCTGGATGGTACCCTCGCCGAGAGCAAGCAGCCCTTGTCGGACGAAGTCGCCGCGTTGCTTTCTGGGCTGCTGGCGGTTGCGGACGCCGCGATCATCTCTGGCGGGGACTGGCCGCAATTCGAGAAGCAGATCGCTTCGAGGTTGCCGCCGGGCACCGCGCTCGACCGGCTTTGGCTGATGCCGACCACCGGTACCAAGCTCTTCCGGTTTGCCGGTGGGGCCTGGCAGCAGCGGTATGCCGAGCTGTTCGGTGCGGATGAGCGCGCGGCGATTCTCGCCGCATTCGATCGTGCGCTTGCCGATGCCGGTCTTGAAAATGAGCGCATCTGGGGCGAGCGGATTGAAGATCGCGGCAGCCAGATCACCTTTTCCGGACTGGGGCAAAGCGCGCCCCTGGACGCCAAGGAGGCGTGGGATCCGGACCGGTCAAAGCGCACCGCGCTGCAAACGACGCTCCGCGCTGCCTTGCCAGATCTGTCGATCAACCTGGGTGGGACGACCTCGATCGACGTGACACGCAAGGGGGTCGACAAGGCCTATGGCCTGCGGCGGTTGAGCGAGGAAAGCGCAATCCCGCTCGAGCAGATCCTCTTCCTCGGGGATGCCATCTACCCCGGCGGCAACGACTATCCGGCATTCACACTCGGAATGGATACCGTGAAAGTGCGTGATGTTGCCGAAACCGTGACGGTCGTGACCGGGATCATCGCCTGCCTCAAAGGCTAGGGCAGATGCGACATGTTAGCGTGTTCGGACGGCTCTGCGGCCGACCAACGGCAGCTTGAGAGAGGCCGAGCGGCATCGTCCTTTGCGTAGCGCGCGGGAACCGCCCCCGCTCTTGGAGGCACTTCCTTGGCCCGGCCCACGGCCTGACGCCATCAACCCGTAAAGGGTCCGCTATGCCTTGCATGCGGCCGCTGCGCCTTCGTCTTCGCGGTGATTGCGGCCGTGCGCCGGACACTTCGGGCGCCTGTCGAGCGGGGGCGGTCCCCGCTCCCCGGACAGGAGCTTCGAGATGCCGCTCACCCTCGCACAACGGAACGCCTGGAACCTCGCACGGACGTTGATGACCATTGTCGTCGTGTTCCGCATCGAAGGCGGCAATTTCGGCGTTGCCGAAGAACGTGAGTTCGACGGAGATCCGTCGCTGATCGTTCGCGAATACGATCCCTTCGCGCGCTGACGGCGCGCGACCCGCCGGCCTAGTTGAGCGTATCCTCGCGGCTGACCTGCATGGCTGGCGTCCATGCGCATTCGGGATTCTCGATGAAATCCTTAAGGAGCTTCGCATAGCGCGAGCCGATATACTCGCCGGTCTTGCGACGCTCGCTCGGCACGCGGCCAAGCCCGCAATTGAGGTCGACCGCCACCATCACATCGGTCAACGCGATCCGGACGATATCGGGGCTGACATAGCCGCCTTCGGTGCCGGGTACCGCGTTGAGGTTGATCACCGCGTCGAGCACGGCATCGAACAGCCGCTTCGAATAGTCCGCTTCGCTTTCGCTGAGGGCGCGATCGCTTTGGATCGCCTTGTTTACGCCAGCCACTTCTTATTCCCGTTTCGATTCGTGGGAACGAATATAGAACATCGCTTCCTGAATTCCAACTTCGTCCGTTGCCGCGTGGCAGCGCCGCGAGCGGCGCCCGCCGGGGCGGCGGGCGCCTGGGCCTCGAACAATGGCATCGGGTGCCGGACGGGCAACCTGCGGCATGGGTTGCCGATCTCGTCACTGCAGGGAGCGATATGGGGGGGCCGAGCGGTATCGGCTGACTCTCGAATTCGTGCTTTACGGCAGGTTCGACCACGGCGCCGATGCGCGCGGCCGAGGCTGCCCGATACGGATGGCCGTGTCGTTCTGCGGGGAGGTTCAGGTCGGTCCGAAGTTTGGTCCGGAGGCAGGGTCGCGGACCCTGAGATATCACGCCGCCTCTTTATCAATCCATGTTCTCGCCACTGTCCTCCTCAGCTTGCAAGTCGCTCCCAAGGCCTCGGTGATGGCTGTATGGACGGATAACGGCTTCGCCTCGTCTGACCGGCCGCAACTGCGTCACGAACTTTCTTCCCCTGGGCTGCGCCCATTCCTCGCGAGGCAAGAAAGCCCGCTTTGGCAGTCCTCCGCTTCGCTGCGGGCAGAGCTGCGGCGTCATTCGCACCCGTCCTTTTGACGCCATCGAGGCCGCATGGGGCGGTCTTGATGAATTGAGGATAAGACAATGGCGAACATCGGCAGCTTCAAGAAAGTCGGCGAG
Source organism: Sphingomonas sp. G-3-2-10 (assembly GCF_012927115.1). Classification (NCBI taxonomy): domain Bacteria; kingdom Pseudomonadati; phylum Pseudomonadota; class Alphaproteobacteria; order Sphingomonadales; family Sphingomonadaceae; genus Sphingomonas; species Sphingomonas sp. G-3-2-10. Next base: position 2,652,327 of record NZ_JABBFY010000001.1, on the reverse strand, counting down.
GAATATCAGGGCTCGATCGTGACCCTCAGCGTCCAGGCCAAGGGCGTCCGGATCGTTCCGGAACCCGCCAGCGCGAACGACAACGCGCCCACCCACCGGGTCTATGTCGGCCGCGCGGAGATCGGCGCCGCCTGGGCCAAGACCTCGGCCGAGCAGCGTCCCTATCTCTCGGTCAAGCTCGACGATCCCAGCTTCGCGCAGCCCATCTTCGCGAACCTCTTCGACGACGAGAGCGGCGACACTTCGAGCCTGATCTGGTCGCGCCCGCGGCGCTCCAGCAACGACTGATCGAGGCCAAGGCGCCCCACCGGCAACGGTGGGGCGCCTTTCGCGTGTCCGGTTCACGCGGATGTGCGCGGCTTGTCCCCTCCGGGATGGAGCGTTCCCGCGCCGCCGGGACTTCGAAGCGAACGGGCGAAATGGCGCTCTGGCGGCGGGAATAGTCCCGAGCCGGAGCTTAAACCGTCGCCACTCGCTCGCCCTTGCCGGAAATTGCCGCCTTCGGCTTCGCGAAGCACGACCGCGCCGATTTCGCGCAGGAATTCCTGCGACGAAACACCGCCTATCGCGTCGCCTGGGCGGCGCTTCATGGTGATGTGTCGGCCGCGGAAGCGCTGGCCGAGGCGCGGCGTTGGGGCCTAGTACGCTTGTTCGATCCCGATCGGACGGTGCGCACGGCGCCTGCGATCTGGCGCGCGGATTGTGCCGCGCAGATCGTATCGCTGATCGCCGCGCCGGGCAATTTCGCCTGGGCGGCGACACTGCCCGTCATTGCCATAATCGGTGAGTTCGACCTGGCCGGCGACCATTATCTCGTCTTCGACATCGCCGGCGTTCGGCATCGCTTTCGGCTCGTGGACGGTCGTCGCGGGGCCTTGGCGATCCTCCTGCCGCCGGTCGCAAATGCGCTCGGCGCGGCCGCCTGCGACGCGGCACGGCGCATGTTCTTGGGTCTGAGCACCGCGGATGCGTTGGGCACGCTGCGCCCCAGCGTCTTGCAGCGGCAGCGCCTCGCGCTGCTGCTGCGGGTGCTCGACGCATCGCTTCTGGGCGCCAGCAATCGCGAGATCGGCACGCAGATCGTCTATCCCTGGCTCGCTGGAACCGATGCGGTCGCGTGGAAAGCAATGAGCGAGCGCCGCCGCGTCCAGCGCCTCGTCGACGAGGCGCGCGGCCTCGCCGTGTCGGGGTATCGCGATCTGCTGCGCGGCTAGGGGCGACATTTGCCGGGGTGCGATTTCCACCGCTCCCTTGGCCTCGCCATCTGCCGCCATTGGATGCCCGTGATTGGAACGGGCCCGCCGCGCTTGCCGGGCCAACGCCCGGAGAGCTTGGATGACAGGTGAGACGACCCAGCGGCTGCTTAGAACGCCCGATGCCGCCTTGTTGCTGGGCCTCTCCGCGCGCACCCTCGAGAAGCATCGCTGCTATGGAACCGGCCCCGTTTATCGCAAGCTCGGCGGGCGCATCGTCTATTCGGTCGACGACCTCATCAGCTGGGCGGACCAGGGCGTCCGACGGTCCACGTCGGACAGCGGTACCGGCACTGTCCATCCTGCCAAGCGCATCGATCCGAGCATCTTAGACCGCAAGGGTCCGGTGCGGCGATGAGCGGCTCAGCAACCGTGGCCGAACCCGTTCCGGCTATCCCCCTACGCGCAGATGGCTCTCCCCCAACGGGGATAACCACGGTCGAACTGACCTGGGTCGAACAGGCAACCGAGCGCTGGATTCGCTTCGGGACGCCGCTTCACGACCAGATTCTCGACCGGCGGCGGCGCCTGCTTTCCTTCGCCGCGAACAGCGTGTTCGCGTTCGTCCGCTGGGCGTCGAACGACTATGGCACGTTGCTCTCCAGGCTCGATGTTGTTCGCACCGTCGGACCGGGTGAGGCCTATACGACATTGCCCTGTGTCGCGCCCGGCGGCGAATTGCTGCTCCATCTCGGCGGCTGGCCGAAGGTCCGCCAGGCGCTCGCATTGATCGACGCCATCGAGAATCTCGGGGTTGATCCCTGCGTGGTCGCGCCGGATTATTGGCGCCATGCCCACAACCGACTGATCGCCGGCTACCGCCCGCGCGCCTATTCGCTGGCGCGCCACCGCGCCTGGCTCCTGCGCCGGGAGATCGGTGCATGAAGCGATTCGGCATTCTGCTCACGGGCTATTGCGCGATCGGCGCGGTGGTGATCCCGGCGTTGGTCCGGCCGGTGCCGCGTCTCGTCTGGAACGCCAGCGCCAGCGTGCCGATCGGCCTCTACGCGGCACGCCCGTCCGAAAGCGTGAAGCGTGGCGATCTGGTCGCGGCGCATGCGCCGACGCCTATCGCTCAGCTGATGGCGGCGCGCGGCTATCTGCCGCTGCGCGTGCCCATGCTCAAGCACGTCCTGGGCGTGGCAGGGCAGACTGTTTGCCGCACCGGCCTGACCGTCACGATCGACGGCACACCTGTCGCCGAGGTCCGGCCCCGCGACCGCATGGGGAGGCCACTGCCGTCCTGGAGCGGATGCCGCAGGCTGCGGCAAGGTGAAGTTTTTCTGCTCAATCCCGGATCCCCTGACAGCTTCGACGGGCGCTATTTCGGCCCGGTTCCTGCGCGCGGAATCGTCGCAATTCTGACGCCTCTTTGGCTTCCCGGACGCGGCGAAACCGTGCCGCCGAGCGCGCCTGCGGCGCACGAATCCTCTTCCGTACCCAAGCCCCAAGGAGAGTCTCATGATCAACATCGGTGAATTCACTATCGCCGGCGACGGCTTTGCCGGACGCCTCGAGACCCTCGCGGTGGGGGCCGCCCTGACGATCGTTCCCGCGACACGGAGCGATACCAGGAACGCACCCGACTACCGCGTTCATGTCGGCGAAAATGGCGACGGGCCGGAGGTCGGCGCCGGCTGGAAGCGTACCGGCGAGAAGGCCGGACCCTATGTTGCGATCGTCATCGACGATCCCATCTTTCCCCGTCCGATCCGCGCGAACCTCTTCCGCCCGGCGGTCGAAGGAGAGCGGCACCTGCTCTTCTGGCAGCGCAACCAGCGCCGCCGCGAGACCGAGCAGCAGTGATGCGGCGTGCGATTTGCCATCGGCTCGCGGGGCTTACGCTTGGGCTGACATGCCTTTGCTCGCCTCCAGCTAGCGCGGAGAGCGCCACCGCCGGAACGGCGTGTGCGCCGTCTGTGGTGCTCGATGAACCTATTGCACGCGCTTCCCGGCATTTCGCTATCCCGGGCAGGTTGATCCGCGCGGTCATCGCGGTGGAGAGCGGCGGCGCGGTCTATGCGATCTCGCCAAAGGGCGCGTTGGGACTGATGCAGCTGATGCCCGGAACCTGGGCCGAACTGCGCCGGCGCTATGCGCTCGGAAGCGATCCGTTCGACCCGTGCGACAATATTTTCGCAGGCACCGGTTATCTTCGCGAACTGCTCGATCGCTACGGCGATCCGGGATTTCTGGCCGCCTATAATGCAGGTCCGGGGCGTTACGAAGCCTATCTCGCGGGGCGTCCATTGCCCGCCGAGACCGTCGCTTATGTCGCACGACTGTCGGGCCGGATGATGGGCGAAGGAGCCCCGGCGCAGCGCCGAGCCATGCCGGATCCCGAAGCCTGGCGGGACGGCCAGCTCTTCGCTCGTTCATCCGAATCCGGGCCTTCACAGACCATTGCGTCGAGTGAGTCTTCGCCTCCCGAACCTCAGATAATGCCCGAAGCACACCCGTCCGAGCACCCCCGCGACACCGTCTTCGTGCCCCGGACGGTGGTTCCGAAATGACGGGTCCGATGCTCCGTCCGGCGCTTCCTTGTTCAGCCGCGAAGGCAGTGGAAAGCAGGCCGTGTGTGGAGCTGGAAGAAGGATTTGGGGGATGGCGAGATAAAAGCGCCGCCGTCGGTCCGGGCGCAACTGGTTGTTTGGATTGCAGATTTTGCGCCATCCTCCCCAACATCCTGCCGTCGCCTGCGGCACTTTATCTTGGAAATTCAATGCCTGGCGCGCTGGCAGCCTTGCCGGCGGCACACCAATGACAAGGGGCGAAGACGATCTTCGCGTGCGCCCCGGAAAGGGACGAAGCCGGGGGTCGGGAAGCGTCAAGCCGCTCAGCCTCGCCGGGCAGGTCAAGCGTGCCGCAGCCCGCGCCGGCTTCGCTCGCCGGTCAGTCCGCCGCGGAGGCGGGACTGGCCGGCTGGGCCGGGGTCGCGGCGCTGCGCTGCGAGACCGGCGCTCGGCGGCGTCGCGTCGGGTTATCGTCAAGGCCCGAATCGTCCGGCATTCGGGGCAACGATTTCGAGCGGCGCCGCTCGCCCGCCACATCGCCTATCTCGAGCGCGACGGGGTCACGCGCGACGGTCGCGACGCATCCATGTTCGATGCGCGATCCGACCAGACCAGCGGCGACGCGTTCGCGGGGCGATGCGCCGATGACCGGCATCATTTCCGTTTCATCGTGTCGCCCGAGGACGCCGGCGAGCTTGCCGATCTCAAGACCTTCACCCGCGAGCTGATGGGCGACATGTCGAAGGACCTCGGCACGCGGCTCGACTGGGTCGCGGTGGACCATTGGAACACCGACAATCCGCACGTCCACATCCTGGTCCGCGGCGTCGCCGAGGATGGCGCCGATCTCGTCATCGACCGAGGCTATATTTCGCAGGGACTTCGCGACCGGGCCGAGGCCCGCGTGACCCTGGAGCTTGGACCGCGCAGCGAACGTGAAATCCAGCGCGCGCTTGGCCAGGAAGTCGAAGCCGATCGATGGACACGCCTTGATCGCGCACTGCGGTCGCGTGCCAGCGAAGACGGCATCGTGGACCTGCGGCCGGAGGCTGGCGCGGCACCTGATCGCCGAACGCTATTGCTGACCGGGCGCGCCCAGAAGCTCGAGCGGCTTGGCCTCACGTCGCCGGCAGGCCCGGCGCGCTGGGCGCTCAAGCCCGATATCGAGGCGCGGCTTCGCGAACTTGGCCACCGTGGCGACATCATCAAGTCGATGCACCGCGCAATGCGCGAAGCCGGGCACGCCATTCATGAAGGGCGCCTCGCCATCCACCCGCCGGGCGCGCCCGAACCGGTAGTTGGGCGCCTGGTCGCGCGAGGCCTGCAGGACGAGCTGACCGGCACTGCCTATGCGATCGTCGACGGTGTCGATGGACGGCATCATCATTTGCGGCTGGGCGATCTCGAATTGACCGGGGATGCGTCGGCGGGGGCGATCGTCGAGCTGCGCGGCTGGCAGGATCGTAGCGGCGTCCAACGCAGCGCGCTCGCGGTGCGCAGCGATCTTCCCCTCGACAAGCAAGTCACGGCGCGGGGCGCGACGTGGCTCGACCGCCAGTTGCTGGCGCGCGATTTCACGCCAGCCAGCCTGGGGTTCGGCGCCGAGGTTCGGGACGCGATGACGGCACGTGAGGATCATCTCGTGGCGCAAGGCCTGGCGACCCGGACAGGCAGGCGCGTCACGCTGGCCCCCAACCTGATCGACACCCTGCGCTCCGCCGATCTGCGCGAAGCGTCCGCCCGGATCGCGGCATCCACCGGATTGGCACCGTACGAGCCTGCTCCCGGCTCGACGATCGCCGGCACCTATCGCGAGCGAGTGACGCTCGCTTCGGGCCGCTTCGCGATGATCGACGACGGTCTCGGCTTCCAGCTCGTGCCGTGGCGCCCGGCGCTCGACCGCCAGCTGGGCCAGGCCGTGACCGGCACCATGGCCGCCGGTGGCGGCATCGACTGGACCATCGGCCGCAGCCGCGGCCTTGGCATTTAGAAAGGCAAGCACGTGCAATCCTCGAAGATATTGTGGGGGCAGGTGACCATCGTTCTGCTGATCGTGCTCGGCGCGGTGTGGGGCGCGACGCAGCGGACCGCACAGGCGCTTGGTTATCAGCCCGAACTCGGGCCGCCCTGGTTTCGGGTGGAGGGCTATCCGGTGTACCCGCCGCCCGCCTTCTTCTGGTGGTGGTTCAGCTATGACGCCTACGCGCCGGAGGTCTTCGTTCAGGGCGCCTATATCGCCGCATCGGGCGGGATCGCCGCGGTCGTTGTCGCGATCGCCATGTCGGTGTGGCGGGCTCGCGAGCGCAAGCACGCCGAGACGTATGGCTCGGCGCGCTGGGCCACCCATCGGGAGGTCGAGCATGCCGGGCTGCTCGGCGACGATGGTGTCGTGCTTGGTCGGCTCGACCAGACTTATCTTCGCCATGACGGTCCCGAGCATGTGCTTTGCTTCGCGCCGACGCGATCGGGCAAGGGTGTCGGTCTCGTCATCCCGTCGCTGCTGACCTGGGCGGGCTCGGCGATCGTCCATGACATCAAGGGCGAGAATTGGACGCTGACCGCCGGCTTTCGCGCCCGGATCGGCAGGGTGCTGTTGTTCGATCCGACCAATCCCGCCTCGGCCGGCTACAATCCGTTACTCGAAGTCCGCAAGGGCGAGTGGGAAGTCCGCGACGTCCAGAATGTCGCCGATGTGCTGGTCGATCCCGAAGGCTCGCTGGAGCGGCGCAACCATTGGGAAAAGACCAGCCATGCGCTGCTGGTCGGCGCGATCCTCCATGTCCTCTACGCAGAACCCGACAAAACCCTCGCTGGGGTTGCCGCTTTCCTCTCCGATCCGAAGCGGCCGATCGAGGCCACGCTCGCGGCGATGATGTCGACCCGCCACTTGGGCGAAGCCGGCGTCCATCCAGTGGTCGCATCCGCGGCGCGCGAGCTGCTCAACAAGTCCGAGAATGAACGGTCCGGCGTGCTCTCGACCGCCATGTCGTTCCTCGGACTGTATCGCGATCCCGTCGTCGCCCGGGTCACCAGCCGATCCGAATGGAGGATCGCCGACCTGGTCGAGGCCGATCGGCCATCGACACTCTATCTGGTCGTACCGCCGTCCGACATCAGCCGGACCAAGCCGCTGATCCGGCTCCTGCTCAACCAGATCGGGAGACGTCTGACCGAGGAGCTGAAGCCGAGCGCCCGGCGGCACCGGGTCCTGCTGATGCTCGACGAGTTTCCGGCGCTCGGCCGACTAGACTTTTTCGAGTCCGCGCTGGCGTTCATGGCCGGCTATGGTCTCAAGGCATTCCTGATCGCCCAGTCGCTCAACCAGATCGAGAAGGCCTATGGGCCCAACAACGCGATCCTCGACAATTGCCATGTGCGGGTGAGCTTCGCGACCAACGACGAGCGGACCGCCAAGCGGATATCCGATGCGCTGGGCACCGCTACCGAGATGCGGGCGATGAAGAACTATGCCGGTCATCGGCTTTCGCCCTGGCTCGGTCATCTGATGGTGTCCCGCACCGAAACCGCACGTGCGTTGCTGACGCCGGGCGAAGTGATGCAGCTGCCGCCCGACGACGAGATCGTTATGGCGGCCGGGGTCCATCCGATCCGGGCGCAGAAGGTGCGCTATTTCACCGATGGGCGGCTCGCTGCCAGGATCACCGATCCGCCGTCGCCCGACCCGGCCCGGAACCTGCGGCCGAACGACTGGTCGGCGCTTCCGATCCCCGAGTCCGCGCAGCCCGCCGAGCCGCGAACAGCGGATGCCGACGATGCCGCCAATGGCGGCATCCGCCGCGAACCCGAGCTGCCCGAAGAGCAGGATATCGTGCCCCGGCCCGCACCGCCGCCAAGCGAGTTCGAGTTCGATGACAGCGCCACCGAGGAGGCGACCGCGGCGCGCCGCCTGAGCGACCGAATGCGCGGGAACGCGCGCCAGGCCTCGCTCGATCCGAAGGACGGAATCGACCTATGAACGCACTTCGCATCAAGCACACCTTCAGGCTCCCGGCCGACCTGTCGGCCCAACTGGCCGACTATGCGGCGCGCAAGCGGGTGCCGCAGGCGCTGGTCGTCGAGACCGCCTTGTCTTCGTTCCTGTCGGGAGACAGCAGCGAGCATCTAGAGGCTGTGCTGAGCCGGCGGCTGGACCGGCTGTCCCGTCAGGCCGATCGGCTCGCCTGGCATGTCGAACTCGGCAACGAGACGGTCGCACTGTTCGTCCGGTTCTGGCTGATCAACAATCCGCCACTTCCCGACACGGCACTCGCCGCCGCCCAGGCGATGGGCAAGGAGCGCTGGGAGCGGTTCGTCGAGACGCTTAATCGCCGCTTGGAATTCGGGCCGCGACTGCGCAACGAGATTTCGGAAGATATCAGCGGCTCGGACACAGAAGGCTCTCACCGTATCGACGAGGCGCCGGATTGATCTGGTCCCGGATGCGACAGCGTGGCGCTTCTTCGGGCGGGTGTGCTGTCGCTGGCGGCTCAATGGCCGTCTGCCGAGGCCGGGTCCCCGGAGCTGTAGATTTGCTTGTCGGTCTCGTGGTCGCGCGCCTTGCGCCCGGCTCAGGGCAATTGCGGGCGTCTAGTCGAACAGCTCACTCAGGAAGGACTTCTTGCGGTCTCGCCCGCGATAGCCATGGCCTGAACCATGACCGCCTCCATGACCGCGTTGGCGTTGCTCTTCATAGTCCTGCCGGTCATCTCCACGGGCGACACCCGGAGGGACGGCCGTGTTCCGTTCAATGATCTTGTCGAGTTCGCCGCGGTCGAGCCACACGCCGCGGCATGCCGGACAATAGTCGATCTCGATACCTTGTCGTTCGCTCATCGTAAGCGTGGTCCCGTCAACGGGGCAGGCCATCGGGCCGGTATTCTGGGTCATGTGAGTCTCCTGGGTGTGGCTAAGTCTGCCTTGCGAGCGTCAGAGGATTCGCTTGCATCACGGTGGCATGAGACCGCCCTTGTCAGGCGGGCCCGCAACCACGGGTCCGGGCGACTGCTCCGCCGCATCCAGCGCCTGTTGTTTGAGCGGGCGCGACGAGCGCAGTGTCAGGAAGGTGACGAGGCTGAGGAACGCGGCAATATCGTACAGTCCGTAGCCGACCGCTCCGCCGATAGCGCCGGTTGCCCACAGGCTTGCGGCAGTCGCTGTACCCGCCGCGCGATCCCCCTGCTTCAGGATCGCACCACCGCCTATAAACCCGACGCCGGTGATCAGGCCCTCGAGAATGCGCGACTGGCCCGTCGATTCGGGGCCGAGCACCGCGATAGCCACCAGCACGAATCCGCAGCTCGCAATCGCTACGAGCGGGAACGTACGCACGCCCGCGCTTCGCTCTTCCTTCTCTCTGTCCCATCCGATCGGCAAAGCCAGCGCATAGGCAATCGCAAGGCTGACCAGGTGGGACAGAATCTCCGGCATTCCGGACACTGGGAAATTCATGCGCGATCCTTCATCTCGGCGGTGTCAGGCCTGCACGCTTCGTGCGATCGGGATGCCGTTGACTGTCATCGGCGCGGCCTTTTGCCGCCCCCTGCTTTTGGCTTTCCGGCCGGAGAAGGCTTCTTTCCGGCGAAACGGCTACGCAGGACGCTGTCTGCCTCGCATATGCGCGCATGCGCGGCATCGCTTGGGCCGCCTCGAAACAGGATCGAGACGACGCCTCGGTATTCGATGCGATGGCGCAACCGGGTGCCAAGAGGATGCGCGGTGAGCTCGTAGCTTTCCACGTGCTGGAAGAGATGGCGGATCCCCATCGTCCATTCCAATGCGGCGTTGCGCTCGAAGCGCGTGATCGTGGCCGGCGAATAGCGCTTCCTCCGGGTGCGCATGACGCTGGTATATTCATAGTTGATCTCCGCGCCCGCCCTGGCTTCGCCGATCAACCGGATGAACGGATGCCAATCGCGGTAGTGCGCAAAGTCCGCCAGCAGGCGCCATACCTTCGACGGGGGCGCGGCCACGGCGATCTCGTTCTCGACGGCGATCATACGCCACGGTCCCGATAAGCGAGCAGCCGCAGCGCGTTGAACACGACCAGCAGGGTCGAGCCTTCATGCGCGGCCACGGCCGGGCCAATCCCGAGACCCAAGATCGTCGCAGGAACGAGAATGGCGACGACGCCGAGACTGACGAAGACGTTCTGGCGGATGATGGCGCGGGTGCTGCGGCTGAGTCCGACCGCGAACGGCAGATGGGCGAGGTCATCGGCCATCAGCGCGACATCGGCGGTCTCAAGCGCGACGTCCGATCCGGCTGCGCCCATCGCGATGCCCACGGTGGCGTTGGCCATCGCCGGCGCATCATTGACCCCGTCGCCGACCATCGCGACCTTACCTTGATCGCGCAGCTTGCGGATCGCGTCGACCTTGTCCTCGGGCATGAGGTCGCCGATCGCTTCGTCGATCCCGACTTCGGCGGCAATCGCTTCGGCGACCTTCTGGTTGTCGCCGGAGATCATGATCATCCGGGTGATGCCGAGCTTGCGCAGCCGTGCGAGCGTCGCCTTGGCCGCCTCGCGCGGCGTGTCCATCAGCCCGATCGCGCCCAGATCCTTGTCGCCACGACGCACGACCATCGTTGTCCTGCCATCCTCTCGGAGTTTCGCGATCGCCTCGGCCATGGCCGGGGAGAGCGGCGCGACGCCGTCGGCGCCGAACATCTCGGCCTTGCCAATCAGCACCGTCTCGCCATCGACCTGGGCGGTGACGCCGCGCCCGGTCAGGCTGCCGAGATCGCTGGCGGTGGGAAGCGCCCGCTCGCCGAGGCGGTCGGCACCGTCGCTGGCGATGGCACGCGCGAGCGGGTGATTGCTGAGCTTCTCGACCGCAATCGCGATGGCGAGCAATTCGTCCTCGGCAACGCCGTCTGCGGGGACGACGTCGGTAATCCGCGGACGGCCTTCGGTCAGCGTGCCGGTTTTGTCGAATGCTATCGCGGTCAGCGAACCGAGATTTTCGAGTGGGCCGCCGCCCTTCACCAGGACGCCGCCGCGCGCCGCTCGCGCCACGCCCGAAAGCACGGCGCTGGGCGTGGCGATCGCCAGGGCACAAGGGCTTGCGGCAACCAGCACCGCCATCGCGCGGTAGAAGCTGTCGCGGAACGGCTCGTCGACGACGACCCAGGCGAATAGCAAAGCGACGGTAAGCGCGAGCACGGCGGGGACGAAGATACGCTCGAACCGGTCGGTGAAACGCTGGGTCGGCGAGCGCTGGGTCTCCGCCTCGCTCACCATCTTTACGACCTTCGCCAGCGTGCTGTTGGCGGAGGTTCGGGTAACTTCGATCTCGATCAGGCCGCTACCGTTGATCGTGCCCGCGAAAACGCGGAAGGCGCCCTCGACTGTTTCGGGCGCCGCACTCGCCGCCGCGTGGTCCATCACCGGCCGCTTGTCGACGGGCATGCTTTCCCCGGTCACGGGCGCCTGGTTGACGCTGCTGGTGCCCTTGATGAGGAATCCGTCGGCCGCGATCCGTTCGTCGGGCTTCACGATGACGACGTCGCCAATCGCGAGCTCTTCGACTGGAATTTCCTGTTCGCGATCGTCGCGCCGAACGAGCGCGGTGTCGGGTGCGAGTTCGGCGAGCGCCTCGATCGCGCGCTTGGCGCGGCCCATCGCGTAATGCTCGAGGGCGTGGCCCAAGCTGAACAGGAAGAGGAGCAGGGCGCCTTCGGCCCAGGCGCCGAGCGCGCCCGCGCCGGCCGCCGCGACCAGCATCAGCGTGTCGATCTCGAACCGCTTGAGCTTGAGATTGTCGATCGCCTCGCGCAGCGTGAAATAGCCGCCAAAGCCATAGGCCGTGATGAACATCGCCATCGGCACCCATGCCGGTGCAACGGTCAACTTCTCGATCGCGAAGCCGATGCCGAGCAAGGCGCCGCAGAGCAGCGCAAAGATCAGTTCGCTGTTCGCGCCGAAGATCCCGCCATGGGCGTGCTCGTGACCGCCCTCCGCATTTCCATGATCGTGTTCGTCGCCATGGTCGTGTTTTTCGCCCGGCTTGTGATCTTGGCTGTCGACAGGCTTGGCGGCAGCAGGACCTTCGTCCTTCGGATGCTTTGCGGCCTTCGCTGTGCTTTCATGGACACCGATCTGGCCAAGAAAGCTCCGCAGTGCCTCCTCGGATACAGAGGTGCGGTCAAACTCGATGCGGACATTGCCTGCGGCGCTGGCCTCGGCCTCGATCACGCCTTTTACTCGCAGCAATTGTTCCGAAACGCTGCGCGCCCGGCGCTGATGCGTGATCCCATCGACGTTCAGGGCAAGATGCCCGTAGCTCTCGGTCAGCTTTGCCCCTGCGCGAATGACGACGTCTGTGATCCGCGCTAGAGACAGGACCGTCGGGTCATAGTGCACGCATAGCTGCGCCTGCGCATTGGCCGCTGAGGCCTTGACGACATGGACCTGCTCGATGCCGGGCCTGCCGCTGAGCTCCGCCATGAGCCGCTTGACGCAGGCGTCGGCAGTATCGGGGATCTCGGGCAGGATGACGGGGATGTCGAGGCGGAGCTTGGCGCTCATTGGGTAGATCCTTCATGTTGTACGTCCCGCAGGATCGAGACGCCGCCCCACAGGGCAATGAGTGCGGTTGCGGCGCCGACGACAAGGTCGGGCCAATTGGCAGCGGTCAGGCTCACCAGGATGCCGCCGGCGAGGACGCCGCCGTTCGAGATGAAGTCGTTGAAGCTGAACGTCTTCGCGGCGCGCAAATTGACGTCGGGCGATTCGATCCGGCGCAGGACGAGGAGGCAGGCGGCATTGATGACGGCAGCCGCCGCCGCCATCAGGATCATGGTTCCGCCGATCGGCTCGCTGCCCTCAAGGAAACGGCGAACTACATCCGCGACCACGCCGAGTGCGAACAGCAGGAGCAGGATGCCGCAGACGCGCGCCGCCAATCGTTTCAGTCGCGCTGCGCGTCCAAGCGCCACGAGGCTGATCGCATAGACGATGCTGTCCGATGCATTGTCGATGCCGTTGGCGATCAGGGCGCTCGAATCCGCCTTCAGCCCGGCGATGAGGAAAGCGACCGTGAGGCCGAGATTGAGGAGCAGGACAATCCAGAGCGCGCGCCGCTCGCCCGTCTTGCCGCCTTCGCTCGCAGGTTCGGCGGTCACGCCATCAACTCCTCGATCAGGAGCAGGGCGAGGAAACCGACGAAGAACATGGCGGCGACCAGCGGGGTATCCCGTTTGGCATGCGCGTCGGTGAGCAGCTCTTCGGTCACGAGGTAGAGCAAAGCCATCAGGCCGAAGCTCAAAAAGCCGACGATCACGGCGGGGGGAAGCTCGGCCACGGTCAGGCCGATCGCGGCGCCGCCGGGCAGCAGGAGCGCGATCGCGGCCACGATCATTATGATCTTGGCCTTCGACCGGATCGACTCGCTGAGCTCGGTTGTCAGCGTGAGGCCAAGGAAGAGCACTTCAAGGGTGAGCGCGATGGTGAGCAACAGCCCCGCCTTCGCTCCGACGACAAAGGCCAGGCCAAGAACCAGGCCGTCGATCGCGATGTCGATCGCGACGGCGCCCAACAAGGCGGCCGGCCCCCGGAACTGGCCCTCGAACGCTTTCAGGGCAAGCATGGTGACCACACCCAGCGCGCCCCCGACCAGCGTCGCCACCCAGAACGCACCGTGCATCACCTGGGGGACGATCTCGGTCGCGGCGGCGGCGAACACGACGCCCGCTGCGAGGTGCTGCATCGCGCTGACGAGGCGGGGGCCCGGCGGGCGGGCAAGTGCGACGATCGACCCCAGCAGGATCGCCAGTAGCGGGATGATTGTGTAGCTCAGTACCGGCATCGAAGTGTCCTTCGGTTCTGGTTCGCGGCGACAGTTGAAGCGGGCGCGGCACCCGGCCAGCAGCTCGACAGAGCCGGGAGCGGATGCCGCGCCCGGTTCGTCACGCCGGGTCGGCTCTTGAGAGAAGGGCGGTGTTGCCGCCCAGCACCTCCACCGCTTCGAGCGTGATCAGCCCGACGCCGGGGACGTCCGAAAGCGAGGCGACAAAGCTGCGCAGCGCTTCCTCGGCGTCGATAATCTCGATCACGACCGAGCGATCACTTTCGAGCACATGGCGGCGATGCTGGTGCGCCGAGCGGCCGAAACCGATCAGTGCCTCCAGGATCGTGACGCCGGCCAGCCGCGCGTCGCGCGCGCGGCTGGCAACCACTTCGAGGACCTTGCGGTCCCCGAAATATGCTGCCTCATCGGTGTAGATGCGAAGCAGGCGAATGTTTTCCATGAGCGATGCTCCTCAGTTGGCGTGGACGGTGTGGGGGTCGTGCGGAGCGGAAGGGCCTTGATCGCCTTCAGCCTTGTCCCTGCGGGATACGCCCAGACCGAGGACCACCTTGGTGATCGCCGGCAGGACGAGCAGGGTCAGGACGGTGGCGGCGATCAGGCCGCCGATCACGACCATCGCGAGCGGCTTCTGGACCTCCGCGCCGGTGCCGTGCGCAAGCGCCATCGGCACGAAGCCGATGGCAGGCACGAACCCGGTCATGACCACCGCCCGCATCTTCTCGGTCATGCCTTCGACGATGGCACGACTGAGCTCGACGCCTGCGTCGAGCCGCTCCCGGATCGCCGTCATCACGACCAGGCCGTTGAGGACCGCGACACCTGCCAGACAGATGAAGCCGACCGCGGCCGAGACCGAGAAGGAGATCCCCGTCAGCGCGAGGGTGAAGACGCCACCGGCAAGCCCCAGCGGGACCGCCAGAAACACCGACGCCGCCCGGCCGAACCCGCCCAGAGCCATGTACAGCAGGCCGAAGATTGCCGCGAAGCATAGCGGCACGACGAGCGACAGGCGCTGCGACGCGGCCCTGAGGTTCTCGAACTGGCCACCCCATTCCAGATAGGAACCGGCCGGCAGTGCCACCTTGTCGACCGCCGCGAGCGCGTCGGTCACGAAGGAGCCGACATCGCGTCCGCGAACATTGGCCTGGATCACCACGCGGCGCTTGCCGTTCTCGCGACTGATCTGGTTCAGGCCTTCGTTGAAGCGGAACGTGGCGACCGACGACAGCGGCACCGATTCGCGTGTGCCATTGGCTTCTGTCGGCAACAGCACCGGAAGGCTGGCGAGCGCGTCGAGGCTTTCGCGCGTGGCTTGTGGCACACGCACCGTCACCTCGAACCGCCGGTCGCCTTCGAACAGCATGCCGGCCTCGCGGCCGCCCATTGCCGCAGCGACGGTATCGGCGACTTCCTCTACGGTCAGGCCGTACCGGGCGATTGCCGCCCGATTGAACTGCACGTCGAGCGTCGGCGCCCCGCCGGTCTGCTCGGCCTTGACGTCCGCAGCACCCGGGACGGCCTTCAGGACCGCCACGATCCGCTGGGCGGCCGCACCCATCTTGTCGAGATCGTCGCCATAGAGCTTGATTGCGACATCGCCTCGAACGCCGGCGATCAGTTCGTTGAAGCGCAGCTGGATCGGCTGGCTGACTTCATAGCCCTGGCCAGCGACGCCTTCGATAGCCTTCTCGATGCGCGCGAGCACATCCGCCTTGCTGGTGACGCCCGCCGGCCATTGGTCCTGCGGTTTCAGGATGATGAACCCGTCGGAGATGTTTACCGGCATCGGATCGGTCGCGACTTCCGCCGTACCGGTCTTGGAGAACATCAGCTCGACTTCGGGCAGCCGCGTCACTGCCGCCTCGACGCGGCGCTGCATCGCGAGCGATTGCTCGAGACCGACCGAGGGGACGCGGATCGAGGCGATCGCGAAGTTCTTCTCGTCGAGCTGGGGAATGAACTCCTGCCCGAGCAGCGAGAAGACCGGCACGCAGGCCGCGAAGAACAGGAACCCGGCGACGATGAAGCGCCACGGCTTTGCCACCGCCTTGTCGAGCAGCGGCAGATACCCCGTCTTGGTCTTGCGGATGAGCCAGACTTCCTTCTCGCTCACCTTGCCGCGGATCAGGAGCGCGACGAGCGCCGGAACCAGGGTCAGCGAGATGATGAAGGCCGCGACGAGCGCCAGCATGATGGTGATCGCCATCGGCGAGAAGGTCTTGCCCTCGACGCCGGTGAACATGAGCAACGGTGCAAAGGCGAGCAGGATGATGGCCTGGCCGAATACGGTCGGCTTGATCATCTCCTGGCTGGCTCGCATCGTCTCCTCGAGCCGTTCTCGCAGGGTGAGGATTCGCCCTTCATGCTCCTGACGGTGCGCCAGTCGCGCCAGGCAGTTCTCGACGATGATGACCGCACCATCGACGATCAGACCGAAGTCGAGCGCGCCGAGGCTCATCAGGTTTCCGGGGACTTTGAACGCGTTCATCCCCATCGCCATCATCAGGAACGAGAAGGGAATGACGAGCACGGCGATGATTGCCGCGCGCCAATTGCCGAGCAGCAGGAACAACGCGACGGCGACGAGGATGGCGCCTTCGATGAGATTGCGCTGAACGGTCGAGACGGTCGCGTTGACGAGCTTGGAGCGATCGAGGACCGGCACGGCCTTGATGCCGGCCGGGAGGGACTTGTTGATGGCTTCGAGCTTGTCGCCCGCGGCCTTGGCGACGATGCGGCTGTTCTCGCCGATGAGCATCAGCACCGTGCCGATGACGGCCTCATGGCCGTTCTGGCTGGCAGCGCCGGTGCGCAACTCGCCACCGACCTTGACGGTGGCGACGTCCTTGACGGTGACCGGCAGGCCCCCGCGTGTTGCGACCACCGCATCGGCGATTTCGTCGATATCGCGGATGCGCGCGTCGGCGCGCACCAGGAAAGCCTCGCCGCCGCGGTTGAAGAAGTTGGCGCCGACCGACAGGTTCGACGCTTCGAGTCCCTTGGCGAGTTCCGAGAAGGAAATGCCGTAGCTCGACAGCTTGGTCGGATCGGGTTCGACGACATATTGCTTGGCGAAGCCGCCGATCGAGTCGATCCCGGCGACGCCCTGGACGGAGCGCAGCTGAGGCCGAATGATCCAGTCCTGCACGGTCCGCAGATATGCGGCGCGTGAAACGTCATCGGCCAGGCGGTCGCCCTCGGGCGTCAGGAAGCTGCCGTCGGACTGCCAGCCCGGCTGACCGTCTTTCACTGTCGCGCCCTTGCCGCCCGAATGGGTGAAGTCGACCGAATACATCAGCACTTCGCCAAGCCCGGTCGTGACCGGTCCAATCTGTGGCTGCACGCCATCCGGCAGGGTGTCGCGCGCCTGTGAGAGACGCTCGCTCACCTGCTGGCGCGCGAAGTAGAGATCGGTCGAATCGCTGAAGATCGCGGTGACTTGGCTGAACCCGTTGCGCGATAGCGAGCGGGTCGTCTCCAGGCCGGGAATGCCGGCCAGTGCGGTCTCGATCGGGAAGGTGACGCGCTTCTCGATCTCGATCGGCGAGAGCGCCCGCTCGACGGTGTTGATCTGGACCTGTCGGTTGGTGATGTCGGGCACGGCGTCGATCGGCAGCTTGCTTAGCTGCCAGGTGCCGACGCCGGCGATCACGAGGAATATGAGGACGATGGCCCACCGTGCACGCACGGAGAGCGCTATGAGGTTAGCAATCATGTCTCAATGCTCCTCCGCGCCCTTGCCGGCTTCGGCCTTGAGGACGAATGCCTGGCGGGTCGCGATCGTCTGGCCGGCGGTGAGGCCGGTCAGGATCTCGACGCGGCCCGAGCTGCGGCGGCCGGTCGTGACAGGAACCGCCTTGAAGCCGGTCGCCGTGCGGACGAAAACGACATCGCGTCCTTCCACCGACTGCACTGCCTCTTCGGGCACCACGATCGACGTGGAGATGTCGCCGCGGCTCGGACGGATGCGGACTCGCACCGCGAGGCCAGGCTGCAGGGTGCCATCGACATCGAGCACGGCAGTTGCCGCGCGCGTTTCGCCGCTCACCGAAGGGGTGACCGCGCGAACCTTCGCGTTGACGGTGCGCCCGTCAGGAAGCTCCACGATCGCGGCGTCGCCGGCCGAAAGCCGGCCGGCATCGGTCGGATTGATTGCTGCTTCCACCTGAATCAGGCGCGGATCGGCGACCCTGAACAATTCGGTTTCGGGCTGCACGAATGCGCCGAGCGTGACGGTCGAGATTGTCACCCGGCCGGAGATCGGGCTGGACACGATCACGCCGCGCCCATCGCTGGTGATGCGCGCAGCGCCTGCCGACACCTGCGCCCGACGGGCCTCAGCCTGTGCCGCGGCATAATCGGCCTCGGCGCGTTCGAGATCGACCCGCGCCGAAACCCGCTGACGAACGAGATAGCTTTCGCGCGCCAGATTCTTGCGCGCCAATTCCACTCTGGAATTTGCCACGGTTCGCTCGGCGGCGATCCCTGCTGCGTCGCGGCTTTCCACGATCGCCAAGGTCTCGCCTGCGCGCACCGGGTCGCCCAGACGCTTGAACACGCGAGTAACCGCACCGCCCGCGCGTGCCGTCACGATCGCCTCGCCATTGGGCGATGCCTTGACCGTTGCCTGCGCCACGATCTCGGCGCCGAGGCCACCCGCCTGGATGGTCTCGGTCTGAATGCCCGCGCTCTTGATCGCTTCGTCACTCATCGTGAGGCCTTCGGCCTCACCACCATGGTCTTCCTTCGCGGGCGCCGCCGCATTTTCGGTCGCCGGTGGCGGGGCATCCCCGGTCACCCGGGCGATGGTGAAGCCTGCGACGCCCGCGAGCAGTACGGCACCTGCCGCCCCCCCGAGGAGGCGCTTGTCTTTGAAATTCATTGCGTGTCTCCGGTAAGCGAAGGTGCCGGCGCCGTGAGGCGCTCGAGGCGAGCTTCGGCATCATGATAGGCTGCGAGCGCATCGATCAGCGCGGTTCGGGTCTGCAGGAGGGTGCGCTCGGCATCGATCAGGACGAGCTGGTCGAACTTGCCCTCGCCATAGCCAACCCGCGCAATACGCGCGGACTCGATCGCGGCCTCGAGCGCAGGGCCGGAGGCAAGAACCGCTGCCGCTGCATTGTCGCGGTCCGCGGTAGCGTCCGCGATTGCCGCATCGGCATCGAGGCGAATGCCCCGCCGCCGGGCGTCCGCCTGGGAGCGTTCGGCAGTTGCCTGCGACACGCTCGCGGTTCCTCGGTTGAACAGTGGCAGGGGGATCGACACCCCGACGACCATCGCCTGGCTGTTGCTGCTTTCGATCCGGCGCGTGCCGGCGCTGAGCGTCAGGTCGGGAATGCGCTGGCTTCGGGCAAGCCGGACACCAGCGTCCGCGATCGTGAAGTCCGCGCTTGCCACGGCGTAGGACAGCGTATTCTCGACATTGACCGGTGCCGTCGGCCCGTACGTGCCGGTTCGATCGAACCAGGCCTGGTCGAGATCGCCGACGATCGGCTGGCCGATCAACCTTTCAAGATTGCTCCTGGTCACCGCGACGGTGCGCTCCGCACGCTGCACTTCGGTGCGGGCGTTGACGAGTTGCACCTGGGCACGCTGCTCGTCGATCGGAGAGGTTGCGCCTACCATTACCCGGTCGGAGGCGACGCGCACCGCCTCTTCCGCGATGCGGAGTTGCTCGCGCGCGACGATCAGCCGCCGCTCGGCCGCGACTGCCACGATATACGCTTGCGTAACGCGCAAGCGGACGTCGGCAGCGGTGACTGCCGTTTCGAGGCGCGCCCGGTCGAGCCGGGCATTTGCGACGCCGACGCGCGCGCCACGCTTGCCGCCCAGTTCGAGCGGCAAGGCGAAGCCGACCGTCGTCTCTGACTCGCCGACCCCGCGATAGGGGCCGGTTCCGGCGAAATTCTCCACCTCGACCGACACCGACGGGTTGGGGCGCAGCCCGGCGACGGTCCTGCCTTGCTCGGCGGCACTGACGCCGGCTTCGGCGGCTTCTACATTGGGGGACGCCACGCCGGCGAGCGTGAGCGCTTGACTCAGTGTTGTTACCTCACGCGCCTCGACGGGCGGTGCGGTTTGCGCCTGCGCAACACTTGCGCAGGACGCCGCGGCGAGCAGCGCCGCGATGATACGATACATGATCGGGATTCTCCCTGACGTTCGCGAGATCTCCGCGCGCTACGGGCGCGGAGGGACGGCGAAGTCAGGCGATCGGAGGCCGCAAGGTGCGGTTCGGCGTGAAAGCCACCGGTGGCGCGCTAGGGGCGACGCCCGTCTTGACCAGAGTGAGCAGGACGGGGACGGCGACCGCATTGGTCACCGGTACGCCCAGGTCATGGCTGTGGCTGACATTGTGATGGTGCGGCGTGGCCTTGTCGCTGTCGCCAGGGACCTCGTCGGCATCGCCGGGCGCATGGCCCATCGCGTCGCCATCGACCACCGTCACGCACCCGACCGTCTCGGCGGCATAGGCGACCGACGACTGGAACCCGGACCACAGGGTCAGGACCAGCATCAGGCTTGCGATCGAGGCGACGAGCTTGCGCATTCGGCGGCGCCATAGCGCAAGAGTTGCTGCCGTGGAAGAGCATTCGGTGAAATACTGAGCGATGGGCAGAAATTTACCACGAAGAGCAAATTGAAACACGGTGGCTCGGTTGATGTTATCCTGTCACTAAGAAGTGATACATCATTTTAAGCGCGTAAATCGTGGGAAGATCACTGTGCATAAGCATTTACACTTTAATCGGGTCGAAAACTTCCTGATAATGGAAGTATACAATGCTATTGGCGGGCGGCGAGTCGTGTTGCTGGGCCGGGTTATTGTTGGTGGCAGCGCTTGCTGAATCGGTACGTGGCCACGCGCGGATTCGGAGCATCGGCACGGGCCCGCGAGTCGCGGGCGATGGCATTCGCATGGCTCCAGGCATGGATTTGGCAGCCGGGATCGGTGCGGCTGCTCGCCGGGACTTTCTAACCTTGCGCTAGGCTACGACGGCTTCAACTAGCTGTTGCGCCCGCCGAATTTCGTCACTCTCTAGTCGACCCTGTCGCCGGAGCAACGTCGCCCCGGCTCGAAGCCAGGGTGCCGAAAAGTGACCGCAACGCCAGCCCGATCGGAAGCCTCGCGCCGGGGTGCGCGCATGCTGCGGACAGCGCTCGGCTCCGCGATCGCCGTCTGGCTGGACGATCCCGAAATCGTTGAGGTCATGCTCAACCCCGACGGCCGGCTATGGGTCGACCGGCTTGGCACGGGACTCGCCGACACCGGCGAAACCGTGTCCGCTGCCGACGGCGAACGGATCATCCGCCTCGTCGCCCATCATGTCGGCGCGGAAGTCCATGCGCGCTCCCCTCGGGTATCGGCCGAGCTTCCTGAATCGGGAGAGCGCTTCGAAGGCTTGCTGCCTCCGGTGGTCACGGCGCCGGCCTTCGCGATCCGCAAGCCTGCGGTCGCGGTCTTCACGCTCGACGATTATGTCGGCTCTGGGATCATCTCGCCCGCGCAATGCGCGTCCCTTCGAGCCGCAGTTGTCGGCCGCGAGAACATCCTGGTCGCCGGGGGCACCGGCACCGGCAAGACCACACTCACAAATGCTCTGCTCGCCGAAATCGCCGGATCCAGCGACCGCATCGTCATCATCGAGGACACGCGCGAGCTGCAGTGTACCGCGCCGAATCTCGTCGCGATGCGGACGAAGGAAGGCATTGCGACACTCTCGGACCTTGTGCGCTCGTCGCTGCGCCTCCGACCTGACCGCATCCCGATCGGCGAGGTCCGCGGCGCCGAGGCGCTCGACCTCCTCAAGGCATGGGGCACCGGGCACCCCGGCGGCATCGGGACGATTCATGCCGGCACCGCGCTGGGCGCTCTGCGCCGCCTCGAGCAGCTGATTCAGGAAGCCGTCACCACTGTGCCTCGCCCGCTGATCGCCGAGACCATCGGCCTGATCGCGGTGCTGGTCCGCGATGGCGCCGGTCGCCGTCTCGCCGAACTTGCCCGCGTCGAAGGCCTCGATGCCTCCGGCGAATACCGCCTTCACTTCCTGACCAACGGAGAGTCCGCATGAACATCTCGCTTTCCGCTGCCCGCACCCGCGCGGCGGCTTTCACCACCTGTGCACTGGTCGCGCTTACTGCCGGCCCAGCCCAAGCCTCGGGATCGTCGATGCCCTGGGAGAGTCCGCTCCAGTCGATCCTCGAGAGCATCGAGGGGCCGGTCGCCAAGATCATCGCCGTGATCATCATCATCGTGACCGGGCTGACGCTGGCGTTCGGCGAGACTTCGGGCGGGTTTCGCCGCCTCATTCAGATCGTGTTCGGGCTGTCGATTGCCTTCGCCGCCAGCTCCTTTTTCCTCAGCTTCTTCAGCTTCGGCGGCGGGGCGCTGATCTGATGGAAACCCTCGATCCCGGCGCGGCAATTCCCGGCTATACCGCACCCGTTCACCGTGCGCTGACAGAGCAGATCCTGCTCGGCGGCGCGCCGCGCTCGGTCGCGATCGTCAACGGCACGCTTGCCGGCGCGGTCGGCCTGGGCCTGCGCCTCTGGCTGGTCGGACTGCTCATCTGGGCGGTCGGCCACGCCGCCGCCGTCTGGGCTGCGCGCCGGGATCCCCAGTTCCTCGAAGTCGGGCGGCGCCACATGCGCTACCCCGCCTTCCTGCGCGCGTGAGGCGGAGATGATGTTTCTCCGCGAATATCGTGCGCGCGGCGCGACCCTTGCCGATTTCCTGCCCTGGGCCGCGCTGATCGCACCAGGCGTCGTGCTCAACAAGGATGGGTCCTTCCAGCGCACCGCTGCGATCCGCGGTCCCGATCTGGATTCGGCGACCCCCTCGGAACTCGTCGCCACCGCCGGACGGCTCAACAGTGCCTTGCGTCGGCTCGGTTCCGGCTGGGCAATCTTCGTCGAGGCGCAACGCGTGCCCGCCCGGGACTATCCGCAGGACGCGTTTCCCGACCCGGCATCTGCGCTGGTCGAACGCGAACGCCGCGAGCAGTTTGCGGAGGAAGGCGCGCATTTCGAAAGCGCCTATTTCCTGACGCTGCAATGGATGCCGCCCGCCGAGGACGCCGCGCGCGCCGAAGGCTGGCTCTACGAGGGACGCGCGCGAAGTGGCGTCGATCCAAACGAGCTGCTCGCCAATTTCGTCGATCGCAGCGCGCGGCTGCTGCAGCTGCTCGAAGGTTTCCTGCCCGACACCGGCTGGCTCGATGACGGCGCGACGCTGACCTACCTGCACTCGACGATATCGACCAAGCGCCAGCGGGTCCGCGTACCCGAGACGCCGATGTATCTGGACGCGATCCTCGCGGACGAGCCTTTGATCGGCGGCCTCGAACCGCGCCTGGGCAGCCAGCATTTGCGGACCCTGACTGTCACCGGCTTTCCAAGCGCGACCTTTCCGGGGCTGCTGGACGATCTCAACCGGCTGGCCTTCCCGTACCGCTGGGTCACCCGCGCGATCACGCTCGACAAGACCGACGCGACCAAGCTGCTCGGCCGCATCCGCCGCCAGTGGTTCGCCAAGCGAAAGTCGATTGCGGCGATCCTGAAGGAGGTGATGACCAACGAGGCGTCGGTGCTGGTCGACAGCGATGCATCGAACAAGGCGGCCGATGCCGACCTCGCCCTCCAGGAGCTGGGTAGCGACATTGTCGGCCAGGCCTATGTCACCGCCACGGTCAGCGTCTGGGACAGTGATCCCGGTCTCGCGGCCGAGAAGCTCCGCTTGGTCGAGAAAGTCGTGCAGGGGCGCGACTTCACCGTAATCGCCGAAGGCATGAACGCAGTCGAAGCGTGGCTTGGAAGCTTGCCCGGCCATGTTTACGCGAACGTCCGCCAGCCGCCGATCTCGACGCTCAACCTCGCGCATATGGTGCCGCTCTCAGCGGTCTGGGCTGGCCCTGAGCGCGACGACCATTTCGACGCGGCGCCGCTCTTTTTCGCGCGCACCGAAGGTTCGACGCCGTTCCGCTTCTCGCTCCATGTTGGCGATGTCGGCCACACGCTGATCGTCGGCCCGACCGGTGCGGGCAAGTCAGTGCTGCTGGCCCTGATGGCGATGCAGTTCCGCAGATACGAGAATGCGCAGATTTTCGCGTTCGATTTCGGCGGGTCGATCCGCGCCGCCGCGCTGGCGATGGGCGGCGACTGGCAGGATCTCGGGCATGCGCCGCAGGACGAGACTGCGGACGGCGTCCGGCTCCAGCCGCTCGCCCGGATAGACGATATGGCCGAGCGCAGCTGGGCCGCCGAGTGGCTTGCCGCGATCTTCGCCGCGGAAGGATTGCCGCTCGACCCGCAGGCCAAGGAGCATCTCTGGGCCGCGTTGAACTCGCTGGCCTCCGCGCCGGCGGCCGAGCGGACCCTGACTGGTCTTGCGGTGCTGCTCCAGTCGCAGCAGCTCAAGCAGGCGCTCGGACCTTACTGCATTGGCGGGCCGCATGGCCAGCTGCTCGATGCCGAGTCTGAGCATCTCGGCGAGGCGCGCGTACAGGCCTTCGAGACCGAGGGCCTGGTCGGGAGTGCTGCGGCGCCTGCCGTGCTTTCCTACTTGTTCCACCGCATCGAGGCCCATCTCACCGGCGCGCCGACGATGATCATCATCGACGAAGGCTGGCTCGTTCTCGACAGCCCGGCCTTTGCAAGCCAGCTGCGCGAATGGCTCAAGACGCTGCGCAAGAAGAATGCGAGCGTCGTATTCGCGACCCAGAGCCTCGCCGACATTGAAACCTCGGCGATCGCCCCGGCGATCGTCGAAAGCTGCCCGACCCGCATCTTCCTCCCCAACGAGCGGGCGTTTGAGCCGCAGATTGCCGCCATCTATCGGCGCTTCGGTCTGAACGATCGCCAGATCGAGATCCTCGCCCGGGCCACCCCCAAGCGCGACTATTACTGTCAGTCGCGCCGCGGCAACCGCCTGTTCGATCTTGGATTGGGCGAGGTCGCGCTCGCCTTCGCGGCCGCTTCGTCGCGCACCGACCAGCGCCGCATCGCCGAACTTCTCGAAGCCCATGGCCGCGCCGGCTTCGCCGCCGCGTGGCTGCGCGCCCGCGGTCTCGATTGGGCCGCGGATCTTCTCCCCCTCACTGCCCAGGAGTAATTGCCATGCGTATCTCGTCGCTTCGCCGCCTCGCGCTGTCCACCGGGACTGCGATGCTGCTCTGCTTCGCCGCAGCCCCCGCCCACGCCCAGTTCGGCGGGGTCGTCTACGACCCGACCAACTATTCGCAGAACGTGCTTACCGCAGCCCGCACGCTCGAACAGATCAACAACCAGATCAAATCGCTCCAGAACGAAGCGGAGTCGCTGATCAACGACGCCAAGAACCTTGCGTCGCTGCCTACCTCCGCGCTGGCCGAACTCCAGTCGCAGGTCCGCCAGACGCAGCAGCTGCTCGGGAACGCTCAGCGCATCGCCTATTCGGTCCAGTCGATCGACCGGGCCTTCACGAGCCGGTACCGTGGCACGCCCGTGTCGGCGACCGACAAGGCGCTGGTCGACAATGCCCGCGCCCGCTGGGAAGACACGGTCGCCGGCTTCGAGGATGCGCTGAAGGTCCAAGCCGGCGTCGTCGGCAACATCGAGGGCGCGCGCGACGCGATGGACCGGATCGTCGGCTCCAGCCAGTCGGCATCGGGCGCGCTCCAGGCTGCACAGGCCGGCAACCAGCTTCTCGCGCTCCAGGCCCGCCAGCTCGCCGACTTGACTGCGGTCGTCGCCGCGCAAGGACGCGCCCAGGCGCTCGAAGCGTCGCAGCGTGCCGCCGCGCAGGATCAGGCCCGCGAGCAGCTGCGCCGATTCCTGGCGCCCGGGACCGGCTACCAGCCGACCGCGGTTCAGATCTTTCACCGCTAAAGGCCGGTGCGGTGAACGTCCGGCTTCCGGCTCGCATCGGCGCCTTTGCGTGCCTTGGCGTCGCTGTCGCAATGGGCCTGCTCGCCCTGCGCGAGGAGCCGAAGCCGGCATCCCCACCCGCCATGCTCTCGACCGACCTGCCCACAGACCCGCTCCAGGCAAAGCTCAGGAGCTGCCAGTTGGCCGGGCAGGCGGCGGGCTCGGACCCGGGCTGCCTCGCAGCCTGGGCCGAGAACCGCCAGCGGTTCCTCGGGCAGCGGCGAATGCGGCCGGCCGAGCCCGACCCGAGCGATGCGCCGGGCAAGTCCTCCGAATCGGCGATCGGCGCGAACGACGCGACCGCCACCTTCCAACAGGAGCAATGACATGGGCGGCACAGGCGTCGTCGACCGGTTTCTGGAGGTCTTCACCTCCTATATCGATTCAGGGTTCGGCCTGCTCCAGGGCGAAGTCGCCTTCCTCGCGACGACGCTGATCGTCATCGACGTAACGCTCGCGGCGCTTTTCTGGACCTTCGGCGAGGGTGACGACATCATCGCCCGGCTCGTCAAGAAGACGCTCTTTGTCGGCATCTTCGCCTACATCATCGGCAACTGGAACATGCTCGCGAGGATCGTCTTCGAGAGCTTCGCCGGCCTTGGCCTCAAAGCCTCCGGTACGGGGTTCACGACCGCCGAGCTGCTCCAACCGGGGCGCGTCGCCCAGGTTGGGCTCGATGCCGGCCGGCCGATCCTCGACTCGATCTCCGGGCTGATGGGCTACATCAGCTTCTTCGAGAACTTCATTCAGATCGTCGTCCTGCTGTTCGCCTGGGTGATCGTCCTGCTCGCCTTCTTCGTGCTCGCGGTGCAGCTCTTCATTACGCTCATCGAATTCAAGCTGACGGTATTGTGCGGCTTCGTGCTGATTCCGTTCGGACTGTTCGGCAAGACCGCCTTCATGGCCGAGCGGGTGCTCGGCAACGTGGTGTCGTCGGGCATCAAGGTCCTGGTCCTTGCGGTCATCATCGGCATCGGCTCGACGCTCTTTTCCGAATTCACCAACGCCATCGGCAACGCCCAGCCGACGATTGAGGACGCGATGGCGATCGTGCTCGGCGCGCTCTGCCTGCTGGGCCTGGGCATTTTCGGACCCGGCATTGCCAGCGGCATCGTCTCGGGCGGTCCCCAGCTGGGCGCAGGCGCAGCAGCCGGCACCGCACTTGCCGCAGGCGGCGTGGTCGCGGCAGGCGCCGCCGCCGGTGGCGCAGCGCTGGGCGCCGCAGGCGGCGCGCTGGCGGGTGCGGGCCGCACGGTCAGCACGGCAGCCAGCGCCTATCGCGCGGGTGCCGAAGGCAAGTCGGGCATCGCCGGTGTCGCATCCGGGCTCGGCAATGTCGGCCGCACAGCCGCCAACAGCGCCATGTCGCCGCTTCGCCGCGCTTCCGGCGGCGGCACTGGCGGATCGGGCGGCGGCAGCGGTGCCCCGGTTTCGGGCAGCGCCGCGGCACCATCGCCCGCACCGGCACCGGCCGAACGCGATTCGGGTGGCGCCCCCAAACCTCAGACCGGCGCCGGCCCGGTCGAGCGCGACAGCGGCGGAGTTCCGATGCCCCAGAGCGAAGCGACGCCCACGGCTGCTGCCACGGGGCAGGCCGAGGAAACCCCATCCACGCCGCCACCCGCAGCGGACACGCCGCGCAGCGAGCCTCCCGCCTGGGCCAAATCGATGCGTCGCCACCAGGCGATCGTCCACGGCGCCAACGTTGCAACCCACACGCTGCGAGGCGGCGACAGCCGCGGCCCCGGGGCCTCCGTCAGCGTCACCGACAAGGAGTAAATCATCATGTTTCGACGATCGACCGTGCGCTACGGCGCAACGCCGGAACCCGTAACGCCGTACCAGCGCGCTGGGCAGGAATGGGATGACCGGATCGGCTCGGGCCGGGTCCAGGCCCGCAGCTGGCGGCTCGCCTGCTTCGCGTCGCTGGCACTCCTGGCGCTGTCCATTGCCGGTCTGATCGGGATGGCGATGCGTGGCACGATCACGCCGTGGATCGTCCAGGTCGACAAGCTGGGCGAGGCGCAGGCCGTCGCTCCCGCCGATGCCGACTATCGGCCGAGCGACCCGCAGATCGCCTATCATCTGGCGCGGTTCATCGAGAATGTCCGCGGCATCCCCGCCGACCCCGTGGTGCTGCGCCAGAGCTGGCTGAGAGCCTATGATTTCACCACCGCCAAGGGTGCGCTCGCGCTCAACGACTATGCCCGCAACAACGACCCGTTCGCGCAGGTCGGCAAGTCTCAGGTGGCGGTCGACGTATCGAGCGTGATCCGC
The DNA here is from genome assembly GCF_012927115.1 of Sphingomonas sp. G-3-2-10. Lineage (NCBI taxonomy): Bacteria > Pseudomonadati > Pseudomonadota > Alphaproteobacteria > Sphingomonadales > Sphingomonadaceae > Sphingomonas > Sphingomonas sp. G-3-2-10. The sequence goes on along the minus strand of NZ_JABBFY010000001.1, from coordinate 2,624,571 downwards.
GCCTCGGACAACAGCTTCCGGATCTCCTGGACTGAGCGCCGCTATCAGGACGGCAGCCTCGCCGCCACCGAACGCTGGTCGGCGATCGCGACCGTAGTGATCCAGACCCCCCGCACGCCAGATGCCCTGCGCAAGAATCCGCTCGGCGTCTTCGTCAATGCCCTCAACTGGTCAAAGGAGCTCTCGCAATGACCCCCATCCGTTTGGCACTGGTCCTAGCGGCCCTGCCGCTCGCCGCCTGCACCGCTTCACACGCGCAGACCCCGCCGCTGGCGTTCGACGCCGCGCCGGCTGCGGTGCCCGAACCCGACCCGCCCAGATCGGTCGAGATCGTTCGTATCCCGGAGCCCTTGCCGCTGCCTGGGCAGTTGAAGCCGGTATCGTCCCCGGCCGCGCGCGAGCCTGCTGATCCGAGAGCGCGGATCGGCACGGCGAATGCCGCCGCGCGCATGCAGCCGGTACGCGAAGGCTTCCTCAATGCGATCCAGCTCTATCCCTGGGCCGAAGGCGCCCTCTATCAGCTGTACACCGCGCCCGGGCAAGTCACCGACATCGCTCTCCAGGAGGGCGAGCAGCTGGTTGGCCCCGGTCCGGTCGCCGCGGGTGATACGGTCCGCTGGATCATCGGCGATACCGTGAGCGGCGTCGGGGTCGCGCAGCGCGTCCACATTCTCGTAAAGCCGACGAGGAGCGGTCTGGTGACCAACCTGGTCATCAACACCGACCGCCGCACCTACCACGTCGAACTTCACTCGACACCCGAGACCTATATGGCGTCGGTGTCCTGGACCTATCCGCAGGATGCGTTGATCGCGCTCGCGGCGCGCAATCGCGAGGCGGCGGACGCGCCGCCGGTCGTGCCCAACATCGATATCGATGCGCTCGACTTCCGCTACCGCATAGAAGGCGACCGGCCGGCATGGCGTCCGCTGCGCGCGTTCGACGATGGCCGCCAGGTGTTCATCGAGCTGCCGCGGAGCGTTGGCCAGAGCGACCTTCCGCCCTTGTTCATTGCCGGCGCCAAGGGCGAGGGCGAGCTTGTCAATTACCGGGTGCGCGGCCGCTATCTGGTTGTCGATCGCCTGTTCGCGGGCGCCGAGATGCGCCTAGGCGGCGGCAAGGCCGAGCAACGCGTCCGCATCCTTCGCCTCGATCCCGCGCGCCGGGAGAAGTCGAAATGACCGCGTCCGCCGAACCTTCGATCGGCGCGGCAGACCTGCGCCTGCGCGGCGACCCGCCGCGCGTGATGCGACTGTCGCGCAAAGCGCTGGCGACGGTCGGCCTGGTCGCGACTGCCGGGATTGGCGGTGCGTTGATCTACGCGCTCCAGCCCTCGGCGCCCAAGGGTCAGACCGAACTTTATGCGACCGACAACCGTGCGACCTCGGACAACCTCGCCGGTGCGCCGAAGGACTATTCACAAGTGCCCAAGCTCGGCCCGCCGCTCCCAGGCGATCTCGGCCGCCCGATCCTTTCCGCCCAACAACGCGGGGTCGACGTCTCGCCGCCGCCGATGGGTGCGCCGGCGCCGGGGCCGGCCGCAGGCGCTGACGCTGCCCAGGCCGCGCGCGATCGGGTGCGGCAGGAGCGTGACGCTGCGCGCACCAGCAAGGTCTTTGCGGGCGGGGAAAGCACCGCTGCATCCATGCCTGTGGCGGGAGCCCCGTCGTTGTCTGCGCCCGCGCCTGCCGGCGCTGCCGCGGTCCCAGCTGCACCGGGCTCGACGAACGCCGGGACGGACCCGTCGGGGAAGCGCGATTTCCTGCGGGGGTTCGGCAATGGTCCCACACAGAGCAGCTACCGCGTCGCGCCAGCCTCGCCTCACACCGTCCTGGCGGGGAGCGTCATTCCCGCGGCGCTGATTACGGGCATCCGCTCCGACCTGCCCGGCACGATCACCGCGCAAGTGACCCAGAATGTCTACGACAGCGTGAGCGGCAGGTATTTGCTGATCCCGCAGGGCAGCAGATTGATCGGCGAATATGACTCGCAGGTCTCGTTCGGCCAGAATCGCGTGCTCCTCGCCTGGGACCGCCTCATCCTGCCCGACGGCCGCTCGATCCAGCTCGACCGATTGCCGGGCGCGGACGTCGCCGGCTATTCGGGTCTCGAGGACCGCGTAAACCAGCACTGGGGCGGGATGCTTCGCGCCGCGCTGATCTCCACCCTGCTCAGCGTCGGAACCGAAGTCGGTAACAGCGATGACGACGACCTCGTCCGGGCCTTGCGGCAGGGAAGCGCGCAATCGATCGGGCGAACGGGCCAGGATCTCGTCCGGCGCCAGATGGGCGTGCAACCGACGCTGACGATCCGGCCGGGCTTTCAGCTGCGCGTGATCGTGACGCGCGATATCGTTTTTGGTTCGGGCGATGGGGGCTCGAAATGACGCTCAAGCTCGGCCCCATCGCAGACGACAAGCCGGTGAAGGTCACGATCGACATGCCCGCCGATGTCTATCGCGATCTGACCGCCTATGCAGAGGCGCACGCCGCGGAGACCGGACAGGCCTCGCAGGGCCCCGCAAAGCTCGTCGTGCCGATGCTCGCTCAGTTCATGGCGACCGATCGCGAGTTCACGAAGATCAGGCGATGACGATCGGGCGGTAATCGCCAGACCTCGGAAGCTGAGGAGTCGCAATCATCTTCGTTCGGCCTAGTATCCGCCTGCCAAGATCCGCAAAATGTGTGATCGAGCAGGGAGAGACGAGTGTTGGCGGACGAAGATGCGACAAGCGACGAGCCGCCGACCGCTGAGGATATGCTGGTCGCGGTTATCGACACGCTGCTCCCTGACCGTCGGCCCCGATATCGTGTACGCCGCATCCTCAATCTAGGGAGCAGTGGTAGGGTGCCGTCATTCAACGAACTGGAGCAGGCGGTCGCGGCCCTCGCCCAGGAAACCGCTGACGCGCATGTCGACCTGAATGTTGTCCTCAAGCTGCTCGAGGCGAGCAAGGACCATCGTTCGACAGGCCGCGATGAAGCGCTGCGGGCAGGAATCGTAAAGCATGTCGAACGGCGCTGGTCATACTTCGAAGCGGCGCTCGCCGCATATGCCGCGCAACGGCATTTGGGATATTCGCTCTTCGAGCATTTTCCGCGCCTGGCCGACGAACCGCTCTTTATTGCCAGACTTGCGGACGAGCTGAAGGGCACGAACCGACAGAATTTGTGGCTTGAGGACCTGCTCTCCCAACTGGCGGTAAAGACCAAGGCTCAGGCGCGCACCCTGATCGCGGCGATCGGAGGGCGTGACGAACGCAACGTTGCGACGTGTCTGTTCGCCGCCATCGGTCGCGGTGTTGGCTGGACTCCCTGGACCGTCCTCATGGCGATCCTTAGAGTCCGGCCGGAATATGCCGAACCCTATGCAGCTTTCGAAATCCCGAAACTGCAATCGGATTCTCGACTGCTCGTTTCAGCCCGCGATGAAATGGCGCGCGCCATCGAAGGACAGACCAAGGTCCGCGCGTTGGCCGTCATGCTGCTCGAATTGGTCCAGCATCGCCCAGGCTATGGCGAAACGGATCTCCTGTCCCGGCCGGCGGAAACCCGTGCCGCCTATGTCGATAGCCTGCAGGAGCTGATCGGAGACGATGCCGACCTTCGACAAGCGGCGATCGAGGCGTTGCTGTGGTGGCCGAGCGGTCAGGCTGCCGATCTGGCGCAATTTGCAGCGGTGGCGCTTGTCCATGCCGATGACCGTGAATTTTTGATCGAGCTCGAAAGCCATCCGGTCGATCTCGTCCGATACGCCGCGCGCGCAGTCCGCGCGGCCAAGTTCAGCGACCTGCCGATGGCTACCGTCCTTCCCAGCACCAATAGCTTGGTCGGGAGCTTGGTCACGTTGGAAAGCGGGACGCCGGATACGGGCGAGTTTCCCCGCACCTGGCTAGGCGACCGCAATATCGAACGACTTATCGAGCACACGATCTCTCGAGTAGAGGCCCATGTCGCCAGCGAATATGATGCGCATGGCGACGAGGGCGAAGACCGCCTTCTTGCGACGCTGTTTCGCGACCTCTCGACCCGGTTCTCCGCGCTCGACGATACACTCGAAGCGCTCGCTCGCGCTTCGGCGGCGCCGCATCGGGCTTCCGTGAGCATGCGATACCGCAACGTCGATCGGCCCGAGGAAGGCCGCAAGGGCATCAAGGGAGCCAAGAGCTTTTCGGCCGACCTTTGCCTGATCGTTGATCCGATGCTCGACGGCATCTCGCTGGGAAGGCGCGTCACGCTCATCCAGGCCAAGCGACTTTATCGAAACAGAAGGGCGAAGGTGCAGCCGACCTGGCAGACCTCTTTTGCGCTCCACCGGGAGCAGCGGCTCGCGCTTCAGGCACAGACCGATTCGAGCGTCTATTTCTTCCTCGCACCGCCTTTGTTCGGCCGCGGCGTTCCCGTGATCCCGACGCAGCTTGTTGCCGACCTATCTGAGCATAGGGGATCCGGGACGAGGTTGCGGAAGGAAGTCGTTGCCACCGCATCCCGTTCGCTTGCCGACTGGCTGACCTACGACGCGCTCGCGCTCCGGGTAGGTGACCCCTACGACGCGCTGGTGGAAAAGGCCGAGGGCAGGCCTGGCTGCCTGCCGCGCCGGCTCTTGGAGCTGCCAACCGTCGAGGTTCAGGTCGGCATAACACCGCGCAGCGGGGATCGTTGACGATTCCGGAGTGCGTGTTGTGTTAATCGACGTGACCTGACGCTGGTCAGCCGGTTGGCATGATCGATCCGAACGGCGTGACATTGGCTCCCAGGATATCGAGGTTCGCCCCGATCAGGGCCAACGCTTCTTCCTTGTCCAAGGCCCAGAGCCGCTGTGCCGATGCGGCGATCGAGGTCCGGTTTATCCGCTCAATCAGATCGGCTGGCGGCAGCTGGTCGAGAAACTGCTCGGTTTCGGCCGAGCGGGCGCCGAAGAAGACGCGGTGAGGTCCGACCGGCAGCTGGATCATGAAGCCGGGATGGTGGAAGCCGCCTTCCCAATGGATCGGCAGATCCGAAAGCAGAAGGCTGGGGCCGGCCGAATCGAACTCGCGGAACCACCATCTGAGACCGGCGAACGCATCCATCACCCCGTCCTGCCGGATCATGTCCGGCAGCCAGTGCAGCAGCGGCGCCGCGTCCAGCGCGCCGGGGAAATTCTGCGCGAACCACTCCTCGGTCGAGGGCCAGCCTTCCGGCAGCGTATCCTTGTCGCGCTCCGCCAGCGTCGCCTTCAGGAGCGCTATGCCTTGCTTGCGCAGATGGGCCAGCACGTCGGGCTGACGGATGCGCAGCGAGCTGAGAAACAAGGTCCAGGCGCGATGCTCATCGGCGGTGATCTCGGCGTGTTGCTCGAACTTTTCGAGCACCTTGGCCGCATCATTGTCGATCGGACTGAAGAAGCTGCGCTCGAGATGATCGGGCGATAGTCCAAGCGAGCTCGCGACGATTGCGTAGAGGCCATTTTCGTAGCCGGTATATTCGGGCATCCGGGCACTGCACACCAGGCGGCCGTGGCGGACGCTGAGATTCTGCACCTTGCCCTGAGCGTTCGCCCAGCGCCGCAGCAGGAATTGCGGAACATAATGATGCTTCACAAGGCGAGGATGACGCCCGGTCCGAAGTCTCGCAAGCTTCGCAGGCGCTGACGGTTCCAGCCGACGCGACTCGCGGTTGCTGTCCCGCCAAATCGAAGCGGCGTTTGGATTCCAGGCGCGCACTGCCCGGACCCTCGCCACCGCCATAGCTTTCTACTTCTACGCCACGCTGCGACGGCCGCCGATTGCTGTTGCGGCCCAGCCCTTTGCGCTTCTCTTCCTTGCTCCCGACGCCGCGCTTCCGCGCCGGCGAAAGGAGCATCGTCATGATCAAGGGGTTCGAATTTTCGGGGTTCAGCGGGCTGCGCCTGAGTGCGGCGGCGGCAGTTCTCGCATCGCTTGCGGCCGGTCCGGCCTTCGCGCAGGAGGTTGGCGAGAATCGCGCCTGGCAGTTCGAGACCCCGCAAGACCTCGCTGCCCGCGCCGCGATGGCCGACCTGATCGCACGGGCCCGCGCCGGTATTTATGCGCCGCCGGTCTACAACACGACCATCGCGCGCCAGTATAATTGCTCGGTCGCGGCAAGCGCGGTCGGCAATAGCGGCGCGCAAAGCGCCATCGCCAATTCGCCCAGCGTGACAGGCGCCAATTCGGCGGCGACCGGAAATGCGGGCTCAGCCTCGGGTGAGAGCCGGGCGAATCTCGCGCTCGATCAGTACAATAGCGGTCCCGTCGCATCGACTGCGATCGGCTCCACCGGCGCCAGTGCCGACGGCCCGGCCTGGCAGGCGCTCAACTCCTCGCAGACCAATGGCGGCGACCAGCGTGCCAGCGTCCAGGGTAGCACCGCCTGCGGCTTCGGAGCGCTCAACTGATGGCGCCGCCTTTATCGAGCCGTACGTGCTTGCTCCTGTCCGCTCTGCTGCTGCCTGCCTTAGCAGGATGCGTGACTCTGAAGCAGCAGCGCCTGGCGCCGGGCGAGGAGCCGGTGCTGATCGGCGCCGCTGCCCGCGACAACCGCACGCCCATGGACCCCGCGCTTGCGTGCTTCAGCGCGCAGCTCTCGGCAGCGCAGCGGGACCGACTGGTGATTGCGGTCGGCGACGTCCGCGACTTCACCGGCAAATATTCGGTCAGCGAAGGCACCGCCATCACCCAGGGCGGCGCGCTGATGGTCGCATCGGCGCTCGGCAAGCTGGCGGGGCCGGTCACGCTCGCCGAACGCTTCGACCCGACCATCGGCGAGCGTGAGCTTGGTTACACCGAGCGCCGTCAGCTCGGCGACGGCAATGCCCATAGCGTGAGCGGCGCTACTGGCGCGTCGAACGTTCCGTGGCTGCCTTATTATGGCGGGAGCATCGCTGCCTCGGACTATTACATCGTCGGCGGCATCACCGAGCTCAACTACAATATCCGCTCGGGCGGCGCAGAAGTGCGGGTCGGGCAGGTCGGGCCCAAGGTCCGCACCTATACCCAGTCGGTCGCGATCGATCTCAGGATCGTTGATACCCGCTCGCTGCTGGTCGCCCGCACGGTAAGCCTCACCAAGCAATTCACCGGCTATGAGGTCGGCTTCAACACCTTCCGCTTCTTCGGGTCCGAGCTGTTCGACGTGAACCTCGGCGCAAAGGGGCAGGAGCCGCTGCAACTGGGCATCCGGACCACGCTCGAGGAAGCCACGATGCGGCTGGTGGGCGCCGTCGCTGGCGTCGATGCTCAGGGCTGCATTGCGATGCAGTCTTGGAACCCTGCGATCTCGCTTCCGCCCATTGGCTTTGCCGAACGCGCTGACCCCGTCTCGAAGGGCGCGGTCGTGACCGCGCAGGCGCTCAACACCGCGGCGCAGCCGGGCTCGGGAACCGGCGACGGGGTGGCGCTGATGTTCGAGCCGGGGTCCTCCGATCTCGGCGGTTCGGCGCTGGCCTTGCTCGACCGCGTCGCCGGCGCGGCGCGCGCGGCGCCGGTCGAGGTGCGGATCGCGGCGCGCGACGTGGAAGTGCTCGAACCGGCAAAGCGCGACGCGCTCACCGACCAGCGGATCGCGGCGGTGGTCGCGGCCCTGGCCGCCCGGGGCGTCGGCAAGGCCGGGATCGCGCTGCGCTGGCGGCCGGCCCCGTCCGACACGACCCTGCATCGCGGCGAAGCCGGCGCCCAGAACCTCGCTCGCCTCCGCATCGGCGGCTGAGCGGCTCGATCCCTCACGTCTCAGGGAGGCGCCGACCCGACAGCTCAGTCTTCACTCACTGCCTGCCTTCATCCTCAACTGGAGTAACCCCCATGTCCCGTATCGCTCATTCCCGCACCGCGCTGATGATCGGCGGCGCCACCGCAGCGCTCGCCGCCATGCTTGCCGTCTCGCCTGCCGCCGCGCAGTCCACCGATCAGGTCAACGGCACGCGCGTCGCCGCCAGCCATCAGCGTGCCGACCATAGCCGCGCGCTTGCCGATACCAGCGGCTTCGAAATCGTAACCGCCGCGCCCCCGGCCGAGAGCTCCGATATCGCGCTGCGCGCCAACGCAGTTACCACCTCGGTGCGCGCCAACCGTTCGGACAGCAAGCTCGCCACCGAAGTGTCCGAAGCTGGCTGGCGCCGGACCACCGAACTCACGTCGGGCAATGGCGGCATCGTCGCCGACGGTGCCGCGTTGCTTGTCACGACCCAGCGCGGCATGGCCGCCACCACGACCGCGCTGAGCACCGACGGTGTCCTCGCGATCAGCGCCGATACCAGCCATGCCAACCGCATCACTGTTGCCGACAACCGTCTGGATGCCCAGGCGCTCGGCAACGACGCGGCCGCGGCGCTGTCCCTGGCGGGGCTGCAGGAACCGGCTGCGGGCGGCATCCTCGGCTTCCAGTCGAACGACCGGCGATCGGCCGTCACTGCCACGAACATGGCCGCGATGCGCATCGGCGTGGGGGCGACCTTCGACAGCGATATCGCGATGACGGACAATCTCGTCCGCGCACTCGGCTATGGCAACGCGTTCTCAAGCGACTTCTCCGTAACCGGCACCAATGCACGGGGCGCGGATGGTGGCGCACCGGCGTCGCTGGTTCCGTCCGATGGGAACCCCGCCGTCTCGGCGACTTTCGCGACGCTCAGCCATCAGCAGCAGGACGGGTCCGTCACGGTTCGAGCCGGCGATGACGACGAGTCGGACCCGTTCCACCTGGTGGTGTTTGGCCAACTCTCGCGGTCCAGCGCGCAGCATGACGGCGATGCCCTCGTCGCCGGCAGCTACGGCAGCCAGTCGGACAATGCGATGTCGCTGCGGATCGGCACGGTCTCGGGAGGCGGCGCGGTCGCCAACATCACCAGCGTGCAGCGCTCCGGAGATATCGACATCAGGGCCGATACCGTCGGCGGCATGCGGACCAACATCCTGGGGACCATGTCGGAGGCGCAGGCTTCGCTGTCGGACAATACCGCACGCGCCGTCGCGATCGCGAATCTCGCGGAGCGCAACCTGCTCAGCGTCGAGGCGACCGACATCGACACCGTCGGCCTTCCGGGATCAGGACCTGTCGGTACCGCATCGAGCGGATACGACAACAGCTCGAGCGTGACCGCCGCCTTCAGTGTCCAGAATGTCCAGGACTTCGGCGAGGCCCGTATCGCCGCGGTCTCGACCAGCGCGCTCAAGCTCGGCGCGGCGGGTCCTGTCCTGCGCTCGGCACTGGCCGCCGACGGCAATGCGGTCAGCGTCGCGGCGACGGGCAATGGCGCGACCAGCGGGCTCACACTCGCCGCACCCGTGCTACGAACCAGCGCAGACCTCAACAATATCCAGAGCGGCAGTGGCGGGATCCGGGTGGAAGCGGGCAATGGCCTCGCACCGCTCGGTACGGTCCTGGCGCTTCCGGCGACGGTGCTCGGCTCTGAGCTGTCGGTCCGGGATAATGCGCTGACCGGGACCGCGATCGGCAATTCGGCGTCGAACAGCATGCACGTGACGGGCACCGGCCTCGCCAACGGCAGCGGTCACGACGAAGCAGTCTCGGGACCGCTTCCCGAGGGCTATGGCGCCGCGGCGGACTATGCGCTGGCCAGCAGCCAGACGCTCGGCTTGTCGGGCGCGCTGGAAGATGCGGTCGGCCTCGACAGCATTGTCGCCGGCCGTTTCGGGATGCTTGGAGACTCCCGCGCCTATGGCTCGGACTATGGCGTCGAAGACAATCAGGTCGCCGCGACAATCATCGGCAACACCGTCGCCAACCGGCTGTCGGTCGATGCGGTCAGCCTCGGCGCGGCGGACGTGCCGGCGCCCGGCTCGGCCTTGTCCTCGGCGCAATATGGCCAGGTGATCGGGAAGGCGCATGCCTATCAGGCGCTGGTCACGCCGGGATCGCTGGACGGCTCGAGCGTGTCGGTGAAAGCCAATACCAACCAGGCCTATGCCGGCATCAACGAGGCCGACAACCGGCTTTCGCTCGATGCTGTCTATGGCGGCGCGCTTACCGGCCGCAACGCACAGCTCGCGATCGGCAGCAGTGTCGCGGTCTCGGGCGACCATGTTTTTGGCAATCTGCAATTTGCCGGCGGCGGCATTTCCGCCGACGCCATCACGTCGATCGAGAATGCCGACAGCGGCATCGGGTTGGCCGGCTCGCGCTTCGTGGTCGAGGACAATGTGACCACCGCCGAGGCGGCGGCCAACCGGGCGACGAATGTCGTCGAATTCGCTGCCGTGGGCGGCGGCGCGGCGTCGGCGCTCGGCAACCAGCAGTTCAGCACCGCCAATGTCACTGCGAGCGCGTCGCTTGACGCCGGCTATCGCGTCTCGCCTTTCCCCGGGACGCCGATGATCGACGGGTCCTCGGTGTCGATCGCCGACAATGCCACCAGCGCGCTCGCCCGCGGCAATGCCGCCGACAACCAACTGGTCGTGCGCGGCGGCGTGGCAATGGCTGCGGCGTCGGCCGGGGCAGACCGCTATAATCTCTGGGCGGAGGCCGGCGCCCCGCTGCTCAACGCCCAGACCAACCATGGCAGCGTAACCGCCATGGCCTCGGACAGCCTGATCGGCGCGGCGTTCAACGGACCGCTCGCAGGCATCAGCCGGTCCTCCCTGGTGATCGGCGGCAACAGCGTTTCCGCCGCCGCCTATGGCAACACCGCGACCAACGCCGCGACGCAGTCGTCCGTCGGGTCGCCGCCCAGTGTGGCGGTTGTCAGCAGCCAGACCAATTACGGTCCGGTGACCGCGTTCGCGACCGGCAATCGGCTGACCATGCCGCTTAGCGCGATGACCGGGAGCAGCTTCGCGCTCACCGGCAATCAGGTGAGTGCGGTCGCGATCGGCAACCAGGCGATCAACACCGTCACCAGCCTTCGCTGATCCGCGCCGGCTGTCCCGCCCCCCCTGGGACAGCCGGTCAGCGGGAAGGGTCGCCGCGCTCCCCCCTCGCGCGGCGGCCCTTCGAATATCTTCAAGGGGAATCAGGACGGCAGCGGACGTCCGTAGCGGTGCGCAAGCATCTCCAGGAAGCGGCGCAGGGCGGCGCTGTCATTATCCCTGCGCCAGTGGATCGCCTGTTCGAGATGGGTGGCACCGAACGCGTCATGCACCGGACGCAGCACCAGCGCCTCATCTTCTCGCGCCACCCCGGTCGTGACGACGACCGACCCGTTACCCGCGAACGTGAACAGATTCTCGCGGCGCACGTCCTGGACCCGAACGCTCGGACCGAAGCCAGGCCCCGACAGCCGGGAGGCGACAAGATCGTTGAGAAAGGGGCCGGGATCGACCTTGCTGATCACGAAGGTCATGCCGCGCAAATCGGTCCAGTAAAGCGGATCGCGGGCGCATAGCGGGTCGCTACGGGCCAGACCGATCACCACCGGCTCGCTCCAGAAGGACAGCGAGACGATGCCGGGGCGCTGCGCCTGACCGCTCACCAGCGCGAAGTCGAGCTGGTCGCGTTCCAGCGCGCGCAGCAACCGCGTTCGGCTGCGCTCGCGCGCAGCCAACTCCACATCCGGCCAGGCTGCCCTGAAATCCCGGACAACGGCGGAGAGGTCGCCGCTTCCGAGCGATCCGTGGAAGCCGAACCGCAACACGCCGGCGGTGCCCCGCGCGATTGCGGAGCAATCCTGGTCGAGCGCGTCGATGTCCTCGACGATCTGGCGCGCCTTGCGCAGGATACCGATGCCGGGGTCGGTCGGCACTACGCCCCGGCTTGAGCGGCGAAAGAGCGCAAAGCCGAGCCGGTCCTCCAGATAATGGATGCGCTTGCTGAGCGTTGATTGCTTGATGCCGAACCTGTCAGCTGCTTGGCTGAAGCTGCCGCTTTCGGCGGCGGCGAGCGCGTAGCGCAGCAAATGAACCTCGATCATGCCCGCTCCTGCGCGTGCCGTTGCACCGATGTCCGGCTGGCGATCGCGCTGGCGCACCATCCTGCGCGCAACGCTTTGAAGCCATTCCAAGAAATGGGGTGGTAATCTTGGGAAATCAGGCTGGGTATTACTTCCGAATTGGTCGCACGTTACCGGTATCATCACGCCGCTGATGCGATATGATGCGAGGGAAACATGGGGAGGTGCGAGATGGCGCAGGTAAATCGTCGTTCGGTGCTTGGCGGGATCGCAGCAACTTCGGCATTAATGGCCACTGGAAGCTCACGATCTGCAACCGCCGCACAGCGCGCGCCGAAGATCGCGCTTGAAACAGTGCTCGCGCGAGCTGAGTCCGCCAAGCGGCGCGGCACGAAATATGCCCTTTACGCCGAGCCTCCGTCGGAACGGCTGGCGGCTTGGCCACGGGGTCATAATGCGGACTGCAGCGGCTTCGTCGGTTGGTGCTTCGGTCTCCCAAGAAAGCCCAGGCAGATCGGGGTCGGCACCAAGCTCGGGACCGATCAGATTTACAAGGACGCCACGGCGGACAAGGCGCTCTTCACCCGCATCGAAGCCCCGGAAATAGGAGATATTGTCCTCTATCCGAATTATCAGATCGCGCCTGGTGTCGAAGGCACCCCCGGACACGTTGCCCTTATAACGGCCGTCCGGGTCGATGGGAGCTACGACACCATCGAATGCGCATCCACGCCGTTTCACAAGACCGGCGACGCGATAGCGTTCGATCGCGCAGATACGATCTTCCGCGGCCACGCGATCGAGCTGACCCGCATTCGAAAGGCCTATCCCGACTTGCCTGCCGATAAGGTGCGCGATCCGATATTCGCGCGCTATCTTGGACTCGTGCGCTAGGCCGTGGCGCAGGATCTGGCTGGCGAAACCGGAGAGGCCGGTGGAGATGTTGTGGGGCCGCGCGGCATCTTCAGCTTTTATATGCAGCACGGGGTCAGCCCCGGCGGCGACTTCTTTGTCATTGGCAATGGCTCGATCGAGCGAGCCGGTGAGCACGCCGCCTATCACGTAGCGATCGGGACCGAGGACGGCCCGCTGGTAAGGCGGACCATCGTGGTGCTGCCGCCGGGCAGTGGAGAGGCCGAGCAGGAACGGGTGGGGGACGGTTATCGTCGCGGGTCATTGGTGCTGCGCCCGGAAACCCTCGCGGATGAGCCAGCGGCTCTTTCGCCCAGGATCGAATTCGTCAACGCCGCTCTGCAGGATGCCGACAGCCTCCGCGACCTGCTGCTCAGCAGAGGCGCGGAAGGAATCACGTTCATCATTCCTCTTGCCGCCGCGTATCGCTCGCCCTTGCCGTTACCCGAGCTCGTCGAGGCGCCCGAGGATGTCTGGGTGCCGCAACTCGTCTCGCTGGCGAATGTGCTGGTGCCGATCGCACGCGAAACCGGCAGTTACGTCGCGCTCGACGCGGGTGAGTTCTGGCCTGAGCGTGAATCAAACCAGGAGGCATTGCTGGGGGTCGATCACTGCGGGGTCGCCAGCGCGCCGTTGGGGCAGCTCACCCCGCTCCAGATGTTTGCCTTGACGAAGCGATGGCGCGAGCTTGCCGAAACCGGAGCGCTTGGCGAGGCGCTCGCGGAGATCGATGCGACGGAAGATCTCTCCGACGACCGAAAATTGTTTGAACGCATGTCGGCCTTCCGCTTTGCCGGAAATCCGCAGGAAGCGCTGGCGCTGTTGGAGCGGGAGGACGGGTTAATCCGCGCGGCGCCCGCCGGCATCAGACTCGCTTTTGCCGAACTTGCCCGGACCGTCGGAAATGAAGCGCTCGCGATCGAACTGCTGCGCGGCGCTCTCGGCACGCTAACCCATGTGGAGGTGCTCCAGCAGGCACTGCGTGTCGCCGACAATCTCGAGGACGCCGAGAGCGCCGCGGTGCTTGAGGCCGCGCTCAATGCCCGTTTCCCGCGATCGAGGCTTCTTGCGGAGCGGGAGGCCCACCGCCACCTCGCGAATAACCGTAGAGATGATGCAGCTGCCGCCCTCTCGGCAACCGGCGACGCCCATTTCGAGGAGGAAGCCGATTATCAGCGCTGGCTTGCGGAAAAGCTTGGCGTCCCTCTTGTAGACCCCGAGACCTTGCTAATCGAGGCGCATGAGCGATGGCCGGACCGGCGTGAGCAAAATCTGCGTGCGCTCGCCGGCGCGATGGAAGCCTCGGGGCTCCGAGCTGATGCGCTCGATATGCTCCTTGCCGGTCCCGCCATTGACGGCGAGTTAGACGAGACAACGCTCTGGGCGGCGCTCGAAATGGTCGAGCGTGGCATCCTGACGCGAGATCCGGGCTGCGACAACGACATGTCTGCTGCGGTGACCGGAGCGACAATACGCTGGCTCGCCTCGCACCCGACCGATGGGTGGACCCGACTCCGTCTGGTCCGGTTGCTGTCACCGGAGATTCTGGGCGGCGTTACGGGGGCCGCAGTGATCGCGAAGGTGGCCCTGGATTTCGGCCAGCGCCCCCTATTGCTTCGGCCCAGTGTGCCGGTGGAGGATCGCGCACGCGCCTGCGATCTTGAACTGCTGGTCCCGTTTATCGAAAGCGCGCTCGAGCGTTTTTCACGCGAGCCTGCGATCATCCTGGGACGGATGCGCCTGCCCAAGAACGAACTGCCAGCACCGGCGGAGCAGCTTGTCGCCGGGCTCTTGCGGCTCATAGAGCATGCCGGCGAACAGATGAGCGACCGAGCGGACGAGCAACTGATCGAGAATTGCTTGCTTGTCGCGACCGCGGTCGCTCCGCTCGGCGACGAGCCCGACGCCGACTTGCTCGTACTTCGCGCTGTAGCCGGACGCTTCTCGCTTGCGGGTTTGACCCAGCGTGCTCGTGATCTGGCTGAACAGGCGCTCAACGTCGCCGGGGCCGATCCCCACCGAAGACGCGTGGCCTGGTACAGTTTCGGTGACATCTATGCGAGAACCGGCAATACTCTCGAAGGCCTGATCGGGTTGGCCTGCGCGCTGGCATGCGACGAGGCCGCGGACTGGGACCAGATGTGGTACGAAAACCACCTGGCCCTGCGGCTGTTTCGAGACTTGGGGCTCTTTGCACTTACCGGGCCGATTCTGAAAAAGGCGCGGGAGGCCCTTCGTCATGCCGGGATCGAAGCCAGTCGGAGCTACTGGCTCGACTCGATCGAACTGCAGATGCGGCTAGCCGAGTTGGATCGGACGAGTCTTGATGTCGGCATCCTCATCGAACTTATCGAACGCGCCGCCCAAAATGTCGTTCAGGTCGTAGATGCCAATGACGACGCCGCGCCGCCGACATTGATGCTCGCCTCTCTCGTGCGAATAGCGCGCGATGCAGGCGTGGATATTCCCGCATCCGCCGAAGCGAGCATTGCCGCAGGCATGGAGCGACTTGGCGAGGCTGCCAAAGGCCTGATCGACATATCTGCCGAGCGTGTGCCCTCGGTCGAGGCGCTTGTCGGCCTTGCCAGCAGAATGGATGTCGCGCGAAATGCCGGGGATATTGGCTTCGATGTAAAGCACCTTGCCGTTGGCGCTAGCCGATTGCTCGATTCTGGTCTGCAAGATGCGCCCGAGGACGCTGCCTATGCCATCGAAGTGCTTGCCGACCATGCGCTGCGGCTTCCCGGCGACAAGGGTGCTGCCCGGCAAATTCTACGCGATGCGGCCGCGCCCAGCGAAGCTGCACGCGCGATCGCCGTTTCCGACCTGGCCGTGGTCCTGCTCGGCCGCGCGGACAATGGCCTCACCCGCGTCGTCTTCAGCGGCGAAGGAGCGTGCTGCGCCGTGGAGCCAGCCGCTACCTTCTCAACGCAAGCCCTTGCTGAATGGAGTACGAAATACCCCTACGCCTATCAGGATCTGAAGCGTGACACCTCGCAGGACTTTTACGTCAGTACCGAAAGACTCGGCCTATCTTCGCTTCCCGCACGCTCGGTGATCGTCGCAAGCGCCGAGCTACAAGGCTTCCCGCCAAACCTTTTTCAGGTCGAACGGCAGCTTGCGGGCTATACGCATCGCCTGTGTCTCGCGCCGTCTCTGGAATGGTTGGCTGCCGCTCGAGAGACTCCGCCGCCGGGAGATCATCGCATCACGGCATGGATCCCCGACGCAGAGCCAGAAGAGGGCTTACCCGCGCTCGCCATCCTTGCCGACCGCGTGAAGGACAGCTTGGTCAAGCATGACGTCGCGCTCTCCACAGGAGAGGCCCCGACAAAGGACATGTCCGGTTCCGGGCTGGCGATCATAGCCGCCCATGGCGGGGTCGGCGAGGATAAGAAGTATTTTCGGGTCATCACCGACGATGTCGATCTCGCGCTCGCTGCTTCGGCATTTTCGGGTAAGATTTCGGACATCAACGTGGTCGTCCTGTTCGTCTGTTCGGGCGGACGGCTCGACAAGCATCCTGCCGCGAACACGACGGTCGGGCTGGTAAAACAACTGCTCGATCGGGGATGCCGGGCGATCGTAGCGCCGCCCTGGCCGCTCGACACGTCGATTCCGCCGGTGTGGCTGCCCGCGTTTCTCGACCGGTGGGCGGAGGGTGCGCCAGTCATCGACGCCTGTTTCGAGGCAAACCAGGCCGTGCGCGCCGCCCGCGGACAACGACCGGTCGACGACATCGCCATGACCGTCTTCGGCGATCCGCTCGTGACGGTTGTAAGGCGGCATAGTGACGGTCGTGAGAATGCGAACGCTGGGAATTGAGCAGGCGCAAGTTCCGCCATCCGGTCGAACCCTCCCGACGCATATGAGCGCGTGTGCAAGTGAGCTACTATCGATTATCTGCGGCAACACTGGCGCAGGCTCGAGGTGCCGATGATCCGTTCGCTCGCAATGCCGGCCTCGACCATCGGCGAAAACCCGTTGCAATTCCCATTGCCGTCCGAGGGAGGCCTGGGAACCGTCACGGTGCTGTGCGGACCAAACGGCAGCGGCAAGTCATTCATCCTGCGCATGCTGAAGGACCTGCTCGGCGGCAAAAGCGCCGCCGGCTTCAACAAGGGTCATGGCTGGACGGCCAATCTGACTGCCAAGGTCACCAGCCACCGTCC
Source organism: Sphingomonas sp. G-3-2-10 (assembly GCF_012927115.1). Lineage (NCBI taxonomy): Bacteria > Pseudomonadati > Pseudomonadota > Alphaproteobacteria > Sphingomonadales > Sphingomonadaceae > Sphingomonas > Sphingomonas sp. G-3-2-10. Next base: position 2,607,646 of record NZ_JABBFY010000001.1, on the reverse strand, counting down.
GCACCACCACAAGGTGCAGATGACTTCGCTTGGAATGCTGGCCGGGACGCGAGCCGGTAAAGCGATTGCCGACAATGATCACGACCTCCAGGTTCAGATCGTCATCTTCGGCCTGCTGATCCAGGCTCTGGGATTGCCCGAGGACTTCGATCATGCCCGCTGGGGCATCGATCCTGCCTACCGGCAAACCGTGGTTGCGGCGATCGGGCCGGAAGAGGAAGAGCGCCTATACTGGCTGGGCGGCGACCTTCCCGAATTCGCAAAACTGTTCGAAGACATGTTCGACTGCCGGCTCGGTGTCCGCCGTGCAAAAGATGGCATCGAGCTGCTGATTGGATGGGGGAGCGGCGTTACGGCGCCCTTTGCCAACTGGAGCGATGGGCAGAAATCCTACTTCACCGTTCTGGCAACGACTCTCGCTCTCAAGCCCGAGGTCTACATCTTCGACGAAGTCGAAAATTTCATGCATCCCGAACTGATCTCGCGCACGATCGAGTACCTCAAGCGCAACTGCCGTCAGACGATCCTGTCGAGCCACCATCCTCATCTGATCTTCGGGCGCGCGGTCGATGCGGTATTCTATGTGGAAGCATTGCCATCGCCCCGGCCGATGTTTGCAGCTCAGGCCCTGAAATACCAAAAGCAGCCATCCGCGCCGCGCCGGATCACCCGGCTCGAAACGGATCGAGCCAAGCTCGCCAGCGCCTACCGGTTGTTTGATGTGACCGACGCTGCGCTTCTCGCGACAGCCGCCCTCGTCCGTGAGTCCGTCGACCTCCATCTGAACGAAGCGGTGCGGACCCTGTTCGGATGCGATCCGGCGCCGTCCAATCGTCGGGTGTATATGGACAGGCAGACCGAGGAGATTGCGTCGTTCATCGCGTCCTTCGCTCCCGTGTGCGGGGTCGTGCTCGATTGGGGCGCCGGTCTCGGACGAACCCTTGCCGAATTATCCAAGCGTTCGGCGACGACCAGTCGCGAACCGGTCTCATGGATCCTCTACGAGCCGGTCCCCGTGACCCGGGCGGCTTTACTGGCCCGATCCCCGATCGACGGGGTTTCTGTACAGGTCGTGGGAACGCGAGCCGATCTGGCCGGTGTCCGTGCCGGGCTCGTCCTGCTCACCAATGTGTTGCACGTGCTCGACCCCGAGGCATGGTGCGACGCGCTCATCGACGCGTGGAGCGCCGTCTCCGGCGTCGAGAATGGCATTGTGCTCGTGACCGAGATCTATCCGTTGCTCGCCCCTGAGCGCTTCGCAATCCCCGTCCCCCAGCAATGGCTGGCCAACCTGTTCCTTGCCTTGGGCTTCAAGGTGGCGGTCCGCGGCTTCTCGATTCATGGCGCCGAATCCTATTGTCTTGCGGCGAGCGCGCCGCCCGACACGCCCCTTCCTCGAGAGGCCATACTCGAAATCGTGATCGCAGCGTGGGAGGGGCTCAAGGAGCAATACACGCAGACGTACGAAGGCGTCGGGCCGGTCTCCAGCATTACTGACCAGCGGCATTTGCTGAATGCTGTTTTCGGGTTGGCGAGAGTGACTTCCTGCCTTGCCAAAGGCCAGACGGATGCGACCGTCGCCTAGTTCACAGGCGTGCATTGGATCGGAACGCGGGGGATCAGCGGAGCGTGCTCTGCGCCTTCTGCGAAGGCGTCAGGGTCCGCGCTTCTTTGACCCGCGTGGCACGCTTGCGACCGGCCGGAGGTCACGGCGGCGGCTGGCCCCCAGGCCCGCGCGCACGCCGCCGCGACGGCCGTCCGTCTGCAAGGGTGCGTTCTTTTCCGGCGCCTGCGGCGCGGGCGACCGTCAGGGCCGACTGACCGAGCAGATTCGTCCGAAGTGGTTGCGATTCCTTGATTTCTGCTTGGCTTGCCTTTTGAAGCGTTCCAATCCTAGTCTTGGAGCGCGCCGCTTAAAGTGCGGCGCCGAGGCGTGAGAACCTCGTTTGGGATCCATTTCCGTGCCCTAGCGGCCGGGTGGCCGACGCGCATGTTCAGGCCGTTCGCGGCTAAAGGCGTCGGCGCAAGTCCTCAAACTTGTTCTCAACACCCGGCTTCTGCCGGCCCGCCTCGCGTTCGGAAGGCGGGGAGATGGAAGCCATGGTTGGGAAGGGCGGCGGTCTGTCCAGCGGGCGTGGAGCGGCCTGATGTCGCCTCCAGCGCCTTCGACCGTTCCGGCCTTTAGCGATGCCGACGACGCGGACGCAGCCCCGCTTGGGCTGGAGATGATCTATCGGAATGAACGCCATTCGCTCGTCCGGTTCATCACCCGCTATCGATCCAATCCAGAGGAGGCCGGCGACGTTGCGCAGGAGGCCTTCCTGCGGCTGGCGCAGAGCGAGCAGGTGCGAAGCGAACCGATCGCGCGACCCCGCGCTTTCCTGCGGCAAGTGGCTCGCAACCTGCTGCGCGACCGTGCAAAGAGCGCCTCCGGCCGCGGCGAGCGCATGCATGTTCCATTCGATGAAGAGACCATTTCGGTTTCAAATGAAGTGTCCCGACTCGAAGCTCGCGATAGTCTCGCGCGCATCGAAGCGGTAATGCGCCGCATGAAGCCCAAGACTCGGGAAATATTCATGGCGCATCGACTGGACGGACTCAGCTATAACGAAATCGCCGAGCGGACCGGCATGTCCGTATCGGGTATCGAGAAGCAGATCGCCAAGGCAATGACGATGCTTATTCGGCATGCGGACAAGGATTGATGCCCGGCTCCGGATCAAAGGATAGCCGCAGCCTGGCGGTCACCAAACAGGCTGGAATCTGGTTCTCGCGCATGCAGGGACCGGATCGAGGGAAATTGCGCGCCGAGTTCGAAGCCTGGCGCGACGCCAATCCGGCGCACCGCGAAGCCTATGAGCGGGCTGGTGAGCAATGGCAGGAGACCGGCGGCCTTGCAGGCACCGAGATGGGACGCAACCGCCGCCTGCCCGAGCGGCGGCCTTCGATCTGGGAAATGCCCGCAGCCCGTCCCGCCTTTGCCGCGCTCGCCCTGGTGCTGGTGGCTCTGGCGGGTTTCTGGCTCCTTAGTGGGCCGGGCGCAATGCCGGACGGCGCGGTCATCGCCGCTGCCGAACCACAGGCGACGCGGGTCGGGGAGATCCGCACCGTGAAGCTTGGCGATGGCACGGTGGTGACGCTCGATACCGACAGTGCGATCGAAGTCCGCCTGTCAGGCGATCTGCGTCAGGTCCGGCTCGTCCGGGGCCGCGCGCGCTTCGATGTCGCGCATGACGCTGCGCGCCCGTTTCGCGTCGAGGCGGACGGTCGAACCGTCACTGCGCTCGGGACATTGTTCGATGTCGGGTTCGAGCCGGGAGGGGTGAGGGTGAGCCTGTTTCGCGGCTCGGTCGATGTCCGCGGCCTTGCGCCCGCGGGTGGCGTGGCGGCGGTGACGCGGCTCGCGCCCGGCGAGTGCTTCACCGATCTCGCCCGCCGTCCCCAGGTGGCCAAGGCATCGCCCGGCCTGCAGCAATGGGTCTCGGGCATGCTCGATTTCGACGGCGTGCCGCTCGGCGACGTCCTTGAGCAGACCAATCGCTACTCGCAGCGCAAGATCCGCCTCGCCGATCCGTCGCTCGCGGCGCAGCGCGTGACCGGCGGGTTCCGGCCGCTTCCGGTCGATCAGCTCGCCGCGGCGCTGGCGGCCGCCTTTTCGCTGCGCGTCGAGCGGTCGCCGCAGGGCGATCTGATCCTTCGCCGCCCCTGAGGAAATGCCTCCCGCATAATTTCGGGAGGGTTTTGCGCACAACCTCGTCTCGCAACCCGGACCGTCAGATCGGCGGCTGGAAACGGGGAGCGAATGATGCGGATGGGGAAAATGGGTGCGCTGGCCTTGGCCGGCACGGCAATGGTCATGGTCGCGCCGCTGGCGTTTGCGCAGGCGGACGCTGCGCGCGAGTTCGACATGCCGAGCCAGGACCTCGGCGCTTCGCTGCGCGCCGTGGCGCAGCAGTCGGGCACGCAGGTCATCGCACCGACCGAGCTTGTGGCGGGCCATCAGGCGCCGGCGCTGAAGGGTCGGTTCAGCGCCGATCAGGCCGTGTCGCAACTGCTGCGCGGAAGCCGCCTGCGTGTGGTCATGGTCGGCACCACGTTGGTCGTGCAGCGCGACGATGACGGCCAGGAGGGAAACGAATCCGCTGAGGGTCAGTCGGAGATCCTGGTCACGGGCACCCGGATCCGCGGGAGCGGGCCGGTAGGGGTCCCGGTAATCTCGATCGACCGCACCGATATCGCCCAATCCGGTTTTTCAACCACCCAGCAGATCGTCCAGTCGATCCCGCAGAATTTCGCGGGGGGAGCACAAGAGGGTGCGAGTGGCCTGATCACAGGTGCCGGCAACGGCAACTCCGGCCGCGGCAGCGGCGTGAACCTTCGCGGTCTCGGCCAGAACTCGACCCTGTTGCTGATCAATGGCGACCGGCCGCCATTGGGCGGCTTTTCGGGCACGTTCGGCGATCTTTCGGTGATTCCCGCGTCCATCATCGAGCGCATCGAAGTCGTGCCCGATGGGTCTTCGGCCATTTATGGCTCGGATGCCGTCGCCGGCGTCGTGAATGTCGTCACGCGCGACGGGTTCCGGGGTGCAGAGACGAGCTTCCGGGTCGGAACCGCGGATGGGGATACTCAAGAATATCAGGTCAGCCAGCTGCTCGGGACGCGCTGGTCCACCGGCCATGCCGTCATCGCCTATGAATTTTACCGCCGCGACAATCTCTCCGCCGACGACCGGCCCTATATTACCGACGACCTGCGGCCTTTTGGCGGCGGCGACTATCGCGGAAACTATGCGAGTCCGGGCACGATCGTGGCTGGCGGCGTCAACTTCGCGATCCCGCGCGGACAGTTTGGCAACGGGCTGACAGCTGCGCAGCTCACGCGCGGCGTAATCAATCGCGGCGACGGCTGGGACGGCGTGGATATTCTGCCGCAGCAAGAGCGCCACTCCCTGTTCGTATCGGTCAGCCAGAATCTGACCGACAATCTGCGCTTCTATGCGCGCGGGCTCGCCACATGGCGAAAGTTCGACGTGGCGGTGCGCACCGGCGTCGATTCCCGACGCACGGTACCGGTGACCAATCCCTATTATCTCGATCCAATCGGCACCCGTCAGCCGATCGGCGTGAACTACAGTTTTGCCCGTGACCTCGGCAATGAGCGCAATCGAGGCGCGGTTGCTGCCTATGGAGGTACCGCCGGTCTCGAACTCGCGGTCGGCAGCTGGCGGATCGATGCGCACGGAACCTGGGGACGCCAGGATGAGCGCTACGATTATCTCAACCGGGTCAACAGTGCGCGCCTCGCACTGGCCCTTGCCGACACAAATCCGGCCACTGCTTATAACCTGCTCGGCGATGGGCCCTCGACCAATCCCGCCACGATCGAGTCGATACGCGGCTATAACAAGCGGCGATGGGACGCGCTTGTCTGGTCGGCGACAATCCGCGCCGATGGGCCGCTCTTTGCTCTGCCTGCCGGCGATGTCCGGCTGGCGATCGGCGGCGAGTATCGCGAGGACCGTTATGAAGACCGGGAGAGCATCTCCTACACCTCGTCGCTGGCGCCCCGCACCAATGCGCTCACACCGTTGCCAGGCGCACGCGTAGTCCAGGGGATCTATGCCGAACTGCTGGTGCCCGTCTTCGGCGAAGCGGCATCGGTTCCGTTCTTCCGGCGCCTGGACCTGTCGGCTGCGGTTCGGAGCGAGGAGTATAATGACTTCGGCCGCACGACGAATCCCAAGGTCAGCTTCGCCTGGGATCCGATCGCCGGGCTGACTTTTCGCGGCAGCTACGGAAAGTCATTCCGCGCCCCCGGGTTCACCGAGCTGCGGCAGGACCCGGACTCGATCGGCTACTTCGCCTATCCCGTCGTCGATCCCCAATCGGCCAGCGGCATGTCCAACATCATGGTCATTCGGGGCAACGATCCCAACCTGGGGCCCGAGCGCGCCACGACCTGGACACTTGGGGCGGACCTCAAGCCGGCGAGCCTGCCGGGTCTGCGTGCAGGCGTGACCTGGTTCAATGTGAACTATCGCGACCGCATCGGATCGGTTGCGACAGGGCTCGCCAGCTTTCTCATCAACCGCGATATCTACGCGCCGATCCTGACCTTCAATCCGAGCGCAGCACGGCTCGCCGAACTCTTTGCCTCGCCTTACTACCTCGACTTGACGGGTATCCCCAGCACGGCACCGATTGTGGCAATCGCCGACGCGCAGGTGCGTAACCTCTCGATCGTCAGGCAATCCGGACTCGACTTCGACTTCCAGTACGACTTTGCGCTTGCCGGAGGGGATGCCCAGGTCGGCGCAACCGCGACCTACATCTTCGGCATCAAGCAACAGCTAACGGCGACCTCGGCGCCGATTGACGTGGTCGACACCGTGGGCAACCCGATCGACCTGCGAATCCGAGGACGTGCGACCTGGAACAAGGGCGGTTTTGGTGTCGCACTCTTCGCCAACTATGCCGATGGCTATCGGAACAGGACTGTCACACCTGCACAGCGGATCTCGGCCTGGACGACCTTCGACCTCAATCTGAGCTACGCCTTCCCGAGGAAGTCTGGACCGCTTCACGGACTTCGCATCGCGCTCAATGCCAGCAACATCTTCGACACCGACCCGCCCTTTGTGAGCTACGTCGCTGGAACGTTGGCGGTCGGTTTCGATGGTGAAAATGCCAGTCCCCTCGGGCGTTTCGTCGCGCTGCAGGTCACTAAATCATGGTGAAGCGCCTGCTCGGCACGACCGCTTTCATCCTTGTCTCCTGCTGGACCGGAGCGGCGCACGCTACGCCTGCGGCCTGCAGCGAGCGCCTGTTGCCGCCTCCCCTCGGGGCGGCAACAGGCCAGCGCGCCATTACTGCGCGCGACCTGATAGCGTTGCGCGACTTCGGAAGGGTGGATGATGGCGCCCGGAAGCCTTCCTTCAGCCTCTCCCCCGACGGCCGGTCCGCTGCGGTACTTCTCAGGCGAGCCGATCCGGATGCCGACGGTTATTGCTTCGGAGTGCTGCTCGTCCCTCTGGATGGGGTGACGGCTCCCCGTCTGCTCGATGTCGGCGGGGAGTTCATCCATGCAATGACCGACCCCTATGGCGTATCGGGCGTACCCAGCGGGTTGCCGCTGACCGACCCGCCGATCTGGTCGCCGGACGGCACTTCGCTTGCCTATCTTCGCCGCGACGGCGGTCGCACCCAGATCTGGCGCGTGCGCCTCGACGGGAAGCCCGCCGAGGCGATTTCCGAGCTCGATACGGAGCCGCGCAACCTTGCCTGGAGCGCAGACGGCCGATCCCTGCTCTTCACGACGCGCAGGTCATTCGATGCTGGTGTTGCGGAGATCGACCGCGAGGGACGGTCCGGCTTTCTTTACGATGAGCGCTTCTGGTCGGTTGCCTATTCGCGGCCCACGCCGCGGATGCCACTTGCGACCGAAACCAATGCGCTCGACCTCGCGACCGGCGAAACCCGGATCATCACCGCAGAAGAAGCGGCGCTCATAAAGGATGGTGGAGCACCAGCCGCTCCAGCCGACGCCAGGGCTTTCGCCGCATCGCCAGCGGGAGACCGGGCATGGTCCTCGATAGAACGCGTGGACTTTCCCCGCGGGCCGACGCTCCTGCGGGTGGAGGCGAAGGGTAAAGCCATTCCATGCACCGGAGCGATTTGTCGCGAGCCGGTCGCCGGGCTGTGGTGGTCCACGCCTGGCACGCTGCTGATTCTGCGTGCTGCGAATTCGGTGAATGGCGGCCGCAGCGCCGTCTACCGATGGCGCGTTGCGTCGGAGGCTGGCCCACGTCGCTTGTTCGAGACAGAGGATTGGCTGCCGTCGTGCGGGCTTTCAGGCGGAGCCCTTGTCTGCGCGCGGGAATCCGCCACGCGCCCCAGAATCCTGGTTCGGATCGATCCGTCGAGCGGACGCAGCTCGACGCTGTTCGATCCCAACCCCGAATTTGCCCAGTTGCGCATCGGCAAGTTCGAGCGGCTGAATTGGACCGATCGCGATGGCGTGCGGACGTATGGCGACCTGATGCTTCCTCCTTCGCACAAGCCCGGTGAGCGCCATCCCCTGATCATAGTTCAATATATGTCGCGTGGCTTTTTGCGCGGCGGCTTGGGGGACGAATATCCGATCCATCTGCTCGCCGAGCGCGGTTATGCCGTGCTCAGCTTCCAGGTGCCGCCGGAGTCCGCCGAGGCAGCGGCGAAATCGGACGACACGTCGGCCCAGCGCGTCAAGGTGAAGAACTGGGCCGGCAGGCGGCGAATCTTCACCGCGCTCGATGCCGGGATCGATGCTGCTATCGCTGGCGGCGCCATCGACCCCGAACGGATCGGGATCACGGGGATGAGCGATGGGGCGAGCACCGTGCAGTTCGCGCTGAACAATTCGACCCGCTTCAAGGCTGCAATCATCACGACCTGCTGCGACGATCCCAACGCCGCGTTCAATGCCGGTCCGGGCTACGGTAACGATGTCGTCAAAGGAGTGGGGTATCCCGCCGCGGGTACCGACGGCCGGGCGTTCTGGAGAGCCCAGTCCATCGCGGTGAACGCCGATCATCTCCGGGTTCCGTTGCTGATGCACCTGCCCGACGGAGAATTCCGCATGGCGCAAGAGGCCTATGCCGCCCTCAAATTCCATGGCGCGCCAGTCGAGATGTACGTGTTCCCGGACGAATGGCACACCAAGCGCCATCCGGCACATCGCCTCGCAATCTATGAGCGCAATATCGACTGGTTCGATTTTTGGCTTCGCGGCATTGTCTCGCCGGATCCGGCGCGCACCGCCGAAATCGCGCGCTGGCAAAAGTTGCGGGAGGCCGCGAGTTCAACCGGGGGCGCAAAGTGACCGCCCTTCCCAGTATCGAACCCAGGCTTCGACTTCGACAAGTGCCATCAGCTCGGGAAGCGCATCCCCATCCGCGAAAGTACCGTTGAGGAAGGCGGTCACGCGTTCAACATCCAGCAGGCCTTCCCGTGCGATAGATCCTTCCAATAGCATCGCACGCAGGGCCGGGAGATTAGCCTTGATCATCCGGTAGGCGAGGCTGTTGAACGAGACCTTGGTCCGGCGGTCGATAACGGCCGCCGGTAAAGCATCGCGAAACGCCTCGCGCGCGACCGCGCGGTTGTTGCCGCCTGCGCACCAGAGCCAGCTTGGAATTGTGAGACAGGTTTCGAAGATCGGCTGTGACATCAGCGGCGCCAGAAATGGCGCGATCGTCTCCCGGCCGAATCCTTCGAGGTGGTTCTGGATTCCGACAATCGACCAGACATGCCGTCTTTTTCCGGGCGATATGCCGGGCGGAGCAGCCAGCCACGGATTTCCGGCGGGCCACGGAAGCCCTTGAGACACGTGCCGGGCGACGAACGCGTTTGTCATCGGTCTCGGCATGGGCGAGCCGGGTTGCCATGACCGTCTGATTGCGGCGCTCAGCACCGTCCAGATATTCGTCCGCGTGAGCTGGGCAATGTCCGCAGCAGTTTCGAACAGGCCCTTGCTCAACCCCTCATGCTTGTATCGGTCAATCACCGGGAGAGCGGAGTGGAGAAGGCAGAACATGCTGTCGCCTCCGCCCCCGCCCAGGAAGGCATCGGCTCCAATCGAGCGTCCATGTACCTGGATCGGGCGATCAAGCGCCTGAGCGAAAGCGCGGGCGCAGGGCCTCGGCAATGCCTGGGCATCGCTCTGGCCGATGTCGATCGTTGCCGCGTCCGCCACGATCTCGGTGAGAGGGAAGGCGAGATGCTCAGCGACGGCTCTCGCCCAAGGCAGTTCGCTTGCCTCTCCGGTCACCGGGCCAAATGTCAGGCAGTCCAGGCCGGATCGGCCGGTCCGCAAGCCAGCGGCGACGATCGCGGAATCGAGTCCGCCCGAGATTTCTAGCAAGGGCCGCTCAAAACAATCGGCCCACGCCCCCAGCGTCGATGTCGCCACACGGCGCAACTCGGTGATCGCCGACGAAGCATCCTTCATCTGGGACGCCGGATCTGCGAACCGCCACGGGGACCACGCGCAGCTGCTTCTCGCTTGATCATCGCGGATCTCAAGCACGATTCCCGGCAGTAGCTCGCTGACACCCCGCAAGGCCGTCTGGGCGGGCCGAAGGTCGCGGTAGACCAGCGACTGTGCGACGATCGTCCAGTCGATTTCCGGCTTCAGCAGTCCGTGATCGAACAGCAGGTTGGGACGAGTGGTAAGGAGATGCGCCCCGTCTATTTCGGCGTAATAGCATGACACCATGCCGGACGGATCGCGAAGGACTTCGATCCGATCGCCAAGGTCGCGAATCGCGACATATCCGCCCCAATAGCGTTCTACGAATAGGTCGGACGGGACGGCGATTTCCCGCCTGTCCAAGGCTGTGACCCTCGTGCTGCCGTGCCGATCGAACAGGTGTCCCCAGACCACACCACGCGCGTCAGGCAGGATGAGGTGAGATGCTGCCGGATCGCCCAGTACGCAGATGCCAGGTCCAACGGCCAACTGAACCATGCCGGATGCACACAGAGCTTCGGTGAAGGAGCGAAGACGATCAGAAATTGATGCGCCTGGGTGCCCAAGGCACGCGAGGAAAGCGGACCTGTTCATATCGCGAGAATTGGGGTGAAGCTCGACACATGGTCGTAGCTGTCGTTGAGAATGGCCTCGGGTGTCTGCAGCCAGCAATGCGCGCCGAATGGTTCGGGCAGGATGCCAAACACCAGTTGCGACCCAAAGCCGCGGCGCTCGAGCCAGCGATCAAGCGCGAGCGAATCGAGCAGGCAATTCCGTGCGATCGGCACCAGTCGGCGGGCACGTTCGAACGCTTCGACCTCGGCGAGCGCGGCCTGTGCGTTGCCGCGCATCGGCAGCGGGGTCCTGGTCTGGCGAGCCGCTAGGATACTGCTGAGCGAGAACATGCGCAGCGACAGGCGCGTAGCGGCGACCCGCACCGCAACTGCGAAAGACAATCCGCTCCTGGGAACGTGTGCCCCAGGCTGGAGCAAGCCAGCCGGAGCAACGACGCGATCTTTGAGTGCGTTGGTAGGCTCGGCGTCACCCTCTCGAAGGATCTTCGCGCGCTTGAGCGTCTCGACGACCGCCTTTGGAGGGGTGCCCGCATAGTTCCGGTTCAGCCATTCCAGCATGTCCGCCGAGGACGTGGTCGGAACCCGGAAATAGCGGTCCTGCCGCACATCGAGAACGAACAGCTTTTCCGATGCGATACAGGCTGTCGCGTGGGGGAGGATGCGCCAAAGCATAGCCGGCTACGCCCTTGCGGCCCGCAACGCCGGTTCACGGAAGCGGGCCGCGCGCGCGATCATTCGTCGGAAAGGCCTTGCGGAAGGACGTAGCCGACGACTTCGAAGATCCCGGTGCAACTGCCTTTGGTTTCGACGCTGACAGCGCCCAGGTCGACGAGTTCAAAGGACTCGTCATCGTCTTTATGCATGGAAAATCTCCCGTCGGAGTGGATGACGAACTGGTAGTCAGCACCGGCCGGCACTGCCCGGCCGGTGCAACCGGTCAGTCGTCCGAAAGGCCTTCGCGCATGATCAGCCCGATGAAGTCATGCGTGCCATCGACAGCGCCCTTGGTCTCGACGCTGGCGGCGCCCAGATCCAGGAGATCGAAGGCTTGGTTGTTGTCGTCTTGCATGGGAAATCTCCCTGAGTGCGTGGGTATGGTGACGGCTGACGCGCCGGCCCGGCGTCAGGCCAGGCCGGCGTGCAGATCAGTCGTCCGACAGGCCGGCCGGCGGGATGAGGCCGAGGCCGTCATACTTGCCCTCAAGCACGCCCTGGGTCTCGGCGCTGGCGACGCCGAGATCGATCAGGTCGACGGTTTCGTTGGTTTCGCGGTCCATGGTCATTCTCCAGTCGCGTAATGCGACCAGGAGAAGATTCGCCATGCCGGCGGTTATAAGAAGTTTATAATCCGATTATAATCGGACGCGCGATCAAGGCGCTTCCCTGCGGCGAATTAGCTCGGCAACCACTTTCATTCGGCGAAGATGATAGCGACGTATTGCTTGCTGAAGTCCGTTGTCGATCTCGGCAAGCTCGTCCAGTTCGCCGATCAGCGGTTCGAGAACCTCCGATTCGACTATTCGGAACGGATGCAGGCGATCTCCGACGCTTGAAATAGCCAAGCGTATCTCGCGATTGGGTGCCATCTCGCCAATGCGCTCGAAGAGCAGGGCCGTTCTAGCCGCGATCGATGCGTCGTCCGGCTCGTCCACGACGAGAGGATGGCGAGCGGTCCGAACCGCCATCAGGACAAGCGCTGAATGCCACTCGTAGAGGTCGCGCAGCGACGCCTCGCTGAGCCGGGGGACATGGAACCCCTCTCCTGCGCTCGCCTCGACCAAATGCTCGCCGACCAGCCGATGAAGCACATCGCGCACCGGCGTCATGCTGACTCCAAGCTCCTCCGCGATGCGGTTTGCTTCGAGACGAGATCCTGGCGGGTACCGGCCCTCCCGCAGCATCTGCTTCAGGGTCGCGTAGCCGCGCTCCATCGCCTGGATCGGACTCATGTGGCAGCGCCTTGGCTTGTGCGGTGCTCCGCGACCGCCTCGATCTGATCGGGCCGTAAAGCGTCTACCGCCCCGATATGTTCTGGGAGGTTGCCCGTGAGGAGAAGCGAAGGGCACACGCCTTCATAATTGCCGAGGTTCGGGCGGTGCTGCCGATAGCCGATCAGGCCGGCGAGTTCGGGAGAGAAGTTGCGGGCGACCGCGGGCGGATAGGCGAGCCACTGGTTTTCATAGGGCTTTAGCCACCCGAGGCAGTAGCTCACCACCACTGCCTTGCGGATTTCGGCACTCCGGTTGGCCCCGGCGCCGTGCAGTGTCGATCCCAGGAACAGAAACGCGTCGCCCGGGCCGTACTCGGCCACGACCGATCGCTCGGGCATCGAATCGTTCAGCGCTTCGCTACCGTGGCTGCGCGGGTAGATGATCGTTCCGCCATTCTCGACCGAGAAGGGGGTCAACGGCCACATCACGTTGACCAGATACTCGACCTCGCCTTTTACTCCCTGCCACATGTCCTGGTCGCGGTGCGGGAACTGCGCGGGCGCTCCCGGATGCAGCGCGATCGCCTGCATCAGGTTCAGCTGGATGGTGTCGCACCACGGCGAAAGCACTGCTTCGGTGACGGCGAGGATCAGCGCCTCTTGCGCCAGGGCGGCGGCATGCGGCGAGCGCTTCAGCAGGCTTCCGAACCGTTTGGTGCGCCCGCCATAGAAATCCCCTTCGCAAAAGGGCGTGGCTTCGTAGATCGGTGCGAGATCGGCATCGAGCGCACCGATAGTCTCGCGCGACAGCGCGTTGGGAATGACGCACCAGCCGTCGGTCATCAGCAGTTCCAGTGCGGCGTCGAAATCGGCGGGCTGGCTGTTCGGATCGTATGTCATGGCGATACCTCAGGCGTTTGCGGCGCGGCGCGCCGGCATTTCATGAGCAATGATGGGCGACCACACGCCGCCAGCGGCGAGGCCGGCCGGTGTCTCCGGCGTGATCGTGATCTCGAGCGCGCCCAGAAGTGCACCCTGGTTGGGCAGGGGCTCGCCAAGCGCGCGGCATTCCCAGCCGAAGCTCAGGATCTGCTGGAGCCAGGCCATCTCGGCGACCCCGGTATAGGTGTCGATGCCGGTCTCGAGCGCGTGGATGGCGATCGCGGATACGAGGTGGTTGCGGATCTGGCGCCGCTCCGCCGAACGAAGCTGCCGTCCCAGGCAGAACCGGGTGATTTCCCAGACGCGCGGGCCTCTGGGAACCTGGCCGTCGCAGAGCGCTGGGAAGAGCGTGTCGAGTATGTGGGGCCGGGTTGTGGGCAGCAATCTGGCGGACGCCAAATGCTCATGATCGTTGTCGGTTATGATCAGATAACGCGCATGGGGGTCGTCGAACTGGTCGATCTCGTAGCGCCCGCTGAGGACCGGGAGGTTCCATTTGAGCAGATCGATGAAGACGCTCTTTCGGGCGGCGAACATCGATCGGAACGCCGTATCGGCAACGCTGTCGACGGAGGAATCGACGAGAAGAACCATGGCGAAAAACCCCTCGAAGTGACGAGGGGGCAAGCATCCCGATCAGTGCCGGGCAGCGATATTCCAAGAAATGGGGATAGCGTCAGTGCTTCAGTATGTCCGAGAAGCTGATCAGTCCGTCGAACAGGGCCCGGACCGCAAGGAGTGCGCGCTTTTGGACGCCGTACCGTTCGCGCGCATGCTTGAGATGCTGGATCACCGTTTCATGGCCGACACCCAGGATGACAGAGATTTCCCAGTCGGTCTTGCCACGCGCGGCCCACAGCACACAGTCTCGCTGACGGTCGGTCAGGATAGGAGATTGGCCAGCCGAGAAGTCACGAGCGCCCGACAATCGCCGTGCGGCCTCGAAAGCGAAGCCGCCGACGAGTTGGCAAATGAATTGGAACTCTGCAGGAAAATCGTCTCCGGCGCTCACCGCGAAAGAACAGGAGCCGAGCGTTTCGCCGGGCACGCTTGAAGGAATCGTGAAGCCGTCGCCAATGCCGACCCGGTATGCCTGATCGAGGACAAAACGATCGTCCGGGGTCATCTTGATCATGTCTGGCACGTCCGACCAGGCGAAGCCCACGCTCGCAAGGTGGGATGCGCGATGGATCGGATCACACTGTCCCAGGCCGTTCGCATCGAACCAGTCCTGCCAGCTTGTTGGATAGTTGTGGATGCGAACCGCAGGCCCGTCTGTCCGTCGAAAATCGATATGGTGGGTCAAGGCAAAATAGCGAACGCCCATGGCGCCGCAGCAGTCGAGCAACGCGGCGCGAAGCACATCGGTGCTGCCCGCCGACCGCGCAACTTCTACGAAAGCCTGTGCAATCGCGAACCTCGACATACCCACCCCGGCCTACCGGGAAATGGGGGCCTCAACCCGCCATCTCGCAACACGGCACCATTGGGCTCTGGGGCAAACTGCTTCTCAAGGAAGTCACCTGAGCGGATGTATATTGAGGTTTTCACCAAAATCGCGACTGAATGTCAAATCTCCCTCGATAACTAATAGTTAGTCTGGCTCTTCGATCTGGTTTTTGTTTCAGATTACTAGAGAATTTACCTTCTCGCGGGGGCTCCGCCGTTGGCGATGGCAGATAGTAGTCCATTTCATAGCTGCGCCAACTTGCAGAATGGTGGCAGGTAACCCGACGATCGGAGAAACGAGCTAGGCGAAGGCGGGGTAACAGCCGAGCCTGCGGCGTGGTAGCCAACCCCATGTCTCCCGGCGCCTCTCCCCCCAACTTCTATAAGTACAGTTCCTTCGGAACCGCGCGGATCGTCCTGACCAATGGCCGGCTACGCTGGACTACGGCCTCGCTGCTCAACGACCCATTCGACATGCTGTTCGATCTCCACATGGACATCGACGGCAGCGAGCTGCGCCGCCTCGTTAAGGCGGGCTTCCGCAAACTGCTCGACGCGGGTCACTATGCCACGACGAAGCGTGGCGGTGCGGAACTTGAGGAAGAACTCGACCGCACGCTCGACGGCACCTTGGCCAGCCTCGACCAGTCTCTTGCCCAGATGCACCGCGAAAGTCGGCAGTGGATCGAGAAGACAAAGATCCTATGCCTGACCGTGACACCTGCGAACATGCTCATGTGGTCGCACTATGCCGAGCAGCATTTCGGCGCGGTGCTTCGGTTCACCACGCAAGGTGACGACAATGCGTTCCAGGCCGCACGCCCGGTCATCTACTCGAACGAGATGCCACGCTTCCTGGATACTGCGGGTTTTGCGGACATGATCTTGGGGGCGAAGATCGATACCCCCGCGGTAACCCGGACGCAGATCTACACGAAGGCGGCAGCCTGGTCCTACGAGCAGGAGTGGCGGATCAACTTCGGCCTGTGCCGCAACCCCGCTGAGGCATTCGAAGACTTGCCCTTCGGCCAGACCGAGCTCGACGGCGTGATCTTCGGATGTCGGATGTCGGCATCTAACCGCGAAGAACTTGGGGCACTGGCGCGCCGCCTCAACCCGGCGGTCGAGCTGCTCGAGGCGCTACCAGAATCTCGATCGTTCCGCATGGACATACGCGCTCTCTGACGAGGTCGCAGCGCTTGGCCGCAGCATGCGGATGCACTTGCGAATCACCCTTTGGCGTGCCGGACGATCGGCTCTCCCTTCGTCAAAAATGACCCGCTTTTCGCAGCCGCAAAGCGCCGAACCTGCGCGACTGTAGCCGGCCATTTCCTGCCGCTTGCTTCCGATACGCTTCCAGCTGCCGCAGACAGGGCACTGGGCCCCTTTAGGGGTGGTTGTAAGATATTGATTTAAAAGAAGAAAATGGTGCTGCCGGTGAGGATTGAACTCACGACCTCAGCCTTACCAAGGATGCGCTCTACCACTGAGCTACGGCAGCACACGCCGGCCGGAGCCAGCGGGAGCGCGCCTATGTGCTTGGGGACGAGTGATTGTCAACCCGCGCATAGCCTGTTTATCGCATCCATCATGAGCGAAGCGGAAAAGAAGGCCCGATTGGCCGAGGCATTGCGGGCGAACCTGCGCAAGCGAAAGGCCCAGGCGCGGGAGCAGGCCGAATCACCTGCTCCGTGCCCCGCTCCGGACGATGCGCCTTCGCGCGATTAGATTTCGGCGCACTTCCCTTCGAGCCAGGCGAGGTCGTCGCCCTCGAGCAGCGGTCCGAGAATCGCCAGCGTCTGGGCGTGATAGGCGTTGAGCCAGGCGCGCTCCTCGAAGCTGAGCAAAGTCGGATCGACCAGATCGCGCTCGATCGGCACGAAGGTGAGCGTTTCGAAACCCATCATTTTCTGTTCGGCGCCGGGAATATCCTTGTCGACCACCAGCACCAGATTCTCGATGCGGATGCCGAACTCGCCCGCCTTGTAGAAACCGGGTTCGTTCGACAGGAACATGCCCACCTTGAGCGGCTCGAGCGATGCGCCGCCGGGATAGAAGGGCTGGGCGATTCGCTGCGGTCCTTCATGCACCGAAAGATATGAGCCGACGCCGTGGCCGGTGCCGTGCGCGAAATCGAGACCGACGTCCCACAGCGGGCGCCGCGCGAAGCTGTCGAGCTGCGCGCCGACCGTACCTTCGGGGAAGGCGGCGGTGGCGATGGCGATATGGCCCTTGAGCACGCGAGTGAAACGGTCGCGCATCTCCTGCGTCGGCTCGCCGATCGGGATCACGCGCGTCACGTCGGTGGTGCCGTCGGCATACTGACCGCCCGAATCGACGAGGTAGAGATGGCCCAGTTCGATGGCCAAGCTGCTTTCCTCGGTCACCTTGTAATGCGGGATCGCACCGTTGGGACCGGTGCCCGAGATGGTGTCGAAGCTCAGATCCTTGAGCACGCCGGTTTCCTCGCGGAACTCGCGAAGCCGGTCCGCTGCGGAAAGCTCGGTCAGGCCGCCCTTGGGCGCTTCGATTTCCATCCAGCGCAGGAAGCGGCTGAGCGCGGCCCCGTCACGCGCCTGTGCGGCGCGATGGCCCGCGATCTCGACCGGGTTCTTGATCGCCTTGGCCAGCACGACCGGATCGCGCAGCGAGAGGATCTTGGCCCCGCCGGCATCGAGCGAATCGAAGATCGCGGCGACCGCGCGCTCGGGATCGGCCGCGACGCGCTTGCCTGCAAACGCCTTGAGCGCGGGGGCGAAGGCAGCGCGATCATGGACGCGGATAGCGTTGCCGAGATGCTGGGCGACCGCATCGGTCATCTTCTCGCGCGCCACGAACAGATCGGCGGTGCCGTCGGAATTGACGATGGCATAGGCCAGCGCGACCGGGGTGTGGCTGACATCGTCGCCACGGATATTGAATGCCCAGGCAATCGAATCGAGCGCGGAGAGGACGACGGCATCGGCCTTGCGCTCGTGCAGCCAGTCGGCGATTTCGGCGCGCTTGGCGGCGCTGGACTTGCCGGCATTCGCATCGCTCTGGACCGAGAGGACGGCATCGGACTGGGCGGGGCGATCCGACCAGACCGCATCGATCGGATTGGCGTTCACCGCGACCAGTTCTGCACCGCGTTCGGCCAGCGCCTTGCGCGCGGCCTCGACCCAGGCGCGGGTGTGGAGCCACGGATCATAGCCGATGCGCCCGCCGTCCGGGGCATGTTCGCCCAGCCAGCCTTCGACGCTGACCTGCGGCACGGGGACATATTGCCAGTGATCCGCAGAAACCTGCTGGCGGACCTGAAGCGTGTAGCGCCCGTCGGTGAAGATTGCGGCCTGCTCGGGCAGGACGACCGCCGAGCCGGCCGAGCCCTGAAAGCCCGTCAGCCAACCGAGGCGCTGGGCATAGGCGCCGACATATTCGGACATATGCTCGTCGGTGAGCGGCACGACGAAGCCGTCGAGCGCATCGCGCTTCAGCTGTTCGCGAAGGGCGGAGAGGCGGTCGGCATAGGAGGACATGGGATCAGACCTGTGAGGTAGAATGAAAGGGACAAGGCGCCGGACGGGATTCGGCCCGGCCTTCGTCTCCGGCGCATCGTGGCGTCAGGGCGAGGCGAGTCCGGCACATGCGCGCTGTCTGCCAGATTCCCCGGCCAGAGGACAGGGGCGTGCGGGTTCAGTCGGTTGGCTTGGGTAGCGTGCGGTCGGCGCGGCAAGTGGCGAGCGGGAGCTGCTTCACCGCGCTGATGCGCGTGATGCGGCTTTCACGACGGTTCACTTCGACGGTCATGCAGGCACAGCCGCGGCCATAGGACGTGCCGTTGGTGACGATCCAGTTTCTGCCGGCCATGTTCGGGATATTTTCCATGCCCCGTGCCTGATGGCCGCCCTGCGAACCGATGATCCACTGGCCGTCGCGGTCGAGCAGCCACCAATTGGCGGGGGTGGGATTTTCCAGCCAGCCGCAACGCTTTTCCGGCTTGGCGGCGAGTGGCTCGGGTGCAGCGGCGCCGAGGGGGATGACGAGGCTGAGGAGCAGAGCGGCGCGGATCATGCGGCTGGTGTGGCATGGGATCAGGGGAGAGGACAGCGGATTCCGGGACAAGCCCCGGGTGAGGTTGCGGATGGAGCGGAGTGTAGCGGCCAGCGGCGATCCGCCGTAAAGCGCCTGCGATGTTGCGCATTACCGAACTCAAACTGCCGCTGAACCATGCCGAGGAGATTCTGGCCGCCGCGATCCGCGAGCGGCTGCGGATCAAGCCCAAGGATCTGGTGCGCTATACCGTCGCGCGGCGCGGATGGGATGCGCGCGACAAGTTCGACATCCAGCTGGTCTATACCGTCGATGTGACGCTGCGCGACGAAGGCGCGGTGCTGGCCAAGTTCAAGCGCGACCGTAAGGTGCAGCGCACGCCGGACACTGGCTATCGCTTCGTCACCAAGCAGAAGGACTGGCAGGGCACGCGACCGATCGTCGTGGGCGCAGGGCCGTGCGGCCTGTTCGTCGGGCTGATCCTTGCCCAGATGGGCTTCCGCCCGATCATCCTCGATCGCGGCAAGGTGGTGCGCGAGCGGACCAAGGATACCTGGGGCCTGTGGCGGCGCAGCGTGCTCAACCCCGAATCGAACGTGCAGTTCGGCGAGGGCGGAGCGGGGACGTTTTCCGACGGCAAGCTCTATAGCAGGATCAAGGATCCGCGGCATCTCGATCGCAAGGTGCTGGCCGAGTTCGTCAAGGCAGGCGCGCCCGAGGAGATCCTGACCGAAGCGCATCCGCATATCGGCACGTTCCGGCTGGTGAAGATGGTCGAGGGCATCCGCAACCAGATCGAGGCGCTGGGCGGCGAATATCGCTGGCAGCATCGCGTCGAGGACCTGCTGGTCGACGAGAAGGATGGCGAGCGCCGCGTGACCGGCGTGCGCGTCCAGACCGGCGAAGTGATCGAATCGGATCACGTCGCCATCGCGCTGGGACACAGCGCGCGCGACACGTTCGCGATGCTCCTTGAGCGCGGCGTCTATATCGAGCCCAAGCCCTTTTCGATCGGCGTGCGGATCGAGCATCCCCAGGCATGGATCGACGAAGCGCGGTTCGGGCCGAATGCGGGACATCCGATCCTCGGCGCGGCCGACTATGCGATCTCGCACCACTGCTCGAACGGGCGGACGGTCTATAGCTTCTGCATGTGCCCGGGCGGGCAGGTGGTGGCGGCGACTTCGGAGGAAGGGCGCGTCGCGACCAATGGCATGAGCCAATATTCGCGCGCCGAGCGCAACGCCAATTCAGGCTTCGTCGTCGCGATCGATCCGGCGCGCGACTATCCGGGGCATCCGCTGGCGGGGATCGATTTGCAGCGTGCCCTTGAGGAAAAGGCGTTCGTCGCAGGCGGATCGAATTACAAGGCGCCGGCGCAGAAGATCGGCGACTTCATGGCCGGGCGACCCTCGACCGCGCTGGGCGAAGTGATTCCGTCGTACAAGCCGGGCGTGACGATGACCGATCTGGCCGAAGTGCTCCCCGAATTCGCGGTGACCGCGATGCGCGAGGCGCTGACCGTGTTTGGGAAGGACATCAAGGGATACGACCATCCCGACGCAGTGATGACCGGCGTGGAGACGCGCACCTCGTCGCCGATCCGCATCACGCGCGGGCCGGATTTCCAGAGCCTCAACACGCGCGGCCTGTTTCCGGCGGGCGAAGGCGCGGGCTATGCCGGGGGTATCCTTTCCGCCGCGGTCGACGGGATCAAGGTGGCGGAAGCGGTGGCGTTGAGCATCATTGGTGAACCGCACCGTCTGGCTTCGCTCGATCCGAGGCGATAGGGCTGGGGGATGAGCCATCCCAAGCCCCCCATCGCCGCCACTCGTCCCCACAGCTTCACCACCCACGGCGTCACCGTGGACGATCAATGGGCGTGGCTGCGCGATCCCGGCTATCCGACCGTCACCGACAAGGACGTGCTCGCCTATCTCGAGGAGGAGAACGCCTATTTCGAGCAGGTGATGGCGCCGCACAAGCCGCTGGCGGAAACGCTGTTCGCGGAGATGCGCGGGCGGATCAAGGAAGACGAATCGACCGTACCGCAGAAGGACGGCGACTGGATCTACTGGACCGATTTCGAGATGGGCGGCGAGTATCGCCGCTGGTGGCGCAAGCCCGCCGCGGGGGGGGAGGACCAGCTGATCCTCAACGAACCGGAACTGGCCGCGGGCAAGGAATATTTCAGCCTGGGCGCGTTCAGCGCGAGCGATGACGGGCGCTGGCTGGCCTATGCCTATGACGATAACGGCTCCGAACGGTTCGAAGTGCGGATCAAGGATCTGGAGACCGGCGAACTGTTGCCCGACGTGATCCCCGGCGTGCTGTCCGAACTGGTGTGGACGGCGGATTCGAAGGGCTTCCTCTACGCGCTGGTCAACGACAATTGGCGGACCGACCGGGTCAAGTGGCACAAGCTCGGCGAGCCGGTAGAGCAGGATGTCGAGCTTTATTTCGAGAGCGACGAGGGGTTCCGCGTCGGCGTGGGCGAGACCCAGTCGCGCAAATGGCTGATCGTTTCGACCGGCGATCACGTCACCAGCGAAGTCTATCTGCTGCCCGCCGACAATCCCGCCGCGCCGATGCTCTGCGTCAGCCCGCGCAAGGTGGGCCGCGAATATGATGTCGACGAGCATGACGGCACGCTGTTCATCCACACCAACGATACCGATCCCAATTTCCGGCTGGCGACGGCGAGCATCGACAATCCGGGCGAATGGTCTGAGCGGATCGGCGCTTCGAAGCAGTTCTACATGACCGGCGTGGTGTGCTTCGCGGGCTTCTTCGTTGTCGAGGGGCGCGAGGACGGGCTCGATCAGATCGAGCTGCACCGCTACGAAGGCGGCGCGCCGACACGGATCACCTTCCCCGAGGCGAGCTATGTCGCGGGCGTGGGCGACAATCCCGAATATGACATCGACACGCTGCGGCTGAGCTACCAGTCTATGGTCACTCCGGGGACGGTGTATGACTATGACGTGGCGACCGGCGGGCTCACCACGCTGAAGGTGCAGGCGATCCCGAGCGGCTATGACGGGTCCAAATACCGCACCGAGCGGCTGAAGATCGCAGCGCGCGACGGGGTCGAGGTGCCGGTGTCGATCGTCTATCCCAAGGACTTTCCGCGCGACGGCAGCGGCAAGCTGTATCTCTATTCCTATGGCGCCTATGGGATCGCGATCCCGCCGGGCTTCTCGACCAGCCGCATGTCGTTCCTCGATCGCGGCATGGCCTTTGCCATCGCCCATATCCGCGGCGGCGACGATCTGGGGCAGCAATGGCAGCTCGACGGGAAGCTGGAGAAGCGGACCAACACGTTCAACGACTTCGTCGACGTCGCGCGCGGGCTGATCGCGCAGGGCTATACCCATGAGGGCGGTATCGCCATTGCAGGGCGCTCGGCCGGGGGCGAGCTGATGGGCGCGGTGGTCAACAGCGATCCCGAATTGTGGGGGGCGGTGGTGGCGGATGTGCCGTTCGTCGACGTGCTCAACACAATGCTCGACGAGAGCCTGCCGCTGACGCCGGGCGAATGGCCGGAGTGGGGCAATCCGATCGAGGACCCCAAGGCGTTCGAACTGATCCGCTCGTACAGCCCGTACGACAATATCACCGCGCAAGCCTATCCGCCGCTGTTCATCTCGGGCGGGCTCAACGACCCGCGCGTGACTTATTGGGAACCGGCAAAGTGGGCGGCAAAGCTGCGCGCGACCAAGACCGACGACAATGTGCTGTTGCTCAAGACCAATATGGGCGCCGGGCATGGCGGCAAATCGGGCCGGTGGGAGAGCCTGAAAGAAGCCGCCGACGAGATGGCGTTCATCCTGTGGCAGATGCGGGCCGAGGGGTAGGCGTCAGCCCGAGACGCGCTGCACCAGCTGGGTCTGACGGTGGCATTCGTGGCAGAAGGCGAAGTCGAAGATTTCGCTGACGATCCAGTCCTGCTGCTCGCCATCCCATTCTGCCCACGCGTCTCGCGTGACGGAAAGGCCGCCGCATCGCTGGCAGGCATATTCGACCCGGGGAATGTCGATCTCGCTCATGTGGCGAGCCTATCGCGGAGATGATCCGCTTTGGATGAAACCGCATCCGAAACGGATGCGACGGCGGGATTCGCTTTCGCGTCAAGGATTTGGTGACGAAACCGGCATAGCCTCGCGGATGCGAGGTCGCCGGGCGCGGCCTTGCCGGAGCGAGGCGGGACGATGCGGCGAATGCGGCGGCGGCCAGTGACGACACGACATCCGGGGCGAAACTCCGGATACCGGCCGGGCCATGCGTGGCTGGGCTATCCCGGCGACGGCGTTCGGCTGAAGCATCGCGATCCCAGCAGGCGCTGGCGCTTCCGCTGGGTGCAGCTGCGGATGCTCGCGATTGCCGTTGCGGTGCTCGGGCTCGCCTGGTGGCAGATGCCTGCGGTCTGATTTTCCTCCGAAACCGTTCAGTCGGTGCCTCGAACGCTCCGTCGCGGACCGGACTGCACACGATTCGCTTACCTTGCCCGATCTAGATTCGACTCGCTTTCAAAGGGCGAGTGATGCGGGCGTTTCAACTGCGTGAAATCGGGCTGGTGGGATTGGGCGGCGTGTTTGCCGGGCTGGCCTTCACCTTGTGGACCGGCGCTCCGGGCGGGCCGTCGCCAAGCGCCGCGCGGGCCGAACCGGTGGCGGCGCTCGCGGCGGACAGGGTGAGCGCGACCTTCGGACTGTGCCACACCGGCGGCGGCACAAACTGCGTCGTGGATGGCGACACGTTCTGGATCGATGGCGAGAAAATCCGCATCGCCGATATCGACGCGCCCGAAACGCATCCATCGCGCTGTGCCGAGGAAGCGCGACTGGGCAATGCCGCGACCGCAAGGCTGCGCGAACTGCTCAATGCCGGGCCGATGACGCTGGCGACGGGCGATCGCGATACCGACCGTTATGGCCGCAAGCTGCGCATCGTGACGCGGGGCGGGGCATCGCTGGGCGAGAGGCTGGTAGCCGAGGGCCTTGCCCGGCGCTGGGGCGGGCGACGCGAGCCTTGGTGCTAGTTCACCGCTTCGTGGCGATAGCTTAGCACCCGCGCCAGCTTCCAGCCTTCGGGCGTCTTCTGCCAGACCTGGACGAAATGGGCGCGGCCGACCAGCTTTTCCGGGCCGTCGCCCTTGCGCTCGTAGAAGAGATGGTCGCCTTCCTCGATCGCGCCATAGCCGGGGACCGGATCGACGCGCATACTGCTGGCGACCAACTCGCGGCGGCTGCGCCAGGCGTCGGGGGCCTTCTTCGCTTCGCAGCTTTTCGCATAATCGGCGATGAAGCTTGCGCCGTCGCGGAACCCGAAGCCTCCCTTGTCGTGGAACATCTCGAAATCGGGCGCGACCATCTTGTCGAGTTTCGCGGGATCGCATTGCTCGAAATAGGTGCTGAAGAACGCTGTGTCGGCGGCGCGGATTTCGGTCGCGAGCGCGGGATCGGTAGCGGCGAGCGCAAGAGCGAGCAGGGTAAGCATGGCGGCTCCTTGGTGTGTTATTTGAATATTACACCAAGGAGCCGCCATCGCGCAACTGAAGCTTCAGCGGTTGTCGAGTTGCGCGCGGACCGCATCGAGCCCGAGCCGGGTGATGCGATAAGGCTGGCCGCCCATGCTGGCGATCAGCCTGCGCCGCTTGAGGCGGCGGAACAGGCCGAGCGTGCAATCGGTCAGGACATAGCCGTCACGGGTGAAGCAATCGGCGGCGACAATGTTGCCGTCTTCGTTGCGGCGGTGCGCGATGCGACCGCCCTGCGCCAGCGCGTGGAGCACGCGCTGTTCGTATTTCGAGATATTCACTGGAAAACTGCCTTCGCTGAAGGTGCGGCCATGCCTCCGCGCGCGGGGTGCGGATGGCGGGTGCCCGACGGCGCACGGGAGCTTCAGGCTCCCGGCCATCGATCAGCGGGCGGCAATTTCCTTCATGCGGCGTTCTCTTCGAGTGCGGCCCCGGAAATGGCGCATCGTGTGTCCGCTCGTCAAGGCGTGAGCACGGGGCGGAACATCGGGGCGAGCAGGCGTGCGCCATAGGTGCTGAGGTGGTGATCGTCGCGGAACAGGGCACGGTGGCCGAGCGTGCCGCGGCACTGGCCCCCCGGACAGAGCAGCGGAACCGGATCGAGCAGACGCAGGCCGCAGTCGCGCGCGGCGCGATGCAGGACAGCGGCCATGCCGCGATCATGGGTGCGCTGTCCGGCAAGCGGGATGGCGATGTCGGGCGCGTTGGGATCGGCGATCAGGCGGCGTTCGAGCTCGCGGGTGACGGGCCAGGGGAAGCGCGGCGTCGGCAGCACGGCATAGGTCGGGCCGGCGGCGGCGAGGCGGCACATCGAGCGATAGAGATTATCGCGGAACCCGGCGATCGAGGCTGGCTTGCCGTCAGGGAATTCGAAGCTGGCGCGCAGGCCATAGCCTTCCCAGATCCCGGCGAGGATCAGCACCGTCCTGCGCGGGCGTGCCTGAGGCGCGAGATAGCGTTGCAGAAATTCGCCGCACAGCGATCCGCGATTGACCGTCGACGCGCCGAGGACGGCTGCGCAACCGGCATAGGCATTGAAGGCGATGCGGGCATCCGGCGCCGCGGCGAGCAATCCCGGCAGCTGGGCCGCGGCGTGGCTGTCCCCCAACAGGGTGATGCTGGGGGGACCGTTGCCTGGGCCAAGGATGCATGGTGCGGGTATCCGTCGCGTGCGCGCGAAGCAGGCGGGAACGATCGCCTGGAAATCGCCTGCGCCTTCGCGAGCGGCTGCCTGAACCGCTGGCGAGAAACGTTGCGGGATGCCCCGGGCCTGCCAGATCGCGGTCCCGCCCAGCGCGAGGATCGCGACGGGGAGGGCAAGCAGGGCGTGAGCGCGCCAGTCGCGCCGGAGCGGCGTGACTTCGACGTGCGGGCGGCGCGTGCCGGGGCGCTCGACGAAGCGGCGCGAGAGATGGCCGAGCAGGAGCGAGAGCAGGATCGCGCCGGCCGTCCAATACCATTCGGCATGGGCCGAGCGGACCAGCAGCACATGAACCGGCCAGTGCCACAGATAGATGGAGTAGGAATCGAGGCCGATCCGCGCGGCGACGGGATTGGCGAAGAGGCGCGAGTCCGTTCGCGCCGCGAGGAGGACAAGCACGGTGCCGGCCACGGGAAGGAGTGTCCAGACGCCCGGCCAGCTTCCGGCGGGCGCGAGGACAGCGGCAGCGAGGATCATCGCGAGGCCGCCGAGCTGGGAGGACCGGGTGAAGCGCGCGGCGAGCGTGGGGGCAAGATAGACGAGGCTGCCCGCGAGCAGCTCCCATGCCCGGGCGGGCAGCAGGTAGAAGCTCGCTTCGGCATCATCCGCCAGCATCAGCCCGAGCGAGGCCAGCGCAATCAGGCCCAGCGAGGGCGCGAGCCAGCGGCGCGGGGCGCGGGCCAGCAGGATCAGCAGCAGCGGAAAGAGCAGGTAGAATTGCCACTCGACCGACAGCGACCAGCTGTGGAGCAGCCAGCGGTCTTCGATGCCGGGCTCGAAATAGCCGGTCTCCCGCCAGAAGAGCAGGTTCGAGGCGAACAGGATCGCGGCAACCGCCTGTCGCGACAGCGCGAGATACTCCCCGATCAGTAGCCAGGGCCAGCCCGCTGCCAGCAGCACCGCGACCAGCACCGCCAGCGCGGGCACGATGCGGCGGGCGCGATCGAGCCAGAAGCCGGAGAGCGAGAAGCTGCCCCGGTCCATCCGCCCGAGGATGATCGCGCTCATCAGATAGCCCGAGATGACGAAAAAGACGTCGACGCCGACAAAGCCGCCGGCGAAGGGCGGGACGCCGAAATGATAGGCGACCACCGCAAGTACGGCGAAGGCGCGCAGGCCGTTGATATCGGCGCGGAACGGCAGGGCGGTTTCAGGCTTCAAGATTTAGGCGCTCCCCCGAACTCACGCTCTCGTGCCGCGCGGCGCATATCGGGGCAAGCCCTGAATGGGGAAGCCCGGAGCGGGACAGCCCCGGATTGCCGCGGTTCAGGCGGAATGGTGAACAGACGAGCAAGGAAGGACTCGCCTGTATGCACGACTGCATGAAACGCCGGCTGCTCTATGCCGCCTCCCAGACCTATCAGCCGCGGATGGAAGTCGAGCAGCGCCGCGTGGGCTGGATCGAGCCGCCGATGGTGATCGGCCGCCAGACGCCGGTGACGCACCGCGAGATCGACCTCGCGCTGGTCGGCCGGGTGAAGGAAGGCGTGGTCGTGGCGTTTCGCGGATCCTTGCCCCCCTATATCGGCAGTTCCAGCGCCGAGGATGGCTGGGCGGTGGTGCTCGACTGGCTGAACGACGGGCTGTCGGTGTGCGTGCAGGACCCGGCCTATCCCGGCGGCGTGCATCTGGGCTTTGCGGATTCGATCCGGCGGCTGTGGGAAGATGCCGATGGCGCGCCGGGGGTGGGTTCTGCGATCCGGATGCAGCTTGAGCGAGGCGCGCGCGAGCATCTGTTCCTGACCGGGCACAGCAAGGGCGGGGCGCTGGCAAATCTTGCGGCCTATCGTGCGGCGACAACGGGGGCGTGGGGCGCCATCCCGGTGAGCGCCCTCACGATCGCAGCGGCGCGGGCGGGCAATGGGAGCTTCGCCCGCGCCTATGCCGCGACGCGCATCGCGTGCCTGCGGTACGAGATGCCGAGCGACCTGGTGCCGCATCTGCCGCCCGGGCCGGAGACCCCGGCATGGGTCAACGGCATCGTCGGCGCGCTGGTGCCGGGACTGGCGGCGCAGGACTATCACCCCGTGGGCATGAAGGTGACCGAACGTCCCGGCATGGCCGCAAAGCACAAGCGCTGGGCCGGATCACGGCGCAAATCGATGCTGGCGGGCCTGCTCGGGCGGCGAGGGATCGGGCTGGGCGTGCTGGCGCCGGGCGTGGTGACCGCGCACGCGATCTGCCCGGATTCGGGGTACGACCAACTGATCTGCACCGGCGAAGGCGATTGCCACCACGGGAAACGCCGCGCCGCCGGTTGACACGGTTGACACCTAGACTGCGAAAAACCACGCCTCCGCATCGGGACGACAAAGGGGCGGTCACGGAACGCGATCGGCGATTTGAAAGAGCGGCCGGCCAGCGGCGAGCGCCCAGTCGAGCAGCGGAATTCCAACATTGCAAGCCGCTTGCACGGCGCGGGCGGGCGTGATCGAACGGCGCGATGGACATCTGCATCAAGCGACGCCTGCTGCTCGCCTGCGGGGCGACCTATTCGCACATCCATGACGCGCGGCCCGTCGGCTGGATCGGCGAGCCGATGCGGATCGAAGGCGCGCGGGTCGCGCAGAACGGGCAGGCGATCGACCTCGCGCTGGTCGGGCGGTTCGACGAAGGCGTCGTCGTGGCGTTCCGCGGGACGCTGCCCCCGATCGGCAGCGAGCATCGGCTGGGCGAGGTGCTGGCCGACTGGACCAACAATGGCGCTGCCCTGTGCCAGCCCGCCGAACCCTGGCCCGGCCGAGTGCATCGCGGCTTCGCGGACTCGATGCGGCGGCTGCTCGACGCGGGGCTGGAAGCGGCGGTGACCGAGGCGCTGGCGCAAGGCGGACCCCGGCGGCTGCTGGTGACCGGGCACAGCAAGGGCGGCGCGCTGGCGAACCTGTTCGCCTGGCTGGCCGCGCGAACCTGGCCCGGCATGGCGATCGACGTCGTGACCTTTGCCGCCGCCCGCGCGGGGAATGGCGAGTTCGCCCACGCCTTCGAAAGCGAGCCGCGCATCCGCTGCATCCGGTACGAGGCCGCGCTGGACATGGTGCCCTATCTGCCGATGGGCTGGGACCATCCCGAGCGGTTCAAGTCGCTGGTCCGGCGCATCTGGCCCGCGCTGCTGCATGGCGATTACCGGCCGGTGGGACGGCGGATCGCCTCGTCGCTGACATGGGCCGAATGGCGCAAGCGCAAGGCGGCGGAGATCCGCGCGGTGTTCGCGGGCGGCTTTCACCCGCAGGCATGGCGGATGGAGCTGATCGCGGCGCATCTGATCGGGCCGGGGACCGATTATGATGCGTTCGTGTGTGACCAAGAGGAAGGGTGCGGGCACCGCCTCCAGCCCTGAAATCGGAGCGGCGGCGAAAATTGCCGGTGAATATGGGCGGCACGGAAGATTGCTGTCCGTACCGCACCGCCCATGTTCGTGGCTGGACGCGAGGCAGCAGGCCAATACGCGTCCGACGCCCCTCTAAGCGCCTGGCGTGTCCAATTCGTTGCAGTGCAGCGAAAATATTCTCGGACCGGCGGTCCGGTGTCAGCCGCCGGTGCGCTTCTTGGGGATATTGTCGCCGGCCCGGCCTCCCGCGCCGCCCTGAACTTCCTGATCGGCGGGCGGCCAGATGCGGTTGTGGAAAATATAGGCTCCGGCCGCTGCGAACAGCAGCGCGATGACGATCAGTGGCGCAAGTCTGCGCATGGTTCCTCTCCCCCTTGTTATCGGGTGGAGTGTAGGGCGGTGCCGGCGGCGCGCAATGTGGAAGCGCAGCCGATATGGGTGGGATCGCGAGGGCGGCATGGCGCGCGCGGCGGGGATGGGCCAGACCAGCGTTATGACCGACTCCGACGACCCGACGCATGAATTCGAGACCGCGCTGTGGCGCTGGACGCCCGAGCCGCCCGCCAAGGGATCGTGGCATTTCGTGACGATCGACGGCGAAGCGGCGGACGCGATCCGCGCGCTGGGCTTCGAGCGGCGGATGCTGGGCGGCGCGCGCGGCTTTGGCGCGGTGCGGCTGCGGGCGAGCGTCAACGGCGTGCCGTTCGAGACTTCTGCGTTTCCGCAGAAGGAGAGCGGCGGGTATCTGCTGCCGGTGAAGGCGGCGGTGCGCAAGGCGGCGGGGGTTGGCGAGGGGGATTTGGTGACGATCGGCCTGTGGGCCTGACGCATCGCACGCCCCGAACGTCACGAAAGTCACACTGGCTACGCGTGCGCGCACGAGGCCGCGGTCAGTCATCGTAATCCTCGTCGTCATCGTCATTCTGATCGAGGTCGACCGGAGCGGTGCGCGGATCATGCGCGGTCTGGCGCGGCGGATGTGCGAAATCGGCCTCGGTCAGCGTCTCGGCGGGCATATCGGCGTCGGCGAGCTTCTCGATCATGCCCGGCAGATTGGCCCGCGCATAAGCGACCTTGCCCGAGGTGCGGGCATAGGGATCGGGCTTGCCGAAGTGATGCGGCGCGAGATGCGCGAGCAGCCATTTGAGCAGATTGTCCGAAGGCTGACGCGTTTCGCCGACGAGCTGACCGTCCTTCCAATATTCGCGATAGGAGCCGCGCGCGGCGCGTTCGAACGCCAGCGTAGTGAGGGTGGCGGTGGCGACGAGCAGGGCCTGATCCCAGGCCGCGGCGAACGCCTTGCCTCGCGGATCGGCGCGCAGCCGATACGCCGATCGCGCGGTGATCCCGGCGGCGAGGCAGGCATGGGAGATACAGCCGGTCTCGGCGATGGCGGCGAGGAACTTGCGCTGACGATCCGCGGTCTAGCCATCGCTGCGCGGGGCGAGGGTGGCGGGTGTGTAGTCGGATAGCGGTATGGTGTCGGCGGGTTCGGGGGTGTGACTGTCCACTGATTTGGCTCCTTCTGGTTGGTTGGAGCTGATTCAGATAACCATATTGGTTTGTGTAGGACGGGGATTCTAGCGTGGCCACGGATCTGACAGGACAATGGCGATTTGAGAAGCGGCTGGTTGAACGCCAGCCCCTCCTTTAGGCTGCGTACTGATCGCGAATGTAGGCGTTGAAGTAACTGCCCTTCGAATTTGCGTTCAAAAGACCTTCGAAGACCCGCAATGGGACGCCGTAATAGTCGTAAGCCTGCCCACCGCTGGTGAACCATAGGGTGAGCGTGGCGGTCTGCGGATTATAGCTTGCGGCGCGAACCGCAGTCGAATTGAAGTAGTGCATTGAGCCCTCCGGAATGAAGGGTGGGGTGGAGCATCCGCCCCACCCCACCCCACCCTGTCAGGCGTACTGGATCAGTTTCCAGTTCACCGCGGAGCCGTGGTACGGAGGCATCACATTGCCTTCGGCAATGGGTGCGGTGCCGTACGGCGACTTCTGGGCTTCCCACACGCCACTCTCCGGACACTTCTGGCCGGTGGACGCGATGGTGCCGATGGGCTTTTTGGTGACAGTGGCCATGTTGGCCTCCTAGTAAGCGGCATTGAACAAATGCGCTTCGGAGCGTATGGCCACCAATGTCGGTCAGGGCATACGTCCTCGACCCGGCGGGAAGGGGCCGCAACCCCGCCTGCCAGGAGGCGGGGTCGCTGTTGGAGGCGACCTCGCCTTCGCACCTTGAGCAATAGCTGCACCCCTGGATCATCGCAAGCACTTTTTAACCTGAATCCGAGGCCCCGATGCAGGTCCTACGGGAGGCTTGACTCCATTGTTCGTATTTTCCTGTGGAAAACAGGGATAAATGCCGGTACCTTTTACCTGTATTGGGACTTTCCATTGAACTCTTGGAGGCCAAATGGCTGGAGAAGTTGATCTCACGCAGGGTCGCAGCCCTCGCTATCCGCGATTTCCTCTCCTAGCGTCGGTAGCGTACGCTAAGCGACTTTATGACGGCGCTCATCGGAGCGCGATCGATACACTTACTGCTTACAAAGTTATGGGGTTTGCCGGAAAAAGTGGAGCGAGCGCCACAGCCTTGGGGGCAGCGCGTCAGTACGGGCTAGTTGAAGCTGCAAAAGGAGGGGTTCGTGTTAGCGAGCTTGGGCTCCAAATTCTTGAACCTTCTTCGCGAGAAGAGTATGTTCACGCGCTTCATATCGCCGCGAATAAGCCGCAGGTATTCGAACGAATTCTCGAACATTTTGATGAACTGCCTCGTTCGGACGAGGCGATAAGAGCATATTTGATTCGGGCGTTGGATTTTTCAAAAACCGGCGCTGATGATTGTATCCAATCTCTCCGAGAAACGATTTCTCAGCTGCCTCAGATTGAGGATGAAGCAGCTGAGAATCCGGGACCATCCATCATGTCAAATGCAGATAGTCCGAAGCCTGCATTGAATGAGGCTAGACCAGCATTCGAGGTTCCGATGGAGGCTCCACCGGAATCATCAGCAAAAGAGATGATGCGAATACCCCTCACCAGGGATTGCGTGGCAGAGCTGAGATTCTCCGGACCTCTCTCTGTCGCCGCTTTAGAGCGATTGGTGCGCCACATCGATCTTATGAAGGATGTCTGGGCCGAGTCTTAAGTTGGAATATCTTCCGTTGACTGCAGGCGTCTGAGCACGGGCCAAGCCCGTGCCTTCGTCGGTCGGCTCTGCTGGCGCAGCCAGCCGGGCGTGCCGCCGTGGAGCGGGGATTAGCTTACACTAATCCCCTGCCCAGCAAACCTCACTCCGCCGCAATCCCAGCCTTGGCGAACATATCCGCCCCGCCATCGGCGGCGTCCTCGTTCGCCGGCTTTTCCGCCTTCGCCTTCTGGCGCTTGTCGAACGAGTCCCACACTTCGTTCCAGTTGCCGCGCGTCGCGCCCTTCGAATATTCGGTGGCGCGCTGTTCGAAGAAGTTAGCGTGTTCGACGCCGTTGAGCAGCGGGGCGAGCCAGGGGAGGGGGTGCTCGTCGATCATGTAGATCGGCTTGAGGTTGAGCTGGCCCAGGCGCCAGTCCGCGATGTAGCGGATATACTTCTTGATCTCCTTGGGCGTCATGCCCTCGACCGGGCCCTGTTCGAAGGCGAGGTCGATGAACGCGTCCTCGAGGCGCACCGTCGTCTGGCACATGTCCATGATGTCGCTCTTGACCGACTTGGTCAGGCAATCGCGCTCGCGCGTGAAGGCGTGGAACAGCTTGATGATGCCTTCGCAGTGCAGGCTCTCGTCGCGGACCGACCATGAGACGATCTGACCCATGCCCTTCATCTTGTTGAAGCGCGGGAAGTTCATCAGCATTGCGAAGGACGCGAAGAGCTGAAGCCCTTCGGTGAAGCCGCCGAACATGGCGAGCGTCTTGGCGATATCCTCGTCGGTATCGACGCCGAAATTCTGCAGATAGTCGTGCTTGTCCTTCATCTCGCTATATTCGAGGAACATGCCGTACTCGCTCTCGGGCATGCCGATCGTGTCGAGGAGATGCGAATAGGCGGCGATGTGCACCGTCTCCATGTTGGAGAAGGCGGCGAGCATCATCTTGATCTCGGTCGGCTTGAACACGCGGCCGTATTTCTCGTGGTAGCAATCCTGCACTTCCACGTCGGCCTGGGTGAAGAAGCGGAAGATCTGCGTCAGCAGGTTGCGCTCGTGATCCGAGAGCTTCTGCGCCCAGTCACGGCAATCCTCGCCCAGCGGCACTTCCTCGGGCATCCAGTGGATCTGCTGCTGGCGCTTCCAGAACTCGTAGGCCCAGGGATATTCGAAGGGCTTGTAGGTCTTGCGGGCTTCGAGAAGGGACATGGGCGTAGCTCCTTACTGAACTGGATTCGGGGTGGCGGACCGGGTTGCCGGCGGGGCGGCAAAGACCGGGCGGAACATCGGCACCAGCATGGTGATACCATAGGTGCTGAGATGGTTTTCGTCGCGGAAGATCGAACGGCGATGGATCGATCCGCGGCAGACCTTGTCGTCGCAGATATAGGGTGCGGGATCGAGCAGGCGAAGGCCGCATTGCGCCGCGGCCTGACGCAGCGCGGTGGCGGCGGCGCGGCTCATCGCGTCGAACCGGACGCGGGGCTGGACGATGTCGGGCGCGTTCGGATCGGCGACGAGGCGGTGCTGCAGCTCGCGCGAGACCCAGAATTCGGGGAATTCGGGCGTGGGCATCACCGCATAGGTCGGCCCCGCCCTGGCGAGGCGGCACATCGAGGCGACGAGGTTCGGGCCGATGCCCTTGCCGTCGGGGAAGCGATAGACTTCGCTGCGGAAATGCCATGCCCAGCGTGCGGCGAGGACCAGCGGCTCGGTGCGCGGCTTCGCCGCCATCGGCTCGAGGAAGCGAGTGACGAAGGCGCCGCATTGCGACTTGGTCCGGACGCCGAGGACCGGCGGGCAGGCGGCATAGGCGTTGAACGCGATCGCGCCGGCATCGGGCGAGGGGCGCGCATCCATCACCGCGCGGACCGCGACTTCGGCATGGCTGTCGCCCAGCACGGTGGCGAGCAGCGGGCCGCGCTCGGGACCGAGGATGCAGGGCTGGGGCACTTCGGCGATGTGCGAATAGCAGGGCGCGGCTTCGCGCAGCGCGGCGGGCTGGGCGTCGCGGAAGACCAGCTGGACCTCGGGCGAGAAGCGCGAGGGGATGCCGCGCGCCTGCCAGATGAGGCCGCTGACGCCGGCCAGCGCGAGGATCGGCAGGACGAATACGACATGCGGGCGCCAGTCGAACCGGGTCGGGCCGGTATGGATGCGCGGCTTGTCGGTGCGCGGCTGGGCGATGCGCTCGATATAGCGCCACGAGAGCCAGCCGAGCAGGAACGAGACGGCGATGCCGCCGGCGATCCACTTCCACTGGCCGGCATGGCCGAGGCGGGCGACCAGCGCGACCACCGGCCAGTGCCAGAGGTAGATCGAATAGGACGCCAGGCCGATCAGCGCGACGGGGCGGTTGCCGGTGATGCGCGAATCGGTGCGCCCGGCGAGGATCACCAGCGCGGTGCCGAGCACGGGGAGCAGCGCCCATTCGTGGGGCCAGTCCTCGGGCCGGAAGGCGATCGCCGAGATGAGGATCAGCGCGAAACCCCAGAGCTGCGCGGCGCGGGATGCGCGGCCGCCGAGCGCGGGGGTGAGGAAGACGATGCCGCCCGCCAGCATCTCCCACGCGCGCGGAGGCAGCAGGAAGAAGGCGGCGTTGGGCTCGCTCTCGTGCAGCCACACCATCACCGCGAACGACAGGGCGGCGAGGCCCGCGAGGATCCAGCGGAGCAGGCGGCGCGGGGCGAACTGGTCGAGCGCGAGCAGCAGCAGCGGGTAGAGAAGATAGAATTGCCACTCGACCGAGAGCGACCAGGTGTGGAGCAGCCATTTCTGGTCCGCGCCGGGATCGAAATAGCCCGCCTCGCTGTAGAAGCTGATGTTCGACAGGAAGGTCGCGGCCCCGGCGGCGTGCTTCGAGAGGATGATATATTCGTCGGGCAGCAGGATGAACCAGCCGAGCGCCAGCACGCTCGCGACCAGCAGCGCGAGCGCGGGGATGATGCGGCGGGCGCGATCGAGCCAGAAGCCGGCCAGGGTGAAGGTGTCGCGATCGAGCCGGCCGAGCACGATGCCGGTCATCAGATAGCCCGAGATGACGAAGAAGACATCGACCCCGGTGAAGCCGCTTTTGAAGGGCGGGATGCCGAAATGATAGGCGATCACCGCCAGCACCGCGATCGCGCGGAGGCCGTTGATGTCGGCGCGGAAGCCGAGGCGCGGGGCGGGGGTGGCGGTCATGCGAATGGATCCGACGGGAGGTCCGTCAACCAGCGCAGCAGAGAGACAATAGCGAACGCGATATAGAGGCGGACGAAATTGAATGCGTAAACCGTGCGGAAGCCCGGCCGTGCGGACACTGCCGACAGCGGCTCCGGTGCGGCTGCTTCGATCGAGCGCAGTTCTTCGAAATGCCGGTCTTCCCCGCGTTGCAGACGCGCGGCCAGCCGGCGGGCGTGCCTCCGGACGATCAAGGCGTGGAGTCTCGGCACGACCGCTACTTCCAGCGCCGAGAGGATCAGCGAGACAAGAAGGACGGCAAGGAAAGCGGTGCTGCTCATGCTCGCACCGCCAGTCGATAGGCGGCGGAGAAACCCGCGAGAAACAGCGACGCCGCGAAGATCATCGCGCCGCCGATGCGCAGGGCGTAGGCGGCGGCTTCGCTATCCTCCAGACGCAGCAGCGCGCGGGCAAGCGCCGGCCGCGCGAGGAGCGTGAGCCCCAGCGCGGCCAGGCACAGGGCGCCTGCCTGGATCAGGAGGAAGGTCCAGCTCATTCGTGGTCGATCACCGTGCCGCGGCGCGCGGGCCGGTCGCGATAGACGGTGATCGTCTTGCGCCCGCGATTGGCGCCGACGCCGAACACGCAGATGCCGAGGAAATAGCCGAAATCATACCAGCCGCCATTATTGGGCACGGCATAGATCGCGACGTCGGGCACGACGAGACTGATGAACCACGCCACCGGGAAGATGAAGCCGTGCCACAGGCCGAGCAGGAAGCCGGGCGCGCCCGGGACAACGCCCGCCGGCAGCTGCTTCGCGCAGGCGGCGAGCAGCGGGAGCGTTGCGAGGACGAGGGCGGTACGCAGGCGGATCATGCGGCGATACTCCGGAACATCGGGCGTGCATCGTTCGGGCGCGCGGGGCGTTGTGCCCCCGAATGTCCATTTCCCGCAGGAGACGAACGATGACCGATGCGAGCGCAATCAAGGAACATATGGAAGTGATCGGCGCCGACGGCGTGCATGTCGGCACGGTCGACAAGGTCAGCCACCACACGATCAAGCTGACCAAGGCGGACAGCGGGCAGGGCTCGCACGAGGGCCATCACCACACCATCCCGCTGGGGCTGGTCGCGACGGTCGAAGGCGACAAGGTGCGCCTGAGCGCGACCGCGGCGAACGCGCTGGCGTTCGAGGAGGAGGCGGAGTGAATAGGTAGCCCCTAAGGAGAGCCGGTCACCCTCACCCTTCCCATTGCTGGCGCAATGGGCCCCTTCCCTCTCCCAAAGGGAGAGGGAAGGGGCCCGCGCGCGTAGCGCGTGGGAAGGGTGAGGGTGACGGATGTGCGTCACCGTCCCAACTCCACGGCGATCGTTGCGATCACCCCTTCGGCATTTCCCATCACGTCGTTGTTCCAGAAGCGCAGCACTCGAAATCCTTCATTCTCGATGAAGCGGGTGCGCGCCGCGTCATAGTCTTCGGTCTGGGTATGGGTGGCGCCATCGACTTCGATCACCAGCCGCTGCGCAAAGCACATGAAATCGACGCGGAAAGGGCCCATCGGGGCCTGGAAGCGCCATTTGTGCTCGGGGAATGTCTTGCGGAGCGCACGAAGCAATTTGCTTTCCGCTTCAGTCGGATTGCGGCGGGCTTCCTTGAGCCTTGCGACCGTTCCTGAGGGTTGGTTCTGGTAGAGGCGCATCACCCTCACCCTTCCGCCGCTGCGCGGCTCCTTCCCTCTCCCAATGGGAGAGGGAATCAGAGCCTCACTGGCACGCGAGGCATTCGTCGTAGTCGCGGCTTTCGACCTCGAACTTCGGCGCGTCGATCGTGTTGTCGGCTTCGACGCCGCCCGCGAAGCCGGCGCGCTGCACCGACTTGGAGCGGAGATAGTAGAGCGACTTGATGCCCAGTTCCCAGGCGCGGAAGTGGAGCATCAGCAGATCCCACTTCTCGACGTCCGCCGGGATGAACAGGTTCAGCGACTGCGCCTGATCGATATAGGGTGCGCGGTCGCCGGCCAGTTCGAGGATCCAGCGCTGGTCGATCTCGAAGCTGGTCTTGTAGCAGTCCTTTTCCTCCTGGCTGAGGAAGTCGAGATGCTGGACCGAGCCGCCCATCTCGAGGATCGAGTTCCACACCGCGTCGCTGTTCTTGCTCTTCTCGATGAGGAGCTTTTCCAGATACGGGTTGCGGACCGACCACGAGCCGCTGAGCGTCTTGTGGGTATAGATGTTGGCCGGGATCGGCTCGATGCAGGCCGAAGCGCCGCCGCAGATGATCGAGATCGACGCGGTGGGGGCGATCGCCATCTTGCAGCTGAAGCGCTCCATCACGCCCATGTCGGCGGCGTCGGGGCACGGCCCGCGCTCGACCGCGAGCTGCATCGAAGCTTCATCGACCTGCGCCTTGATGTGCTTGAAGATGCGGTTGTTCCAGCTCTTCGCGGTGCCGCCCTCGAACGCCAGGCCGCGGGCCTGAAGGAACGAGTGGAAGCCCATCACGCCGAGGCCCACCGAACGCTCGCGGCCCGCAGAATAGGCGGCCTTTTCCATGCCGGGCTCGGCGCGGTCGATATAGTCCTGAAGGACATTGTCGAGGAAGCGCATGACGTCTTCGATGAAGCCCTTCTCGCCCTTCCACTGATCCCAGGTCTCGAGGTTGAGCGACGAGAGGCAGCACACCGCCGTACGCTCCTTGCCGAGATGGTCCTTGCCGGTGGGCAGGGTGATTTCGGAGCAGAGGTTCGAGGTCGAGACCTTGAGGCCCAGATCGCGGTGATGCTTGGGCATGTTGTTGTTCACGTGATCGGCGAACACGATGTACGGCTCGCCGGTCGCGAGGCGGGTTTCGACCAGCTTCTGGAACAGCGCGCGCGCATTGACCTGGCCGCGCTCCGACCCGTCCTTCGGGCTGCGCAGCGTCCAGTCCTCGCCGTTGCGCACCGCTTCCATGAAGGCGTCGGGGATCAGCACGCCGTGGTGCAGATTGAGCGCCTTGCGGTTGAAATCGCCCGAAGGCTTACGGATTTCGAGGAATTCCTCGATCTCCGGGTGCGAGATGTCGAGATAGCAGGCAGCCGAACCGCGGCGCAGCGAACCCTGCGAGATCGCGAGCGTCAGGCTGTCCATCACGCGGACGAAGGGAATGATGCCGCTGGTCTTGCCGTTGAGGCCGACCGGCTCGCCGATGCCGCGCACCGAGCCCCAATAGGTGCCGATGCCGCCGCCGCGCGATGCGAGCCAGACATTCTCGTTCCAGGTATCGACGATGCCGTTCAGGCTGTCGGGCACCGAATTGAGGAAGCAGGAGATGGGCAGGCCGCGACCGGTGCCGCCGTTCGAGAGAACCGGCGTGGCGGGCATGAACCACAGCTTCGAGATATAGTCGTAGAGGCGCTGGGCGTGCGCATGATCGTCGGCATAGGCCGAGGCGACGCGGACGAAGAGATCCTGGAAGCTTTCGCCCGGGAGCAGATAGCGATCCTTCAGCGTGTCCTTGCCGAAATCGGTTAGCAGCGCGTCGCGGCTGTGATCGACTTCGAGCGAATAGAGCGCCGGAGCGACATCGCGCGACGTCAGCGCCTCGGCCTTGGCCTTGGCGGCCTTGGGCGCCTTTGCCGCCTTCGGTGCGGGGGTGTCGGTGACGATGTCGTTCACGCTGTTCTCGGTGTCCCTGAATTCCATGACGCTACTTCCCCTGACTGCCCTTACACGCCCCGTCTGCGGGGCTTCGAAGCGACTCGGGGGCGAATTCCGACCTTAACATCGGACCGGGTCGAGGCGAGAACAAAAAGTGTCCACAGCCTTATCCACCGGGCACAAGCAACCTTATCCACGACATAAGGCCGTGGGGACGGTGATACCAGTGCTAGAGTTCGCCCCTCAGTGCAACCACTACAGATTGTGCCATCTCGAATCCGGGCACAAGATGCTAAATGGTTAATTCCGGACTCGGTTCGTCGCTAAAATGACTCGTTTCGTGGACGGTCCGGAAGACGCGCAGGCCGCGACGCGTGGACTTTCCTAGCGTTCTGGAAAGGCAAGTGCGGAATTGCCGAAAACCAGCTTTATTTTTCCTGTGGATGGATCAGGCGAACCAGCCCGCATCGCGCAGCCGGGGCAGCTCGGATCGGCTGACCGGCGCGGTGATTCCCCCGCTCAGGGTCAGTTCGGCGCGCCCGTCGCGGCGATCGACGGCGCGAATCGCGGCGCGGGCGACCCACCAGCTGCGATGGGTGCGCGCGCCGTCCAGCCCTTCGAGCTCTGCCATCGCGTCGGTGAGGCGCAGGAGGATCAGGTCCGAACCCGCCTCGGTATGGACGCGCAGATAATGGTCCTCGGCCTGAAGCGCGACGATCGGCGATTCGCGCAGATGCGGCGGCAGGCGATCGGCGAGGCGCGGGCGGAGCGGGGCGGCCGGTTCGGGCGGCGCGGGTTCGGCAGCGGCGAGTGACCCGGGCGGCGCCGGCGCGGCGGCGGGCTTTTCGATGGCGATGTTCACGGCGGTGACCGTGGCGGTGATGACCCAGACGAAGCCGAAGAAGACGAGGATGGTGCCGAGGCCGATCCGGCCCAGATTGAAGAAGGCGATGCTGGAGCCGATCACCACCAACGTGTGCGGCAAAGCGATAAGCAGGGTGATCGCGAACCCCTCGACCCAGGGTCGGCGGCTCAGCCCGCCCCACGCCATCATGCCGGTGGTGACCCCCATGCCGATCAGCGCGCCGCTTTCCATGACCAGCAGCCAGTAGGCGAGGCGTGGGACGAGGCCGATCGCATAGGTGCCGAACGCGCCGGTGAGCGCCAGCAGCACCGCGGCGATGGTCGCGACGACGAAGCCGCGCCGGTGGCGGGGGAAGCGAGCCGCCATTCGCGAAGCGCCAATGGCGTTCCCCTGCAACTCACGCATTCAAGGCCCCCGATCGCGCAATTGCGAATGACGCGACCTCCTTAGCGGCGGCATCGAAAGCTTGTCGAACCAAAGTGGAGTTCCCGAAAGATGATCCGTCCCCTGATGGCCGCACTTGCCGCCCCCGCCCTGATCCTGACCGCGATGCCCGTTGCGGCGATCGCCCGGCCCGCGCCCGATGCGCAGGCCGCCGCCGCGACGCTGACGCTGCACTTCGAGGGGATCCGCGAAGCCAAGGGCGCGGTGATGATCGCGATCTACAAGGACGAGGCGAGCTGGAACGGCGGCGCGCCGGTTC
The DNA here is from genome assembly GCF_012927115.1 of Sphingomonas sp. G-3-2-10. Classification (NCBI taxonomy): domain Bacteria; kingdom Pseudomonadati; phylum Pseudomonadota; class Alphaproteobacteria; order Sphingomonadales; family Sphingomonadaceae; genus Sphingomonas; species Sphingomonas sp. G-3-2-10. The sequence continues at coordinate 2,567,119 of NZ_JABBFY010000001.1, read as the reverse complement.
GCGTCGCGATGCTGCAGGTGGCGCAGGGCAATGAAGTGAAGGTCGAGGGGCTGGCGCCGGGGCGGTACGCGGTGAAGGTGTTCCACGATGCCGATGGCGACGGGAAGCTGACGATGAACCCGTTCGGCATTCCGATCGAGCCGTTCGGCTTCTCGCGCGACGCGGTGGGCGATCGCGGATCGCCGGCATGGGATGCCGCGGCGTTCGAGATCGGCGCGGGTGCGTCGGTCCAGATCATCACGCTGCGCTGAAGGGGCCGGGGACGATGACGATCCAGCTCGACCGCCGCCGCCTGCTGGGCGCCGGCCTGTTCGCCGGGGCCGCAATGCTGCTGCCGCCCGAGAAATTGTTTGCTGCGACGCTGCCGGCGGACTGGACGCTGGGCGTCGCCGATGTCGAAGCCGACATCGGCCCGCGCGCGATGCGGCTCGTGCATGGCCGCGCTCCGCACGCGCTGAAGGGCGTGCTGTTCCGCAACGGCCCGGCCAAGTTCCACCGGCCGGGCGGCGACACGACCCATTGGTTCGACGGCGACGGGATGGTGCGGCGCTTTGCCATCGCGGACGGGCAGGCGCGGATCGCGGCGCGCTTCGTCGATACCGACAAAAGGCGCCAGGAAAGCAAGCTGGGCGCGATGGTGATGCCGGGGTTCGGCACGCCGCGCCGCGCGGGCGCGGTGCTGACCGGGCCGGATTCGGCCAACGCCGCCAACACCAGCGTGATGATGGCGGGCGACGAGCTGTGGGCGCTGTGGGAAGGCGGATCGGCGTACCGGCTGGACCCCGACACGCTGGAGACGCGCGGGCCGAAGACGCTGCGCCCCGATCTGGCGCAGATGCCGTTCCTGGCCCATCCGCGCGTGGAGCCCGACGGGACGGTGTGGAATCTGGGGCTGGCGGGCGCCAATGCGATGGTGTGGAAGCTGTCGCCGGGCGGGGCGCTGGCGCAGGCGCAGCTGATCCGCCTGCCGCGCGCCAGCTCGGTCCATGATTTCACCGCGACCGCGCGGCATCTGGTGATCGTGCTCCAGCCCTGGATGCAGACGCGCGACGCGCTGCCGCTGTCGACCGGGCTGGAATGGAAGCCGGAGGCGGGGACGCAGGTGCTGGTGGTCGACAAGGACGACCTGACCAAGCGCCGGGTGTTCGAGTTGCCGGCCTTCGCCTTCTTCCATCTGGGCGATGCATGGGAGGAAGGCGACGGGACGATCCGGTTCGACGGGTGCCTGACCAGCGATCCCGAGTTCGGGGTGCGCGAAGCATCCGACCTGTTGATCGGGCGGCACAGCGCGACGCCCGCGCCGATCCTGACGATGATCGCGCTTCACGCAAATGGCCGCACGACGATGACGCCTTCGGGCGTTCGCGCCGAGTTTCCGCAGAACGACAAGAGGCGCGCGGGCGTGCGGCGGCGCTTCACGGCCTATGCCGGGCTGAACCGCGCCGACCGTCCGTTCGCGCGCGGGGTCGGGCTGTACGACTGGGAGCAGCAGGTGGCGCGCGAATATGATTTCGGCGCGCGGCAACTGATCGAGGAATTCCTGTTCGTGCCCGGCGGCGAGGCCGAGGATGCGGGATGGCTGGTGGGGACCAGCGTGAACCTCGACGCGAAGGCGACCGAGCTGCATGTGATCGACGCGCGGCGGATCGAGGCCGGACCGGTGGCGAGCTGGCGTGCGGACGTGGCGCTGCCCGTCGGGTTCCACGGGACCTTCCGGCGCGGTTGACGCGGGGACGCCGTGGCCTAGGCTCACCCTCTGGTTTCGAGGGGGCATGACATGCGGACGATGATGGCTCTGGCGCTGATGCTCGGCACGGCGGTTCCGGCGATGGCGCAGGTGGCGCCGGTCGTCCGGCCGGTGCCGTCGGTCGAGGAAGCGTCGATCGATCAGTTGCGCGGCTGGCTGGCGAGCGGCGACGTGACCAGCGAATTGCTGGTGCGCGGCTATCTGGCGCGGATCGAGGCGATCGACCGGAAGGGGCCGACGCTGCGTTCGGTGATCGCGATCGCGCCCGATGCGATCGAGCAGGCGCGGGCGAGCGACCGGCGGCGCGCGGCGGGCAAGCTGCTGGGGCCGCTCGACGGCATCCCGGTGCTGATCAAGGACAATATCGAGACGCGCGAAATGCCGACCACGGCGGGGTCGCTGGCGCTGAAGGACAATGACACCAAGCGCGATGCGCCGGTGGTGGCGCGGCTGCGCGCGCAGGGCGCGGTGATCCTCGGCAAGACCAACCTCAGCGAATGGGCGAACATCCGGTCGACCGATTCGATGAGCGGGTGGAGCGCGGCCGGGGGGCTGGTGCGCAATCCCTATGCGCTGGATCGCACCGCGTGCGGATCGTCGAGCGGTTCGGGCGCGGCGGCGGCGGCGAGCCTGGCGGCGGCGGCGGTGGGAACCGAGACCGACGGATCGGTGGTATGCCCCTCGTCGATGAACGGGCTGGTCGGGCTGAAGCCGACCGTGGGGCTGGTGAGCCGCACCCATGTCGTGCCGATCAGCCACAGCCAGGATACGCCGGGGCCGATGGGGCGCAGCGTGAGGGACGTGGCGCTGCTGTTCTCGGCGATGATCGGCAGCGATCCTGCCGACGCGGTGACCAAGGATGCCGACAAATATCGCCGCGACTATGCGGCGGGCCTGTCGCCCGACGGGCTGCGCGGGATGCGGGTGGGCTATATCCGCCCGGCGAGCCTGTCGGCGGCGGTGAGCGCGCGGTTCGATGCGGCGCTGAAGGATCTGGAAGCGGCGGGCGCGGTGCTGGTCGAAGTGAAGATGCCGGCGATGCCGGGGCTCCGCGAGGCCGAGTTCATGGTGCTGCTGGTCGAGCTGAAGGCCGATCTCGACGCCTATCTGGCGACCACGCCCGCGAGCGTGACGGTGCGGACGCTGGATCAGCTGATCGCGTTCAACGTCGCGAACCGGGATCGCGAGATGCCCTATTTCACGCAGGACATCTTCGAGATGGCGGCGAAGACCAAGGGGCTGGACGATCCGGCGTACAAGGACGCGCGGGCCAAGTCGCTGAAACTGGCGGGCGAGGACGGCATTTCGGCGATGCTCAGGACGGGCGGCGTCCAGCTGATCGTCATGCCGACCACCGGGCCGGCCTGGCTGAGCGATCCGGTACATGGCGACAGCGGCGCGGGCCCTTCGGCCAGCCAGTTGCCGGCGGTGTCGGGCTATCCGCACCTGACGGTGCCGATGGGGCTGGCCGGTGGGCTGCCGGTGGGGCTGAGCTTTATCGGCGCGCCGTATGGCGAAGGGCTGCTGCTGAAGGCGGGCTATGCCTATGAGCAGCAATCGAAGGCGCGGGCGAAGCCGCGTTACCTGCCGAGCGTGGAAGCGGAGCTGGGGCCTCGGTGATTTTCTTGCCTCTCCCGCATGCGGGAGAGGGCTAAGAAGCGAAGCGCTTCGCCACGCGGGCCTGCCACAGCAGCAATAAGGGCATCACGATCAGTTCGACGCCGAGACCGGCGAGGTGCCCGGCGGATGGGGCGCCGACACTGGCCAGCGACAAGGCGCGGGCGAGGCCGCCGGTGACGACCAGCGCGCCGAGCAGGCGGAAGCGGCTGGTCTTGTGCTGGATGCCGGGGATGCAGGTGGCGAAGGCGATGCCGACGCCGAGGAAGATACCCGACAGGTAGCGGAAATGACTGTCGAGATCGGGCGGGACCGGAGCGTGGGTGAGCCAGCTTGCGCCCCCGACGATTCCGGCGGTGGCGGCGCCGATCGGGATGAGGGCCGCGAGGCTCGCGACGCTCTGGAGCAGGCGGCGCTCGGCGGCCGGGCTCATTTCTTCTGCTTGTTGTCGAGCTCGAGCAGTTCCTCGCGGACGTGGATCGCCTTGAGCGACATGCGCACCTCGACGAGGAAATAGATCAGCCCGGCCATCAGCAGCAGCATCGAGATGACGAAGAACAAGGCTACCGCCGCGCCGAGGTGCCAGTTGGCGAGGCGCGAGACGAACAGGGCGGCGACGACGATGCAGATGGCGAGGCCGCTGGCGACGCACAGGAAGATTGCGTTGTTGATGACCGAGATGCGCTTGTCGATGATGCGCAGCTCCCACACGTGGCGGTCATGCTCCGGCCCGGTCGAGCGGGGATGGAGCTGCTCGATCTGGCGCGCGCGGTCGACGATGCGGGCGAGGCGGCCGACCATGACGTTGAGGAAGGCCCCGATGCCCGCCAGCAGGAACACCGGCGCGATCGCCGCCTGAATGGTGGCCGAGACAGTGGAGAGATAGGGGCCTTCGAGCATTTGAACGCCTATATGCGGAGTGCGCGGAAGGAAGTCGATAATGATGACGTTCGAGACCGATGACGAGACCGGCGTGATGGAGTTTGTCGTCGATGGCGGCGTCACGCGCGCCGAATATGACGCAGCGATACCGGCGATGGAGGCGGTGATCGCGAAACATGGCAAGCTGAACGGCGTCGCGATGGTGCGCAGTTTCTCGGGCATGGAGATGGGCGCTTGGTGGAGGGATATCGGCTGGGGCGTCGGGCATCTGTCGAAGATCGGACGTGTGGCATTGGTGACCGACGTGTCGTGGCTGGAAATGGCGTCGAAAGTGGCCGCGCCTTTCTATCCGGGCGAGCTGAAGCTGTTTCCGCTGGCGGAGGTCGAAGCGGCGCGGGCTTGGGCGCGGGGGTAACGCCGAAAGCTGTGGATAGCCGCGAGGGGTCGCTGGACAGCGAGTCCGAGGGCTGGCTATCGGCGCGGCATGGGTATTGTCGCGACGATCATGGACACGGCCACGGGCCAGCCGATTCAGAAGATGAGCTTCGGGCGGATGCCCAAGCCGTGGACCGCCTTCAACCTCGCCAGCGGCGAGCTGGTGACCGCCGAGCGGATCGATGTGGGCAAGCCCGCGCCGGGCAAGGTGGTGACCCCGGTTTCGATCTGGGTGACGCTCAAGAAGTAGGTGCCACTCAAAACGGCTTGGTAACGGGTCTGCGCTAAGGCGGGGCCTATGAAACCGATGCCGCTCGACGAATTCACGCGCCTGCCGCCTGCGCTGGCGGTGGAGTGCGTCGATGGTCTGGCGGGCGGAATCGATGCCGTGGCGGAAGGCGCGGCGCCGACGCACCGGTTCCTGCGATACGGATGGTATGCCGCCGCGCTGGCAGCCTATGGCGGCGCGGCGCGGACGCTGACGGTCAGCCGCGAGGGTTCGCCGGTGCTCGCCCTGCCGATCGTGGGCAAGGGCCCCGAGCGGCTAGGCCTGGCGCAGGTGCCGGGCTGCTACTGGCCGTTCCGCAGCTTTCCGGTGCGCGAGGATGCGGGCGTCGAGGCGTTCGAGGCATTGCTGCCGCGGCTGGCGCGCGAAGTGACCGCGCTGCGCGTGGGGCCGGTCTATGACGGCGACCCCGCGTTGGAACTGCTGAAAGCGGCGGCAAAGGCCAGGGGATGGGCGGTGCTCGACCGTTTCGTGGCGGACTCCTACCTGCTCGACATGGCCGCCGCGCAGGCCGAAGGCACCTGGCCGCGCAATTCGACGCTGAAGAAGAACCGCTTCCACGAAAAGCATCTGGGTTCGCACGGCGAACTCGATTGGGGGTTCGTCTCGGGCGGCGCTTGGCGCGACGACGCGTTCGACGCGCTGGGCGAGATCGAGGAAAAGAGCTGGATCGCAGCGCGGACCGACGGCAGCGACGCCAAGTTCACCGCGCAGGGGCACGGCACCTTCTGGCGCGCGGCGGCGAAGGATCCGGTGATCGCGGAGATGATGTGGGCCGCGGTGCTGCGTGTCGACGGCGCGCCATCGGCCTTCTCGTTCGATCTCAACGCCGGTGCGCTGAAATACGCGATCGCCAACAGCTATGACCCGGCCTTCGGCAAGCATTCGCCGGGGAAATTGCTCTATTACCGCAACCTCGTCCGCGCGATCGCGGACGGGATGACGCGCGTCGACTGGGGCGCGGGCGACAGCGGCTACAAGCGCGTGATCGGCGCCGCCGAAGGTCCGGCGATCCGCGACTGGCTGTTCGTACGGCCGGGCACGGTGGGGCTGGCGGCGAAGCTGCTGCGCGGGGTGTGGAAGCGCAGCGGGCAGCGCGAGGGCGCAGCCCGCGAGGCCGGCTCAGGCGAGGATGGCGAGGCCTAGGCCTGGCGGCGCAGCGCATCCTCGATGCTGACGAACCCGACCACGGCGATGAAGGCGACGGCTTCGGCAAGGGCGAGATAGAGGAAGGCGTTATTGGCGAACATCGGGGTCACTCCGTTGGTGTGACCCGTTCCTGCGCGCCGTCCGGCCGGTCCGCTTTGACCGCCATCAAATTCGGTACAGTCACGTAGCGACATTTCGTGCCGCGCGCCCTATGTGGCGGGCATGGAAGCGGCGACCATCTGTGCGGATTGCGCGGTGCGCGACAAGGCGCTGTGCGGCGCGCTGAACGATGCCGAGCTGGAGGCGCTCAACACGCTGGGGCGGCGGCGCGTGCTGAAGCGCGGCGAGACGTTGATCTGGGCAGGCGAGGAAAGCGCGGTGTGCGCCAACCTTCTCTCGGGCGTGCTCAAGCTGGCGGCGAGCACCGCCGACGGGCGCGAACAGATTGTCGGCCTGCTCTATCCGGCCGATTTCGTCGGAAAGCCCTATGCGGGCGAAGCCGAATTCACGGTGAGCGCGGTAAGCGACGCCGAACTGTGCGTGTTCCCGCGCGGACCGTTCGAAGCGGTGCTGGAGGATCATGTGCGGATGGAGCGGCTGCTGTTGCAGCGGACCTTCGCCGCGCTGGAGGAAGCGCGCGGGCGGATGCTGGCGCTCGGCCGGCTGAGCGCGAGCGAGAAGGTCGCCGGATTTCTGCTCGACATGGCCGACCGCACCGGGGGCTGCCGCGCGACCGGATTCGGGCCCGTCACCTTCGATCTGCCGCTGACCCGCGGCGAAATGGCCGAAGTGCTGGGGCTGACGATCGAGACGGTCAGCCGCCAGCTGACCAAGCTGAAGGATGCCGGGACGATCGCGCTTCCCGGCTCGCGCGGCGTGACGATCCGCGATCGTCAGGCGCTGGAGATTGCGGCGCAATAATCCTTGCGAAGGCGCCCGACGGGGCCGTTCGGATTTTCCTAACATACAGAATTCGCACGGCAATGACTCCATTTCGGAGCGTTGCAAATCATGTCCCGCGTCTTTCCGACAAAGCGGATTGACGGCTAAGCTCTCATCTTATAGAATAGCATCTCACAATATGAGATTTGTTAGCGTTATCAGGTAAACGGCCAAGCGAGACCGGCGTCAGCCGGCATCACGGCCTTCGTTGAACTGAGCAAGGTTTCGGAGAGGGGAAGATTATGATCCGTATCACTCGCACCGTCGGTCGCGCCCGCCTGCTGGCCGGCACGGGCATTGCTGCCGCCTGTTTCCTGGCGCTCGCGCCGTCCGCCGCATATGCGCAGGACGCCGCCGCGCCCGACGATGCCGCCGCCGTCGAAGCGCAGGAAGCCGAAGGCAACACCATCACCGTCACCGGTTCGCGCATCCGCCGCGACGGCTTCGACGCATCGACGCCGGTTGCCGTGGTCGACAGCGAGGAAGTGAAGCTCACCGGCACGACCAACGTCGAGCGCCTGCTGAGCAGCTCGCCCCAGTTCGTCCCCTCCACCAATGGCGGCGCCAGCTCGAACACCGTTCCCGGCGGCACCGCCGACGTGAACCTTCGCGGCTTCGGCAACACCCGCAATCTGGTGCTGGTCAACGGCCGCCGCTTCGCCATCTATGGCCCGGAGCAGGTCACCGACCTCAACACCATTCCCGCCGCGCTGATCGAGCGCACCGAAGTCGTCACCGGCGGTTCGTCGGCGGTCTATGGTTCGGACGCGATCACCGGCGTGGTCAACTTCGTGATGCGCAAGGATTTCGAAGGCGTCGAAGCGCGCGGCCAGTTCGGCATCGACGCGGCGACCGGCACCAAGAACTACAGCGCGGACCTGACCATCGGCGGCAACTTCGCCGACGGACGCGGCAATACCGTGATCTCGGGCAACTATACCAAGCGTGGCGCGATCACTCGCCGCGACCGTGGCGACTGGGCCTATGACGCGCTGGCCGATGGCTGCATCGTGCCGGGCAGCGGCGGTCCGGATCGCGCGGGCACGCCCTTCTCGGGCGCGAGCGGCGCGGCCTGCACCAGCTCGGGCGGCGAGCTGGGCTTCATCAACTCGGGTTCGGGCGACATCCCCAATGGCCGCTTCTCGGGCGTTCCGACGCCGGGTTCGGCCCAGTCCAACCCCGGCCTGAACGCGGCCTATACGGCAGCGGGCATCGGCGGCATGGGCTCGTTCGGCTTCACCTTCAACGATGCCGGCAGCACCGCCCGCGCCGCGCTGGATCCGGCCGACCGCTTCAACCTGGGGCCCGACAACTACCTCATCATGCCGCAGGAGCGGTGGATGTTTAACAGCTTCAGCCATTTCGACTTCACGCCGGGCGTGACGGGCTATCTGGAGCTGCACTATTCGAACAACCGCGTGAACGCGCAGCTGGCGCCGTCGAACGTCGGCGTGAACACGCTGTTCAACGTCAACAATCCGTACCTCTCGCCCCAGATGCAGGAAGTGCTGCGCCAGCTCGACCTGCGCGAGACCGGCACGACCACCGTCAGCGCGGGTTCGTCGAGCTACACCACCACGCCGGGCGACGGCCTGGCGGTGATCACCGCCGGCAAGCGCTATAACGAAGTGGGCAACCGTCAGGCCGATGCGCGCCGCAACGTGTTCCGCGTCGCGGGCGGCTTCCGCGGCGACATCGGCGACCTGTCCGAGAACTTCCTGACCAACCTGAACTACGACGTCTATTACAGCTACGCCCGCACCGAAGAGACGACGATCCTGCGCAACGCGATCTCGCGCAGCCGTCTGCAGGCTTCGGTGTTGCGTGCCTCGCCGACGACGGCGCCGGTGTGCAACATCTTCGGCCAGAACATCTCGGCGGCCTGCGCCACCGCGATCCGCATCAGCGCGACCAACTCGACCCAGGCCGAGCAGCAGGTCGCCGCGGCGAACATCGCCGGCGACCTGTTCCGTGCGCCTGCCGGCGCAGTCGGCTTCTCGCTGGGCGTCGAGTGGCGCAAGTCGGAAGCGCAGTTCAATCCGGACTCGTTCCTGTCCTCGGGCGACGTGGCGGGCTTCAACGCCGGCCTGCCGACCGCGGGCAGCGTCTCGGCCAAGGAAATCTACGGCGAAGTCCGCATTCCGGTGCTCAGCGAAGCGTCGCCGGTCGGCGCGCTCGTGGCCAATGGCGCGTTCCGCTACTCGGATTACGACCTCAAGGGCGTGGGCGGCCAGTGGACCTATCTGGGCGGCGTCGAATGGAAGCCGACCCCGGACGTGACCCTGCGCGGCCAGTATCAGCGCGCCATCCGCGCGCCGAACGTGGCCGAGCTGTTCGGCGGATCGCAGCGCATCGTCGGCGCGGCGACCGATCCCTGCTCCGACCGCCAGCCGGTGGCGCAGCAGACCACGGCCGTCCGCAACACCTGCATCGCCAATGGCGTGCCGGCGGGGCTGGTGTTCACCGCGGGCGTGCAGCCCAACAACATCATCCCGGGCGACTTCGGCGGCAATCCGAACGTCGGCGCCGAAAAGTCCGACACCTGGACCGCGGGCGTGGTATTCACCCCGACCTTCATCCCGCGTTTCCGGGCGAGCATCGACTATTTCAACATCAAGCTCGACGGCGCGATCTCGCAGCTGGGCGGTGGCCTGAACAACACGCTGAACCTGTGCTTCAACGTGATCCAGGACAATGCCAGCGAGTTCTGCCAGGCGATCCGCCGCGATCCGCTCTCGGGCGCGATCAACGATCCCTATGTCGCGCAGATCCGCAACGCCAATACCGGTGCGCTGCAGACCTCGGGCATCGACGTTGCGGTGCGTTACAGCCTGCCGGTGAATTTCGGCCTGTTCGCGCCGACCAGCACCTTCGATATCTCGACGAGCTGGACCTATACCCAGGACTTCACCATCACCCCGGTCCGCGCCTTCCCGAACATCAAGAATTATTGCGCGGGCTCGTTCGGCGCGACGTGCGGCGAGCCGCTGCCCAACTTCCGTGGCTCGACCCGCGTCAGCTACAATAGCGGAGACCTGACGCTGAGCGTGCGTCACCGCTATGTCGGCGGCGTCGTGAACGATCGGCACATCCTCCCGCTGCGCTCAGGCGCAACGACGGTGCCGGCGCTCAACACTTTGGTCTATCCCGAGCTGCCGGCGCAGAACTATTTCGACCTGTCGTTCAGCTACGACGTGGCCAAGCCGATCCAGGTCTATGGCGGCGTGAACAACCTGTTCGGCAACGAGCCGCCGCTGGTCGGCAGCCCGCAGATCCGCTCGAACACCTATCCGGCGACGTACGACGTGCTGCGGCAGGAGTTCTTCATCGGCGCGATCGTGAAGTTCTGAGCCGAAGTTAAATGCCTCCCCTTGAGGGGCGCGGTGAAAGCCGCGCCCCTTTCTTTTTGTCTGGGCGACGCGGGTTCGTACACGGCGATCGGGGAACGGCCCGGCCGTTCAATCGCTGTGACCGCAGATGCAGGAGCAGATGCGATGAAGGCGTTGAAGAAGGGCGATGCGGTCCGCTGGAGCAGTCATGGCGGAACCGCGCATGGCAAGGTGGTGAAGAAGCTTACCGCGCCCATGACGATCAAGGGGCACAAGGTCGCGGCCTCGGACGACAATCCCGAGTTTCTGGTGGAGACCGACGAGGGCAAGCGCGCCGCGCACAAGCCCGATGCGCTGAAACCGGACTGAGCGCGACCGGGCCTCAGGGGATCGGCCGGATGCCTTCGGTGCGGATCTTCCAGCCGCTGGTCGGGAAGCCCGGGGCGTGGCCGGTCGAGCCGTCCCAGCCGGCGGCCATCATCGCGACCGCGTAAAGCAGCGAGCCGTTGGACGGGAAATAGGTTTCGGCCGCGCGGGCATAGCCGGGGCCGTCGGGGCCTGCGCCCGCGCCTGCCGCAGCGGGGCCGACCAGCTGCTTTTCGGCTTCGAGATGGACGCGCGGAGTCATGCCGCTGACGCCCCATTTGTTGTTGGGCAGATCGCGGAACAGCCAGTCTACCGCATTCTCGCGCTCGCCGAGACGCGCGGCGGTCATGGCGACGATCGGGAAGTCCCAGCCCCAGGTCTGGCGCAGGTCCCAGTCCTTTTCGACCGCGCGCAGGGTGCGGCGCATCGTCTCACGGTCGACGCGGCCGCCAATATAGCCATAGGCCATCAGGAAGGACGGATGGTCGCGATTGAGGCAAAGCGGCGGCTCGGCGTGGCGGCTGCACTCCTTCGATTGCGTGGTGCGCCAGAAGTCCGGTTCGCTCTCGACCGGCAGATAGAGGCCGTCGCGCCGGGCGGGCGGGGCCAGCCTAGCGATCACGTCGTCCCAATGCGCGTTGCGCGGCTTGCCGGCGCGCTCGCGCCATTGCTGGGCGACGATCAGGCCCCAGCGGAACGCCTCGACCTCATAGGCGGGGTTCAGCGTGGTGAAGGGCGGATGGTTCTCCTGCACCGGGACGATCGGGCCGTTCAGGACATAGCGATCGCCGTCGCGGCGGGGCCAGCTGCCGAGGAGCTTCGCGGTTTCCTCGACCAGTTCGGCGTAGCGCTTGAGCGTCGCGGGGGTCGGCTTCGCGCGATATGCGAGTTCCGCCATCAGGATCGGGTGGGGCTGCTGCCACATGATGAAGGGATTGATCGTGGACGGGCTGTTCCAGCCATTGGGCCCGGACATCTTGGTCCACCACGCGCCCTCGACATTGTGGCGCTTTGCCACTTCCTGTGCGCGGGGCAGGGTTTCGAGATACCAGCGCAGCGTCCTTTCGAGCAGTTCGGGGCGGCCCCATGCGGCCCAGTGACCGGCATGGATCGGGGTGATTTCGAGGTGGAACTTGCCGTTCCAGCTGTTCGAGAACAGGCCCTCCTCCTGCGGCGGCAGATCGCCCGACTGGTTGATGCGGCCGAGATATTGCGAGAGCAGGACGCGGCGTTCGAGTTCGGGGGCGCGGGGATCGGTGCTGCCGGAGAAGTCGATCGCGCCGCCCTTCGTCCAGAAATTGCGCCAGCCCGCGACGCTGTTCGCCACCGCGCCGCGCCAGTCGCCGGTGGCGACCTGTGCGGGATCACGGCCGAAGCCGACCTGGACGGTGAGCGTCTGTGCCTTGCCGGTGACGGTGAAGCGGTGGGCTCCGGCCTGCGCGATCGTGGCGCCGGGGGATTCGATGCCGGTCCAGTAGCGCGTGTCGTCGAGTTGGCGGCGGGCGAGCAGGCGGCCGTTCTTGTTCTCGATCACCGCGGTGGTGTGGCTGTCGTCGCGCGACCAGTCCTGCGGATCGGGATTGATCTTGGGCGACACGCCCGGATAGCGGACCTCGACGCCGACCCGGCCGCTGGCGACGAGCGGCGAGCGGACCGAGACGAGGATGGTGTCGTAGCTGCTGCGGACGCGGGTTTCGACGGTGACCGGCTGGCCATCGAAGGTGAAGTTGCTGGTGAGCGTGCCGGTCCAGAGGTCGAGCGTCTGGCGGGTATTGGTCAGATCGGTGAAGGCGGCAGGCGTTCCGTCGGCGCGCTTCAGCGACAAGGCGACGCGGCCGAGCGAGAAGCGGTGCGGGTTCTCGCGCAGCCATTTCAGCGCCGGGCGGGTGTCGAGTTCGGCCCAGTCTCGGATCCACGCATAGGGCTGGGTGCCGCCGCCGGGGACGGGCACCTGCACCAGCCCGTCGGCCTCGGTATAGCCGTTGGGATTGGGGAAACTGTGCCACGACCATTGCGCCATCGTCAGCAGCGGGGCGATGCGCGAATATTGCTCGGGGAAGGTCTGGAGCCCGGTGATGTCGGCGGTGAAGCCGATATTGCCGTTGCCCAGCATCAGCGGGGCGTGGGGATCGACTTTCGTCAGCGTGATGTTGTGGCGTGTGACGAGGGCGTGCCGGTCGATCTTCTGGGCCGCGACCGGGGTCGCGAGGACGGCCGCAGCCGTGAGAATTGTCCAGCGCAGCCCCATAAACTCTCCTACAAAGTGACGCCGCGTTTCCAGATCGCGATCTCGCGCTCGCCATTCTTTTCGGCGGCGGTTTCCTTGCCCGAGGCGATGGCGCAGATCGTGTCGAGCAGCGCATCGCGGGCGACGTCCATGCCCTCGGCCAGCACCTGACCGGCGTCGAAATCGATCCAGCCGGGCTTGCGCGCGGCGAGATCGCTGTTCGAGGCGATCTTGATCGTCGGCACCGGGAAGCCAAGCGGCGTGCCGCGGCCGGTGGTGAAGAGGATCGCGGTGGCGCCTGCCGCCGCCAGGGCTGTCGAGGACACCGCGTCGTTGCCGGGGGCTTCGAGCAGGGTCAGGCCGCGGGTGCGGACGCGCTCGCCATAATGGCGGACGTCGGTGACGGTGGCGTGCCCCGCCTTCTGCACCGCGCCGAGCGACTTTTCCTCCAGCGTGGTGATGCCCCCGGCGATGTTTCCGGGGGAGGGATTCTCCGACACCGGCTCGCCGTGGCGGGTGAAATAGGCTTTGAAATCATTGACCATGTCGACGATGCCGGTGAACACCGTCTCGTTGCTGGCGCGGTCCATCAGGAGTTGCTCGGCGCCGAAGATTTCGGGGATTTCGGTGAGAATCGCGGTGCCGCCGGCTTCGGTGACGGCGTCGCTCATCCGGCCGACCAACGGGTTGGCAGTGAGACCGGAGAAGCCGTCCGAGCCGCCGCACTTCACGCCGAGAACGAGGTCGGACAGGGGGGCGGGTTCGCGCTTCGAAAGGGCTGCGACTTCGATCAGTTCCTCGACAAGGGCGAGGCCTTCCTCGATCTCGTCGCTGGCGGTCTGGGCGCCGATGGTGCGCAGATTGGGGTGGGTGACGCCCTCGACCAGCTTGCTCGTCTGGTTGTTCTCGCAGCCAAGGCCGACGATCAGGACGCCGCCGGCATTGGGGTGATTGGCGAGCGCGGCGAGGATGTCGCGGGTGTTGCCCAGATCGTCGCCGAGCTGCGAGCAGCCGAAGGGATGGGGGAAGGCGTGGATGCCGTCGACCTTGCCGGGGAAGCGGGCGGCGGCCTTTTCGGCGATCTTCTGGGCGGTGCGGCCGACGCAGCCGACGGTGGGGATGATCCAGATCTCGTTGCGGGTGCCGACCCGGCCATCGGCGCGGCGATAGCCGAGGAAGCTGTGGGGATCGGGAGCGATTTCGGGGGCGGTCGAGGGGACGTAGCTGTAGCTGCCGTCGCCCTTCAGCGCGGTGGTCACATTGTGGGTGTGGACATGCTCGCCAGGCTGAATGGGCTGGCTGGCCTTGCCGATCGGGAAGCCGAATTTGAGGACGGGATCGCCGACCGCGAGGGCCTTGACCGCGACCTTGTGACCCTTGCCGACCGGCTGGGACAGGGTCACGCCGAGCGCGGTTTCGCCGGCCTCCAGATCGCGGAGGGCGGTGGCGACGCTGTCGCGGGGATCGATCTGGAATAGCGGTGTCATCAGGTCGATATAGTCGCTTGGCGCGCCATCCCCATCCCAATTACGGACTTGATGCTTCCGTTCTCCGAAAGTCCCGAAGGTATCGCGGAGAAAGATTACGTTGTCCTGATATGTGGGATAGTATCTCGTATATTGAAAATGTCAAGGCGTGACGAGGATGTCGCGGCTGATCTCGGAGACGTTCTTGCAGCCGGTCAGCGCCATCGCGATGCGCATCTCGGCCTGCATGAGCTGGAGCATGTGCGCGACCCCGGCTTCGCCGCGCGCGGCAAGGGCATAGGCCCAGGCGCGGCCGAGCAGCACGCCTTGCGCGCCGAGCGCGAGCATGCGGACTACGTCCAGCCCCGAACGGACGCCGCCATCGGCGAGGATGGTAAGATCGCCGCCGACCGCATCGGCGATCGCGGGCAGGGCAGCGGCGGAGGAGGGCACGCCATCCAGCTGGCGGCCGCCGTGATTCGATACGACGATGCCGTCGACCCCGGCTTTCGCCGAATCGCGGGCGTCCTCGGGATCGAGAATGCCCTTGAGCACGAACTTGCCCGGCCATTCGGCGCGGATCCAGTCGAGATCCTTCCACGTTATCGAGGGATCGAAATTCCCCGCGATCCAGCCGAGGAAGTCGAGCATCCCGCTGTCGCTGCCGAGCACGGGGGCGACATTGCCGAGCTGATGCGGACGGCCGCGAATGCCGACGTCCCATGCCCATGCCGGGCGCATTGCACACTGGGTGAAGCGGCGGAGCTGGCCCATCGGCCCGCGTGCGCCGGTGAGGCCCGAACGCACGTCACGATAGCGCGAACCGGGCTGGGGGAGATCGACGGTGAGGAACAGGGTGGGGCAGCCGAGCGCGGCGGCGGTCTGCATCATGTCGCGGATGAAGCCGCGATCCTTGACCATATAGAGCTGGAACCAGATCGGTTTCTGCGCCGCCGCCGAAACTTCGGTGAGCGAGCAGAGTGACATGGTGGAAAGCGCGAGCTGAAGCCCTGCCTTGTTCGCGGCGCGCACCGCCTGCACTTCGCCGCGCCGGGCATACATGCCCGACAGGCCGACAGGGCCGAGCGCGACCGGCATGGCGAGATCCTCCCCGAACAGGCTGGTCGAGAGATCGATGTTCGACACGTCGCGCAGCACGCGCTGGCGCAGCGCGATATTGGCGAGATCCTCGACATTCCGGCGCAGCGTGACCTGATCGTAGGAGCCGCTGTCGATATATTCGAACAGGAAGTGCGGCAGGCGGCGGCGGGCGATCTCGCGATAATCGAGGGCTGAGGCGGCTTTACGCATTGGCTGCACCGGTCATTTCTGAGTCCATCTTCGTCATCTCCGCGAAAGCGGGAACCCAGCTCCTGCCGTTGCCGTTTCCGAAACGGCTGTTGTCTCGTTTGGGTTCTGCACGAGATGGGCCCCCGCTTTCGCGGGGGTGACGGTTTAGGTTGAGCGAGCTCACTGCAAATTCACCAGCGCGCCGCCGTCGACCAGCAGCGCCGCGCCGCTGACGTAGCGGGCCATGTCGGAGGCGAGGAAGACGATCGGGCCGGCGAGATCCTCGGGTTCGCCGAGGCGGCCGAGCGGGATGCGGGCGGCCATGCGGGCGCGCTTCTCCGGATCGGCGAGATCTTCCTTGTTGATGTCGGTCAGGATCGTGCCGGGGAGGACCGAATTGCAGCGGATGCCGTGGCGGCCGAGCGCGATCGCGGCGCTCTGCATCAGCGAGTGCACGCCGGCCTTGGTGGGGGTGTAATGGGTCTGATACTCGCCACCGACGAGGGCCGAGATCGACGAGACGGCGACGATCGCGCCGCCATCGCCCTGGGCGACCATCTGGTTCGCTGCGGCCTGAACCATCCAGTACGCGCCGTGCAAGTTGACACGCATCGTGCGTTCGAACGTCTCGACGGGCATGTCGAGAAAGGCGTGGAAGGGGCATATGCCGGCGTTCGAGACGAAGATATCGACCCGGCCGAGCGCGTTAACCGCTGAATTCACGAAGTTTTTCGCGGTTTCGGGTTCGGCGACGTCGCCCTTGATCGCGATGGCTTTGCGGCCCAGTGCTTCGATCTGTTGGACGCAACTTTGGGCGATGGAATCGTCGCCGATATAGTTGATCGCGACATTCGCGCCCTGACGCGCGGCTTCGATCGCGGTGGCGCGGCCGATGCCCGCCGAGCCGCCGGTGACCAGCAGTGTCTTGCCTTCCAGAAGCCCCATCTCTCTCCCTTTATCGTCTTGGCCGGCGGCGCGGCGTATCGGCGGACCAGCCCATATCGCTGCTGATCGCGCCGGCGGTGGCCATCACATCGGTGGTGAGCGCGGCCATGCGCTCGTCGGACATGTACTGCGCGGCGCTCGACACGCTGAGCGCGGCGACGATGTTGCCGCTGAAGTCGCGGATCGGCGCGGCGACGCAGCGGATACGATCCTCGTTTTCCTCGAGATCGAAGCTGCGGCCGGCCTTCACATAGCCATGCATGCGTTCGAGCCAGATGCCGTAATCGGCGGGCGGCGCGCCGCTGGCGCGGTCTTCGTCGAACAATTTGCGCCAATGGCCGGCATCGTCGTCGAGCAGCAGCGACTTGCCGAGGCCGGTGGCGGTGAGCGGGTGGCGATCGCCGACGCGGCTGGAAATGTCGATGCGGCGGCGGCCGGGGATCTTGTCGAGATAGAGCGCGCGTTCATTGTCGAGGACGCCGAGATGGACGGTGTCCTCGGTCGCGGCGGCGAGTTCCTCGAGATGCGGGCGGGCGAGCTGGACGATGTCGGTCTGCTGCTGGGCGAGGAAGCCGAGTTCGAGCAGCTTCGGCCCGAACTGATAGCCGAGGCGCGGGACGAAGGTGAGGTAGCGCCGCTCGACCAAAGCCGTGGCGAGGCGATGGGTGGTCGAGCGCGTCAGATCGAGCCGCGCCGCGAGATCGGCGAGCGAGATCGGGCCGTCCGCGACCGATTCGATCACGTCGAGCCCGCGCAACAGGGTCTGGCTGCCGCCTTGCACCTTGGCGGCGCCAGTTTCGGTCGCATCGGGCAAATCAGTGTTTGACGCCATGTATCTCATCTCGTAGTACTACGTCCCATAATATGGAATTCGCGGCGGGACAATGGGGTGGAGAGGAAATCTGTGAGAACTTCCCCGGTGTGCGGACCCGCGTACCAAATAATGGTACGGCACAGAAGCGCCGTACAACGTTGTCGTATGCCGGCGGCGCTGGCTGAGAGGGTGTCCGCATGAAGTTTCCGAAGATCAGGGAAGTCCGCGCGTTCGTCGTTCGCGGCGGCGGGGCGGATTATCACGATCAGGGCGAAGGCCATTGGATCGACGATCATATTGCGACGCCGATGAGCAAATATCCCGAATATCGCCAGTCGCGGCAGAGCTTCGGCATCAATGTGCTGGGCACGCTGGTGGTCGAGATCGAAGCCGAGGACGGCACGGTGGGCTTTGCGGTGACCACCGGCGGCGAGCCGGCCTGCTATCTGGTCGAAAAGCATTTCGCGCGCTTCCTCGAAGGGCGCGACCCCAGCGAGTACGAGAAAATCTGGGACCAGATGTATTTTGCGAGCCAATATTATGGCCGCAAGGGACTGGTGATCAACGCGATCTCGGGCGTCGATCTGGCGCTGTGGGATCTGCTGGGCAAGCTGCGGCAGGAGCCTGTGTACCAGCTTCTCGGCGGTGCGGTGCGCGACGAGCTGCAATTCTACGCCACCGGCGCGCGGCCTGATCTGGCCAAGGAAATGGGTTTCATCGGCGGCAAGCTGCCGCTGCACCACGGGCCGGCCGAGGGCGAGGAAGGGCTGCGCAAGAACCTGGCCGAGCTGGCCGAGATGCGTTCGCGCGTCGGGCCGGATTTCTGGCTGATGCTCGATTGCTGGATGGCGCTGGACGTCAACTATGCCACGCGGCTGGCGCATGGCGCGGCCGAGCATGGGCTGAAGTGGATCGAGGAAGCGCTGAGCCCCGACGATTATTGGGGCTATGCCGAGCTGAAGAAGAACGCGCCGGCGGGGATGCTGGTGACCACCGGCGAGCATGAGGCGACTCGCTGGGGTTTCCGGATGCTGCTGGAGATGGACTGTTGCGACATCATCCAGCCCGATGTGGGCTGGTGCGGCGGCGTGACTGAGCTGCTCAAGATCAGCGCGCTGGCCGATGCGCGGGGCAAGCTGGTCGTGCCGCACGGGTCGAGCGTCTATTCGTATCATTTCGTGGTGACGCGGCATAACTCGCCCTTCGCCGAATTCCTGATGATGGCCCCCAAAGCCGATCATGTGCAGCCGATGTTCGCCCCGCAGCTGCTGGGCGAGCCGATCCCTGAACAGGGCCGCATGCGCGCGAGCGCGCTCGACAAGCCCGGTTTCGGCGTCGAGCTGAACCGCGACATTCCCCTTCACCGCCCCTATTCGCACTGAGGAATACCCCATGAAGCTCTGCCGTTATGGCCCTGTCGGGCAGGAGAAGCCCGGTCTGATCGACGCGGAGGGCCGCATCCGCGCGCTGGACGGTGTGGCCGATATCACGCCGGAGACGCTGGCCCCTGACGCGCTGGCCAGGCTGGCGGCGATCGATCCGGCGAGCCTACCGCTGGTGGAAGGGTCGCCGCGTTACGGCATCCCGTTCACCGGCACGCGCCAGTTCGTTGCGATCGGGCTGAACTATGCCGATCACGCCGCCGAATCGAACCTGCCTATCCCGGCGGAACCGGTGGTGTTCAACAAGTGGATCACCTGTCTTCAGGGGCCGAACGATCCCGTCACGATCCCCAAGGATTCGCTCAAGACCGACTGGGAAGTCGAGCTGGGCGTGGTGATCGGGACGCGGGCTTCGTATGTGAGCGAGGCGGACGCGCTGGGCCATGTCGCGGGCTATGTCGTGATCAACGACGTGTCCGAGCGTCACTGGCAGACCGAGCGCGGGCCGACTTGGGACAAGGGCAAGGGCTTTCCGACCTTCGGGCCGGTGGGGCCGTGGCTGGTGACCGCCGACGAAGTGGGCGATCCGCAGAACCTTTCGATGTGGCTCGACGTGAATGGCGAGCGCAAGCAGGACGGATCGACCGCGACGATGATCTTCACGGTCGCGCAGATCGTGGCGTACCTGTCGCAGTTCATGGTGCTGGAGCCGGGCGACATCATCACCACCGGCACGCCGCCGGGCGTGGGACTGGGGCAGAAGCCCGAGCCCTGGTATCTCAAGGCCGGCGACGTGGTGTCGCTGGGGATCGAGAAGCTCGGCGAGCAGCGCCAGGACTTCGTTGCGTGGACCGCGGCATGAGCGTGTTCGCGGGACGCTATGACGGGCGCGTGGCGATCGTCACCGGCGGGGCTTCGGGGCTGGGCCGCGAGACCGCGCGGCGGATCGTCGCCGAGGGCGGCAAGGTCGTGCTGTGGGACATCGATCCCGAATGGCTGGCCGAAGCGGCGAAGGATGTCGGCGCGAGCCATGTCGTGACCGTGGACGTCAGCGATCAGGCAGCGGTGGATGCGGCGATGGCCGAAAGCGTTGCGGCGCTGGGCAAGGTCGACGTGCTGGTGAACTCCGCGGGGATCACCGGCGCGACGGTGCCGGTGCACGAGTTCCCGATCGACAGCTGGCTGCGGGTGATGGACATCAATTTGAACGGCATCTTCTACACCTGCCGCGCCGCCGTGCCGCACATGCTCGAACAGGGCTATGGCCGGATCGTCAACGTCGCGTCGGTGGCGGGCAAGGAAGGCAATCCCAACGCCTCGGCCTATTCCGCGTCGAAGGCCGGCGTGATCGGGCTGACCAAGTCGCTGGGCAAGGAGCTCGCGACGCGCGGCGTGATCGCCAATGCGGTGACCCCGGCTACGTTCGAGAGCCCGATCCTGGCGCAGCTGCCGCAGAGCCAGGTCGATTACATGCTCTCCAAGATCCCGATGGGGCGTCTGGGCGAGGTGCAGGAAACCGCGGCGATGGTGTGCTTCATGGCCAGCGAGGAATGCAGCTTCACCACCGCTTCGACCTTCGACACGTCGGGGGGGCGGACGACGTTCTGATTTTTTGAGGGCTGCGACCGGAGAACCGGCGCGGTGAGAGGAGAGGCGTGACCGGACTGCCGTTCATCGATGCGCATGTGCATTTGTGGGACTTGTCCCGCCTGCGCTACGCGTGGCTGACGCCGCCGTTCGGCGATGGCGGGCCGAACGGCAATGTGTCGCGGATCGCTTCCGACTATCTGCTCGACGATTACCGGCGCGAGGCGGCCAAGTGGAATGTCGTCGGCATGGTGCACGTCGATGCGGGCGCGGCGGCGGATCAAGCGCTGGACGAGACCGACTGGTTGCAGGACATCGCCGACGCCGAGGGGATGCCGAATGGAATCGTGGCCTATGTGCCGCTGGATTCGGCCAATGCGGAGACGCTGCTGGCCGATCAGGCGCGGCGCAGGAACGTTCGCGGCATTCGCCAGATCGTCAACTGGCACGCAGCACCGAACCGCACCTATACCGACCGCGACCTGACGCTGGACCCGGAGTGGCAGGCGGGGTTCGCGCTGCTGAAGAAGTTCGACCTGTCGTTCGACCTGCAAGCCTATCCGCCGCAATTCGCGAACCTTGCGAAGCTGATCGCGCGGCATCCCGAGACGCCGGTGATCCTCAACCATGCCGGGATGGGCGTGGACGGGGACCGCGAATGGCGAGCGGGGATGAAGGCGCTGGCGGCCTTGCCGAATGTGTTCGTCAAGATTTCCGGTCTCGGCTTTGTGTGGCGCGATCTGGTGCGCGAGGGCGTGCGGCGGCGCGTGCTGGCGACGATCGACCTGTTCGGGGCGGACCGCTGCATGTTCGCCAGCGACTTCCCGACCGACCGGCTGTTCGGCGGGTTCGACGAGACTTTGGGCAATTATGCCGAGGCGGTGAGCGGCTTCACCGAGGACGAAAGGCGCGACCTGTGGGCGCGCAATGCCAACCGAATCTACCGCCTGAACCTGGACGTCTGAGGAGAGCGAGATGACCCCCAACCCGATGATGGGCGTGTTGTACCACTGGCTGGGCGGCCTCGCTTCGGCAAGCTTCTATGTGCCGTATCGCGGCGTGAAGAGATGGTCGTGGGAGATTTACTGGCTGACTGGCGGGATTTTCTCGTGGCTGATCGCGCCGTGGTTCTTCGCGAGCATCCAGACCGAGGATCTGCTGGGCGTGCTGGGGCAAGCGGAAACGGGTACGATCGTGTGGCCGATCATATTCGGGATGCTGTGGGGCTTTGGCGGCCTGACCTATGGCCTGACGATGCGATACCTCGGCCTGTCGCTGGGCATGGCGGTGGTGCTGGGCCTGTGCACCGTGTTCGGGACGCTGATCCCGCCGGTGTTCCAGGGCGATTTCTCGGCCAAGCTGCTCGAGACCACCACGGGCAACATCACCCTGCTGGGGCTGGCGATCACGCTGGCGGGCATTGTGGTGGTGGCGATGGCGGGCGCGAAGAAAGACGCGGCGCTGACCAGCGACCAGAAGGCGGCGGCGGTCGCCGAGTTCGATTTCCGCAAGGGCATCTGGGTCGCGGTGTTCAGCGGCATCATGTCGTCCTGCTTCGCCTTTGGCCTCGCTGCGGGCGAGCCGATCAAGGCGCTGAGCGCGGCGGCGGGTACGGGGCCGTTATGGACCGGGCTGCCGGTGCTGTGCCTCGTCATGTTCGGCGGGCTGCTGACCAACGCAGTGTGGTGCGCCTGGCTGATCCTGACCAATCGCAGCGGATCGCAATGGTTCGGCGGCGGGAGTGCCGTGGGCGCGCCGCTGGCGATGAACTTCCTGCTGTGCGCGATCGCGGGCACGGCGTGGTATTTCCAGTTCTTCTTCTACACCATGGGCGAGAGCCAGATGGGCGAGTTCGGCTATTCCAGCTGGACGCTGCACATGGCGAGCATCATCATTTTCGGCACGATCTGGGGCTTTGCCTTCCGTGAGTGGAAGGACGCCGCGACGCGGGTGAAGATGACCGTGTGGGGCGGCGTGGGCCTGCTGGTGTTCGCCACGGTGGTGATCGGATATGGCAACTGGCTGGGGTCGGCGGCGTGAGGCTGGCGCTTGCCGCACTGGCGCTGAGCGTCGCTGCGCCGGCGATGGCGCAGCAGACGAATTTCACCAATCCGATCCTGTACGCCGATTACTCGGACCCCGACATGATCCGGGTGGGCAGCGACTATTATATGGTCGCGTCCAGCTTTCATCTGTCGCCGGGCATTCCGATCCTGAAGTCGCGCGATCTGGTCCATTGGACCATCATCGGCCATGTGCTGCCCAAGCTGCCGTTCGATCCGCTGTATGACATGCCGGGTCCGCATACGCTGAACGACACGATCTCGAAGCCGATCGGCGGGACCAAATACGCCAGCGGCGTGTGGGCGCCGAGCATCCGCCATCACGACGGCAAGTTCTGGGTTTACTGGGCGACGCCGGACGAAGGCATCTTCATGTCCACCGCGACCGATCCGGCGGGGACATGGACCGCGCCCGTTGCGGTCAAGCCGGTGGCGGGGCTGGAAGATCCCTGCCCCTTCTGGGACGAAGATGGCCGCGCCTGGCTGGTGCATGGCAAGGTGGGCGCGGGGCCGCTGATCCTGCACGAGATGTCGCCCGACGGAACGCGGCTGCTCGACGAAGGCAAGCTGATCGCCGAGGACAAGATCAACCTGCCGGTGCTGGAAGGGCCGAAATTCTACAAGCGGAACGGCTGGTACTATATCTTCGCGCCGATCGGCGGCGTGGGCACCGGGCCGCAGGTCGCGGGCCGTGCGCGCAAGATCACCGGGCCGTATGAATGGCGCGTGGTGCTGGAGCCGGGCACGACGCCGGTGCAGGGGCCCCACCAAGGGGGTTGGGTCGAGACGCCGAGTGGCGAAGGCTGGTTCGCGCATTTCAACTCGACCGGCGCGTTCGGGCGGATCGTGCATCTCCAGCCGGTGAAGTGGGTGGACGACTGGCCGGTGATGGGCGCGCCGATCCCCGACAAGAGTTCGGGCCAGCCGGGTGCGAGCTGGCCGATGCCGGATACCGGCAGCGCGCCGACGAACGACCGGATTCAGGACTCCGACGAGTTCGCTGCGCCCAAGCTGGGCCTGCAATGGTCGTGGAACCATAACCCGGACGACAGCAAGTGGAGCCTGTCCGCGCGGCCGGGCTGGCTGCGGCTGGAGGCGGGGCAGGCCAACCAGATCGTCAATGCGCGCAACACGCTGACGCAGGTGCTTCAGGGGCCGCGGGCGAGCTTCACCACGCGGCTCGACCTGTCGAAGATGCAGGACGGGCAGCGCGCGGGGCTGACCCTGTTCGGGGTGCGCCCGGCATGGATCGGGGTGGTGCGCGAGGGCACCGTCAATCGCATGACTCTGTCGGTCGAAGGCGTGGAGACGGCGGGGCCGGTGGTGGCCGACAGCGTGATCCAGCTCCGCGCCGAAGTGAGCGAGGGCCAGTCGGTCCGCTATTCCTACAGCTTCGATGGGAAGCGTTTCGTGAGCATGGGCGATCCCGTCTGGCTGGCGCGCTTCTCGTGGTGGAAGGGCGCGCGCCCTTCGCTGTTCAGTTTCAATCGGAAGGGGGCAGGAGGATCGGTCGATTTCGACTGGTTCCGCGTCTCGCGTGAGGAGTTTTGAGATGATCGACCGCCGTTCGCTGATGCTCGCCGGTGGCGCGGGCGTGTTCCTGATGGGCGTGCCTGCCTTTGCCCGCACGCCCAATGCCGAGAACTGGGTCAATGTCCGCAACTTCGGCGCGAAGGGCGACGGCAAGACGATCGACAGCGGAGCGATCAACAAGGCGATCGATCATGCTGCGGCGCGGGGCGGTGGGACGGTGTTCTTTCCGGCGGGCACCTATGCGAGCTACACGATCCGGCTGAAGAGCAAGGTCACGCTGTATATCGACAATGGCGCGACGATCCTTGCCGCCCCTTCGCCCGAGGACGGCAAGGGCGGCTACGATCTCGCCGAGCCGATGGACCCGGTGATCGCGACCTATCAGGATTTCGGGCACAGCCACTGGAAGAACAGCCTGATCTGGGGCGAGAACCTGCACGATATCGCCATCACCGGCCACGGCCTGATCTGGGGCAAGGGGCTGGGCCGGGGCGACGGCAAGGACAACTGGCTGAAGGACCCGAACGGTCCGGGCACCGGCAACAAGGCGATCGCGCTGAAGAATTGCCGCAACGTGATCCTGAGCGATTTCCAGATGCTGGAAGGCGGCTGGTTCGCGCTGCTGGCGACCGGCGTCGACAATATGATCATCGACAATCTGCTGGTCGACACCAACCGCGACGGCTTCGACATCGATTGCTGCAAGAATGTCCGCGTCAGCAACTGCACGGTCAATTCGCCCTATGACGATGCGATTTGCCCCAAGAGCAGCTTCGCGCTGGGCTATGCGCGGGTGACCGAGAACATCACCATCGCCAACTGCACCGTGCTGGGCAATTACCAGGTCGGTTCGGTGCTGGACGGCACGTGGAAGAAGATGCCGCCGGAGTTCGCCCCGACGATCCACGGGCGGATCAAGTTCGGGACCGAGACCAATGGCGGGTTCAAGAACATCACGATCACCAACTGCACCTTCGAGGACAGCCGCGGGCTGGCGTTCCAGACGGTGGATGGCGGGATCGTCGAGGACATTACCGTTTCCAACCTGACGATGCGCGGGATCATCAATGCGCCGATCTTCATGCGCCTGGGCAAGCGGATGCGCGGGCCCAAGGGCGTGCCGATCGGGAGCATGAAGCGCATCCTGATCCAGAACGTGGTCAGCTCGGGCGCGAACATGCTGCCTTCGGTGCTGGCGGGCCTGACCGAGCGCCCGATCGAGGATGTGAAGTTCGACAATCTGCTGATGCACCATGTCGGCGGCGCGCCCGCGGCGATGGCGGGGCTGATGCCGCCGGAGAACGAGCTGGGCTATCCGGAAGCGCCGATGTTCGGTGATCTGCCCGCGAGCGGATTCTTCATGCGGCATATGCGAAACGTCGAGATGAGCAATGTCGAGATCCGCACCGCCGCGCCCGATCCGCGTCCGGCCTTCTGGCTTCAGGACGTGATCGGGGCCGACTTCTTCCGCACGCGGACCCCGGCGGGGGCGCCGCGCTTCTCGCTGAACGATGTGGGCAATTTCCGAAGCTTCGGAGCGCAGGGGCGGCCGGACGCGGCGTTCGAGAAGGCGGTGAAGGAGCTGGTGGCGTGATCGGCCGTCGCGAAGCGCTGGCGATGCTGGGGGCGGCGGCGCTGCCGTTCCCGGCATGGGCCAGCGAGGCGCTGGGGCCGGGGCTGGACACACTGGCGCGGCGCAAGGGGCTGCGCTTCGGCGCGGCGATCACCGACGGGCCCGAAGGGTCGGCGCGCGATGCGCTGAACGATCCCGCCTACCGCGCGGTGATGGCCTATGAATGCGGCGTACTGGTGCCGACCAACGAGCTGAAATGGTCGGTGATCCGTGCCGAGGGGCCGCAGGACTGGAAGTTCGAGCGGGCCGACCGGATCATCGACTTCGCCGAGGCCAATGCGATGGGGGTGCGCGGGCATACGCTGCTGTGGACGCACCCCGACTATACGTCGAAATGGCTGAAGGAATATGATTTCGGGTCGCAGCCGCGAAAGGCTGCCGAAGCGATGCTGGTCGAGCATATAAGGAAGGTTTGCGCGCGTTATCGCGGGCGGATCGACAGCTGGGACGTGATCAACGAAGGCATCGACCACAAGACGAGCCAGTTGCGCGGCAACCCGATAGGCAATGCGATCGGGCTTCAGGAAACGATGGACCTGGCGTTCCACACCGCCAAGGCCGAAGCGCCGGGCGTCGAGCTGGTCTATAACGATTATATGAGCTGGTCGCGCGGCGACGAGGGGCATCGCGTGGCGGTGCTCAAGCTGCTCGAAGGGTTCCGCAAGCGCGGGGTGCCGGTCGATGCGCTGGGGATCCAGAGCCATATCGGCGATCCGCACAGCGACAAGGAATCGGCGTTCGGCGTGTATGACGAGAAGGGGTGGCGCCGCTTCCTCGATGACGTGACGGGCATGGGCTACAAGCTGCACGTCACCGAACTGGACGTGGGCGACAAGAAGCTGGCGGCGGATATCCCGTCGCGCGACCGGGCCTGTGCCGATCTGGCCAAGGCGTGGCTCGACATCCTGTGCAGCTACCCGGCGCTGGGGGATATCCTGTTCTGGTGCATCGTCGACAAATATAGCTGGCTGCGCGGGCTGACCCCGCGTGCGGATGGCGAGCTGAAGCGGCCGCTGCCGTATGACGACGATTACAAGCCCAAGCCGATGCGCGAGGCTGTGGCAGCCGCGCTCAGGGCTGCGCCGGTTCGTTAAGAGGCATCGCGGTACCGGCCCGCACCCCCACCCGACCGCCCATAGAATACGCTGTCGTTGGGCGGTCGGGTGGGGGTGCGGGCCGGTACCGCATCCACGCAGTGGATCAGCTCAGGCCTGTTGCTCGAGCCTGCGTGCGATCAGCGCGCAGGCGATCAGCTGGATCTGGTGGAACAGCATCACCGGCAGGATGATCATGCCGATCTGTTCGGGAGCGAAGAGCACGCCCGCGATCGGCACGCCCGAGGCGAGGCTCTTCTTCGAGCCGCAGAAGAGCAGGACCACCGAATCCTCGCGCGGGAAGCGCAGCGCCTTTGCCGCGCCCCATGTTACGGCGAGGACGATCGCGAGCAGGACGCAGCAGACCAAAGTGAGCAAGGCGAGATCGGCGGCGGAAACCTTGCTCCACAGACCCGCGACCACCGCTGCGCCGAACGCGGTATAGACGACGAGCAGGATCGAGCCGCGATCGACGAAGGTCACCAGCTGCTTGTGGCGGGCGACCCAGTTACCGATCAGCGGGCGCAGCAAATGCCCCGCGACGAAGGGCAGCAGCAGCTGGAGCATGATCTTCTCGACCGAGCTGAGCGAGATCGCGGCCATGCCGCCGCTGCCCGACATCAGCAGCGCGACGAGCGCGGGCGTGAGGAAGATGCCGATCAGGTTGGAGAAGGAGGCGCTGCACACCGCCGCCGCGACATTGCCGCGCGCCATCGCGGTGAAGGCGATCGAGGACTGGACCGTCGAGGGCAGAAGGGTGAGGAACAGCAGCCCGGCCATGATGCTGGCGTCGAGCAGCGGCAGCGCGGTGATGGCGAGGCCGAGCAGCGGGAACATCACATAGGTGGCGGCGAACACGGCGAGGTGCAGCCGCCAGTTGCGCATCCCAGCGACGATCGCTTCGCGCGACAGCTTCGCGCCGTGGAGGAAGAAGAGCAGGACGATGCCGGCATCGGCGGCGGCGTCGAATAGCGGGACGAAGGCGCCGCGCGGCGGCAGCAGCGACGCGACGACGACGGTGCCGATCAGCGTGAGGATGAAGGGTTCGAACAGCGAAAGTGCGCGGCGGATCATACCGGAGGCTTTCGGCGACGCGGCGAGCGGGGGCAAGGGTACGACTCGCGATTCGCTGCGCAGCATAAACAGCGGACGGCAAACGGTTCGTCGCCCTGAGGCAACGGTTCGTCGTGCATGATCTGCGATGAATCGTTCGAATTATCGCGAGATCAAGTGAGTGCAAGAAGCGAGTGTGCGTGGGTTTCGGGAAATTCAATTGAATCGGACGGATATGGTCCGAAATCATCGTCGAAAGTATCGGTATCGGATACTCGCCGCGATTTGCCTGTCGCTGTTCGCGGATAATTCTGCAGTATCGATGCGAAACATATCATAGCCTCATGGAAGTGCGGATTTGTTTAAGTAACGATAAAGATTAGATCGGTTAATTATCGCCATAATTCTTTGTAATATCGTGAAAAAATAATGGACTGTTCGAAAGACTCGTCCTAGATGAGTGCCACTCTCGAATAAACGGGTGCCACTTGAAACTTCCGGACATTGTGCTGGATCGCTCCGCGGTCCTGCTCCTCGGCGTATGCGCCGGGGCGGCGATAGGGTTGAGCTTTGCTGGTCATGCGGGTTCTGCGGAGCCGGCAGTAATGGCGCGCAGCTGTCCCGCGGTTTTAGCTGCGGGAAGTGCGACGGCGCCCGAAGTCGCGGGCGCGCGGCAGTGCGCGGCGCCGGCGCAGCAGCAATTGCGCAAGACGCTGGCGCAGGGGCGCCCGGTGCGGATCGCGGTGTTCGGCGACAGCTATGGCGACGGGGTGTGGTCCGGCTTGCAGCGGCAATTGCCGAAACAGGGCTATGAAGTGCTGAAGTACAGCGAAGTCGCGACGGGCTTTACGCGGTACAAGAGGCTCAATCTCGAGACGCGCGCCAGCGAGCGGCTGGGTGGCGAGCCGATCGACATCGCGGTGATCTCGTTCGGCGCGAACGATGCGCAGGGGATCATCACCGACAAGGGCGAATATGCGCCGCTGATGAGCCCCAAATGGCAGGCGCAGATCGGCGAGCGGCTGGACCGCTATGTCGCGATGCTGCGGCGGCACAATGCGATGGTCTATTGGGTCGGGCTGCCGCGGATGCGCGATGGCGCGCTGGACCGCGACATCGGCGCGATCAACGATTTCTACGCGGCGCGGATGGCGAAGCTGGAAGTGC
Organism: Sphingomonas sp. G-3-2-10; assembly: GCF_012927115.1. Lineage (NCBI taxonomy): Bacteria > Pseudomonadati > Pseudomonadota > Alphaproteobacteria > Sphingomonadales > Sphingomonadaceae > Sphingomonas > Sphingomonas sp. G-3-2-10. Next base: position 2,538,112 of record NZ_JABBFY010000001.1, on the reverse strand, counting down.
CCTTCATCGACACGCGACCCATCGCGTCGGACGGGAAGGGGCAATATTCGGCCTATCTCGCCGATCCGAAGACCGGCAAGCGGACGCTGATCCGCGAAGGCGACGGCATCCATATGTCGATGACCGGCTATGTGTGGATCACGCGAAGCCTGAGCGAGCGGATCCGTAACTATGTCGAAGCCACGCGCGCGGCGGGGACGGGCAAGTGAAGGCGATCGCGCTGGCGCTGGCGATGCTGACGCCAGGCGTCGCGCCGGCGGCGCCGTGCGACGGGCCGGTCTGCAATTTCGAGACGCTGGGGCCGTGGGCCGATCGCATGTCGGGGGCGAGCGAGCCGGGAAGACCGCCGGTGCATATCCTCCAGGTCGGCGACAGCCATACCGCGGGCGATGCGGTGACCGGCGCGTGGCGCGGCATGGTTCAGGGTCAGTTCGGCGGCGGCGGGCGCGGGGTGCTGCCGCCCGGGCGCCCCTATGCGGGCTATCAGACGCGCGGGGTGAGCGTGAGCATGTCGCCCGGCTGGCGGATCGATTCGACCTTCGGCAAGGGCGCGCGGCTCATCAATCCGCTGATCGGCATGTCGGGATTCGCGCTGACATCGACCGCGCCGGGGCAGCGCATGGCGTTGAAGGCCGATACGCCCGAAATGGCGTTCGACCGGGTCGTGCTGTGCGCCTTTGCCGGCATGTACGCGAAATCGGTGACGGTGCGCACCGATGCGGGCGAGCAGGCGATCGACCTGACCTCCGACATCGCCGAGCCGCGCTGCGCGACGCTGCATTTCGATACGCTGCAGATGCAGGTCGAGCTGATCGCCGATGCCGGGCCGGTGACGATCACCAGCTGGGCGACCTTCCGCGACAATGGCGGGGTGGCGGTTTCCAATCTGGGGATCGTCGGATCGCAATTGCTGCACTTCTCCCGGACCGACGACGCGGTGCTGCGCGAGGAGATGCGCGCCTATGCGCCCGACCTGATCGTGCTCGCCTTCGGCACCAACGAGGGGTTCGGGCCGCGGATCGATGCCGTGGCCTATGAAGCGGTGCTGCGCGGGCAGATCGAGCGGCTGCGGACGCTGGCGCCCGGCGTGCCGATCCTGTTGCTGGGGCCGCCCGACGCGCTGAGCCGCAACGCGGCGCTGCGCGGGCCGGGTGCCGTCGAGTGCGGCGACGGGCTGTTCACCCCCGCAGGACTTGATCAGGTGCGGCGCGTCCAGCGCAAGGTGGCGAGCGAGATGGCGGTCGCGTGGTGGGACTGGCAGGCGCGGATGGGCGGCATCTGTTCGGCGCGGAGCTGGGTGACGCAAGCGCCGGTGCGGATGCGCGGCGACTATGTTCATTTCAACGCGACCGGCGGCGAGGACATCGCGGTCCAGCTCCTCTCCGACATCTCCGAAACCCTGTTCGAAAAGCGTTCGTAAGATGCTGTTCCCCACGCTGACCTTCGGCCTGTTCTTCCTCGTCGTGTTCGCGGCGAGCTGGTCCACCTGGTCGAACGACTGGCGCAAGATCGTGCTGCTGCTGGCGAGTTGGGTCTTTTACGGCGCGTGGGACTGGCGGTTCGTGCCGCTGCTGATCGTATCGGCGGTGATCAACTGGGGCGCGGCGGCGCTGATCGCGCGGAGCGACGATGCGCGGCGGCGCAAGGCGCTGCTGACCGGGGCGATCGTCGTCAATCTCGCGACGCTCGGCTTCTTCAAATATTTCGACTTCCTCGCCGATCAGGCGGGGAGCCTGCTCTCGCTGGTGGGGATCGAAGGCGATCCCGCGCTGATCCAGGTGATCCTGCCGGTGGGCGTATCCTTCTTCACCTTTCAGGGGATCAGCTACGCGGTCGACGTGTTCAAGCGGACCACGCGGCCGGCGAGCCTGCTCGACATTTTGCTGCTGATGGCGTTCTTCCCGCACCTCGTCGCGGGACCGATCGTGCGCGCGTCGGATCTGGTGCCGCAGTTCAGCCAAGCCCCCAAGCTCAATCGCGGCATGGTGTCGATGGGGCTGCTGCTGATCGTGTGGGGCCTGTTCAAGAAAGCGGTGATCGCGTCGGAGCTGTCGACCAGGTTCGTCGATCCGGTGTTCGCCTCTCCGTGGATGCATTCGCAGACCGATCTGATCCTCGCCGCCTATGCCTATGCGGTGCAGATCTATTGCGACTTCTCCGCCTATTCGGACATGGCGATAGGGATCGCGGCGCTGCTCGGCTATCGCTTCCCGCGCAATTTCGACCAGCCTTACCGATCGGCGTCGCTGCAGGAATTCTGGCGGCGCTGGCATATCAGCCTGTCCCGCTGGCTGCGCGACTATCTGTATATCGGCGCGCTGGGTGGCAATCGCGGAGGCAGGTTCGCGGTCTATCGCAATCTGATGATCACGATGCTGCTCGGCGGGCTGTGGCACGGCGCGGCGTGGACCTTCGTGATCTGGGGCGGGCTGCATGGCGCGGCGCTGTGCATCGAGCGGGTCTGGGCGCGGTCGAGCCTGACCAAGGCATGGGTGCTGCCGCGCTGGGCGAAGATCGTGCTGACCTTCCATGTCGTGACGCTGGGCTGGATCTTCTTCCGTGCGGCGAGCTTCGACGAAGCGATGGCCTATCTGGGCGGGATCGTTGCGCCTTCGGGCGGGGAGATGACCAGCGTGACGCCGCTGATGCTCGCGCTGATCGTCTTCGGCCTCGCGATGCACGCGGTGCGCGCGGACATGCTGAGCCGCGCCGCCGAACGGTTGCGCGCCATCCCCGCGCCCGCCTTCGCCATCTGCCTCGCGGTGACGATGCTGGTGGTCGATTCGATGCGGTACGAGGGCGTGGCCCCGTTCATCTATTTCCGGTTCTGAGGAGCAAATCCGTGTTCGAGCGCGTGCGCGACAGTTATGAGTTTCCGACCGATCTGGCCGAGGATGCGGGCGACGAAAGCGGCACGGCGGCATTGCGCTGGACCGCGAGCGTGGTGGCGCTGACCGCCGCGCTGCTGGCGCTGTTCAACGCGCAGTCGATCCGGGGCTGGGCCGAGGAGCTGCCGCCGGGGCCGGGGACGATTCGCGTCGTCGCTGTAGCCGAGGCATGGGACGATACGACCCGCGCGCTGGGTCTCGGGGCGGGGCATGCGCGTATGCGCAAGGCGTGGAAGCGTGTCGAAAGCGCACGCTGGACACCGCAGCCTGCGGTTGTCGAGGAAGCCCGGCGATAGCATTCAATCCGGTGCTATCTCCCTGAGTTGGGTATTATTTCGCAACGCACCAAGAGTTTGATGTCATTCCATTTCGTGCAGCTTCGCGCTGTACGATGCTCTCTTGCATGCTCGAAATGGTAGTTCGGTATTGCAAAGCCCAATGTGACTTGTATAACCGAACCTACAAGAAAAACACGGGAGGGTTGGATGCTGGGAACGCGTATGGCGAGCGTTGCGCTCGCAATGTGCCTGATGGCCTATGGGACTGCCGCGCAGGCGCAGGACGCCGCAGCCGACGAGACGGGCTACACCGGCGTCGATGAAATCGTCGTTACCGCGCAGAAGCGCGTCCAGGGCCTGGCCGACGTGCCGATCTCGATCAGCGTGGTGAGCGGCGAGCAGCTCGAGCGTTCGGGCGTGTCGCGGGTCGAGGACCTTTACGCCATCGCGCCGTCGCTGTCCTTTTCGCCTGCCCAATCTTCCTCCGGCGCGGGCCTGCGCATTCGCGGCGTCGGCAGCGCGGCCTTCGGCTCGGCGACCGAGCCGAGCGTCTCGACCATTGTCGACGGCATGGTGACCGGTCCGGGCGGGTCGGCGCTGGTCGACCTGTTCGACGTCGAGCGGATCGAAGTGCTGCGCGGGCCGCAGGGCACGCTGTTCGGCAAGAATTCGTCGGCAGGTGCGGTGAACATCGTCAGCCGGGGGCCGACCGAGGAACTCTCGGGCTATTTCAACGCACGCTATGGCGACACGCTGCAGGAAGTGCGCCTCGAAGGCGCGGTTGGCGGCCGGATCGGCAATGGCGCGAAGGTGCGTGTGGCCGGCTATGTGCTCGATCAGGGCAAGGGGCAGGTGTGGAACCCGGTCCGCAAGACCGACGAGAACAAGCGCAAGCGCTGGGGCACCCGCCTGACCGGCGAGTTCGAGAGCGGCAGCACCACGTTCCGTCTGACCGCGCAATATGAAGAGCAGAACAACGCCTGCTGTCGCACTTCGTTCTACGGGCTGGACCCGCGTGCCTATGGTGCGCTGACCCGGCTGTATCTGATCCCGCGGCTCGCTGCGAACGGCGTGACGCCGGGGCCGGACAACCGCATCTCGCTGGCCGATGGCCCGCTGAACGAGCGGACGACGACGCTCCAGCTGGTCGCCAATGTCAGCCACGAGTTCAGCAGCGGGCTGACGCTGCGCTCGATCACCGGTTATCGTAGCTGGTACGAAGTCGACACGATCGACGTGGACGGGCTTGACGTGAACATCGGCAACGATCCGCGCCAGCAGCGCGACTTGCAGGTGGTGAGTCAGGAACTCCAGCTGGTCTCGCCCGATCGCGGCGCGTTCCAATGGGTGCTGGGCGCCTATTTCTACAGCCATGTGCTCAAGGGCAACACGGTGACCGCCGGTGGCGCGGGCACCATCCTGGGCCAGAGTTCGACGCGCGGTATCGGCCGGACCAAGACCAGCAACTATGCGCTCTATGCCGACGGCACGCTGGATCTGGGCAGCATGTTCCAGCTCTTCGCCGGGGTGCGCGGGCTGTATGAAGACCTCAAGGTCGACAGCTATCGCAGCGGCAATTACTTCGCTTTCCCGGCAGGGACGTTCCAGGGTTCGATCGCGACCGACGACACCAACTGGGTCGGCCGCGCGGGCATCCGCTTCACGCCGGCGCCGCGTCAGAGCTTCTATCTGTCGGTCTCGCGCGGCTATAAAGGCCGGGCGATCGACAACAACACCGGCAATCTGTTCTATGTGAACCCGGCGCGCGCGGTGCTGAAGCCCGAGACGGTGCTGTCGTTCGAACTGGGTGCGCGCACCAGCTGGTTCCGCAACCGGCTCGTGTTCAATGCCACCGCATTCTACAGCGACTTCAGCAACTATCAGGCGTCGTCGTTCGACAATGTCACCTCGTCGCAGATTCTGCGCAACGCGGGCAAGCTGCGCAGTCAGGGCTTCGAGGCGGACATCGCCGTCGTGCCGTGGAAGGGCGCCAGCTTCTCGGGCGGGCTCGCTTATGTCGATGCGATCTACAAGGAATATGTCGGCGCGCCATGCACCAGCGTGCAGACCGCGACTGCGACGTGCCCGGTCGGCGGGCAGAACCTGTCGGGCAAGCCGCTGAGCAACAATCCCAAATGGCAGTATAATGTGCGCGGCCAGCAGGATTTCGAGCTGGGCGGCGGCACCAATGTCTATGTGCGCGGCGAATATAACTGGCGCGACGCGGTGATCTATGGCGGCGACCTGAACCCCGCGACGCGGCAAAAGGCGTTCGGCGTGGCGAACTTCCGTGCGGGCGTGGCCTTCGCCGAGGGCAAGTACGAGCTGTCCGGGTTTGTCGAGAATGCGTTCGACGAAAGCTATGCGCTGCGTATCTATGACTCGCCGGGCTTCACCGGGTCCTATTCGGCGTTCTTCGGGCCGGCGCGGACCTGGGGCGGCGAACTGCGCGTGAAGTTCTGAGCGGAGAGGCTGACATGCTGGACAAGGATCTTGCGATGACCCGGCGGACGTTACTCGGGGCGACGGCGGCGGCGGGTGTCGCCGCCGCCGGTCCGGCGCTGGGCGCCGTTGCCGAACGCCCGAGCCGGGTGCGGCACTATGTGCTGGCGACGCACGACATGAACTTCGTGTGCGACCAGATCTACGAAGTGCTGGGCCTGCCCGCGACGCCGAAGAAGGAAGGGCCGGGCGTTACCGAGAAATACGGTTTCTACAGCACGATGATGCGCGTCGGTACGACGATGATCGAAGTCGTGCAGCCGGTGAAGCCCGACCATCACCTCGGCAAATGGTTCGAGGAGCGGGGCGGCGACGGCGGCTATATGGTCGTGATGCAGACCTATGACGCCGATGCGCTGAAGGCGCGGGCGGCGGCCGAACAGCTGAAACTGACCCGCGACATGCCGTTCATGGGCCAGCACATGATCCAGTTCGACTACAAGCATTTCGGGACGCATTTCGAGCTCTACAAATATACCCCCGAGGAGAATTGGTGGGGCAACCCGCTGACCGGGCCGTATTCGGATGCGCGCGTGGTTTCCGACATTATCGGGTGCGAAGTGGCGGTGGAGAATCCCTCAGCGATCGCGGCGCAGGCGGCGCGGCTGTTCCTCGGTAAGCAGGACGGGAATACCGTCCACTTCACCGATCGCACCGTCAGCTTCGTCGAGTCCAAGGGCCAGTGGCGCGGGCTGACCGCGCTGGACCTCAAGGCGCGCGAACCGGCGCGGGTGGGCGACTGGGCGCGCATCTGCGGCGTCAAGTTCCGGATGGTTTGAGGGGCATGAGCATGAGCGAGAAACCTCACGTCATCCGCCATTATGTGCTGGCCAGCCCGGACATCGATGCAGTGTCGGCGCAGATCCAGTCGTTCCTGAAGATCCCGCAAGGGCATCGCCACGATATGGGCGCGATCCTGGGCTTCCGGAACGAGATGATGATGATCGGCCAGACCATGTTCGAGCTGGTCCAGCCGGTGAAGCCCGACCATCGCCTGCATCGCTGGTTCGCCGAACATGGCGGCGAGGGCGGATACATGATCGTGTTGCAGACCTTCGATGCCGAGGCATTTCGCGAGCGTTCGGCGGCGGAGAAGCTCCGCCTGACCCGCGACATGCAGTTTCGCGGGCAGGATATGATCCAGTTCGATCCCAAGCGCTTCGGCACCCATTTCGAGACCTATCAATATTCGCTGCCCAATGGCTGGTGGGGCGATCCGGTGGGGCGGAAATACGAGAAGAGCGAAGTCGCGTCGGAGATCGTCGCGGCCGAAGTCTCGGTCGACGCGGCGCCGCCGGCCGAGATCGCGGCGCAGGTCGGGCGGCTGTTCCTCTCGCCGGTGAAGGGCAGCGACGTGACCTTCGTCGACAAGACGGTGCGCTTCCGCCGGGCGAGCGGGAAGACCGGGCTGACCGCGCTGGACTTCAAGGCGATCGACCGCAAGGCTGCCGGCAACAAGGCCAGCATCGGCGGGATGGAGTTCCGGCTGGTCTGAGCCGGGTGCAGGTTGGAGTGCGGCGATGGTCTATGTGCTTGGCGGCTGGCAGAGCGATTTCTCGCGCAACTGGGCGCGCGATGGGATGGAAATCGCCGACGGCTTTGCCGAGACGCTGAACCAGGGCCTCGCCGCGACCCGGCTCGATCCGGCGGAGGTCGAGAGCGGCCATGTCGGGAACTTCGTCGGCGACCTGTTTGCGGGGCAGGGTCTGCTGGGCGGGTTTTTCGGGCTGGCCGATCCGGCATTCGACGGGCTGCCGACGTCGCGGCACGAAGCGGCATGCGCTTCGGGCAGCGTGGCGATCCTGGCGGCGATGGCCGAGATCGAGGCGGGGCGGTACGATCTGTCGTGCGTGATCGGCCTCGAGCTGATGCGCAACGTGCCCGGCCAGATTGCTGCGCAGCATCTGGGTGCCGCGGCATGGGCCGGGCATGAATATGGCGATGCGCGTTACGTGTGGCCGCGCGCCCTTTCCGACGTGGCCGAGGAATATGACCGGCGCTACGGCGTGAAGTACGAGCATCTGATGCGCATCTCGCAGGTCAATTTCGGCAATGCGAAGCGCAATCCGAACGCCCAGTCGCGGGGATGGGAGTTTCCCGAGAACGCCTTCACGCAGGATGACGAGCTCAACCCGGTGATCGAGGGCCGCACGCGCAAGATGGATTGCGGGCAGGTGACCGACGGGGCGGCGGTGGTGTTCCTCGCTTCGCCGAAGCGTGCCGCCGAATATGCGGCGAAGCGGGGGATCGCGCTGGAGAGCCTGCCGCGGATCAGCGGCTGGGGGCATCGCTCCGCGCCGATTTCGTACCGGCAGAAGATCGCGGCGAGCGAAGGCGCGGACTATGTCTTTCCGCAGGTGCGCCGGGCGATTCTCGAAGCGCGCGAGCGGGCCGGCGTGAGCGATCTGTCGCAGATCGATGCGGTCGAGACGCATGATTGCTTTGCGATGACCGAATATATGGCGATCGACCATCTGGGACTGACCGCGCCGGGCGAAAGCTGGAAGGCGGTTGAAGCCGGCGATATCGAGATCGGCGGCAAGCTGCCGATCAACCCATCGGGCGGGCTGATCGGCCTCGGGCATCCGGTGGGCGCGACCGGGGTGCGTATGGCGCTGGACGCGTACAAGCAGGTGAGCGGTCAGGCGGGCGACTATCAGGTCGAGGGGGCGAAGACCGTGCAGACGCTGAACATCGGCGGATCGACCACCACCACGGTCAGCCTGATCGTGACGAGCGAAGCGGCATGAGCGACGCCGCGCCGTTTCGCGAAGCCGAGTTCCTGCCCGTCGACCTCGACGTGCAGCGCGATGGCGACGGCACGATCCGGCTGAAGTCGCGCGTGCCGCTGGAGGTGGGCGACGCGAACCTGCCGCGCGCTATTGCCGCACGGGCACTGACGATGGGGGAAAAGAGCGCGGTCGCGTGGCGCGGAGCCGATGGGGAATGGGTCCATCTGCGCTACGACGTGCTGAAGCGCGAGATCGACGCGGCGACGCAGTGGCTGATCGACAATGTTCCGCGCGGACGGACGATGATCCTGATGGCCGGCAATGGCCGCGCGGCGGCGGTGCTGACCGTGGCCGCGTGGGGCGCGGGGGTTATCCTGTGCCCGGTGGGGCCGGCTTATGGCCTCGCGGGCGGCGAGTTGCTGCGGCTTCGGCACGTGTTCGCGAAGACCGATCCGGTGATCGTCTATGCCGATCCCCATCCGGCGCTGGCGGCGGCGGTGGAGGCGGTGGCCGGGCCGGACGTGACGATCCTTGCGCCGGATCCGTCGCTCTACACGCGCGAGGCGGTGGCGCTGGAGGATGTGCTGGCGACCGCGCCGACCGATGCGGTGGCGGCGTCGATCGAGGCGATCGATCCGGATGCGGTGGCATCCTACATGCTGACCTCGGGATCGACCGGGCTGCCCAAGCTGGTGGAGATTTCGCTGGCCAATTTCGCGGCGAACAGCGCGCAGGGGCTGATGTCGATTGGGCGGGCGGCGGGCTGGGGCGACATGATGCTCGACTGGCTGCCCTGGCACCATGCCGCGGGGGCGGGGCTGTTGCGTGCGACGCTGCTCAACGGCGGCACCATCTATGTCGATGGCGGCAAGCCGATGCCCGGGCTGTTCGAGGAAAGCCTGCGCAACATGCGCGAGATTCCCGTCGCGTACGTCAATAACGTGCCGCTGGGCTATGCGATGCTGGTCGATGCGATGGAGCAGGACCCGGTGCTGCGCGCGACCTATTTTTCGAAGCTGCGGCTGATGCTCTATGGCGGCGCGGGGCTGCCGCAGCATGTGCATGACCGGTTGCAGCAAATGGCGGTCGCGGAGACCGGGCACCGCATCCACATGACCACCGGATACGGCATGACCGAGAGCGTTTCGGGCTGCATGACGATCCATTTCCCGACCGACAAGGTGGGCATCGGCCTGCCCGCGCCGGGGCTGGAAGTGAAGCTGGTGCGGCATGACGACCGCTACGAAGTCCGCCTGCGCGGGCCGAATGTGATGCGCGGCTATCTGGACGAACCGGCGAAGACTGCCGAGGCGTTCGATGACGAAGGCTATTACCGGACCGGCGATCTGGCGGTGTTCCATGACGATGCACAGCCCGGAGCGGGGCTGGCGTTCGCGGGGCGGCTGGCGGAGGAGTTCAAGCTTTCCAACGGGACGTGGGTCTATGGCGGGCAGTTGCGCGAGGCGCTGCTGAAGGCGCTGGCGCCGCATGTCGCCGAACTGGTGTTGTGCGACGACAATCGCGACTATCTGGGCGTGCTGGCATGGGCCAAGCCCGATGCGCCGGACGATCTGCTCGATCTGGTGGCGGAGCAATTGCGCGTGTTCAATGCCGGGCAGCGCGGCGGATCGGCGACGGTGAAGCGTGTGGCGTTGTTCGACCGGCCGCCCAATCCGGGCGCGAACGAGATGTCGGACAAGGGCACGATCAACCGGCGCGCGGTGCTCGATAACCGGCCCGGCGATCTTGAGCGGCTCTATGCCGCCGAGCCGGGCGACGGGGTGCGCGCGGTTTGAGCTGGCTGGCGATCAATGCGCTGGTGCTGGTCGGGTTCTTTCTGGCGGCGTGGCTGATCTGTCTGAAGCTGCGCGACGTGACGCCGGTGGACAGCCTGTGGGCGTTCGGGATGGTGGTGCTGGCGGGTGCGAGCTTCTTGCAGACCGAGGGACTGCACGAGCGCAAGCTTGTGCTGCTCGGGCTGTGCGCGGCATGGGGGCTGCGGCTGGGCGGATACATGTTGTGGCGCTGGCGGACGCATGGGACCGACCGGCGATACGTGTCGATGCTGGGCAAGGCCGAGGCGCGGCGGGGCTGGGGCTTTGCGAAGGCGTCGCTGCTGCTGGTATTTGCGACGCAGATGCCGCTGCTGTTCCTCGTCGCGCTGCCGGTGCAACTGGGGCAGGCGGATGCCGCGCCGGGGCTGGGGCTGCTGGCGTGGATCGGCGCGGGGCTGGCGGTGTTCGGGATTGCTTTCGAGACGGTTGGCGATGCGCAGCTGGTGCGGTTCCGCCGCGATCCGGGAAATGCCGGGCAAGTGATGCAGTCGGGCCTGTGGCGCTACACGCGGCACCCCAATTATTTCGGCGATGCCTGTACGTGGTGGGGGCTGTATCTGATCGCGGCGGAGACGCCGACGGGCCTTTGGGCGCTGCCCGGGCCGCTGCTGCTGACCTGGACGCTGATGAAATGGAGCGGCGCGCCGACCGTCGAGGGGCGGATGCACAAGACGCGGCCGGGCTATGCGGATTATGTGCGGCGGACCTCGGGGTTCGTGCCGTGGGTGCCGAAGGGGTAGGGTTCTCCGGCCTTCGCCGGAGCACGATGTATCTAGTTCAGCCGTTCGATCACCATCGCCACGCCCACCCCTTGTGCGCCCGTCGCCACGACGAGGCCGTAGGTGCCGTCTGCCTCGTCCAGCGCATCCAGCAACGTGGACAGCAGGATCGCGCCGGTTGCGCCCATTGGATGGCCCTTGGCGATGTGGCCGCCGCCGACATTGACGCGATCGGGATCGACCGGGCGGTCGCGCAGGAACTTGGCGATCACCACCGCGAAGGCTTCCATATATTCGATCCGGTCCATGTCGGCGAGCGACAGGCCGGCACGGGACAGAGCGAGGTCCATTGCGGTGGAGCCCGCGAGCAGGGACGCGCGCGCGTCGCCGCCGGCTTCGGCGAATCCGAGGATGCGCGCGCGGGGGCGGTCGCCGGTGCCGATCAGCGCGAGGCCGGCGCCGTCGGCCATTGGCGGGGCGTGGGCGACGCTGTGGCGGTGGTCGATCTCGGCACCGTCGAGCGCTTCGCGATACTGGTCGGCAAAGGCGGCGAAGGCGGGGGGCATGGCGGCGAGCTTTGCCGGATCGGTGGCGCGGGGGGCTTCGTCGCGGACGAGTTTGCCAGCGGGGATGCGCGAGGTGAGCAGGGCCGGGCGGTCCTCGGCGGCGAGCGCGCGAGTTTGTGAGGTCAGCGCGGCGGCATCCAGCTCTTCGCGCGTAATGCCTTGGGTCACCGCCAAAAGATCCGCCGCGAGCGCTACGGGTATGTAGCGCAGTCGCGGCGGCAGGGTGGTGGCCGTGTAGTAATCGGCCGCATCGGCCATGAAGGGGACGCGCGACATCATCTCGACGCCGCCGGCGAGCGCGCGGTCGGTGACGCCGGCTTCGATCATCGCGGCGGCCTGGCCGATCGCGGAGAGGCCCGAGGCGCAGAAATTGTTGAGGCTGTGCGCGGCGGTTTCGGGGGGCAGGCCAGCGGCGAGCTTGGCGACCATCGCGATATGACCGCCCTGTGCGCCGACCTGTCCGACGCTGCCCAGCGTGAGCAGGCCCGCGTTGCGCGGATCGCGGCCGCGTGCGTCGAGCGCATCGACGAGATGCGCGACCAGCCCCTCGGGCGTTTCGGCGGCGAGACCGCCGTCCTTCTTCGCCTTGCCGCGCGGGGTGCGGACCGCGTCGAGGATCAGCGCCTTCATGCCTGCCACACGCCTTGGGGCTGATACGCGAACAGGCCGGGCGGGGCTGCGACCACATCGGGGATGGCGCGGATCGCCACCGCCATCGTCGCGTCGGTCAGCGCGCGGGTGGGCGGCGCGGCGGGGTCGCCTTCGTGAATGTCGAGCGTCATGCGCACGTTCGGGCGGCCGGTGATGTCGACGATCCAGTGGCCGGTGGTGCCGTCGCCGTGCAGCGTGGGATCGGCGGTCCACAGGATGGCGAGCGTCATCGCCACGCCGTTCGCCAGATGCGCGGTCCAGCGCCAATGGGTCGCGGCGACATGGCCGGGGCGGATCGTGCCGGCGGGGATTATGATCTCGGCGGGGGCGAGGACCAGATCGTGATGCGGATCGATGCGTTCGACATGGCTGCCCATCGCATCGGCGGAGAAATGGAGGACTTCGCTGAACAGGGTGGAATAGAGCGCCGCCAGCGGCCCGGTGCGGATATCCGACACGGCGGGGTCCGAGCCGAGGCCCATCAGGCCGAACACGAATTCGGGCGAAGCCATCGCCGAGGCGTCGACCGTTTCGCGGATCTCGATCCTCTCGATCGTGGAGCACATCGCAGTGGCAGCGAGAGTGAGGCGCTCGACCACGACGCCCGGCTGCACGCCGACGCCCGCGAGCGTGACGCCGCCCCGGAGCGCGGCGGCGTGGAGGCGATCGGCATAGGCCGCGCCATGCGCCTGTGGCCAGTGGAAGCCGGCGGTGGAGACGACATTCTTGCCCGATTCGAGCAGGCGGATCACGTCCTCGGCCATCGCTTCGTAAGGCAAGGTGATGCGCGGGGTGTGGAGGACGACATCGGCGTCGATCGCCAGCGTGTCCGCGATGTCATTGGTCGCGAGGATGCCGGTTTCGGGGCGGCGCGCGATGGTACCCGCGTCCTGCCCGGCCTTGGCGGCGCTATAGACATGGACGCCGGCCAGCTCGAGGTGGGGCGCGTCGATGATGCGCCGCAGCGCGGTTCGGCCCATCGAGCCGGTGGCCCATTGGATGACGCGGATCATCGACTTCCTCCCCTTTGCGAATCCCGCATAGGGCGATTGCGCGAGCGTGTCAGTCTATTTATGCAAGTCACCAAGATTTGAGGAGAGACACAGTGTTCCTGACGCCCGCGGAGCGCATCGCCGACTATGAACAGCGCGGCTGGTGGGAAGGGATCACGGTGGACGCGCTGTTCCGCCGCGCCGTGGCCGCGGGAGGCGAAGCGCTTGCGCTGGTCGATCCGCTGAACCGCGAGGCGCTGGACGGCGTGGCGCCCGAGCGGCTGAGCTGGGCGGGGCTGGAGGCGCGGGTCGGGCGGATGGCGGCGGGGTTGCTCGCGGCGGGGCTGGGCAAGGACGATGTGGTCGCGGTGCAGCTGCCCAACACCGTCGATGCGGTGATCCTGTTCCTGGCGGCGGCGCGGATCGGGCTGATCGTGAGCCCGGTGGTGATGCAGTACCGCGAGCATGAGCTGGGACATATCGTCGAGCGGACGGAGCCGAAGGCGTTCGTGACGGTGCCGGCGTTCGCGGGGCATGATCATGTCGCGATGGCGCACCGGCTGGGCGTGCCGGTGCTGGCGATGGGCGAGGCCGAGGGCGCGCGCGACCTGAAGGCGCTGGCGGGTGAGGCCGATCCGGCGGTGGCGGCGGCTTATGCTGCGCAGCATCCCGTCGCGGCGGGCGAAGTGCTGACGATCTGCTGGACCTCGGGCACCGAGGCGCGGCCCAAGGGCGTGCCGCGCGATCACAATCACTGGGTGCTGAACGGCAAGCTGGTCGCCGAAGCCGGGGACATGCGCGCGGGCGAAACGCTGCTCAACCCGTTCCCGCTGGTGAATATCGGGTCGATCGGCGGGCTGGTGATGCCGTGGCTGACGATTCAGGGGACGCTGGTGCTGCACCACCCGTTCGATCTTGGCGTGTTCCTGAGCCAGATCGCGGCGGAGCAGGTGAACTATACCATCGCGCCGCCCGCAGTGCTGACCGCGTTGCTCAAGCAGCCGGCGATGCTGGCGGACGCGGACCTGTCGTCGCTGCGCGCGGTGGGGTCCGGTTCGGCGCCGCTCTCGCCCTGGCTGATTTCGGGCTGGCGCGAGGGGCATGGGGTCGAAGTGTGCAACATGTTCGGATCGAACGAGGGGGCGTCGCTATTCTCGAACCATGTCGATGTGCCGGACCCCGAGGAACGCGCGCGGTTTTTCCCCCGGCTGGGCGGCGAGGGTGTCGAGTGGCCATGCCTGATGCATCGGGTGATGCGGTCGCGGCTGGTCGATCCGGCGACGGAGGCGGACATCGTCGAGCCGGGCGTGCCGGGCGAGCTGCGCGTGGACGGGGCCTTCCTGTTCAGCGGTTACTGGCGCGCGGAGGATCCGGCGGCGGCGTTCGACGATCGGGGCTGGTTCCGCACCGGCGACTTGTTCGAGATCGCGGGCGAGGGCGGGCGCTTCTATCGCTTCGTCGGGCGCAGCAAGGAGATCATCATGCGCGGCGGGGTGAACATCTCGCCGGCGGAGCTGGACGATCTGCTGACCGGCATGCCCGCGGTGCGCGAAGCGGCGGTGGTCGGTATCCCCGATCCGGTGCTGGGCGAGCGGGTGGCCGTCGCAGTCGTGGCGCAGGGCGATGTGCCGACGCTGGATGATGTGAGCGCGTGGCTGGTCGCGCGCGACGTGGCGGTGTTCAAGCGGCCCGAGCGGCTGGTGGTGCTTGACGCGCTGCCGCGCAATGCGATGAACAAGGTGGTGCGCAGCGAGTTGCGTGAGGCGGTGCTGGCCGCGATGCAGGAGAAGTGACGTGATGAGCAGGCGCGAAGCGATCGGGGCAGGCGCAGCGACGCTGGCAGTTGGCAGTGCGGGTGTTGCGAAGGCGCAGGACCCGATGTCGCTGCCCGAGCCGGGGCTTGTCTTCGCCTTTCAGGTCGAAGTGACGCTGGGGCCGCCGCAGGAACTGGGCAATGTCGACGGCGTGCGCAAGCGGATCATCCCGATCACCGGCGGCACCTTTTCGGGTGAGAAGGTGAAGGGCGTGGTGATGTCCGGCGGGGCCGACTGGCAGGACATCCGCCCCGAGGACGGGTTGACCCGCGTGTTCGCGCATTACTGGCTCAAGGCCGATGACGGATCGGTGATCTCGGTGAAGAACAACGGCATCCGCCGCGCGCCGCCCGAGGTGATGAAGAAGATGATGGCGGGCGAGATCGTGCCGCCGGCGGACTATTATTTCCGGACGACGCCGGTGTTCGATACCGGCGCGGCGGCGCATCGCTGGCTGAACGAGAATGTGTTCGTGTGCGTGGGCGCGCGGTTGCCGGACAAGGTGGTGATCCGGACGTACTTGGTTCTCTAGTTTTAAGCCCCTCCTCTTCAGAGGAGGGGTTTGGGGTGGCGGATATATTCGGCGCGCTAGTCTCTGCGAGGCAATGACTGCCCCACCCCAACCCCTCCCCTGAAGGGGAGGGGCTTTTTTGGGGTCAGCCCATCAACAGCTCCCGCGCCACCCAGTGTGAGTGCGTCCCGCTGCTGATCTTGTGCGGCAGGGCGATGCGGCAGACCGGGCCTTCCTCGAAGCGCTTGCAGTCGATCAGCACGCATTCCGAGGTGCCGCGATTTTCGTCGATGATGAAGCTGACGAGGTAGCCGTCATCCTCGTCCTTCGCGTCCACCCTGGGCGCGAACGGCGCTTCGCTGGCGTAGCGGCCTTCCTCGAGCATCAGCGACCAGCTTTCGCCGGTTTCGAGGTCGTGCTTCACGAAGCCGTTGAACAGGAACCAGCCGGGCCGCGTCGTCGTGCTGTACGCATAGCGATAGGGGCGGCCGGCATAGGCCTGATTGAACATGCCGAATTCGAGGATGCGGTCGTCGAGATGGGCTTCGCTCGTCTCGCCGGTGGCGAGGTTAAAGCGCCAGCGGTGGAGCTTGGGGCGGAAGCTGTGCTCGTCCAGATAGCCCATCAGATGCGCATGCTCGCCCATCTCGGCGAGCGGCTGGGGCATCGGCTCTTCCTGGAAATAGCCGTCCATCACCACTTCGTCGCCATCTTCATAGGCGTTGAGGAAATGGAGGATGTAGGTCGGCTTCGCTTCGAACCAGCGGATGTCGGCTTCGCCGCCGTGGCGCGGGATCAGGCCGAAGCGCGAGGGGAGGTCGTGCATGCGCACGGCGTGGATATCGCGTTCGAGCAGCTTCGCATCCCAGAACACTGGCAGATCGTTGAGGATCGACCAGTTCTCGGAAAAGCACATGTCGTGCGGCAGGCGCGGCCCGGGCAGCGGGACGGGCGTGTAGGTGACCAGCTTTCCGTCGCGGTCGACCACGCCGTAATGCATGTAGGGCGCGTGCTTCGAATAGTTGAAGAACATCAGCTCGCCGGTGCGGTCGTCCACCTTGGGATGCGCCGAGATTCCGTCGAGCGGGACCCAGGGCGCGACGCCGGTCTGTTCGAGCGTCTCGGGATCGAGGACATAGCCTTCGCCGCACTGGTAGAAGGTCGAGATCGCCTTGCCGGCATGGACGATGATGTCGGTGCTGGACGAATCCTTCAGCCGCCCATGCGCGCCGAAGCCGGGGCGGGTGGAGACGCCGGGGCCGTCCATCAGGCCGCCCCAGAGCGACTGGCCCGCGCGCTGTTCGGCATCGAAGCAGCGGGTGCGGACGAAGCGGTTGCGGTAGCTTGCCTGACCGCCGCGAAAGTCGATCTGGTGGATCATCCCGTCGCCGTCGAACGGGTGATGGCGGCCGAGCGGCTGGTGCACCTGATTCTCGGTATTGCGCAGATAGATGCCGTCGATGTCGGCGGGGATCGCGCCTTCGATCACGTCGAGTTCGACGGCGTCCACTTCCTCCAGCTGCGGCGTCCAGGCGCCCGAGAGATAGGGGTGGTTGCTCGGCTGGAGCGACGAGCGGATCGGGGGGAGCTTGTCGACCTTCATCGAATGTACCTTCGCGGAAAACTCTTCATTGCCGGGCTAGCAACGAAGGTTTGTTTGTGCAAGTTAGTACGCGAGAGGAACGCGAAATGCATATCGGAACCCTGTTGGCGATGGCCGCCCTGATCGTGACACCCACGCAGACCGGCATCGCCGCGCAGCCCGCAGCAATCGCAGCCATTCCAGCACAGGAGAGAGAAGTGGCCAAGGACCCCCGCATCGCAGTCGTCGAGGACATGATCCACGCGTGGAACGTGCGCGACTGGAAGAAGGTGGGCGACCTGTTCGCCGAGGATGGCGTGCTGCATTCGATGATGATCGAGCCGGTAACCGGCCGCGCACAGATCGCGGCGCGGATCGAGGCGCTGGGCGCGGGGATCGATTCGATCACGCTGCACATCCACAATATCGGCATCGTCGGCGATGTGGTGGTGATCGAGCGGACCGACGAGTTCGTCTATAACGGCCATCACGGCAAGGTGCCGGTGGTGGGCATCCTCCATGTCGAGAACGGCAAGGTGAAGCTGTGGCGCGAATATTATGATCGCGCGCAATTGCTTGCCCAAATGGGCGTCGCGCCGGGGGACCATTGAGTCACGGATTTCCCCGGCAATTGCTGCGCGCTATGAAGGGCCGATGAGTGGTCCCTCCTGACGTGCAGAACCTGATCCGCACCTGCTCGATCTGGCGCGCGCTGGAGGTCGTGGGCGATACGCCGACGCTGCTGATCCTCGAGGCCAGCATGCTCGGCGATCGCCGGTTCGACCAGTTCCGGCGGCGCACCGGCTTGCTCAAGGCATTGCTGAGCGACCGGCTGAAGCGGCTGGTGGCGGCCAAGGTGATGGAGAAGCGCCAGTATAGCGTCAGCCCGCCGCGCGACGAATATGTGCTGATCGAGAAGGGCCGCGCGCTCTACTGGACGTCGTTGATGCTGTTGCGCTGGGAAGTGATGTGGGGCGACGGACTCGATGGCGGCGAAGGGGCGGGCAAGATGCGCGTCGAGCTGACGCACAAGGTCTGCGGCAAGCGATTTATGCCGGTGCCCGCGTGCGGCGAATGTCATGGCGATGTCGACGCCACTTTGGTCGAATGGTGCGAGGGACCGGGCGTGGGCTGGATGGCGCCGCTCTACAGCCGCCGCCGCCAGCAGCGCGACAGCAGTGAAGGGACGGCGCTGTTCGAATCCGCCGCGCAATTGATGGGAGATCGCTGGGCGAGCCTGATCATGCGGTCGATCTTCACCGGGATCACCAAGTTCGACGATATCCGCCGCGACACCGCGATCGCGACCAATATCCTTGCCGAGCGCCTCAACTGGCTCACCGCCTTCGGGGTGATCCGGCAGGAGCAATATGAGGAGAACCCGCCGCGCTTCGAATACAAGCTGCGGCGAAAGGGGATCGATTATTACCCCGCGCTGCTGATGCTGATGCAGTGGGGCGACAAATATTATGCTTCGCCCGAGGGGCCACCCCTGCTGCTGACGCACCGGCCGTGCGGGCATGAACTGGATGCGATCGTGGTCTGCTCCGAATGCCGCGCCCCGGTGGAGGCACGCGACGTGACCTTCGCGGTGGAAGGCGCCGAGGCCGTCGAAGCCTAGCGATACGGCCGGATCGCAACGGTCCTCAGGCCTTGGGCTCGATATACAGGCGATAGCCGACGCCCGGCTCGTTGACGATCAGCGCGGGACGCGCGGGATCCCGTTCCAGCTTCTGCCGCAGGTTGCGCACCACGATGCGGACATAGTCGACATCGGTCTCATGCGCCGGCCCCCACACGGTGCGGAGCAGATGCGCGTGGCTGATCACGCGATCGGGACGCTGCGCCAGTTCGGCGAGGACATCATATTCGCGAGGCGAGAGGTGCACGTCCTCGCCCGCGCGGCGGATGCGCCGGTGCGCAAGATCGATCTCGATGTCGCCGACCACCAGCCGTTCGCGTTCGCCTTGCCCGGAGAGGCGATGGCGCAGCGCGGTCCGGACCCGTGCAAGCAGCTCCTCGGTGTCGAACGGCTTGGTGAGATAATCGTCGGCGCCGAGATCGAGCGCGGCGACCTTCTCCGCGGTATCCTCGCGTGCCGAGACGACGAGGACGGCTGCCTTGGGCCGGATCAGCTGGATCAGCTCAAGGCCGTCGCGGTCGGGCAGGCCCAGATCGAGCAGCACTGCATCGGGCTTTTCGATGTCGAGCAGCGACAGGCCCTCGCGCGCGGTCGCCGCTTCCACCACCCCGTGCCCCGCGCGCTGGAGCGCGGCGCGGAGCAGGCGGCGGATATGGGTATCGTCCTCGACGATCAGGATCTTGGTCGGGCGTGGCACCTGCGTCTGTTACAGCCGGTCGAGCGCCCGGTTCAAGGCGAGCAGATTGACGCGCCGCTCGCCGAGAAAACCGAACAGCGGGGTTTCGGTCTGTTCGGCGAC
Source organism: Sphingomonas sp. G-3-2-10 (assembly GCF_012927115.1). Lineage (NCBI taxonomy): Bacteria > Pseudomonadati > Pseudomonadota > Alphaproteobacteria > Sphingomonadales > Sphingomonadaceae > Sphingomonas > Sphingomonas sp. G-3-2-10. The sequence goes on along the minus strand of NZ_JABBFY010000001.1, from coordinate 2,518,601 downwards.
GAGCGCGCGCAGCCTTTCGACCGGGATGTCGCGCGCGGCAGCGACACGAGCGGTTTGCGACAAGGCCGCCTCGGGACTGATATGGGGATCGAGCCCCGAGGCGGAGGCGGTCACCAGATCGGCGGGAACCGATTGTCCTGGCATCCTGGCGGGATCGGCCTTCACGCGATCGGCAAGCGCCTGCGAGGTGGGGCCGAGATTGGAACCGGCGGAAGCCGACGCGTCATAGCCCTCCGCTCCGGCAGCCGAGGGGCGGCCGTGGAAATAGCCCGCGCCCGAGAAGCGCTGGCCGATCAGCGCCGAGCCGATCACCCGGTCGCCCTCGCGGATCAGGCTGCCATTGGCCTGGGCGGGGAAAGCGAGCTGGCCGATGCCGGTGAGCGCGGCGGGATAGGCCAGGCCGAGCAGCGCGGCGAACAACAGGGTCATCACGATGGCGGGGCGGATGGCGGTCTTGAGATCGGTGAGCATGGAATGCGTCCTCAGGCGAGGTGGAGGCCGGCGACGGCCAGATCGATGAGCTTGATGCCGACGAAGGGTGCGATCAGGCCGCCCAGGCCGTACACGGCGAGGTTGCGGGCGAGCATCGGCCCGGCGCCCATCGGCTTGTAGGTGACCCCCTTCAGCGCCAGCGGCACGAGCAGCGGGATGATCAGCGCGTTGAAGATGATCGCGCTGAGGATCGCGCTCTCCGGGCTGGAAAGGCCCATGACGTTGAGCACCGCGAGGCCGGGATAGAGCGCCACGAACATTGCCGGGATGATCGCGAAATATTTGGCCACGTCGTTGGCGACCGAGAAGGTGGTCAGCGCGCCGCGTGTCATCAGCAACTGCTTGCCCAGCCCGACAATCTCGATGAGCTTGGTCGGGTCGCTGTCCAGATCGACCATGTTGCCCGCTTCGCGCGCGGCCTGGGTGCCGGTGTTCATCGCGACGCCGACATCGGACTGGGCCAGCGCCGGTGCGTCGTTGGTGCCGTCGCCGCACATCGCGACGAGCCGGCCCCCCTGCTGTTCCTTGCGGATGAGCGCGAGCTTGTCCTCGGGCGTGGCTTCGGCGAGGAAATCGTCCACTCCGGCCTCGGCGGCGATCGCGGCGGCGGTGAGCGGATTGTCGCCGGTGATCATCACCGTGCGGATGCCCATCCGGCGCAGCTCGGCGAAGCGTTCGCGGACCCCGGCCTTCACCACGTCGCGCAGCGCGATCGCTCCGAGCAGCCGCCCGTCCCGCGCCACCGCGAGCGGCGTGGCGCCCGATCGCGCGATCTCGTCGGTGATGCGGCGCAGCTCGGCGGCGGCGGGCGTGTCGCCCAGGCCGGGATTGGCGCGCAGCACCGAATCGACCGCGCCCTTCTGGATCAGATCGCCGCCGAAGCGGACGCCGGAAACGCGGGTCTGGGCAGTGAAGGGAATGACTTCCGCGCCGGCGGGCAGGGCCGCCATGCCGCCGGCATGGGTCTCGCGTGCCAGTACGACGATCGAGCGTCCCTCGGGCGTCTCGTCGGCCAGACTGGCGAGCAGGGCAGCTTCGGCGAGCGCTTCGACGGTGAAGCCGGTGAGCGGGCGAAACTCGCTCGCGGCGCGGTCGCCGATGGTGATCGTGCCGGTCTTGTCGAGCAGCAGCACGTCGATATCCCCCGCGGCTTCCACGGCGCGGCCCGATTTGGCGAGGACGTTGAAGCGCACGAGCCGGTCCATGCCGGCGATGCCGATCGCCGACAGCAGCGCCGCGATGGTGGTAGGAATCAGCGTGATCAGCAGCGCCGCCAAGATCGCCACCGGGATGCTGCCGCCGGCATAGCTGGCGAAGCCCGGAATGGTGCCGACCGCGATGAGGAAGATGATCGTGAGACCGACCAGCAGGATCGTCAGTGCGATCTCGTTGGGAGTCTTTTGCCGCTCGGCGCCTTCGACCAGCGCAATCATGCGGTCGAGAAAGCCCTGGCCGGGTTCCTGCGTGACGCGGACCTTGATGCGATCGGAGATGACGCGCGTGCCCGCCGTCACCGCAGACCGATCGCCGCCCGCCTCGCGGATCACCGGCGCGCTTTCGCCGGTGATGGCGGCTTCGTTGACCGAGGCGACGCCCTCGATCACTTCCCCGTCGGCGGGGATCAGGTCGCCGGTTTCGACCAGCACGATCTCGCCCCTGGCGAGCCGCGCCGCGCCGACCGTCTCATAGGCTTCGCCGACTCCGATCAGCCGCTTGGCCTGAAGTTCGGACTTGGTGGCGCGCAGCGACGCGGCCTGCGCGCGCCCGCGGCCTTCAGCGAGCGCTTCGGCGAAGGTGCCGAACAGCACCGTCAGCCAGAGCCAGACGATCAACTGGATCTGGAAGACGAAGGACAGACCCTCGCCCCCCAGCGCCAGCAGCAGGGTGAGCAGCAGCGCCACCGTGGCGGTGACGAACAGAACGGGGTTCCGGATCAGCTGGCGCGGCGCCAGCTTGCGGAAGGCATCGCCGATCGCCGGGAGCACCAGCGCGGGCGTGAACATCGAAGTTGCGATAGTCATGGGCGTAGCCTTCAGAAAAGCGTGCCGGAGAGCATGGCGAGGTGATCGGCGACGGGGCCGAGCGCGAGGCCGGGGAGGAAGGTGAGGCCGCCGACGATCAGGATGATCCCGACCAGCAGGCCGACCCACAGCGGACCGGTAGTGGGGAAGGAGCCCGCCGAGACCGGCGTGTAGCGCTTGCCCGCCAGGCTGCCCGCGATCGCGAGGACCGGGACGATCACGAAGAAGCGCCCCAGCCACATCGCGACCCCCAGCAGGCCGTTGTAGAAGGGGGTGCCCGCGGTGAGCCCGGCAAAGGCCGAGCCGTTGTTCCCCGCCGCCGAGCTATAGGCGTAGAGGATCTCGCTGAACCCGTGCGGCCCCTTGTTGAGCGGCCCGGCAAGACCCTGCGGCAGCACGGCGCTGATCGCGGTGAAGCCGAGGATGACCAGCGGCAGGATCGCGATGGCGAGGACCGCCAGCTTGACCTCGCGCGCTTCGATCTTTTTGCCGACATATTCGGGGGTGCGCCCGACCATCAGCCCGGCGACGAACACCGCGAGCAGCGCGAAGAGCAGGAAGCCGTAGATTCCCGCGCCGACGCCGCCGACCACGACTTCGCCGAGCTGCATGTTGAACAGCGGGATCATGCCGCCGATCGGAGTGAAGCTGTCGTGCATCGCGTTGACCGCGCCACACGACGCCGCTGTGGTGACTACCGAGAAGAGCGCGCTGGCGGCGATGCCGAAGCGGACTTCCTTGCCCTCCATATTGCCGCCGGTGACGCCGAGCGCGTGGAGCGCCGGATTGCCCCCGGCTTCCTGCCAATAGACGATCCCAACGCCCGCGACGAACAGCAGCATCATCGCCGACAGAAGGGCCCAGCCCTGGCGGGTGTTGCCCACCGCCTTGCCGAAGCACCAGGTGAGCCCGACGCCGATCGCGAAGATCGACAGCATCTGGACGAGGTTGGTCATCGCCGAGGGGTTTTCGAACGGATGCGCCGAATTGGCGTTGAAGAATCCGCCGCCATTGGTGCCGAGCATCTTGATCGCTTCCTGCGAAGCGACCGGGCCGAGCACGATCGTCTGGCGCGCGCCTTCCAGGGTGGTGGCGTCGACCGAACTCACGAAGGTCTGCGGCACGCCGCTGGCGATGAGGTACACTGCATAGACCATGCAGATCGGCAGCAGCAGATAGAGCGTCACGCGCGTCATATCCGCCCAGAAATTGCCTACCGTCCCGGCCTCGCGGCGAGCGAAGCCGCGGAACAGGGCGAAGGCGATGGCGATGCCGGTCGCCGCGCTCAGGAAATTATGGATGGCGAGGCCCAGCATCTGGCTGAGGTTCGACAGCGCGACTTCGCCCGAATACCATTGCCAGTTGGTGTTGGTGGTGAAGCTGATCGCGGTATTGAACGCGCCCGCAGCGTCGATCCCGGCCAGCCCGCGCGGGTTCATCGGCAACACGCCCTGCAGCCGCAGCACCACATAGGTGAAGAGCAGCAAGGCCAGCTGGAACAGCAGCATGTGCAGCGCGTAGCGGCGCCAGCCCTGTTCGGCGTCCGGATCGATCCCGGCGAGCCGGTAGAAGCCGCGTTCGACGGGCGCGAGCACCCTGTGCAGCGGCGTGCGGCGCCCTTCGTACAAGGCGAACAGCCACATGCCTATCGGCTTGGCCATCGCGAAGGTCAGCGCGACGAAGAGCGCGATCAGCGCCCATCCCTCGATTGTCATCAGGGTGTTCCTAGAAGCGCTCGGGCCGCAGCAGCACGGCGACGAGATAGAGGAGGAGAGCGGCCGCGGTCAGGCCGGCGAGCATGAGATGCGACGTCATCGCCTCACGCGCCTTCGCACAGCCGCGCATAGGCCAGCGTCGCGAGGAGGAGGCCGCCGAGCACAGCCAGCCACAAGATATCCTGCATGAGGGGAGACTCCGGTTGGTTCGGAGGCTCAGATAGGCGCGCCACCCATTAAGGTTCGCGGGGGAATGGCGGCGCCGGGCATTAAGATTTCATAGTGATCGTGGCCTTCGCGGCGGGCCCGGCGTATCCAGATCGCGATGCCGCCCAGCGACTCCCGCCCTTCGCCCGACGCCCTGCTGCGCGCGGCCGCGCGCGAGAGCCGGGGCAAGCTGAAGATCTTCCTCGGCGCCGCGCCCGGCGTCGGCAAGACCTTCGAAATGCTGCGCGAGGGCGCGGAACGGCTGCGCGCCGGCGAGGACGTGGTGGTCGCGATCGTCGAGACGCATGGCCGCGCCGACACCGCCGCGCTGGTCGAACCGTTCGAAGTGATCGCGCGGCGGACGATCGACTATCAGGGGCACGCGCTGGAGGAGATGGATATCGACGCCGTGCTGGCGCGCCGTCCGGCGCTGGCGCTGGTCGACGAATATGCCCACACCAATGTGGAAGGCAGCCGCCATCCCAAGCGCTGGCAGGACGTGGCCGAACTGCTCGATGCGGGGATCGGCGTCTATACGACGCTCAACATCCAGCATGTCGAAAGCCTCAACGACGTGGTGGCCAGTTTCACCCGGGTCCGCGTGCGCGAGACGGTGCCCGACAGCGTGTTCGACGGCGCCGAGATCGAAGTGGTGGACCTGCCGCCCGACGAACTGATCGAGCGGCTGAAGGACGGGAAAGTCTATATCCCGGCGGAAGCGAGCCGCGCGCTCGGTCATTTCTTCTCCAAGCCCAATCTTTCCGCGCTTCGCGAAATGGCACTGCGCCGCGCCGCATTGAGCGTCGATCAGGCGCTGCTCGAGCATCTCGACGCTTCGGCGCTGCCGGGCACCTTCGCCGGAGGCGAGCGCGTGCTGGTCGCGGTGAGCGAGCTTCCCGGTTCCGACGCGATCGTCCGCGCCGCCAAGCGGCTGGCCGATGCGCTGCGCGCGCCGTGGCAGGCCGTCTATATCGAGACGCCGCGCGCGCAGGCCTTTGGCGAAGCGCAGAAAAGGCAGATCGCCGACACGCTGCGGCTTGCCGCGAGCCTGGGCGCGACGATCGCCACCGTTCCGGCCGAGAATGTGACCGAAGGGCTGACGCGCCACCTGCAGGGGATGCGCGCGACCCAGCTGGTGATCGGCAAGTCGGTGCGCAGCTGGTGGTTCGAGCTGCGGCACGGCTCGGTGGTGAACGCGATGCTCCGCGCCGGGGACGGTGTCGCGGTGCACGTCATTCCGGCGGCGGATAGCGTGGTCGCTCCCGCCGCGCGTCCGGTGGGGCAATGGGCGGGGCCCTCCGCTTATCTGGCGATTGCCGCGCTGGTCGCTGCGACCACCCTGATCGCGAAACTCGTCGAGCCGCTGATCGGGCTGGGCGGGATCGACCTGGTCTATCTGCTTCCGGTGATCCTCGCTTCGGGCCGGTTCGGATTGCGGCCCGGGCTGGTTGCCGGGCTGGGGTCGGCGCTGGCCTATAATTTCTTCTTCCTGCCCCCGCTCTACACGTTCAGCGTCGCCGATCCGCAGGCGGTGCTGACGGTGCTGGTGCTGATCGCGATCGCTGCCTTCACCGCCAACCTTGCCGGCCGGCTGAAGGCGCGGGCGACGCTCGGCGCGCGCAGCGCCGCGGAGAACGCCGCCGTCGCCGCTTTCGGTCAGACGCTCGCGCGCGTTTCCGACTGGGAGGAAACCAGCCGCGAGGTGTGCAACGAGATCGCGCGGGTCCTCGATGTGGGCGTGGTGCTGCTCAACGAGCGCGAAGGTGCGTTGACGGTGGTCGCGTCATGCCCGCCTGGCGCGGTGCTGGGACCGGTCGATCAGGCGGCGGCCGAATGGAGCGGCAAGCGCGGCGAGCCGGCGGGTGCGGGCACGGCGACGCTCAACGCCGCCGACTGGCAATTCCATCCGCTCAAGACCGCGCTCGGCATCCTCGCGGTGGTCGGCTTCTCGCGCGACGACGGCCGCGATCCGGTGCCCGCCGAGCGCGCGGTGCTGCTCTCCACCCTGCTGGGTCAGGCCGCCCTCGCGCACGAGCGCCTGACGCTGGAGGCGCAGCTGCGCGAAGTCACGGTGCTCAAGGAACGCGACGCGCTGCGCGCGGCATTGCTCTCGTCGATCGGCCACGATTTGCGCACGCCGCTGACTTCGGTTTCGGGCGCGATCGAGGAACTGGCGGCGGAGTATCCGCGCGCGGTGGCGATCCCGGTCGCGCGCAGCGAAGTCGCCAGGCTCCGCCGTTTCCTCGACAATCTGATCGACATGGTGCGGATCGACACGGGGGGCCTCAGGCTGTCGCCCGAGCCGATCGACCTGACCGACGCCGTTGCCGCTGCGGTGCACGACCTGAAGGACGTGCTGCGCGACCACGAGATCGACTTGCAGGTTCCGCCCGACCTGCCTTTCGTCACCGCCGATGCCACGCTGCTGCATCACATCCTGATCAACCTGCTGGCCAATGCCGCGCAGCATGGCGGGCGGGGGACGCCGATCACGATCAGCGGGACGAATGCGGCGGGAACCGTTCGCCTTTCGGTGCGCGACCGGGGCGCGGGACTGCCCGCCGGACTGGAAGCGCAGATATTCGACACGTTCGCTCAGGGGCGCGGCGATGACCGGCACGGCGGCAGCGGACTGGGCCTCGCGATCGTCAAGGCGTTCGCGACAGGGATGGGGCTATCGGTGAAGGCGAGCAATCACCCCTCTGGCGGGGCGTTGTTCGAGCTCGATTTCCCGCCGTTCAAGGCCTCGGCGGCATAAGGCGGCCGATCCGGCCCGCCTCGTCCTCAAACCCGGATGTAGCGGAAGTACCAGACTTCATGCCCCTGTCGCCGCGCCTTGGCTTCGTAGCGCGTCTGGGGCCAGTCGGCCGGGCGAGTGAGGAAGTCCTGCGGCGTGTTTGCCTGCCACAGGAAATCGTGGCGCTGGTTCATCACCATCATCGACCAGCGGCAATAGGTCGGATCGTCGGTGCCGAGCCGGAATTCGGCGCCGGGCTTCAGCTTCCGCGCGATCAGATCGAGCGGGCCTGGATTGACCATGCGGCGCTTGGAATGGCGCGCCTTGGGCCAGGGATCGGGATGGAGCAGATAGACGCGTTCGAGGCTGGCGTCGGGCAGCCGGTCGAGCACGTCGAGCGCGTCGCCCATGTGGAGGCGGACATTGGCGAGGTCACCGTCGCGGATATGGTTGAGCGCGCCGACCACGCCGTTGAGGAAGGGCTCGCAGCCGATGAAGCCGTGATCGGGCCGGGCGGTCGCCTGTCCCGCCAGATGCTCGCCGGCGCCGAAGCCGATCTCGACCTGAAGCGGGCGGTCATCGCCGAAGAGGATCCGGGCATCGAGCGGACCGGTTTCCGGTACGCTGAACCGGGGCAGCATTTCCTCGACCAGAGCGGCCTGGCCTGCGCGGAGCTTGTGCCCCTGCGAGCGGCCATAGAGACGGCGGAGGGTGGTCGGGTCGCCGGGTTTGTGTGCGGTCATGCGCGCGGCACTAGCGTCCGTGCCGTATAGCGCAAGATCAGGTGTTGAGGACCGAGCGGAGCGCGGCGATGGCGTCGTTGGCGAGCTTCACCTGACGGCGATGCGTCTGCAGGTCGCGCTGGGTGGCGACGGGCTGGGTGCGGGGCTCGCGGCGCGGCGCGATGCGGCGCTGCGGCTCGATATTGATCCAGCCGCCCTGAAGATGCGCGATGCCGATCCGCTGCAGCGTGGCGAGTTCGCCGCGAGTCTCGGTGAGCGGGGCGACGATCACGACGCCGCGGCGCTTGGCGAGGCGGAGTGCGCCGTCGACGATCAGGCGGAGCGATTCGCTGCGATCGATGTTGCGGACCAGGCTGCGATCGAGGGTGACGAAGCGCGGTGCGAGCTTTGCCAGAAGATTGAGGCCGACCGGACCCGAAGCGAAGGCGGAGAGCGCGATCGAGATGCCGGCGTCGGCGCAGCGTTCGGCAAAGTCCGTGGTGGTGGCGAGATTGCCGCGCTCGTCGGCGCTGATCTCGAGCACGAGGCGATCGGCGGGGAGACCGTTGCTTTCGGCGGCGGCGATCAGATCGCGGATCAGGAGTTCGGGGGTCGCGCTGGCGGCGTTCACTGGGAGGAGAAGCAGCGCCTCGGCCTGGACGATCCCGGCGGCGACCGCCTGACGGATGGCGAGGGCGGCGCGGCGGCAATCGAGCGCATGGCGCTTCTCCGGAGCCAGCGCACCCAGCACCGATTCGAACGCTCGGCCGCCCGGCCCGGTCACTTCGGCGCGGAAGGCGAAGATCGATTCGCCATGCAACATCGGCTGGAATGCGACGCTGAGTTCGATGCCGGCATGGGTGGGCTGGATGACGGTAAGCATGAGTGACATTCCCCTGTGGATGGTCACTGAATATGGTTAACGCAGATCGATCAAAACTCAGGGCGGTGCCCCGTTGGATTCGTCCCTATGGGGATTCCCCGGTATAGGCGCGGAGTCCCGCGGGACTCCGCGAGTCGCCCGGTGTCAGAAGCCGTTCTGGGCCTTGAACAGATCGTTGGACAAACGCGTAATCATACCGTTTTCGACTGAATAATAACGCTTTTCCGGATTCTCGACGATCACGATCAGGCGCTTTTTCGAGGTGAGCGACGAGAAGGCGTGAATCTCGGTCGGGACAGGATCGAGCAGATGGCCGATTCCGATCGAGGCTCCGCGGTCGTTTGCGCCGGGAATCGGGACGCTGATGCACGAGCGGGTGAAGCCGCGCACCGGGCCGGCCTTGCCGTCCGCCCCGACCTCGATCCGGAAATGGCCCCCGAGCGGCAGTTTGGTGAGGTCAGTCTGTGGCGTGAGCAGATAGACGGTCATCGATCCGCCGGGGGTTACCGGTGGCAGAACCACGGTGTTGAACGGCTTGTCGCTGCAGCCGAACGTGCCCGGCGCGCTGCGGAATGCTTCGGTCGCCGTGCGCTTTGCAGCGATCATCCCGCGTACCCGGGGGCTGAGGCTGCGGTCGTCGCTTGCCGCGAGCACCTTGCCGGACACCAGACGGTTGCCGTCGAACCGTGCGACATAGAGCGCCTGCGGATTGGCGGGATCGTTGCTGTAGAAGATGAGCGTCGGCGCTTCGGCCGGGCCGTCCGCGATATAGCCGCCCATCGTCCGTTCGGGATTGCGGACCTTCTTCAGCATATCGTCCGTGCCGTGCCACGCGGCCTGATCATAGGCGTAGATCAGCCTGCCGCGTTCCTGTGCGAGCCGGATCGCGGCTGTGTCGGCAGGCGATTCGGCGGGGACCGGGGCCGCTGGCTGGGCGAGGGCGGGTTGCGCGCAAGCCAGTGCGGCCAAGCTGAGGATCAGCCTCATTTCAGATACTCGGAATTGATCGAGATGCTGCTGTCGCCGAACGTGCTGACCACCGAGCCATAACGCCCCGCCTCAGCAATGGAGATCGACTGATCGGGCGGCGGCGGGCGATCGTGGCGGAGGAAGTTGATGGTCCGCGCGGTCTCGACGAGCTGGATGGTCCAGGCCGGCTTCTCGTCCTTCAGGGACAGTGCGGGCCGCACGAACAGGCCGCGCCCGGCATCGTTGATCGTCAGCAAATAGGAAGCGGTGTCGCCATCGGGGCGATAGACGGCGCCGATCCGGGTGCGGGTCGAATCGAGGCACCAGCTTGCGGGCGGCGGCGCGGGTTTCGTGGCCGCCGGGTTCTTCGGATCCGGGATGATGGGCACGCTCATGATCGCATCGGCGGTAACCGCCGCACCATCAGGCTTCAGCTCCCGGGCCTGACCGGTCAGCGCGAGCGGCGTCGCGCAGGGCTGGACCGGCAGCGCGGCGATGCCGTTCGGCACGGCATCCGGCCATGTCAGCTCGCCGAGCAAGGCGCGAAGGCGTGCTGCCAGCGCATCGGGATCGAGCGAGGCGGAGGAATAGCGGACTTTCACCAGCCAATCGCCCATCGGCAGCAAGGCAAGGCCGGTGCTGCGGAACGGGCCCTTGCCGACGCGATAGGCGATGGCCAGGCCGCTGGCATTGGTCTGGCCCGGCGGCGCGAAGACGGACACCGGGGTGGCGGCGACGTCGCCATAGACGTCGGGCCGGTTCTCGATCGCGAAGCGCGCGCGATCGAACCAGACGGGCACGCCACCCGCCGTCTGGCGATAGACATAGACGCTGATGAGTTCGTTCTTCCCCGAAATCTCGTAATTGAAGAAGATATCGAGCTGGTCCGCCGCCACTTCGCGGATCGCGAACATCGGCATGCCCTGCAGCGTCGGCGGCAGCTTCAACCCGCTATGCTTGTGGGTGAAGGGTGCGTCTTTCGGCACCGGATAGCTTTGCTGGGCCTGTGCCGGCAGCGCCGCGGCGCCGAGCGCGAGGCCGGCCAGCAGAGCGAATGTCGTGCGGATCATGAAACCCCTCCCCGATTCCATATGGGCCTCAAGCGTGACAGCCATGCGACTGAACTTCAAGGCGAATTGGGGCAGCGCGAACAGGGCATGGCGGATGGCCGCAACTGGGTTATGCTGCGCCGATGGATGCGGGAACGGCACTTACGGCACGACTGCTGCGCGGCGCGGGCGTGACCTTGTTGATGGGGCCGCCGGTGCTGCTGTGGCCGATGCTGCTGCCGCTGCTCAGGCCGTCGAGCATCCCCGGCGTGCTGGCCACGGCATGGGACACGTATCTGCTGTTCTTCGGCATCCCCTTCGCGCTCGGCATGTTGTGCTGGTTTCTGGTGCGACGGCTGGAACGCGTGGCCTGAGGACAAATGAAAACCCCCGCCGCGGCTGACCGCGACGGGGGCTTCAATTTCCTGCCTGAGGCGAGGATCAGGCCAGAGCGGCCTTCAGGTCCTCGACCAGATCGGTCTTTTCCCACGGGAAGAAATCGCCCTCGGGCTTGCGGCCGAAGTGACCGTAAGCGGCGCTCTTCTGGTAGATCGGCTTGTTGAGCTTCAGGTGGGTGCGGATGCTGCGCGGAGTCAGACCGCCCAGCTTCTCGATGCCCATAATCGCTTCTTCGATCTTGTCGTCGCCGACGGTGCCGGTGCCGTGAGTGTCGACATAGAGCGACAGCGGCTTCGACACGCCGATGGCGTAAGCCAGCTGGATCGTGACACGCTGGGCGAGGCCAGCCGCGACGATGTTCTTCGCCAGATAGCGGGTGATGTACGCCGCCGAGCGATCGACCTTGGTCGGATCCTTGCCCGAGAAAGCGCCGCCGCCGTGCGGAGCCGCGCCGCCGTACGTGTCGACGATGATCTTGCGGCCGGTAAGGCCGGCGTCGCCGTCAGGGCCGCCGATTTCGAACGAGCCGGTCGGGTTGATGTGGTATTCGGTGGCGTCCGACAGCAGCTCGGCCGGAAGAATGTCGGCAACGACCTTCTTCACATAGGCGTGCAGTTCGGCTTCCTTGTCGCCTTCGTCATAGCCCTTGCCGTGCTGGGTCGAGACGACGATCGCCGTGGCGGCGACGGGCTTGCTGCCCTCGTAGCGCAGCGTGACCTGGCTCTTGGCGTCGGGCTCGAGGAACGGGGCTGCGCCCGAATGGCGGTCGGCTGCCATCTGCTCGAGGATCTTGTGACTGTAATAGAGCGTCGCCGGCATCAGGTCGGGCGTGTCGTTGGCGGCGTAACCGAACATGATGCCCTGGTCGCCGGCGCCTTCGTCCTTGTTGCCGCCTGCGTCCACGCCCTGCGCGATGTGCGCCGACTGCGGGTGCAGATTGTTCTCGAAGCGCAGCGTCTCCCAGTGGAAGCCGTCCTGCTCATAGCCGATGCGCTTCACGGTCGCGCGGACGGTCGCTTCGACTTCGTCCTTCACGCCCGGGGCCCAGTTGCCGGCTTCGTCCATGATGCCCTTGCCGCGGATTTCACCGGCCAGAACCACGAGCTGGGTGGTGGTCAGCGTCTCGCAGGCGATGCGGGCTTCGGGGTCCTTCGACAGGAACAGATCGACGATCGCGTCGGAAATCTGGTCCGCGACCTTGTCCGGATGACCTTCCGAAACCGATTCGGACGTGAAGAGATAGTTGGAACGCATGGAAATTCCTCTGACGTGGGGAGGAAAGCCGGGCCGTTGCCATGCCCATATAAAGCTTTCCTTATATCAATGCTGCACTAGCGAGAGACGCGGCGGATAGCAATCGCAAACAGCAGCAACAGCCCGGCCGCAAGGAACGCGATCCAGTTGCCCGCTCGGCTGAACAGCGTGGGCGGAAGCGGGGCGGGCAGGGGCGTCTCGGCGGCGCCTTCCTGATTGTGCGGCACGGTACCGGCCAGGCCGCCGCGCGCATCGATGATCGCCGAGATGCCGGTGGGCGTGGAGCGCAGGATCGGCAGGCCCTCCTCGATCGCGCGCATCCGCGCCTGAGCCAGATGCTGGGGCGGGCCCCAGCTGCCGAACCATGCGTCGTTGGAGGGAGCGAACAGGAAATCGGGGCGGTTGGCGCGATCGACCGTGTGGCCCGAGAAGATGATCTCGTAGCAGATCTGCATCCCGACCTTGCCGAAGCCGGGCACCGCGATGGTGCGAGGGCCGGGGCCGGGGATGAAGTCGATATCGCCCATCACGAAGCGCGACAGGCCGAGCGGCTGGAGCAGGAAGCGCAGCGGCAGATACTCGCCGAAGGGCACGAGATGCGCCTTGTCGTAGCGTTCGCCGAGCATCCCGTCGGGATCGACCGCCCAGATCGAATTGCCTGCGCCGGCCAGCTTGCCGTTGTCGTCGAAGAACAGGGCGTTGCCGCCGATCAGTATCATGTCCTTCGGGCCGAGCGACGCAGCGATGCGCGCGCGGATCAGCCGGGGATCGACGCGGTAGAAGCGCGGATCGGGATAGTCGTCCTCGACCAGATCGTTGACCATGCCTTCGGGCCAGACGATCAGCCGGGGGATCGATCCCGCGCGGCCGCTCCATTCGATCTGCTTGGCGAGGACGCGCTCGTTATAGTCGGGCCAGTGGAGCGCATCCTGGCCGATATTGGGCTGGACCACGCGGACATGGCGGGCGCCGGCTTCCGGCTGCGATCCGCCGGAACCGATCGCGGCGAGCGAGAGCAGGGCGAGCGTCGCGGCAAAGGCTCCGGCGCCGCGCCAGTCGCGGCGGAAGGCGAGCAGGATCGCGCCGCTGGCGAGGATCATCACGCCCGACAGCGCGTAGGTGCCGAGCCAGGCGCCAGACTGGGCGACCGGGGTGGGCAGCCATGCGACGCCGAGCGGGTTCCACGGATAGCCGGTGAACATCACGCTGCGCAGCCATTCGGTGACGATCCATGCTGCGGCGGCGGCGAGGATATAGCTGGCGTCCGCTCCTCGCGATACGGCGCGGGATTTGAATTCATGGGCGAAGCGCCAGGCGAGGCCCATCGCGACCGCCGGGTAGATAGCGAGATAGCAGGCCAGCAGGACCACCGCGAAATAGCCGAGAAAGGCCGGCATCTGGTCCTGATAGTCGAAGGCGTGCTGGATCCAGTTGCTGCCGACGGTGAAGTGGCCGAGCCCGAACAGCCATCCGCGCAGCAGCGCCGACTTCAGCGTCGGCGCCGAATGGACGAGATGGAGCAGCACCGCGAGGCCGGCCAGCAGCAGCGGCCACCAGTCGAGCGGGGCGAAGCCGGTGGCCGAAATCAGCCCGGCAAGCAGGGCGGCGAGCAAGGGGCGGGACTGCATCGGCGGCGGGCTTAGCTTATCCTCCCCCTTTGGGGGAAGATTGTGTAGGGAGCCTCGATGACTTCGATCCGGCCTTTCCACCTCGCCTTTCCGGTCCACGACCTGGATGCCGCGCGGTATTTCTATGGCGGAGTGATGGGCTGTCCCGAAGGGCGGTCTTCGGATCACTGGATCGATTTCGACCTGGTCGGCCATCAGATCGTCGCGCATCTCGATCCTGCGGCGAAGGCCGTCGCGGTCGAGAATGCGGTCGACGGGCATGACGTGCCGGTGCCGCATTTCGGCGTGGTGCTGACCATGTCCGACTGGGAAGCGCTGGCCGCGCGGGTCGAGGCTGCCGGCATTCCGTTCGGAATCGCGCCCTATGTCCGCTTCAAGGGACAGCCCGGCGAGCAGGCGACGATGTTCTTTCGCGATCCCAGTGGCAACGCGCTGGAGTTCAAGGCGTTTGCCGACGACGCGATGCTTTTTGCCACCTGAGGAATCCATGCCCGAACCGATCAAAGTCGATATCCCGCACAATCTGGGCCGCGAGACTGCGAAGTCGCGCATGACCGGCGGCGTAGGCAAGCTGGCGGACATGGTGCCGGGCGGCGGCACGGTGCAGCATCGCTGGGAAGGCGATACGCTGCACTTCACCCTGACCGCGATGGGCCAGACGGTCGCCAGCCGGATCGACGTGTTCGACAACAAGATCCACGCCGAGGTCGATCTGCCGCCGATGCTGGCCCTGTTCGGGGGCAAGGTGCGCGACAAGCTGATGCAGGTCGCCCCCAAATTGCTGAAATAGGGAACGGGCGGCGGGCGGAGCCGTTTCGCTCGCATGGCACCCTGGCTCCATCGCATGTTGCGCAGCCGTCGCGCGGGGCCCCTGCTGGCGCTGGGGACGAGCGTCGTCGCGCTGGGCAGTTGCGGCGGGGCGTTGCTCGCCAATTATACGGTGGCGGGGATGGACCTGTCCTATCGCGCCGCCGCCGGGCCGATGCCGCGCGCCGCCGAGACGCGGGAGCCCGGCTGGGCCGATCGGGCGGCCGACGATTTCATGGACGAAGGCCGCGTCGTCGCGACGAAGGCGGGCTATGCGCCCGACGGCGGCGTCGAATATGCGATCGGGGACTGAGCGCGCCGGGCGGACCGTTATCGATCCGCCCGTGAGCCTTTATCCTTATTGCGCCGGGCTGACCCGCCAGATCACGTTGCCGACATCGTCCGAAACGAGCAGCGCGCCCGAAGCATCGGTAATCACCGCGACCGGGCGGCCCTGCGCCTTTTCCTCCTTGTCGAGGAAGCCCGACAGCACGTCGACCGGCTTCGCCCCGCGTACCGGCAGGCCGTTGGCGCCGAAGGGGATGAAGACCACCTTGTAGCCCGACATCGGCTTGCGGTTCCACGAACCGTGCAGCCCGACGAACGCGCCGCTGGTAAAGCCGCCGCCGAGCTTCGCGTCATTGGCGAAGGCGAGGCCGAGCGGCGCGGTGTGCGGCCCGAGCGAATATTCGGGGCGCTTGGTATATTCGCGCAGGTCCGGACGGCCGGGGCTGACGCGCTTGTCGACATAGCCGCCCCAGTAATTCCACGGCCAGCCGAAGAAGGCGCCTAGGTCGATCTTCGCGAGATAGTCGGGCGGCATGTCCGATCCGAGCATGTCGCGTTCGTTGACGACGCTCCACAGCGTCTGGGTGACCGGCTCGATCGCCATGCCGTTCGGATTGCGCAGGCCCCAGGCGAACAGGTTGCTGCGCTTGGTATCCGGGAAGACTTCCACGATCATCGCGCGGCCGATCTGGTGCGACGCGCGGACCTGTTCGGCGCTGGTGCGCGCGGTATAGGCGGCGCCTTCCTTGGCGAGGCCGTCATTCTCGGCGATGTTCGACGCCGATCCGATCGCGACATAGAGGCTCTTGCCCCCCGGGGCCGCGATGACGTTGCGCGCCCAGTGATTGCCGCCGCCCGGCAGGTCGACGATCTTTTCCGCCTTGGCGGTGATCTTCGCGTCGCCCGTCTTGTAAGGGAAGCGAACCAGCGCATCGGTATTGGCGACGTAGAGCCAGTCGCCGACCAGCACCATGCCGTGGGGCGAGTTCAGGCCCGAAAGGAAGACCGATTTCTGATCGGCCACGCCGTCATTGTTGGTGTCGCGCAGCAGGGTGATGCGATTGGCCGAAGGCGTGCCCGCGCCGGCCTTCTTCATCATCGAACCCATCACCATGCCGGTGATCCCGCCCACGTCGCGCGGGGGCGAATTGCTTTCGGCCACCAGCACGTCGCCATTGGGCAGGCGATAGAGCCAGCGCGGATGATCGAGCCCGTCGGCAAAGGCCTGGACCTTCAGCCCCTTGGCAGGAACCGGCTTCGCGCCGTTCGCCCAGCCGACCGCGGGCGGGATCTCCATCGTCGGATAGATTTGCGGGCGAACCTCCGACAGATGCGGCACCTGCCCGGAGACTTCCTCGACGCTCAGCCGGGCGACGTCGGGGCGGCTGACCCACCACCACGCCACGAACAGGATGAGCAACAGCGCGACGAGCGCGAGCAGGATCGGTCTCAGATATTTCCGCATCGGGGGAATGTAGGTCGGTCGCGAAAACCGCGCCAGTCAATTCCTCGCCGCGTCACGCCTCGGGAATCGCCAGTTCCTTGGGCGGGTGCAGCCTGAGGCGGCTCACGCGGCGGGCGTCGGCATCGACGATCTCCAGCGTCCAGCCGCTGTCATGCTCGAGGCATTCGCCCGCCTGCGGCACATGGCCGGCCAGCACGAAGGCGAGCCCGCCGAGCGTGTCGATATCCTCCTCGACATCGGCAAGGCGCGGATCGACCGTCTCGCCGACATCTTCCAGCTCGGCGCGGGCGTCCGCGTCCCAGCCGCCGCCGTCGAGCGGGACCAGCATCTGGACGGGCGCTTCGTCATGTTCGTCCTCGATCTCGCCGACGATCTCCTCGATCAGATCCTCGATCGTGATCAGGCCCTCGGTGCCCGAATATTCGTCGAGCACCACCGCGAGATGGGTGCGGCTGCCGCGCATCTGGGCGAGCAGATCGAGCGCGCCCATCGATTGCGGCACATAGAGCGGCTGGCGGATCAGGCTGTTGATCGATGCCGGCGGCGTCGCGCCGGTGGCGAGGATCGCGAACACGTCCTTGATATGGACCATGCCGATCACGGTATCGAGTTCGCCGCGATAGACCGGCAGGCGGCTGTGGCCGGCTTCGGCGAAGAGCTTCACCAGATCGGCGAAGCTGGTGTCGTCGGCCACCGCGATGATATCCGCGCGCGGCACGCCAACATCGCCCGCGTCGCGCTCGCCGAAATGGAGCAGATTGCGCAGCATCTGGCGCTCGATCGGCGCAAGATCGCCCGCCGGCGCCTTGCCCCCATCGCCTTCATGCTCGTCGATCGCATCTTCCAGCTTGTCGCGGAGTGTCTCTTCCTGGGCGTCACCGAACAACAGGGTACGGAGACTCCGCCATATCCCGCCGCTCTCGGTGCTACTGTCTCCGTTACCGGCGCTACTGGGGCCCTCGGGCATGGAAGTCGTCAATCCTCGCGTACTGGGTAGGGATCGTGAAGGCCGAGATGGCGAAGCGCGGCGCGCTCCATTTCCTCCATTGCCTCGGCTTCGGAATCCCCTTGGTGGTCATATCCTAGCAAATGCAGGGTGCCGTGGACAATCAGGTGCGTGGCATGATCGGCGGTGGAAATGCCGCGTTCCACGGCTTCGGCCGCGCAGACGCCGTGGGCGAGGACGATATCGCCGAGGATGACTTCGCCATCGTCGCTGTTCTGCGTGACCGTATCGAGCAGATCGGGCTGGATCATCGGGAAGGACAGCACATTGGTCGGCTTGTCCTTCTGCCGATATTGCAGGTTCAGCGTGTGGACTTCCTCGTCGTCGGTCATGCGGATCGCGACTTCGATACAAGCCGGCGAGGTTAGCCATTCGCCATAGGGCGACTGCTCCAGCGCCGCGGTGGCGGCGCGGGTGGCGAGGGCTTCCCAATCGGCTTCGGGCCAGGCGGCTTCGGCCTGGACGGCGACGTCAAGCATCCGAACCCTCGTACGCCTCCACGATGCGGCCGACGATCGGGTGACGGACCACGTCGGCGGAGCTGAAGCGCGAGATGGCGATGCCCTCGACGCCTTCGAGCCGCTCGACCGCGTCGTTCAGGCCCGACGCCTTGGGGCCGCCGGGCAAGTCGGTCTGCTTGGGATCGCCGCAGATCACCATGCGGCTGTTCTGACCGAAGCGGGTGAGGAACATCTTCATCTGCATCGGCGTGGTGTTCTGCGCTTCGTCGAGGATGACGAACGCGTCGGCGAGCGTGCGGCCCCGCATGAAGGCGATCGGGGCGATCTCGATCTCGCCGCTCGCGATGCGCCGCTCGACCTGCTCGGCGGGCAGGCAGTCGTTCAGTGCGTCGTACAAGGGGCGGAGATAGGGATCGACCTTGTCCTTCATGTCGCCGGGCAGGAAGCCGAGCTTCTCGCCCGCTTCCACGGCGGGGCGCGAGAGGATCAGGCGCTGGACGCTGCCGGTGATGAGCTGGGCGACGGCCTGGGCGACCGCGAGATAGGTCTTGCCGGTGCCTGCCGGCCCGAGCGCGAAGATCATGTCGTTCGACACGAGCGCGCGCATATATTGCGTCTGCGCGACCGAGCGCGGCACGATCGTTTTCTTGCGCGTGCGGATCATGATCGGCGGCGGCGCATTGCCATTGTCCGCGCGGATGATGCCCGAGAAGGTCGGTTCGCTCGACATGGCGATCACCGCGTCGATCAGCCCGGCATCGATATCCTCGCCGCGGATCACCCGGCTGTGGAGTTCCTGCAGCACTTCGCGGGCATGGGCGACGGCTTCGGCCGATCCCTCGATCTGCACGCGCTGGCCGCGCGCATGGATATAGACGCCCAGCCGCTCCTCGAGCGCCAGAATGTTGCTGTCGAACTCTCCGAACAATCGCGGCAGGAGCTGGGGCTTGTCGAACGTGACCTCAACCCGGCTGCGATCCCCGGATACGGCTTGGACAGGCTTGCGGCTCATGCGGCTCCTTTGGCGGTAAGGTGGCGGGCGGTCGGGCCACTTCGCAGCGACGCCACCCGTTCGCCTGAGTGGCGAAACCGGGAGCGGGCGGGGTTGGTTCCGTGCTGCATGTGGTGAGCCGGAGGATGGCAGAGTCGGGGCGCTCGGGACAGCGGGAAAAACGGCGTTCGCCGCAAAAGGCGCGGGCGTGTCCTCAAGGCAACGGTTTCCGTTCGCGTCAGCGCTGATAGCGGAGGCGAGTAATCGCACCGGTGCAGCGATCGATCACCATATGCATCCCGCCGCCGAGCTTTCCGGAGGATGCCGGATCGCCGTGATAGACCGTCCAGCTGCGATGATCGCGGCTTTCGACGACGGCGACCGGGATGCCGCTATAATCCGCGCCGCCCTGAAATTGATCGGCAACGGCGATGAAGATGCCTCGCGCGGTATCCTCGTCGCGGACGATCGGACCGGGCCAGCCATCCGCGCGGGGAGGGCATCTGACTTCGGACTGGGCAAAGGCCGCGGGTGCGGCCAGCAGGGTGGCGGCGAAGGCCAGCCCGCGGATCACGCGGCTGCCTTCACCCGTTCGACGCCCGCCAGCGAGTTCGGATCGGCGCGAACGATGTCGACTTCGACCATGTCGCCGATCTGCGCGTCGGTCATCAGGTGGACCGATTGCAGCCAGGGCGACTTGCCGATCAGCTGGCCGGGCAGCTTGCCGGGGCGTTCGAGCAGGACTTCGCAGCTGCGACCGGCGGTTGCGGCGTTGAACGCGGCCTGATCGCGGTTGAGTGCGGCCTGCAGGCGCTGGAGGCGTTCGTCCATCAGCTCGGCCGGGATCGCGCCGTCCATCTCGGCGGCGGGTGTGCCGGGGCGGGGGCTGTATTTGAAGCTGTAGGCCTGAGCGTACGCCGTTTCGTCGACGAGGCTCAGCAGTTCCTCGAACTCGGCATCGGTTTCGCCGGGGAAGCCGACGATGAAGTCGCCCGACAGCGCGATGTCGGGGCGCGCTTCGCGGACGCGTTCGATGATGCGGAGATAGGAATCACGGCTGTGGCTGCGGTTCATCGCCTTGAGCACGCGGTCGCTGCCATGCTGCACGGGGAGGTGGAGGAAGGGCATCAGCTTCTCGATGTCGCGATGCGCGTCGATCAACCCCTGCGTCATGTCGTTGGGGTGGCTGGTGGTATAGCGGATGCGCTTGAGCCCCTCGATCCGGTCGAGCGCGAGGATCAGGCCGTGCAGGCCGGTGCCCGCATCGTCGTTCCACGCATTCACATTCTGGCCGAGCAGGGTGATTTCCTTCGCGCCCGCATCGACCAGCGATTTCGCTTCGTCGACGATCGCCGCGAACGGTCGGCTGACTTCCGCGCCGCGGGTATAGGGGACGACGCAATAGGTGCAGAATTTGTCGCACCCTTCCTGCACGGTGAGGAAGGCCGAGGGCGCGACCTTGCGACGCGAGGGGAGCGCGCCGAACTTGGCGATGGCCGGCATGTCGGTGTCGAGCGCCAGCGTGCCCGCGGCGGCCTGCGACACCAGTTCGGGCAAATTGTGATAGGCCTGCGGGCCGACGACGACGTCGACCTTGGCGCGGCGGGCGATCTCCTCGCCCTCGGCCTGCGCGACGCAGCCGGCGACGGCGATCATCGGTTCGCCATGCTTCCGCAGGCGGCCGATCTCCGAATAGACTTTCTCGGTCGCCTTTTCGCGGATGTGGCAGGTGTTGAGCACGACCAGATCGGCTTCGCCTGCTTCTGCGGCGGTCATGCCCTGCGCGCCGAGCAGCTCGGCCATGCGCTCGCCGTCATAGACGTTCATCTGGCAGCCGTAGGACTTGATGTGGAAGGTCTTGGGATTCTTGGGCGCGTTCATCGCCGGGCCTATAGCGGCGAAGCGCGGCGAGATTAAGCCCCGGGTTCCTCCGGGGGTTTCTCGTAGCGGACCGCGTCCACCGCATAGGCGAAGGGACGCAGCGGCTTGCCCAGCGCAGCGAGCAGGGCGGTCTCGATCCGCTTGCGGCTTTCGGCGGCGATCGCCTTACGGCCGGGATAGTCGCGGGGGTGGAACGGTTCGAGGAACGAGACGCGGAGCTGGAAGCTGCCTTTGCGGCTGAGGATGCGCTTGGCGTTGTTGACGCCGCTTTCCTCGCCGATCCAGCCAAGCTCCTCGGCGACCGCGCCGTAATCGAGCATCACTGGCTGGACCATCACGCCGGGCGGGGGCGGTTCGAGGACGCGGAGCATCGGCGTCTTGAAGGGCAGGAGCGACTGGCCGTCGGTAGTGGTGCCTTCGGGGAAGACGGTGACCGCCCAGTTCTCCTCCAGCGCGTCGCGGAGCTGGTTGATCTGATCGGCGACGCCCAGACGGTTCTCGCGCTTTACATAGACGGTGCGGTTCAGGCCCGCGAGCCAGCCGACCAGCGGCGCGGTGGCCAGTTCGGCCTTGGCGACGAACGCGGTGCCGCTCGCCCCGCCGAGCGCGAGGATGTCGAGCCAGCTGAGATGGTTCGAGATGTAGAAGACGTCGCGTTTGAGCGGCACGCCGATCTTCTTCACCCGCGCCCCGGCGATGCGGCCGGCGGTGCCGAGGAACATGCGCGGCCAGGGCGAGGGCAGGCGGAACAGCCGCCAGAGATAGTGGAGCGGAACGAAGATCAGGATCGTGCCCGCCAGCATCAGAATGCGGCGCCACAGGCGGAACTGCGCGCGCAGGCTCAGCGGGATGGGGTGGCCCTGTGCGGCGCGCGTGCGAAGATCCGAATCCATCGCCGCACAATAGAGGGGATCGGCGCGGCGGAGACAAGCGGCGCTTGACCGGATCGGAGCTGGACAGCATCCTGTTCGTGAAGATTTTTCCGGGGGGATCATGGCGATGTGGAGCGTTCTTGCGATGATCGGTGCTGGCTTGACCCCGGTCGAGCTGCCGGTCGCAATGGTGCAACAGGAAGAGCGGACTGGCAGCTGCACCGTGCGGGTCCAGCGATCGGAGAAGTTCCGCCGGGGCTCGCATATCATCACCCGCTACTATTTCCGCTATCGCAACACCTGCAGCACGCCGATCCGTCTTCACTATTGCAACAGCATGAGCTCGGATCAGTCGCAATGTGCGATCGGCATGTACGGCTGGGTCGATCTGGGGGCGGGCGCGGGTTTCGATATCCGCGGACCTGAACGCTCTTTTATCCATGTGCTCGAATGCCAAAGCGGCGAGAAGCTGGTCGAGTCGCGCAGCCGGGTGACCGGACGCGTTGCGATCCTGTGCGAAGGTGCGGCGATTACAGCGGCGCCGGAGGCCGATCCCGGCGCGGCGTTCAGCGGTGTCGGGGAAGCGCCGAACCTGTCTGCGCCGCTGGCGATCAAGCGGCCCGGCATGGTCCTCACCGAGGACGATTATCCGCCGCGGATGCTGAGAATCGGCGCGGAGGGTAAAACGGTGGTGACGCTTGCCATCAATCCGATGGGACGGGTTACCGGGTGCCGCGTCAAGCGATCGAGCGGGTTCGCAGATCTCGATCGGGCCACCTGCTCAGTGCTGATGCGTCGGGGGCGCTTCAATCCGGGAATCGACGGCGCGGGCAATCCGGTAGCCAGCGTCTATCCGGAATATGAAGCGGCCTGGGCGCTCCACTGAGATCGGAATTTTTTGCAGGGAGGTGGGAATGGTGTTGGTTTCGTTGGCGGTCGCGCTGAGTCTGGGGTTCCCCGGTGCGATTTCGCTTCCGGTAGCCGAGGACAATCCCAAACTCTGTACGGAGCAGGCGGTGCGGGAGGACGTATCTTATAACGGGGGCAGCCGCACGATCCGGCCCTATGTCGCCGTGCGCAACCGCTGCTCCGATCCCCTCAAAATCTACTACTGCTTCTCGAGCGATCCCGACTGGCGTCGATGCCCTGACGACCAGTTCAGGCTGGTCGTGCTGCATCCGGGGGATCCCGCGACGGATCTGCGCGCGCCGGACGACGTCAGGCGCCGGCTGCACATGCTGCATTGCTATGAGGACGAAACGCTGGCCATCTGCTCGGACCGGAACGGTCGATAGCCCTCAGCCCTTGCGTTCGAGGCTGACGCCGTAAAGCTCCATGCGGTGGTCGACGAGGCGGAAGCCGAGCCGCTCGGCGATCTGCTTCTGGAGCTGTTCCAGCTCGGGATCGACGAATTCGATCACCTTGCCGGTCTCGACGTCGATCAGGTGATCGTGATGCGCTTCGGGTGCGGGCTCGTAGCGCGCGCGGCCGTCGCCGAAATCGTGGCGGTCGAGGATGCCGGCCTCTTCGAACAGGCGGACGGTGCGATAGACGGTCGCGATCGAAATGCCGGGATCGATCGCCGACGCGCGCTCATAGACCTTCTCGACGTCGGGATGATCCTCGGCGTCCGAGAGAACGCGAGCGATCACCTTGCGCTGTTCGGTGATGCGCAGGCCCTTTTCGTGGCAGAGCGCTTCGAGATCGATCTTGCGGGGCATGAGGTCCTTACCGGCTTGGGGTCGTGCGCCGATGTAGCGGCTTGGCGCGCGCGGGGAAAGGGTGCCCAAAACGCAAAACGCCGGCCCGGGCGATAAGCCGGGCCGGCGCTTGCTTCGCTTGCGCGGAAATGGCGATCAGCGCTTGCGGCGCTTGGTGCCCAGGCCGATCTTCTTGGCGAGCGTGCGGCGCTGCTCGGCATAGTTCGGCGCGACCATCGGATAGTCGGCGGGCAGGTTCCACTTTGCGCGATACTGATCAGGGGTCATCTGATAGTGCGTCATCAGGTGGCGCTTGAGCATCTTCAGCTTCTTGCCGTCCTCGAGGCAGACGATGAAGTCCGGCTTGACCGACGAGCGGACCGAAACCGCAGGCTCCTGCTTCACTTCAGGCTCGGCAACCACGGTGCCGAGACCGGCAAGCGCGTTGTGCACGTTCTGGATCAGGACCGGGAGGTCCGACACAGCAACACTGTTGTTGCTTACATGCGCCGCGACAATATCCGCGGTGAGCGTGATCAGCGTTTCCTGAAGTTCGTTCTGACTATCCATCACATTTTCCTTCGACCCAATTGCGGGCGGATTATAGTTCGCCTCGTCTTTGCGGCCTATCGGACCATTCCGGAGCGAACGCAAGGCCGTCCGGCGAGGATTTGACGAATTCAGCGTAGTTTTCTTGAAAATGTCTGTGCGTCGAACAGTTGTCCAGCGTTGCCACGATAATAATCACGGCGTTCACCAACTTTCCCGAAGCCTTCGCGACGGTAAAGCCGGACTGCATCATTACCCGCGCGGACTTCCAGATGTAGATCAATGACACCGCGACCGGTTGCTTCCGCAATGACGGCGCGTAACAGCGCGCCGCCGACGCCGCGTCCGCGTGCGGCAGGACGCGTGGCAAGCAGCAGAAGTTCCGCTTCTGGTCCAGCGACACGCGCCAGAGCGAAACCGATATCGGCTTCGTCGATGCTGGCGATGGTCAGCCAGACGCCGGGCAGAGAGAGCATCCCCATGCACTGGGCGCTGGTCCATGCTTCGCCATAGCGCGGGTCGAATGCGTCCTGCATGATCCGGGCGACGGCGGGCAGATCCTGCGGGCCGCCTTCGCGGAGTTCGGTAAGACTGAAGATGCGGCTCATGCGAGGCCGCGCTCCGCCAGCGTCTTCGCATCGGGCGCGCGGCCGTAGATCGGCCGGGGCTCGAGCGCGGTGAAGGCAGGCGGGAGCATCCGCGCGTCGGCGGCGCGGGGCAGGGTGTCGATCATATCGAGGCCGGGATCGATCGCCGTCAGGTGGCGCACGCCATTGCCGATGGCGGGGCGGCCGGACAGGGCGGCGATCGCCTGCGCAGGAATGAGCGAGGTGAAGGGGCCATCCTCGGCCAGCGGAGCGGTGAAGGCCTGCATGAATACCTCACCGTGCCCGCCTTCGAGTATGACCGCAAGATTGGCGAGGCCGGGGCGGGCGGCGAAGCCCTGCGCGGCGATCAGCGCCAGCGAGGAATAGCCGGCGACTTTGCAGCCCCATCCGATCGCGAGGCCGCGTGCGGCAGCGAGCCCCACACGGACGCCGGTGAAGCTGCCCGGGCCGCAATCGACGAGGATGCGGTCCGCGCGGCCCTGACCGGGCAATGCGGCGATCATCGGGATCAGTTGTTCGGCATGGCCGCGGCCTACGACCAGATGGCTGTCGGCAATCACTTCGCCGCCCTCGATCAGGGCGACGGAGCAGGCAGCCGTGGCGGTTTCGATGATCAGGGTTCGCACGTGTTTCTTTCCGTCATCCCCGCCTGTGCGGGAATGACGGGCGAAAGTACAGGATCAGGCGATCCGGTTGAACCGGTCGAATTCCGGACGCGGCAGCCGGTCGAAGATCGTCGAATGATCGGCATGGCCGAGCGTGGCGATGAAGTTCGACTTCACGTTGGGCTGGCCGGCAAAGAAGGCCGCATCGACCTGATCGTGATCGAAGCCCGACATCGGGCCGACATCGAAGCCCAGCGCGCGCGCGGCGATGATGAAATAGGCACCCTGCAGCGACGAGTTGCGGAAGGCGTGCTTGTAGCGGACCTCGGGATCGGGGAACCAGTCCTTCGCGGTGGGCGCATGGGGGAAGAGCCAGGGCAGGTGCTCGTTGAAGTCGAGGTCCATGCCGATCACCACCGAAGCGGGAGCGGCGAGAATCTTGGCGCCGTTGGTGCCGCTCGACGCGGCGGCGAGCTTTGCCTTGGCCTCGTCGCTCGTCACCCAGACGAAACGGGCCGATTGCTGGTTGGCCGAGGTCGGCCCCATCTTCAGCAGTTCGTAGATTTCGCGGATGTCGGCTTCGGTGACCGGATCGCCATTATAGCCGTTCGCCGTGCGCGCGGCGCGGAAGATCGTGTCGAGGCCAGCCTCGTCGAGCTTGCGGGTCATGATCAGAACTTTCCTTGGGGCGCGGAATCAGACCGCGCGGACTTCGGTGACTTCGGGAACATAGTGCTTGAGCAGCTGCTCGATGCCGTTCTTCAGCGTGGCGCTGGACGACGGGCAGCCCGAACAGGCGCCCTGCATCTGGAGGAACACCTTGCCCTGCTTGAACCCGCGATAGACGATGTCGCCGCCGTCATTGGCGACGGCCGGGCGCACGCGGGTGTCGATCAGTTCGCGAATCTGCGCGACGATGTCGGCATCCTCGGGATCGTCGCCGAAATCCTCGTCCTCGGGCGGCGGGACCGAGAAGCCGGCCGACGGCGCCTTGAACAGCGGCATGTTCGCCGAGAAATGATCGAGCAGGATGGCGAGGATATCGGGCTTGAGCCCCGGCCATTCGACGCCGGGCGCGGCGGTGACCGAGATGAAGTCGCGGCCGAAGAACACGCCGGTCACGTCGCCCAGATTGAAGATCGCTTCGGCCAGCGGCGAAGCCTCGGCTTCCTCCGGAGTGGCGAAGTCGCGGGTGCCCGATTCCATGACCGTGCGGCCGGGAAGGAATTTGAGCGTCGCCGGATTGGGCGTCGGTTCGGTCTCGATCAGCATGGCTTGCATGTGGGCCGGTGCCGGGCGCGGATCAAGATGGTGTGCGGAAACGATGGGTTGCCGGCCGACAAGCTCTCCTGCCTGCACCGGAGGGCGGGGGTCGAGCGAACCGTTCGGATAGCGATGAAGAAAAGGCGGCGCATCCGGCCTTGTCATATTCTTACCGACCCATGAGTTGCATCAACATCAAGGCCCGCCGATCGAATGGCCGGCAATTGCGTGTATCGTTCAAAAACAAGCGCTTGGGACGGTGCTGGTTGACACGGTTGACACCAATATCGCGAAAATCCGGCCTCCCGCAAAAATGACGTGGTTCGACAAGTCAAAGAGCGGCGGGGCGCTCCCCCGGCCTCCCAGCGAAGCAGCCGAAATCCTACATTGCAAGCTGTGACCGGCTATCGCCGCCGGATAATATCAGAGCAGCCGTTCGGCCAGCCAGCGGGCGGGCTGCTTGAGCGGGCGGCGGAACTGGAGCGAGAGGACGGTGCGCGCGCCGCTCGCTTCGTTCCAGATCTCGTGCTCGTAGCTGTCGTCGAACACCAGGGTCTCGCCTTCGCCCCAGCGCAGCATGCGATCGGCCAGCGCCATGCGCACATCGCCGTCACGGGGCACCGACAGGCCGAGATGGCAGGTGACCAGCCCCTTGGTCGCGCCGCGCCGGCGCGGTACGTGAACGCCCGAGGCGAGGGTGGAATAGCGCGCGCTTACAAGGCCGGGGATCTGGGCGAGCGCCGAGGCGGTGGCGGGGCAACGCGCAAGGTCCGCCTCGCCGCCATGATTCCACAGCGGCAGGCGCTGCGCCGCGCCGCACAGCGCGGCGGCGGCTTCGTCGCGGATCGCCGACCAGTTGGCGCGGAGATTCGCCGTCCAGGCGAATTCGCGCATGTCGAGCACGGGGTCGTTGGGAATCAACGAGGAAGCGGCGATCAGCCGGTCGAGCAATCCGCGGATCGGCTGCGCCGGCAGCACGGCGGCTCCGCCCGGATTGCGCCACATTGTGGCTTCGTCATTCGGTATGCCAACGCCCACGCTGAGTGCCCCTCGACCTTTCCGATTCTGTGGCTGATTTCCGCGCCTGCCCCTCCCCAGAGACCTTCGCGGAATGCCCTTGAAGTCTCGATCATTAACCTTTCGATGGGTCCAAAACATGGCGTCGCGCCGCGGACCCAAGGCGGGAATGCGGCGGTTTTCCGCGGGATTGCGAGATCGCCGCGCGGACCCTACACTTCGCACTATGTTGTCGTACCTGCGCAGCGCGCGCCCCGCCCTTCTCGCCCTTGCTGTCCTAGGCCTCGCGGTTCCCGCGGTGGCCCAGCAGGCGCCCTCCGCCGGCAAGATCCAGACCGCCGACGATCCCTGGCTCTACAAGAACAGCGATCTCGTCCACGATACCGCGTGGCGTTTCGGACGGCTGCCGAACGGCGTGCGCTATGTCGTGCGCAAGAATGGCGTGCCGCCGGGGCAGGTGGCGGTGCGCGTGCGGATCGACGCCGGGTCGCTCCACGAGACCGACGACGAGCGCGGCTTCGCGCATCTTCTGGAGCATCTCTCCTTCCGCGGCTCGGTGTTCGTTCCGGACGGCGATTCCAAGCAGATCTGGCAGCGCCTCGGCGTGACCTTCGGCTCGGACAGCAATGCCAGCACGACCTTCACCCAGACGGTCTATAAGCTCGATCTGCCCAGCGCGACCTCGGCGGGTCTCGACGAGAGCATGAAGATCCTGGCCGGCATGATGTATGGCCCCAACATCACCGCGGCCTCGCTCAATGCCGAGCGGCCGGTGGTGCTGGCCGAAGCCCGCGAGCAGCCGGGCGCGCAGGTGCGCCTGCAGGATGCGATGTTCGACCTGATGTTCGCCGGCCAGCCGCTGGCGAAGCGCAAGCCGATCGGCACCACTGCGACGCTGAACGGCGCGACCGCCGAGAGCGTGAAGGCGTTCCACGACCGCTGGTATCGCCCCGAACGCGCGGTGGTGGTCGTCGTCGGCGACATGGATGTGAACATCCTCGAGCAGATGGTCATCAAGCATTTCTCGAGCTGGAAGGGGACCGGCCCCGCGCCCGAGAGCCCCGATTTCGGCAAGCCGATCGTGGATGGCCCGACCAGCGCGACGCTGGTGGAGCCGACGCTTCCCGCGATGGCGATGCTGACCGTGGTGCGGCCCTGGACGGTGTTTTCCGACACGGTGATCTTCAACCAGAAGCGCATGGTCGATCTGGTCGCGATCCGGATCATCAACCGGCGGCTCGAATCGCGGGCGCGAACGGGGGCAACGTTCCTCGCCGCGGGCGCGGGGCTCGATGACATCGGGCGGTCGGCCAACGTCACCACGGTGCAGATCATGCCCGTCGGCGACAATTGGGAAGCGGCGCTGAAGGACGTGCGTGGCGTGATCGCCGATGCCGCCGCCAGCCCGCCCACACAGGCCGAGATCGACCGCGAACTCGCCGAGATCGAATCCTCGATGAAGAACCGGATCAACACCGCGCCGGTGGAATCGGGCGTGTCGCTGGCCGAGGACATGGTCCAGGCGGTCGACATCAACGAGACCGTGACCACGCCCGAAGCGAGCTACGCGATCTTCAAGGAAGCGGTCGACCTGCGAATGTTCACGCCGGAAACGGTGCAGGCGGCGTCGAAGAAGGTGTTCGAAGGCACCGCGACGCGTGCGATCCTCAACCTCCATACCGCCGATCCGCGCGCGGGGGCGAAGCTGACCGCGGCGCTGAACGCCGACGTGTCGGGCGGCGGCAAGCCGCGCGCCGACCTCAGTCATGTGACGTTCGACGGCCTGCCCAAGCTGGGCACGCCGGGCACGATCGTCGCCCGCGAAACCGTACTGGCCACGCCCAAGGTCGAGAAGGTTACTTTCGCGAACGGCGTCACCCTGCTGATCCACGAGAATTCGTCGGAAGTGAGCAAGGTCTATGTCCATGTCCGCTTCGGACGCGGGCTGAGCGCGCTTCCCTCGACGCGGCGGACCCCGGCCTGGGCCGGCGGCGGCGCGCTGGTCGCCAGCGGCGTCGGGACCTACGGGCAGGAAGAACTCGATGCGCTGACCGGCAATCGCCAGATCGGCTTCGATTTCAACATCGACGACGATGCCTTCACCTTCTCGTCGCAGACGACGATGACCGACCTGCCCGACCAGCTGAAGCTGTTCGCGGCGAAGCTGGCGTCGCCGGCCTGGGATCCGAACCCGGTGAACCGCGCGAAGACGGCGTCGCTTTCGACCTATGCCAGCCTGTCTGCCTCGCCCGACGCGGTGCTGAACCGCGATCTGGACGCGCTGCTCCATTCGGGCGATCCGCGCTGGGGCATCCCGCCCAAGGCGACGATGGCCGCGCTCACGCCGGCAAGCTTCCGCGCGCTGTGGGAGCCGCTGCTGGCAAGCGGGCCGATCGAAGTGTCGATCTTCGGCGATCTGAAGACCGAGGAAGCGATCACCGCCTTCGCGTCGACATTCGGCGCGCTGAAGCCGCGCCCGGCAGGTGCCGCGCTGACGGCTCCGGCCAAGTTCCCGGCGCACGTCGCCCGGCCGGTGGTGCGCACCCATACCGGGCAGGACGATCAGGCGGCAGCAGTGATCGCCTGGCCGACGGGCGGCGGCAGCGCCGGCATCGCCGAGAGCCGCAGGCTGGAGATTCTTGCCGCGGTGTTCCGCGATCGGCTGATCGACCAGCTGCGCAGCCAGGCGGGCGTGAGCTATTCGCCGTCGGTGATGAGCGACTGGCCGATCGGGATGTCGAGCGGCGGCAAGATCATGGCGCTGGGCCTGTTGCCGCCGGACAAGACCGACTTCTTCTTCCAGCTCGCCCGCAGCATCGCGGCCGATCTGGTGAAGAACCCGATCACGCAGGACGAGCTCGACCGTTCGGTCAATCCGCTCAAGCAGATCATCATCCGCCGTTCGAGCGGCAACATGTTCTGGCTGCAGCTGACTCAGGGCGGTGCGCGCGATCCGGCGCGAATCGCGGCGGTGGAAACGCTGGCGCGCGACTATGCCTATGTGACTCCGGCGGACATCCAGGCGCTGGCGGTGAAATATCTGGCGCCGAGCCGCGACTGGACGATGGTGGTCCTGCCGGAAGCACCCGCCCCGAAGCCCGCCGCGCGCAAGCCGGCGGCGAAGAAGAAGAAGTAGGCTGGGATCCTCGCCGGCGTGGGATCGCCGGCGGGCTCGCCGGGACGAGGGACGGCATATCTGCCGGCTCGAGCGAATTGCCGCTCTGGCAGAACGGGCCGAACCGCGCGCTAGGCGAGGGCCCGGGCGTTCGTCGTCGCGCGCGCCACCAGTTCCGGGGTCAGGACTTCCTTCGTGACCCGCGTCGGCTTGTGCTCGATCAGATCCACCAGCAATGCGACCGCGCGTTCGCCGAGTTCGGCCAGCCGCACGCGCATCGTGGTGAGGGAGAGATAGCGCGCCAGCGGGACATCATCGAAGCCGGCCACGGCAAGGTCCTCGGGAACGCGCTTGCCGGCGCTGCGCAGCGCATGGAGGCAGCCGATCGCCATCATGTCGTTCGCGGCAAAGACGGCGTCGCATGGCGCGGCGTCCGCGAGGATCGCAGCGGCGGCGGCTTCGCCCGCCTCTTCGCTGAAGTCGCCGACGATGATCCGGGGTTCGCGGCCGTGCCTGCGCATCGCCTCGCGAAAGCCCTCGGCACGTTCGCGCGCGTCGACATTGCCCTCGGGCCCCGCGACATGGACGATCGCGCGATAGCCGTTCGCGACGAGATGATCGACCATCGCGCCCGCGCTGGCGCGATTATCGAGGCGGATCATCGGGCGCGCCTCGAACTCGCCGGAGCAGTTGATCAGCACCGAGGGAATCGCCGCAGGCAGCGTTCGCGCCAGCGCGTCATGCTCGATATGCGGCGCCATCACCACCAGCCCATCGACCCGGCCGCGCATCGCGCGCATCGCCAGCGTCGTCTGTTCCCCATCGTCATGCATATTCGACAGGAGCAGCATATAGCCGCGCCGGTTCGCCTCGCGATCCATGCCGCGGACGCATTCGGAGAAGAACTCGCCATGCAGGTCGGGTAATACGACGCCAATGGCATGCGCCCGCGCGAGACTGAGGCTGCGCGCGCCGGCATGGGGGACGTAACCGAGTTCGGCGACGGCGGCCATGATCCGGTCGCGCGTCTGGGGCCTGACATTCTCGATACCGTTGAGCGCCCGCGACACCGACGCGACCGAAACCGCGGCGCGGCGCGCAACGTCACGAATTGTCGCCTCGGCCATCAGTAGTTGGTCCTGATTATGAGCATGGTCCTTTGCTTCGCACCCAATCGTTGATTGCAATGCCCATCGCCAAAAGTCTATGTAACCGGTTACGGACAAGGCTTACCGGGCAGTCGCCCGA
Source organism: Sphingomonas sp. G-3-2-10 (assembly GCF_012927115.1). Taxonomy (NCBI): domain Bacteria; kingdom Pseudomonadati; phylum Pseudomonadota; class Alphaproteobacteria; order Sphingomonadales; family Sphingomonadaceae; genus Sphingomonas; species Sphingomonas sp. G-3-2-10. The sequence goes on along the minus strand of NZ_JABBFY010000001.1, from coordinate 2,486,649 downwards.
CAAAAAATGATACGAACGCCATTTTCCGCGCCGGGCGCGGGCGCAGGAGGGGAAGCAATGCTCGACACCAGGATCTCGCGACGGGCGGCGCTGCTCGGAGCAGGCGCGATCGCGGCCTGGGCGGCAAGCCCGGCGCGGGCGATGCTCCAGTCCGCGACCCGGCTTCCCGTGCCCGCGTTCATCGATCCGCTGATTGCGCAGATGACCGTCGCCGAAAAGGCGGGGCAGTTGAGCCTGATGGCTGCGGCATGGGGCGGCAGCGCGGCGCCCTCCCTCAATCCGGCTTCGCGCGGCCCGAATTTCGAAGGGCAGCTCGAAGAAGTCCGCAAGATGCAGTTGACCGGCGTGTTCAACGGCAACGGCGCGGAGATGGCGCGGCGGATGCAGACCGCGGCGATGACGCAGAGCCGCCTCAAGATTCCCCTGATCTTCGCCGCGGATATCATCCACGGCCATCGCACCATCTTTCCAATCCCGCTGGGCGAAGCGGCGAGTTTCGATCTCGACATGATGGAGCGCACCGCCCGGATGGCGTCGTACGAAGCCGCGGCATGCGGCATCGACTGGACCTTCGCGCCGATGGTCGACATCGCGCGTGACCAGCGCTGGGGCCGCACGATGGAAGGCGCCGGCGAGGATGTACTGCTGGGCGAACTGATCGCGGCGGCGCGCGTCCGCGGCTTCCAGGGCAAGGACCTGAAGGCAAATGATGCGATGCTGGCCTGCGCCAAGCACTTCGCGGCCTATGGCGCCGCCGAGGCGGGGCTCGATTACAACACCGTCGATATTTCCGAGCGCACGTTGCGCGAAGTCTATCTGCCGCCGTTCCGTGTCGCGTTCGATGCCGGGGCGATCACGACGATGGCGTCGTTCAACGAGCTTTCGGGCGTTCCGGCCACCGGCAATGAATGGCTGCTGCGCACGCTGCTGCGGGACGAATGGGGCTTCGAGGGCTTTGTCGTTTCCGACTATACCGGCGACGAGGAGATGATCGCGCACGGCTTTGCCGCCGATGCGCGTGACGCCACCAAGCTCGCTTTCCTCGCCGGGGTCGACATGAGCATGCAGAGCGGCTTCTACCGCCAGCATCTGCCCGACCTGGTCGAGGCGGGCGAGGTGCCGATGGCGCGGCTCGACGAATCGGTACGCAAGGTGCTGGCGACCAAGGCGCTGCTCGGCCTGTTCGACGATCCGTTCCGCCGCATCGACGTGAAGCGCGAAAAGGCGCGCTCGCGCACCAGGCCCGCGCTCGCGCTGGCGCGCGAATCTGGCCGCAAGTCGATCGTCCTGCTCAAGAATGACGGCGCACTGCTGCCCCTGCCCAAATCGGGCCGGAAGATCGCGATCATCGGCCCGTTCGCGGCCGGCCCGCACGATCTCAATGGCGGCTGGGTCGTCTATGGCGACAACAAGCTCGCGGTCGATCTCGCCACCGGCATCAAAGCCGCCGTGGCCGATCCCGCTCTGGTGAGCATCACCCCGGGCTCGGGGATCGAGGAAGCGATTCCCGGCGGGATCGAAGCGGCGGTGGCCGCGGCGCAGGGGGCCGACATCGTCCTGCTCTCGATCGGCGAGGGCGAGCGCATGTCGGGCGAAGCGCAGTCGCGCACCGAGATCGTCGTCCCGGCGCCGCAACAGGCGCTGGCCGAGGCAGTGGCCGCGACCGGCAAGCCGGTGGTAGTCGTGCTCCGCAACGGCCGCGCGCTGGCGCTCGAGGGCGCGGTAGCCAAGGCGCCGGCGATCCTCGTCACCTGGTTTCTCGGCTCGGAGAGCGGCCACGCGATCGCCGACATATTGTTCGGCGATTTCGGGCCCTCGGCACGCCTGCCATGCAGCTTCCCGCGCCGCCCGGGCCAGCAGCCCTATCATTATGATCACAAGCCGACCGGCCGCCCCAATCCGAGCGACGACAAGCTCGAGCCCTACAAGGCGCGGTGGCGCGAAATTCCCAACTCGGCGCTCTATCCGTTCGGCCACGGCCTGACCTATGGCGACATCGCTTATTCGGAGCTGTCGGCGCCCGCTACGCTGGGCTGGAACGGCGAGATCGGCGTCTCGGCGCTGGTGACCAACAAGGGAAGCCGCACCGCCGAGGAAGTCGTTCAGCTCTATATCCGCGATCGCACCGCCAGCGTGACGCGCCCGGTGCGCGAACTGAAGGCCTATCGCACCGTCCGGCTCGCGCCCGGCGCATCGGAACGGGTGACCTTCAAGCTGACGCGCGAGCAATTGCTGTTCATCGGCCGCGAGAACAAGCCGACCGTCGAGCCCGGCACGTTCGACGTCTGGATCGCGCCTTCGGCCGAAGCGCCGGGCGTCCATGCCCGGTTCGAGCTTCAGGCAAGCTAGGCCGGGTCGCGCCCTTCGCCCTGCAGGTCGCGCACGATCTTCGCGTGCGCGCCCTTGCCCAGGGGGTTGAGCAGCATCAGGAAGCAGGAAATGGCGAAGAAGGCGAGCGGCACCGCGGCGATCGTCCAGCGCATCCCGGTCAGCGTCGCTTCGCTCTGCGCGACATTCGAGACGAAGCCCGAAGCGTCGAAGCCGAGGCCAAGCACCGTGGTGGCAAGTCCGATCGCGACGCGCTGAAGCAGGGATGCGAGGCCGAACACGGCGCCTTCGACGCGCAGCCCGGTCACCTGCTCGCCATATTCGATGGTGTTGGGCAACATCGCCCAGAAGACGAAGTGCAGCCCGACGATCAGCGCCTGCATCGCGACGAGGAACAGCTGCATCGTCTCGACGCGATCGATGCGGACGAGCATGAACAGCGTGAGGCCCGCCATGCACAGGCCGGCGGCGAAGAACCACACGCTGCGCGTGCCGGCCACCCGCTGGACCGCCATCCACAACGGCACCGCCGCGCCGCTGACCAGCCCCATCCACGCCAGCGCCGATTGTCCGGCAGTCGCGTCGTCGAGGAAATATTTGAAGTAATAGAGTACCGATTTGTTGAGCAAGGTGACCGCGCAGATCATCGCCATCATCGCGAGGTTGAGCGTCACAAAGGCGCGGTTGGCGAGCAGGCTGCGCAGGCTTCTCATGATCGAAGGCGGCACGGCGGGCGTGGGCACCTGTTCTTCGCGATAGGTCGCGCCCACCAGCAACAGGATCGCCGTGGCGACGATCGCGAAGACGACCGCCGCGCCGAGATAGGCCTGCGCGGAAACGCCGCCGCCGCTGAGCCAGGTGCCGATCGGCACGGTGCCGCGCGCGACCAGCACCCAGGCCATCGTGCCGAACAGCATCCGCATGCCCGCGACGAATGCGCGGTCGCGGCTGTCGAGGCTGATCCGCGCGCTCATCGCCAGATAGGGCACGTTGATCGCCGCATAGGCGCTGCGGAACAGCAAGTGACCGATCACCACGAAAGCGATGCCCCAGGCGCCCGCCAGCGGCGGCGGCAGATAGGTGAGCACGCAGGCGAGGCCCAGCGGCACGCTGCCAAGGATCAGCACCCGGCCATAGCCGCGTCCGGGCACCTTCCGGTCGGTAATCGCGCCGGCAATGAAATTGGCGATGCCGTCCCAGATCGACGCGACGGTGTAGATCATCGCCGCGGTCGCCACCGGAAGGTCGAGCGCCTCGGTGTAGTAGAACAGCAGGAAGAGCATGATGCTCTGCCAGTAGAGATTGAACGCGAAGTCCCCGAAGGCGAAGAGCAGCAACCGTGCGCGCGGCGGCGCCTGGCGCAGGCGTGCGATCATCGCGTGATCGCGATCCGCCCGGCGCGCGGCTGATCAGGCAAGGTGAAGTCGAGGGTCCGCGCCGCAGCGTCGGCGGTGACCGCCACGCCCCTGACGCGGCCTTGCCCTTCCCATCCGTGCACCGTCACGCGGATCTCCTTCCACCACGGCCGGAACGCCCCTTCGCGCGTACCGAACTCGATCTCGAGGCCGGTGGAGGTGACGCTGCACCGAATCGTCTGCCGAAGGAAGGCGCTGTTCACGCTGACGCCATCGTCCCAGTAGAGCGCGCCCATGCACCCTTCGCCCGGATAGACGTGCAGTTCGAGCGGGCCCTGCGGGATTTCCGCAGTGCTCTGGACGAGCGGCTGGCGTGGCAGGATCGTGCCCGCGCGGACATAGACCGGCAGCCGATCGAGCTGCGGCGTCTCGCGCTGGCGCTCGCCTTCGACCGGCAGGCCGGTCCAGTAATCGAACCAGCCGCCCTTGGGCAGGCAGATGTCGTAACCCTGCGGCGATTCGGGCTTGGGCGATGCGGCGATTAGCAGGCTGCGGCCGAGGGTGAACGCCATCGACTGGTCGCACGGCGCAGTCAGCGCGTCGGGATAGTCGTAGAAGACCGGGCGCAGAATCGGGTCGCCCGTCCGCGCATTCTCCTCGGCCACTGCATAAAAATAGGGCATCAGGCGGTAGCGTGTTTCGATGAAGCGGCGGCGGATCGCGAGATGCTCGGGGCCGTCGACCCAGGGCTCGGTGCGGGGTGTCCCCTTGGAAGCATGGACGCGGAAGATCGGCGTGAACGCGCCGATCTGATACCATCGGGTCAGCAGTTCCGGGCTCGGTCCGCCGGTAAAGCCGCCGATATCGACGGCAGTGTAGGAGAAGCCCGACAGACCGAGATGCACGGTCTGCTGAACCGACAGCTTCAGATGATCCCAGGTCGAACTATTGTCCCCGGTCCAGGTGGCCGAATAGCGCTGTCCGCCGGCATAGGAGGCGCGGGTCATCACGAACGGGCGCAGTTTCGGACGAAGCCGCTGAAGCCCCTCGAACGTCGCGCGTACGTTCATCATGCCATAGATGTTGTGAGCCTCGGCATGGTTGGCTTCGCGCGGGGCGAAATCGTCTCCTTCGATCCGGTGACGGACGTCGAGCGGCATCGTCTTGGTCGGCGTATTGAACACCGCGGGCTCGTTCATGTCGGCCCAGATGCCGGCGATCCCGGCATCGAGCAGCTCGCCGAACAGGCCGCCCCACCAGCGGCGTGTGGCTTCGCGCGTGAAGTCGGGAAATACCGATGCCCCCGGCCAGACCGGCGCGACATAGAGGCTGCCATCGGCGTTGCGGACGAAATGATCGCCCTTCAGGCCGCTGTCATAGGGGGCATAGCCCTGATCGGGCAGGGCCGCGACGTGGAGATCGGTGATCGCGACCAGCCGGATGCCCGTCGCGTTCATGTCGCCCGCCAGCTTCTTCAGGTCGGGAAAGGCCTTGGTATCGACCGTGAACGGGCGGTTGCGATCCTGGAAATCGATGTCGAGCCAGATCACGTCGACCGGCACGCGATCCCCGCGCAGCCGGCCCGCGATCGAACGGACCTCGCCATCGTTCATGAAGCTCCAGCGCGATTGCTGGTATCCGAGCGCCCAGCGCGGGACCAGCGGCGCCTTGCCGGTGAGATCGGTGTAGCGGCGCACCACCTCGGCGGTGCTGGGCCCGGCGATGATGTAATAGTCGATCGGGCCATCGGGGGCGCCCATCGCCAGCACGCCGGTCTCGCGCTGTCCGAGATCGAACCAGCTGCGCCAGCTATTGTCGAGGAACACGCCATAGCTGCCCCCCGGGCCGCCGACCGAGATGTAGAAGGGAATGGATTTGTAGATCGGGTCGCTGGTCGCGCTGAAGCCGAATGCGTCGGTCGCCCAGTTCACATAGGAAGCGCCGCGCCGGTCATAGGGGCCGGTCTTGTCGCCGAGGCCGTAGAGGTGCTCCCCCGCCGGCAGCGCCTTGCGGAGTTCGAAACCGCGTCCGGTGAGCCGGACGGGATCCGCGGCGTCGCTGGTGATCGGCTTGCCGTCCGGGTCCGTTACCGACAGGCGCAGCGTTTCAGGATCGATGCGGACACGGAGCGCCGAAGTGGTGAAGCCGCCGGCGACGGGCGTGATCGCGGCGCGGCGCTTGCGCGTCTGCGCCGACACGGCCCAGCTCGCATCTTCGCCAAACCGGCCGTCGCGCGCGATCCGCACGCGCAGGATGGAGTCGGTGAGTGCGGTGACCCGGACCACCGTTTCGCCCTTGCGCGCCTCGGCGCCATCGTCTCGCGCGGTCAGCTGCTGCGCGGCGGCGAAGGGCGCGGCGATCAGCCCGGCGAGCAGGAGCAAGAGGGTCCGGACGATGCGCATGGCGGGTTCCTCTTCCGATTACGTTCGCGATGAAGGGCTGCTGCTGCGGGCCTAGCGCCGTTCGAGCCACCCGCCGGTGAAGCCGAGCCGCTTCAGCCCGGTGCGGACGTGCGGATTCTTGCGCATCGTCCGCCACACCAGTCCGCTGCGATGGTTCTCCAGCATGACGAGGATCGGCCCCTGATCGATGCCGAGATGGTCTTTCGCCACCCACCCGGATGTGGCGTCGACAGTGCCGCTGCGGCTGTTCTGCCCGGTGAAGGTGAAGCTGGGGTTGAACGCATCTTTGAACCCGTAGCGGGTGTAGAGCCGGTCGCCGTACAACGCCTTCATCGCCATCAGCGCGGGAATGGTGACCTCAGGCGCGAAGGGGATCGATCCGCCTGCGGCGGTCGGCACGATGGTGCCGTCATCGACCACACGCTTCGGACTCACGCCACGCGCCGAATAACCCTGGAACCGGCGCTCGATGCCGTTGACGCTGAGTCCGTTGAATCCGCCGGGCCCGTCCGACGCGGTCCAACCCCAGATGTCGCCGGAATAGCCCTTCCAGCGATTGGGGTTGTCGATCCCATAGGCGCGCTGCGCCAATGTCGCGCGGCGGCTATTCTCGAAATAATCGATGCCCTTCTTCGCCATATATTCGTCGCGGATGCCGCGGAAATCGACCCATGCGTGGGAGTATTGGTGCCCGAACAGCGGTTCGAAGGTCAGATGCTCCTGCCCATAATAGGTGCCCCAATCCTCTTCGAGCTTCGCTGCCCAGCCTTTGTCCCATGCGTCCTTGTCGATCGCGTGGGTCGGCGATCCTGCCGCCAGGATATAGACGAGCATGCCCTCGTTATAGCCGACCCAGTCATGGGTCTCCCAGCCGCGCTCGGGCTTCCAGCCCATCGTGATGCCATGCGATCCGGCGAGGTTGCGCGCCTCGGTGCCCGTGGCGGTACGCTGCGCCCATTTCCAGTCGACGCGGCGATAGATTGCCTCGGCCAGCTCGCGGATGCGGCGCTCGGTGGGGTTGTTGCGATCGTAATAGCTCTGCGCGAACAGGATGCCGCCAAGCAGCAGGCTGGTGTCCACCGTCGACAATTCGGTCGTGCCCCGGCGATGACCGGTGTCGTTCTGGAGGAAGTGGTAGAAGAAGCCCTTGTACCCGGAGACGCCCGTCGCCGCCGGCCCCTGGGGCGCATTGTGATAGAATTCGACGCATTTCAGCGTCCGTTCGGCTGCCGCCTGCCGCGTGACGTAACCGCGCTCGGCACCGATACCATAGGCCGTGATCGCGAACCCGGTCGCGGCGACGCTGGAAAAGGGATTCGAAGGCCAGCGATCGGGCGCGAGGCATGTGTCCGCGCTCGTGGTATCCCAGAAATAGTTGAAGGTCCGCCGGCTGAGGTCCTCGAGAAAGCGTGCCTGCTCTGCCTGGGTTTGCCCGGTCGCGGCGGCGGGAGGGGCGGCTTCGATCCCTGCTCTGGTGCATCCGGCCAGCAGCGCGGAGGCGAACAGGGCAGTGAGGCAGGCCTTGCGGTACACACCGAGTCTCCCGGCAGCGAATTCAGAAAGTACCACCGCGTGAGACGAATCTCACGCGGTGGCGGAGGGGAGGTCAGAAACGGAAGCCGGTCGACACCTTCACCGTGCGCGGCGGCCCATCGGTCGCCAGGCTGGTGTTGCGCAGTCCGGTGATGTTGTTGAACCCGTTATAGTTGCGGTCGTCGAACAGGTTGATCACGTCGACACGGACCCAGATCTGGGTGTCGTCGGTGAGGAAGCGCAACGGCAGATATTTGGTGACCGAAAGGTCCATCTGGCGAAAGCCCCAGCGGTCGCCATTGCCTTCGGTCTCCACCGAAGTGACCGTGCGGTTCGGCGGCGTACCCGGGATGCCGATCAGCGCCTTCATCCAGATCGGCGACGCGATCTGGAACTTGGCCGCCATCGTCACGCCGATCGGCAGGTCGACCGTGCCCGCCGCCACGAAGCGGTGGGTGCGGATGCCCGACGACGGTGCGAACGGATAATCCTGGATGCTCGGGAAATCGAGGCTGAAGACCTCGCCGAACTGCCGGTTTTCCTCCGCCTTGGTGTAGGTGTAGGTCGCGTCGAGGCTCCAGGGCGACGCCGGGGTGTAGCGCTTGGTGAGCTTGGCATAGCCGGTGTCGGCGCGCGTCTCGATTCCGTTGTCGCCGATGATGATCGATCCGAACGGCGCCGGCGCGAAGCCGAACGGCGAGTCCGGATTGCCGGTCGCGGGGAAGAAGGAGCCGTTCGCGCGACGGTTGCCGAGCAGGTAAACGAACCCGTCATGGCTGGAGACGTGCGAATAGCCGACTTCCAGATCGACATTGCCGAAGCGCCCGCGCACGCCGAGGCTGAACTGATCCGAATACGGCGTCTTCAGGTCGTTCTTGATGAAGCGCAGCTCGCGGCCGGCGCCTGCGGGAAGACCCGCCACCAGCGCATCGCGACCCGCCTGCGTCAGATAGACCGGGTTCCACGCGATGCAGGTCGCGCTGGGCACGCACACGTTCACCGTGTCGCCGGGATTGTTGAAGTTGAAGGTGCGGCCGGCGGCCTGTCCCTGCGCCAGCTCCTGCTGGATGAAGTCGAACTGGGTGCGATCATAGGAACGCCCGAAGCCGCCGAAGATCGTGAACCGGCCGTCCTCGTCCAGATCCCAGCTGAAGCCCAGGCGCGGCTGCCATGCACCCGTGAACGCCTTACGCTCGCTGCCCGTCGAGATGTAATCGCGGATATTGTAGTTGGCGTTGGTCAGGTTCGGATAGTTGGCCGGGCCGACAGCCGTGACCTGCGCCGCCGGATGGACATAGTCGAGGAACGCAGGCGTCCGCTCATAGTCCCAGCGCACGCCGAGGTTCAGCGTCAGCCGGTCCGTCACGTCCCAGTCGTCTTGGGCATAGATGCCGAACTGGAAATTCGCCGATTCGATCTGCGGATCGACGCCGACCGTCGTCTGGAACGTCATCTGGTACGGCGTGGTCGTGTTGAACGCGCCGCCCACGGGCGTGAAATAGCGGAAGGTGGGATTGTAGCCGTTGAGCTGAAGCGACTGGAGCGTGACCCACTTCGCCTTGGCACCGACCTTGATCGTATGCCCCGCGAAGCCGGTGAAGGTGAAGTCGTCCGAAACCTGCCAGCCCTTCTGGCCCTTGTCCTGGAAGTTGGTGCCGCCGCCGGTGCTCAGCACGTCGCCGCGCTGGATCGATCCGCCCGGGTTTTGGATCTGGACGTTGTAGAAGAAGCGGGGCTGCTCGAGGAACGGGCTGGGGTTCCAGCTCACATCCTCATAGGCGACCTTGAAATCATTGTTCCAGGTGTCTTCGGTGTGCTGCCAGCGGGCAAGGCCACGCCATTCGACGACGCGCGCCAGCGTGCGCGTCTCATAGGCGTTGATGCCGCTGTTGAACTGCTCGCCCGATTCGTCGCGATACTTGCCGGAGAATTCGAACAGGTCCTTGTCGGTCGGCGCGAAGCTCAGCTTGCCGAAATAGAGGTTCTCGTTGAACGTCTCGTTGGTCGAGCCGAACACGCCCTGAAGCGAGGACGGGAAGTAGCTGACCGGAAGGCTCAGCCCGGGCGTGATGTCGCGCGGGCTGGTGCGGCGCTTGCCTTCATAGGTGACGAAGAAGTGCAGCACGTCCCTGATGATCGGGCCGCCCAGCGCGCCGCCGAACTGCAGATCGCGGCTGGGGACCTTGACGGTGAGTTCGCTCGGGCGCCAGTCGCGGAAGTCCTGGTTGGTGAAGTCGATGAAGCCTTCACCATGAAACTCGTTGGTGCCCGACTTGGTGATGGCGGTGATCGCGACCGAGCTGACCTGGTCGAACTCCGCCTTGTAGTTCGAGCTGATCACCCGGTACTCGCCGACCGCGAGCTGCGGGAAGGGATTGCCCTGGGTCGAATCCTGGCCGGTGATGCCGTTCTTGAGGACATAGTCCTTCTGGCCGACGCCATCGATGAAGACGTTGACGGTGCTGCTGTTCTGCGCCCCGCCCTGAACGCGTGACTGATCGCTGCCGTTGGTGACGAACTGCACTCCGGGCGCGAGATCGGCGAAGGCAAGGAAGTTGCGGTTGTTCTGCGGCAGCTGGTCGATCAGGCGCGAGCTGATGGTCTTGCCGACTTCGCCGCCCTGGGCCGTGCGCAGCTGGCCGCCGGTGACGACGATCTCGTTGCTCGCGCCAGCGCTCTCGCCCGCGAAGTCGAAATCGAGCACTGCGGTCTGGGCGACTGCCAGCCGGAACTCGTCGGTCGTGCGCGGGCCCGCCGTGGTCGTGATCTCGAGGCGATAGGTGCCGGGGCGCAGCGATGCGAAATTATAGCTGCCGTCGGACCGTACTTCGGCGGTGCGCCGGTAGCCGCTGCCGACTTCGACCGCGACGACTTCGGTCGCGGTGCTGCCGTCCGGCATGGTAATCGTCCCGCGAAGCGACGCTTCGGATACCTGGGCATGCGCCGGCGCGATGGCGATCGCCGCCATCGAGGTGCCCAGCATCAGCGCAGCGGCAATGTGCATTGCCCGGCCGTGCCGCGAATTGGTGTTGTCGCGTGATCGATTCGGCATCGAAATTCCTCCCCTATTCCCTGTTCCGACCATTGTTTTTCCGGCCCGTGCGCATCTGCGAATCCATGCGGATTGCCACGAGTCGGTCGTGTCGAACGGCATCCGACTAGCATATGTAACCGGTTTCATATAGAGGATTGCGCGACTGATTTGCCAGTCGCGTCGAGAAGCGCTTCGTCAAAAGGGGCGGCGGTCGATCCACGGCATCGGGATCCGGAGGGGAAAGAGATGCGCATTTCCAGGCTGTTTCGCGCCGTTGGGCGGATGCTGACGGGAATCGTGCCGCTCCTGCTGCTGGCCGCGCCGATCGGCGTGCATGCGCAGACTTCGCTCAAGGTGATGACGTTCAACGTGCGGCTGCCGCTGGCCTCCGACGGCGCCAATAGCTGGGACAATCGCCGCGAATTCGCGGCACAGGTCATCGCGCGCGCTGCGCCCGATGTCATCGGCACCCAGGAACTGCACAAGGTGCAGGGCGACGATCTGGTGGCCCGCCTCCCGCAATATGCGTGGTTCGGGATCGACCGCCGCGGTGGCCATGCCGACGAGCATATGGGCGTCTTCTATCGCCGCGACCGGCTGAAGATCCTCGACTCCGGCAATTTCTGGCTATCCGACACGCCCGAGGTGCCGGGCAGCATTAGCTGGGGGCATCCCTATCCTCGGATGGTGACGTGGGCGCAGTTCGAGACGATCCGGGGACGCCGGCGCTTCTACCTGTTCAATACGCATCTCCCTTATCGCGCCGAAGATGGCGCCGCGCGCGCGAAGGGCGCCGCGCTGTTGCTGGCGCGGATCGATGCGATCGCGGGCAAGTCCCCGGTGGTACTGACCGGCGATTTCAACACCACGCCGGACACCGATGTTCACGCGCTGCTGACGGGGGAACTGCGCGATGCCTGGGTGACTGCCCGGCGCAGGGTGGGGCCTGCCGAAACCTTCCACAATTTCACCGGCGTCGCGGATCGGCGGATCGACTGGATCCTCACGCGCGGATTTGTCGCCCGGCGGGCCACAACGCTAACCGACCATCGCGGCCCGCTGCAAAGCTCCGATCACTTTCCGGTGGTGGCCGAACTCGGCTGGCGCCGAGCCAGGGAACGGCGCGTTGAGGAGAAGCCGGGAGGAAACGCCGTCAATCGACCTTTCGCACCAGCCGCATGCATAGACTCCCGATTACCGGTCCACGGCCAACACCGTGAATGCTCTGGCCGAAGCAGGTTATGGGGCAAATCCCATAACGGCTTGCCGTGGCAAACGCTTCCCTCGTGAACGACGGTTTTCCGGGACTTTCCGCCCGATGTTGCGCCATTTTCCGGTAGCAGTTTTGTCGTAACAAACGCTCTCCGGGGACCGTCTTCCCGACGATCCCCGAGCATTTTTGATGCTTTGAGAGTAGCTGGTGCCCAGAAGAGGACTCGAACCTCCACGGCCTTGCGACCGCCAGCACCTGAAGCTGGTGCGTCTACCAATTCCGCCATCTGGGCACGGGGTAGGGGGCGCGAACTACGGTGGGGGCATGGGGTTGTCAACCGCGGGAAGCGCGTTTCCGGAACATTTTTCGAAAGAGGCTCATTCGGCGAGTTTGCAGATGTCGATCCAGCGGGTGGAGACCAAAGCCGCCAGACGTTCCGGCGTCATCTCGACCGAACTGGTGAGCGATCCCGCCGCGGGGAAGACGGTGGCGTAGGGGCGGATCGAGATGTCGCAATAGACCGGGACCGGGGTCGCCAACCCGAACGGGCAGACGCCGCCGACCGGGTGACCGGTCACCGCCAGCGCTTCCTCCGCCGCCAGCATTCGGGGACGGCCGCCGAATTCGGCCTTGGTCTTCGCATTGTCGATCCGGGCGTCGCCGCGTGCCACAACGAGGAAGACCGATTCGCCGACCCGGAGCGCCAGCGTCTTAGCGATCCGGGCGGGTTCGACGCCGAGCGCGGCGGCGGCTTCGGCGACGGTGGCGGTGCTGACACCATGATCGATCAGCGCGAGATCGGGGGCGTGTTCGGCGAGCCAGGCGCGGGCAGTCTCTAAAGTCATGCCCGGCGCTTATCATGAAGCGCGCGCGCGCCTATAGCCGGGGCAGCGCAGGGGGAGGAACATCATGGCCATCATCGCGACCGGAGCGCCGCCCGCGCGCAAGCCGAGCCTGTGGGGGCATCTCTATCTGCAGGTGCTGGTGGCGATCGTCGCGGGGGTGGCGCTGGGGTATTTCCGGCCTGCTCTCGGCGCGGAGATGAAGCCGCTGGGCGATGCCTTCATCGCGCTGGTCAAGATGATCATCGCGCCGGTCATCTTCATCACGCTGGTCAGCGGCATCGCCGGAATGCGCGAGATGCGGTCGGTCGGCCGGGTCGCGGGCAAGGCCTTTGCCTATTTCCTGTTCTTCTCGACGCTGGCGCTGATCGTCGGGCTGGTGATCGCCAATCTCGTCCAGCCGGGCGCGGGGATGAACGCGAACCTCACCGCCGACGATGCCGCCGCGGTGAAGACCTATGTCGACAAGGCGCATGACCAGACGATCACCGGCTTCCTGCTGGCGATGATCCCCAGGACGCTGGTTTCGGCCTTCACCGAAGGGTCGCTGCTTCAGGTGCTGCTGGTGTCGATCCTGTTCGGCGTGTCGCTGTCGATCGTCGGCGAGCCGGCGCGGCCGGTGGCGGACCTGATCGAGCGGATCGGGCTGGTGATCTTTCGCCTCGTCGCGATCGTGATGCGCGCCGCGCCGATCGGCGCATTCGGGGCGATGGCGTTCGTGATCGGCAAATACGGGCTGGGTTCGCTGGTTCAGCTGGGCCAGCTCGTCGCGACCTTCTATCTCACTTCGGCGATCTTCGTGCTGGTCATCCTCGGCACGGTCGCGCGGATGGCGGGCTTCTCGATCCTGAAGCTGATCCGCTATCTCAAGGCCGAGCTGCTGCTGGTGCTGGGTACATCCTCCTCCGAAAGCGCGCTGCCCTCGCTGATCGAGAAGATGGAACGCGCGGGGTGCGCCAAGCCGGTGGTCGGGCTGGTCGTGCCCGCAGGCTATTCGTTCAATCTCGACGGCACCAACATCTATATGACGCTGGCCGCGCTGTTCATCGCGCAGGCGACGGGGACCGATCTGTCGCTGGGCCAGCAAGTGTCGCTGCTGCTGATCGCGATGATCAGTTCGAAGGGGGCGGCGGGGGTTACCGGTTCCGGGTTCATCACGCTGGCGGCGACGCTGTCGATCGTGCCGTCGGTGCCGCTGGCGGGGATGGCGCTGATCCTGGGCGTCGACCGGTTCATGAGCGAATGCCGCAGCCTGACCAATTTCATCGGCAATGCGGTGGCGACGATCGTGGTGGCGCGCTGGGACGGCGCGCTCGATCGCGAGGCGCTGGACCGGGCGCTGAATGGTCCGATGCAGGACAAGCCGGCGGCGATCGGCCCCGAAGCCGATCCCGACTGATACAAACTGATACAACTCGACTCGGAGCGGCGTGCTATCCGGAAACATTCCGAACACATTCACACGCAAAGCCGGAAACATGCTTCACCAGACTCCGACCACTGCTGCCGCAGCAGCGACCCTGCTCGTCGTGGACGACGATCGCGATATCCGCCAGTTGCTGGCTGACAGCCTCGGCGCGCGCGGCTATCGCGTCGAGACCGCCGCCAGCGCGCGCGACATGGACCAGATCCTCGCCCGGATTCCGGTCGATCTGATCATCCTCGACGTGATGATGCCGGGCGAGGATGGCCTGAGCGCCTGCCGCCGCATCGCGCGCGACGACGGCCCGGAGATCGTGTTCCTGAGCGCGCTGGGCGAGGAACATGACCGCATCCTCGGCCTCGAGGTCGGCGCGGGTCATTACCTGACCAAACCCTGCAGCCCGCGCGAGATCCTCGCCACGGTGCGTGCGGCGCTGCGCCGTCGCGGGGCGGGCACGGTCAGCGACGGGCACCAATATGTGTTCGACGGCTGGCGAATCGATCTCGCCTCGCACGAACTGTTCGATCCGCAGGGCGTGCTGGTCGGACTGACCGACGGCGAATTCGCGGTGCTGCGCGTGTTCATCGAGCGGCCGCGCCGGGTGCTGTCACGCGAAGCCCTGTTGTCGGCCGCCCGCGGACCGGATTCCGACGCCTATGACCGGGCGATCGACGTGCAGGTCAGCCGGTTGCGGCGCAAGCTGCGCGCGGGGGCGGACGAGATCATCCGCACCGTGCGCAACGAAGGCTATCTGTTCGTGCCCCGCGTGTCGCGCGCATGAACCTGCTCCGGCGGGACAGCGCGGCTTCGCCGCTGTTCCTGCGGATCTTCCTGCTGATGCTGGCCTGCGTTGCGCTGGTCCAGCTGCTCAATTTCAGCCTGTCGTTCGCGGTGCCGACTCCGGCGGCGCGAGTGACGACGATCGGGCAGGTCGCGCAGGCGCTGACCGGTGCGGTGGGCCATGTACAGGGTCTCGAGGAGGACGCGGACGCGAAGATCGATCCCAGCGTGTGGGAGCCGAGGACCGAGCGGACCCGCTTGTCGCTGGCGATGGCCCTGGGCGTGCCCGAGGATCGCGTCGACTTCGGGTTCATCGCACCGGCCTTTTCAAAACCGTCTCAGGTCTTCGACCGTTCGCGCCTGCCGCCGCCGGTGTTGCCCGCCAATCCCTCGGCAGCGCGCGACGTGATCGCGGTGGGCGAGTTCGTGGCGACCTATCGCCGGCCGGACGGCAGCCTGATCAAGCTTCGCACCGAGCGGCACGGAATGGCGGCGTGGCAATGGATGAGCCTGACCTGGCTTCTCGCCGGCGCGTTGGCGGTCATTCCCTTTGCGTGGATCCTGTCGCGGCGGCTCGCCAAGCCGATCGCAGCGTTCGCCGAGGCGGCGGACCGGCTGGGGCGCGATCCGCGCGCGGCGCCGCTGGCGCTGACCGGGCCCGCCGAGATCGCCGAAGCGGCGGCGGCGTTCAACCAGATGCAGGCGCGCCTCAATCGCTATGTCGACGATCGCTCCACGGTGATCGCGGCGGTCGCCCATGATCTGCGCACGCCGTTGATGCGGCTGGAGTTGCGGCTGGAAAATGCACCCGATCCGGTGCGCCAGTCGTGCGAGAAGGATATCCGCGAAATGGAGGCGATGGTCGCTGCGGCGATGGCCTTTGTCCGCGACACCAACCAGCCTGGCCCGCGCCGACCGCTCGATCTGCGTTCGCTGGCGGAGAATGTGACCGACGATCTGATCGATCAGGGGCACAAGGTCGCACTCGCACCGGGAGAGCCGATCGTGCTCGACGGCAATGCGGTGGCGCTGAAGGCGCTGTTGTCGAACCTTGTCTGCAACGCCGTGAAATATGCGGGCAGCGCCGAAGTGACTCTGGCTGAGCGCGACGGGCAGGTGGAGATCGAAGTCCGCGACGAGGGGCCGGGCATCGCGCTGGAAGATATCGATCGCGTGTTCGAGCCGTTCTTCCGCGGCGAACCGTCGCGCAATCGGGATACCGGCGGCATCGGGCTGGGGCTGGCCAGCGTGCGTGCCGTTGCTCGCGCGCATGGCGGAGATGCCACCGTCGAGAATCGTCCCGAAGGCGGGTTGATTGCTCGCGTGTTGCTGCCCGCCTGAACCCAGACATCAAGCGAAATCCTCCGGAAATATACGTAACCGAACCGTAACGACGGGGCGGATCGAAGGGTTTTGAGCTGAGCGGGAATGTAAACCGTAAGTCGGCGGATGACGCCATTGACGAGCCGCGCGGACGGATCGAGCGAATAGTTGCGCGTCCGGTGCCGCTCTGGTCCCTATTATTGACGGGACTTTCGGGGCTGGCGTTGTCGATTGGGTTCGGATCGCTCGTCGATGGGTGGGAACGGGCAGGTACGCCCGGCCGGATCGCAATCACGCTGGCGCGAGTGCCCGATACGATCGGCAACAGCTTCAAGGGGCCCGAGCCCTGGGCTGGACGCGCGGTGGTCGAACCCTTGCCGGCGGGATTCTGGCGCAATCCCGATCAGGACTTCACTGATCCCGGCTATGTGCTGGTCTCTCCGTTCGACTTGCAGCGCGGGCGATCGGTGGTGCAACTGCTTCGGCTGAAGGACGGTCTCGTCGTCCACGAATTCGTGCCTGATGTCGACGCGGCCAATGCACGATCCGCCTTCGCTTCGGTCCTCACCGACGTCCGGCGTGACAAGGATGCGGCGCGCAACCGGCTGATGCACCCGTTGCTGCTGGGCGACGGCAGCATCGTGCTGCACGACAGCTCGCCGCTGGCGCGCTACGACGCCTGTGGGAAGCTGATCTGGTCGATCGACGGCATTTTCCACCACGCGACCGAGCAGGGGCCGGACGGCAGCATCTGGACCGGATATCGCTTTCCCCAGCCGCGCCAGCCCAATGTGAAGCCGGGTTTCTGGGACGATGCGCTGGCGCAGGTTTCGCCCGACGGAAAGCTGATCGGTGTTACCCGGATCGCGGATATCCTTCAGCGCAGCGGCCTCGCGCATTTATGGGGCAGCCGGCCCTATATGGACGATCCGTTCCACCTGAACGACATCCAGCCGGTGTTCGAGAGCGGGCCGTACTGGCAGCGCGGCGATCTGTTCCTCAGCATGCGCAACCTGTCGCTGGTCGCGCTCTATCGGCCTTCGACGGGCAAGATCATCTGGTGGCGGACTGCGCCTTGGCGGTTTCAGCATGATGTCGAGATCATCGACGATCATCGCATCTCGGTTTTCGACAATAATATCCGCATCAGTGATGCGGACGAGCAGGTCGATGGGGTAAACCAGCTGCTTGTCGTCGATTTCGCGACGGGAAAGACCGGTTCACCGTGGCAGGCGGGGTTCGAGCGCAACAGGCTCGCCACGCGGGCGCAGGGGCGGGGGACGCCGCTGCCCAATGGCGACGCGATGATCGAGGAGACCGAGCAGGGCCGCCTCGTCCGCATGGCGCCCGACGGCACGCTCCGCTGGCGCTTCATCTCCGCCAATGCCGACAAGCGCCGCATGGCGATCAGCTGGGCGCGATATCTTTCCCCCCAAAAGGATGGCGCGGCCATCCAGGCAGCAGCGAGCGCAAAATGCAATTGACCCCACCCCGCCTGTTCGCCGCCGCCGCGGCGTGCCTCCTCCTGATCGCACCGCAAGCGGCGATGGCGTATAGTGGACCCGGCCTCGGGCTTGGCGCGGTGGGTGTTGCGTTCGGCATCGTCGGATCGATCCTGCTCGGGATATTCTCGGTGCTCTGGTATCCGTTCAAGCGGCTGATCCGGCGCATTCGCGGCAAGGGCGCACGCTGATGCTGGCGCTGTTCCTCGCGCTGGTCGCGGTGCTGGAACTGGCGCGCGGGCTGCCGCTGATCCCGGCCTTTGCCGAGATGAATGCCAGCGGCCTGCGCTCGCTGCGGGTGATCCGGCGCAGCGGGGTTTCCGAACGGCTGAAAGAGCGGGCGATGCAATTGCTCGCGCGCCGGCTGTTCGCCGCGTCGATCCGCGCGGGCCGATTGCTGGCGGTGACCGCCGCGCCGCTGCTGATCGTGCTGGCGTTCGAATGGGCAAGCGGCGCAGTGATGCCGTGGCAGCAGCGGCTGTGGGTAATGCCGCTGACGCTGGGCTATGCGCTGGTCCGCTGGCAGATCGCCCCCGCGCTGAAGCGCCGTGTACAGCCGCGCTGACCGCATCCTCCACCATATCGCGCTCGGATTCCGCCCGGTCCTCGAGGCCACGTTCGATATCGAGCGGGCGAGCCATCGCCGGGCGCTGAACGGAATCGAAGCGAAGGCGCCCGTGTTCGTGTGCGGACTGGCGCGGGCGGGCACCACAGTGCTGATGCGGGCGATCCACGCGAGCGGGGATTTCGCCTCGCTATCCTATCGCGACATGCCCTTTCCGCTGGCACCCAACAGCTGGGCGCGGCTGGGACGCGGCCTTGCGCGCCATGTCGAGAGGCGCGAGCGCGGGCATGGCGACGGCCTGACGCACGATCTCGACAGCCCCGAGGCGATCGAGGAAGTGTTCTGGCGGGTGCGTGAAGGTGAGCACTATCTGACGCGCGAGGCGCTGTTTCCCGAACCCGTTGCGCCGGACACGATTGCGGCGTTCCGCGACTATGTGCGGCTGGTGCTGCTGCGGCATAGCGGCGCGCGATACCTGTCGAAGAACAACAACAATGTGTTGCGGCCCGGCGCGCTGGTCGAGGCATTCCCCGACGCGATTCTGCTCCATCCGTTCCGCGACCCGCTGCAACAGGCGAATTCGCTGCGGACGCAGCATGTCCGGGCCTGTGCCTTGGCGGCGGAGGACCCGTTCCGGCGGCGCTATATGAGCTGGCTGGGGCATCATGAGTTCGGCGCGGACCAGCGGCCGTTCGGCTTCGACGGCGCGCCAGGCCCGGGGGAATCCCGGGCCCGGATCGACTATTGGCTGAAATGCTGGATCAGCGTGCATCAGGCGTTGCTGGCCCAGCCCGCTACAGTCGCGGCGCGGCAGCATTTCCTCGACTATGACCGGCTGTGCGCCGATGGGCCCGGACACGAATCCGTGCTGGCGCGTGCTGCGGGGCTGGATCACATGCCTTCGCTCGCGGCCCTGACACCGCCGAAACGCCATTCGGAGCCGGGCGCCGATCCCGCGCTGCTGGACCGGGCCCAGGCGATCCACACTGCGCTTCAGGGGCGTGCGCTGGTCGCGGCATAGGCCGCTGCGATCGCGTTCTGCATCGGCTTGGGATTGAAGCTGCTGTCATACGGGCAAGGGCGTCGCGGTTGCCCGTCGGCGCGCGGTTCGAAGCCTTGCAGCCAGCTATATTTGTCGCACAGCCCCCAGAAGAGCACGTCCTTCAGCGCGGGATAGCTCATCATCAGATCGAGATAGGCGCGGGCATAGTCGCTCAGCGCCTGGTCCCGCGTCGGAATATCGGCGGGCAGGCCGGTGTCGCGCACGTCCATCTCGGTGATCACCAGCTTGTAGCCGAGCGCGACCACGGCATCGAGGAAGGCGCGCCAGTCGGGACTCTGATTGACGACCAGCGTGGCTACGGGCGTGTTCGAATAGATGCCGATATGGCTCTGGATGCCCAGCGCGTCGACCGGCACGCCGCGCGCCCTGAACCCCTGCAACAAGGCCAGCACGCCCGCGCGGTGGGTCGCGCCGCCGGCCTCCCAGCTCATATAGTCGTTATACACCAGCTGCGTCGCCGGCAGTTCGGCGCGCGCGGTGCGGAATGCGAGGTCGAGCGTCGGGATCGCGCCGCCCAATGCGGTGCTGAGCGCGGTTTCGTAGAGATTGCCGGTCGACGGATCGACCGCTTCGTTGACCACGTCATAGCTGGCGATGCGATTGCCGTAGCGGCGGGTGACGGTCTGGATATGCTCGGTCAGGATCCGTGTGGCCTCGGCCGTACCCGCGCCATAGGCATGGCTTTCGGCCCATGCCGGCATCCAGCGGCGCTGGTGCCACAGCAAGGTGTGGCCGCGCATCGCGATCCCTTTCGACTCCGCATAGGCCAGCATCGCGTCGAAACGGGTGAAATCGAACGTCGCCGCATTGGGCCGGATCGCCTGCCATTTCAGCTCATTCTCGGGAACGAGGATCGCGCAGTCGCGCTCGAGCAGAGCGGCATAGCTGGGATTGGCGAACGAGCCCGCGTCCGCACCAGCCGCGCTCCACGCGACGGCCGATCCGAAGCGCATGTTCTTCGCGGCAGCATTGGGCTTGACCGGTGCAGCCGACAGCGGTGTCGGCGTGGGGCTGGGCGTTGGCGTGGGAGAGGGGGATGGCGTGGATGGAGGCGTGACGGTTGCGCCGCCACCGCTGCTGCCGCTGCCACCGCTGCATCCGCCGGCGGCCAGCGCCAGAATCGCGGCCACAGCCTCCCGGCGCGAGAATCGCTCGCTCATATTTCCTCTCCCCAGCCATCTCGCGTCCGGCTCTTTGCCGGATCGTCTTTTGATGATAGCGCTAACAGAATGAAGGCGGCAGCCGGGTGGAGTCAACCCGCGACATGCTTGCCCGGATCGGACGAGGAGAAGGGCGATGGGCTTTGACGGGCTGGGCCGGCGCGACATGCTGCGCGGCATGGGGGTGGGGCTGGTGGCGAGCGCGCTGCCCAACGCGGCGCTTGCCGAAGCGCTGCAGAGTGGGCGCAAGCTGGGATATGCCGTGGTCGGTCTGGGCAGCTATGCGGTCAACCAGATCATGCCGCGCATCAAGGATTGCGAGTTCGCCCGGCTGACGGCTCTGGTCAGCGGCACCCCGGCCAAGCTGGAGAAATACGGGTCCGAATACGGCATCCCGAAAACGCATCGCTACAGCTATGCCGACTATGACCGGATCAGGGACAATCCCGACATCGATCTGGTCTATGTCGTCCTGCCCAATTCGATGCATGCCGAATATTCGATCCGCGCGTCGCAGGCGGGAAAACATGTGTTGTGCGAAAAGCCGATGGCGAACACCGCCGCCGAAGCCGAAGCGATGATCGCGGCGGCGAAGCGCGCCGACCGCAAGCTGATGATCGGCTATCGCTGCCATTTCGAGCAGCACAATCTATACGTCGTCGAGCAGCTTCGCGCCGGGATCGTCGGCCGCCCCACGCTGATCACCGCCGAGAGCGGTTTCTATGCCCAGCCGGGTCAATGGCGGCTCGACCGGCCGATGTCGGGCGGCGGATCGCTGATGGATATCGGTATCTACAGCCTGAACGCCGCGCGCTATCTGGCAGGGGAGGAGCCGATCGAAGTTTCGGCGATGGAATCGACCGACAAGAGCGATCCGCGGTTCAAAACGGTCGAGGACCGGATCGATTTCCAGCTCAAATTCCCCTCGGGCGTGATCGCCAATTGCGTGTCTTCCTACAGTTCGGGCCACAATGCCTTCCGCGTGACGGGCACCAAGGGCTGGATCGGGATGGAGCCTGCGACGCCCTATGAGGGGCATCAGCTCTGGGCGCGGCAGAACTGGAAGACCGAGCAGATCACCCTGCCGCCCGCGAGGAAATCGCAATGGGCCGGCCAGCTCGACGAACTGGCGCAGGCGGCGCTGACCGGCCGGGAGCCGAAGGCGGCGGGCGAGGAAGGGCTGCGCGACATGCGGCTGATCGAAGCGATCTACCGCTCGGCCCGCGAACATCGCGCGATCAGGCTGACCGCATGATCGACCGGCGGGGGGTGCTGGCCGGCGGGATGCTGGCGGCGGCGATGCTGCGCGTACCGGCGCTGGCGGCGGGTTCGCCGGACCGGCAGGACTGGATCCGCGCGCTGATCGCGAAGATGACGCTGGCCGAGAAGCTTGGCCAGATGACCCAGATCCCGGGCGGGCGGCAGAAATCGCTCAATTCGCGGCTCGATGGCCCGATGCTCGATCGGGTGCGGCGGGGCGAAGTGGGATCGTTCCTGCATGTCGCCGGGGCCGAAGCGCTGCGCGCGTTGCAGAAGGTGGCGGTCACCGAATCGCGGCTGAAGATCCCGATCCTGTTCGCGATGGACGTGATCCACGGGTACCGCACCATCCTGCCCGTGCCGCTGGCGCTCGCCGCGAGCTGGGACCCCGATCTGATGCGCGACACGGCGCGGCTGGCCGCGGAAGAGGCGTGGGCGGCGGGGCTGCACTGGACCTTCGCGCCGATGGTCGACGTGGCCCGCGACGCGCGCTGGGGCCGGGTGGTCGAGGGCGCGGGCGAGGACCCCTATCTGGGATCGCGCATGGCGGTGGCGCAGGTGCAGGGCTTCGAGGGCGACAGCCTGTCGCGGGGCAAGCGAGTGATGTCGTGCGTCAAGCATTTCGCCGGATATGGCGCGGCGGCGGGCGGGCGCGATTACGACAGCGCCGACATTTCCGATCGGACGCTGCACGAAGTCTATCTGCCGCCGTTCCACGCCGCCGCGAAAGCCGGGGCTGGGAGCTTCATAACCGCGTTCAACGATATCGGCGGGATCCCGATGACCGCGCATGAGCCGCTGATCCGAAAGGAATTGCGCGGCTCATGGGGCTATGACGGGCTGATCGTCAGCGACTGGAACGCGATCCGCGAACTGATCAACCACGGCGTCGCCGAAACCCCGGCCCAGGCCGCCGCGCTGGCGCTGAAGGCGGGAATCGACATGGACATGGCGGGTTCGGTCTATGCCGAATCGCTGGGCGAAGCGGTGAAGGCCGATCCCGCACTGCTGCCGCTGGTCGATCAGGCGGTGGAGCGGATCCTGATGGCCAAGGACCGGCTGGGCCTGTTCGACAATCCGTTCGGTTTCGGCGATCCGGCGACCGACGGGAAGATCCTGCCCGCTGCCCGTGCGCTGGCGCGCAAGGCGGCGCAGCGATCGATCGTTCTGTTGCGCAACGATGGCGGGCTGCTGCCGCTGAAGCCGGGCCGCAATATCGCGCTGATCGGGGCGCTGGCCGACGATGCGTCGTCGACGCTGGGTTCGTGGCGCGCGCGGGGACAGGCAGAGGATGCGGTGACGCTGCGCCGGGCGCTGCAAGCCTCGGGCGCGTCGGTCGAATATCAGCCCGGCGTATCGGTGCGCGAGGACAGCCTTGCCGGTATCCCGGCGGCCGTCGCGGCGGCGAAGCGGGCGGACGTGGTGCTGCTCGCGATCGGAGAGGATTACGACCATAGCGGCGAGGCGCGCAGCCGGGCGGACATCGGCCTGCCGGGCGCGCAGATGGCGCTGGTGAAGGCGATCCGCGAGACGGGTAAACCCATCGTCGCGATCCTGATGAACGGGCGCCCGCTGGCGCTGGAGGAGGCGCTGACGGGCATTCCGGCGGTGCTCGAAACCTGGTTCCTCGGGCTGGAAAGCGGCCCAGCGATCGTCGATGTGCTGACGGGTGCCGCGAACCCGGGCGGCAAGCTGCCGATCGGCATCCCGCGCGTGACCGGACAGGCGCCGATGACCTATGCTCATCTGCCGACGGGCCGCCCCGCGAATGCGGACCTCGCGGTGGACAGCGCACGCTATCGCGACGTGGCGGTGGGGCCGCTGTTCCCGTTCGGGCACGGGCTGAGCTATGCCGCCTTCCTGTACAGCGATCCGTTCGTGATGACGCAGACGGTTGGCGATCCCAGCGTGGCATTCCGGGTGCAGGTCACCAACACCGGCACCGTGGCGGGTGAGGAAGTCGTGCAATTCTATGTGACCGATCTGGTCGCATCGGTGGCGCGACCGGTGAAGGAGCTTCGCGGTTTCGCACGCATCGCGCTGGAGCCCGGCCAGTCGAAACGCGTCACCTTCCGGCTGCGGCCCGAGCAGATGGCGATCTGGATCGGCGGGCGCTGGGTGATCGAGCCGGGCAAGTTCATCATGCATGTCGGCAGCTCGTCGGACGATATCCGCGCCTCTGGCCGCTTCGACATCACCGAGCGCGGGGAGAGCGGCGTACCCGCGGCGGCAATCGAGACAAAGGTAGAGATCGCCTGATGGGAATGACCCTGCTGATCGTCGCGCTGAGCATCGCGGCGGTGATCGTCCTGGTTCTGCGGTTCAAGGTGCAGGCGTTCCTCGCGCTGTTGATCGTCGCCTTGCTTACCGGACTTGCATTCGGCGCGGATCCGCAGGCGGTGCTGGCCTCGATCCGCAAGGGGACCGGGGAAGCGCTGGGCTTCGTCGCGGTGGTGATCGGGCTCGGCGCGATGCTGGGCGGGCTGCTCGAGGCCTCCGGGGGCGTCGATGCGATCGCGAAGCGGATGCTTGCGGTCTTCGGGGAGAAGCGGATGCCCGGCGCGCTGACCGCGAGCGGGATCATCGTCGGTATCCCCCTGTTCTTCGACGTGGCTTTCATTATCCTCGCCCCGTTGCTGACCACGCTGGCGGTGAGCGCGCAGCGGCGCGTGACCTATTTTGCGCTTCCGCTGCTCGCGGGCCTGATGGCGATGCATGCGCTGCTGCCGCCGCATCCCGGCCCGGTGGCGGTCGCCGAACTGATCGGCGCCGATTACGGGCTGCTCGCCTTTTACGGGCTGATCTGCGGCATTCCCGCCGCGATCGTCGCGGGGCCGGTGTTCGCCCGGCTGTTCCACGGCGCGCCGGGCTGGGGCGATACCACGCCGCCGGCAATGCTCGACGAAGGCGCGCCGCAGACCGCACCGATCGGTTTCTGGCCCGCGCTGGTGGCGATGCTGGTGCCGCTGGCGCTGATCCTCCTCGCGGCGGTGGCCGGCCAATGGCTGGGCGAGGGGACGGCGAAGACCGTGCTGCAGTTCGTGGGCCATCCCTTCACCGCGCTGATCCTGTCGTGCATCTTCGTCACCCTGTGGCTGCGCCTGCGCGTCGGCGCGCCGCTGGAGACGATCGGCGACATCATGACCCGTGCGCTGGCGCCCGCCGGGCTGATGGTGCTCGTGGTCGGTGCGGGGGCAGCGTACAAGGAAGTGCTGATCGCGTCGGGCGCGGGGCAACAGGTGACCGCGGCGGTGGCGTCGGCGCAGGTCTCGGTACTGGTCTTCGCCTTCCTGCTCGCCGCGTTCGTGCGCATCGCCCAGGGGTCGGCGACGGTGGCGATGGTGACCGCCGCGGGCCTTGCCGGTCCGATGATCGCGGCGGCGGCGCTCAGCCCCAGCCGGATCGCGCTGGTCACGGTTGCTATCGGCGCGGGCGCATCGATCGCCAGTCACGTCAACGACACCGGCTTCTGGCTGGTGAAACAGTATCTGGGGCTGACCGAAGCGCAGACCTTCCGCAGCTGGACGCTTTGCGCCACCATCGCCGGGCTGGTGATGTTCGCGATGGCGGCGCTGATCTGGCCGTTCGTTTGAGGGGAGAGGGACGATGACCGATCTGAGGATCACGCGCCGCGCGGCGCTGGCCGGCATGGCCGCTTTGCCGTTCGTGCCGGGGGTGGCGCGTGCGGAAGTGGGCGGGATCACCCGGCTCGATCCCGCGCTCGACGCGATCGTCGACGTCGCTTCGCCGATCGAAGTGATCGCCAGCCGCTATAAATGGGCCGAGGGGCCGGTGTGGCACATCTGGGAACGGTGCCTCTATTTTTCCGACGTCCCCTCGAACATCCTCTACCAATGGCGACCGCGCGAAGGCGCGAAGCCGTTCCTCGATCCCTCGGGGCTGGCGGGACCGATCCCGCCGGGCATCCGCGAGGCGGGATCGAACGGGCTCGCCTTCCGCGACAGCGAAATCCTGATGGCCGACAGCGGCAGCCGCGCAATCGCCAGTGTACATCTGGGCACGAAGAAGAAGACGATCCTCGCCGATCGATACGAGGGCAAGCGCTTCAACAGCTGCAACGATCTGGTCGAGCGGAAGGGTGGCGGCATCTATTTCACCGATCCGCCCTATGGCCTTGCCGAGGGCGACAAGTCGCCGCTGAAGGAATTGCCGTTCAACGGCGTCTTCTATCGCGCCAAGGACGGCACGATCACCGCGATCGACAAGCGCCTGACGCGCCCCAACGGCGTCGCGCTCAATCTGAAGCAGGACATTCTGTACGTCGCGATTTCGGACCCCGAGCGGCCCGAGGTGCTGGCTTACGATCTGGGCGAGGACGGACTGCCCAAGGGACCGCCGCGCCTGTTCCACGATGCGCGGCCGCAACTGGCGGCGAAGCTGCCCGGACTGCCTGACGGGCTGAAGGTCGATGTGCGCGGCAATGTCTATGCGACCGGTCCGGGCGGGGTCCATGTCGTGTCGCCCGAGGGGAAGCTGCTCGGCATCATCGCTACCGGCAAGGCGATCGCGAACTGCGCTTTCGGCGAGGATGGCAGCACGCTGTTCCTGACGTCGAGCGATGTCGTGGCGCGGGTGCGGCTGCGGGCGAAAGGCTATTACGCGTTCGAGGTGCGCTACTGACCGGCGCGATTGCGGCGCGCCGATTCCGGTCCTAGTCCGGTTGCATGTCCGAAGCCGAGATTCACCCCGCCGCCACCATCGTCGTGATGCGCGAGGTGGCGGGCGGGCCGCCCGAGCTGCTGATGGTCGAACGCGCCAAGGCGATGTCGTTCGCGGGCGGCGCGCTGGTGTTTCCCGGCGGGCGGATCGACGCGGGCGATCATGTGCTGGCCGAATTGATCGACGGCGATGTCGACGAGAATGCCGCGCGGATCGGCGGCATCCGCGAGACGCTGGAGGAAGCGGGCATCGCGGTTGGCCTCGACGTCGATCCCGCGGCGATCCCCGAGCTTCGCCGCGCGCTCTATGCCGGCGAGCCGATGGGCGCAGCGTTCGAAGCGGCCGGGGCCATTCTGCGGCTTGAGGCACTGGTGCCGTTCGCGCGCTGGTTGCCCAAATCGGTCAACCACAAAGTGTTCGACACCCGCTTCTACCTCGCCCGCGCACCGCAAGGGGCCGAGCCGGTGGTCGATGGGAACGAGAATACCCGCGCCTTCTGGATGAGCGCGCGCGATGTGCTGGCCGAATGCGATGCGGGGCGGGCGAGCATCATCTTCCCGACCCGGCGCAACCTCGAGCGGCTGGCGCTGTTCGGATCGTGGGACGATGCGGTGGCCGATGCCAATGCGCATCCCGTCCGCATCCTGACGCCGTGGATCGAGGAGCGGGGCGGCGAGCGCCACCTCTGCATCCCCGACGATCTCGGCTATCCGGTCACTTCGCAAATCCTGAGCGAAGCGGTTCGCGGATGAAGGCAACGCGGCGCGCGATCCTGTGGACGATCGCAGCCGGGCTGCTGCTGTTCGGGGGCTTCCTGCTCTATGCCGTGCTGCGCGACCGGCCGCAGGACCTGCCCTGGACCGAACTCGATCTCGCCCAGCCGGTCGGGATCTTCACCGCGAGCAAGATCGCCGCGCTGCGCGACAAGCCGGGCAAGTGCGAAGCGCTGCTCGATCGGGCGGGGATCGAATATGTCACCCTGCCCGACCTCCGGGTGGAAGGCGGCAAGTGCGGTTATTCCGACGGCGTGCGCTTTCAGGCCGGCGGGGCGCGACGAATCGATTTCGTGCCCGGCGATGTCGGCACCTCCTGCCCGGTCGCGGCGGGGCTGGCGCTGTGGGAATGGGAAGTCGTCCAGCCCGCGGCGCAGAAGCATTTCGGCAAGCGGGTCAGCGCGATCGAACATTATGGCAGCTATAATTGCCGCAAGATCGTGGGGCGCGGCGAAGGCGTCTGGAGCCAGCACGCCACCGCCAATGCGCTCGACATCTCGGCGTTTCGCCTGAGCGACGCGACGCGGATCACGGTGAAGGGCCATTGGAACAGCGCCGATCCGGCGGTCCGCGCCTTCCTGCGCGAGGTGCGCGACGGGGCGTGCGGGATGTTCACCACCGTGCTGTCACCCGACTATAACGAGGCGCACCACGATCACTTCCATTTCGATCAGGGCAATCGCGGGATGATGGGGTGGAAGGCGTGCCGTTAGGCGCGCGATGCGGCCAGTTTCAGACCGAAGGCGATGAAGACGCCGCCGGTCATCCGGTCGAGCGATTTCAGTACCTTAGGCCGCTTCAGCATCCGGCCCAGCGGCGCGGTCGCGGCGATCAGCAGCGCAAACCACAGCACGGTGATTGCGACATGGACACAGGCCAGGAAGAAGGAATAGCCCGCCACGTTGACGCCCGCCGGGATGAATTGCGGCAGGAAGGTCACGTAGAAGATGCCGATCTTGGGGTTCAGCATGTTGGTGAGGAAGCCCCGGCGCATCGCGCGGATGCCGGCGTCGCGGGAGGCCTCGGCATCGGCGGCCATCGTCTCGCGCGGGCCGAGCAGCATGGTTGCCCCGACCCATAGCAGATAGGCCGCCCCTGCCCATTTCAGGACCGAATAGGCCAGTTCGGAGGCGTGCAGCAGCGCCCCGAGGCCGAGCGACACCGCTGCGCCCCAGACGAGGCAGCCGACAAGGATACCGATCGACGCGAAGACGCCGGCCCGTGCGCCGTCCGACGCTGCCGCGCGCAGCACCATCGCGGTGTCGAGCCCGGGCGTGATCGTCAGGACGAAGGCTGCGAACAGGAACGCGGCGAACAGGGCGGAATCGATCATGTCCACCGGCTAGGCGGGCAGTGTGGCAAGAATTGGAGAGCGCCCACGAAAAAGCCCCCGGAGCGCAGGCGCCGGGGGCTTTTCTCGTTCGGGTGGGGCGGATCAGCTCGACAGCGCGGCGCCGTCTACCTTTTCCACCCATTGCGGGAAGAAGGCCGGCTGGCGGTTCGACCAGCCCGACGCGGTTGCCGCGGCTTCGCTGATCGACTGGAGCAGCTTGCGGCGCAGATCGGGATGGAGATGGGGCAGGGCAGCCGCAGAGCAGAAAGCGGCAGGCAGCCACGGACGCACCTCGGCGCCGACGAGGCGCTCGTAGAGGAAGCGATACGCCGAGAAATTGGTCAGCCGGCCCTGGCTCAGGTCGAACGCGGTGACGGTGACCAGCGGGGCCATGAAGGGTTCGATCGCATCGAGGGCGCTGTCGTCGGGCAGCAGCGCGCGGATCTCGGCAAGGCGGTCATACATGCGGGCCTGGGCGCGGATGCTGGCGGCTTCGACCACGTCGCGCGACCAGCGGACCATCGCGTCGTCGCGTTCCAGACCGATGTCGAGCGAGCGGCGGATATAACGCTGCGTCGCTGCGGCGAAGCTTGCGAATTCCTTCATCTCGGCCAGCGTCATCGCGCCTTCAGCCGGTTTCATTCTTGCGCCCATATCGACCAACTCCCACCCCAGAAATTGCACTGGGCAGATCATGCGCTCGAATGGTTAACGCCGAGCTTAATCTGCCGTCGTCCCGCGTTCATCATTGGACGCCAGTTCTTTTTGCAACGCAACATGGGTTGCGACGAACCGAGTCCCGATGACGGAAAACGCCTGCATGTGATGCGCTTGAGCAACAAAGCTGTCTGCTTGGGATGAACCCCTACGTGCGAATCCGCATCCGTATTGATGCGGAGCAGCAGATCGTCGCAGCCGGGAACGGTTCGTCGCCGGTAAAGCTCGACTCGCCGAACGGTTCCGACTCGGGTCTCCGGCCCATCGGCTCAACGCAACGGTTCGTCCCGTACGGCGGGCCGATGGGTGGACTGTTAAACCCCGATCTGGTCATCAGCATTCACCGATCACGTTCCGATCCGGGGGGTTAATGTCTTTTCGAGCTCTTACTGCGCGTTTTGCGCTGCTGGTGGCGCTTTGCCTGGCGACTTCGGTCCCCGCGATGGCAAAGAAGTCCTCGTTCCTGCAGTGCGTGCCGTTCGCTCGCGAAGTCTCCGGCATCGACATCCGCGGTAACGCATGGACCTGGTGGAGCCAGGCCGAAGGCCGTTACGAGCGCGGCAACGAGCCGGAAGTCGGTTCGGTCATGTCGTTCAAGAAGACCGGCCGTAACCCCTATGGCCATGTCGCGATGGTTTCGGCGATCATCAGCGACCGCGAAGTGCTCCTCACTCACGCCAACTGGTCGTATCGCGGCGGCATCGAGCGCAACGTTCGCGCCATCGACGTTTCGCCGGCCGGCGACTGGAGCCAGGTCAAGGTCTGGTTCGCCCCCACCGGCGGCATGGGCACCACGGTGTTCCCGGTGAACGGCTTCATCTATCCCGACGATGCGCCCAAGGCGTTCGAAGCACCCCAGATGATCGCCGCCCGCAAGCCGGAGCGTCCGCTGATCCTCGCTTCGATGATGGGCAAGACCAGCCTCTGAGCTTTACAGTTTGATCCACTGACGTGGATGCGGGCCGGTACCGTATGACTCAGCGAAGCTGAATCCGACTCTAGCGCTTCGGCTTGAACGCCAGCGCGACCCCATTCATGCAATAGCGTTTGCCGGTCGGCTTCGGCCCGTCGTCGAACACATGGCCAAGATGCCCGCCGCAGCGGCGGCACAGCACTTCCACCCGGCTCATCCCCAGGCTCCGGTCGGTCTTCGTGACCACCGCATTGCCCAGCGGCGCGTAGAAGCTGGGCCAGCCCGTGCCGCTGTCGAACTTGGTCGTCGACGAGAAGAGCGGCAGCGCGCAGCCCGCGCATTCGAATGTTCCGGCGCGATGCTCGCGGTTGAGCGGACTGGTTCCGGCATATTCGGTCGCGCCCTTGCGCAGCACATTATAGGCTTCGGGGCTCAGCCGCTTGCGCCATTCGGCGTCGCTCAGTTTGAACTCGAAATTCTGCGCGGCTTCGGCGGTCGGCGCCGGGCCGCATGCCGCGACGATCGCGCCCGCTCCGGCGGCAGTCAGGAAATTGCGGCGGCTGACATCCATGATCCAACTCCTTGCGACCCAAAGTGGGGAGCACCGGCCCCCGCGCCAAGGTCATTTGGTGACGTTGTCTGCCTCCTCGGCATGATTGCCGCGGATCGCATAGCCATTCTCGTCGACCGCGACCGGCCGATAGCGTTCCCAGTCCCTGAGTTCGTCGTTGGTTCGGCTCAGATCGAAATTCACCGGGGTCAGGCCGATCTTGAAGAAGCCCTCGCCGCCGCCGCTATTGCCGTGCGCCAGATCGCTCTCCACCCGATAGAGCACGCCCGGCCGCAATTCGCGCGGCGCGGCCTTCAGCACGAAGCAATCGGGCGTGACGCTGTAGGTTAGCGGGAAGGTCGGCTTGCGGGCCTGGCCCTGACAGCGCGGGGCCATGCTGCGCTCGATTTCCCACATCACTTCCGTGTCGTGCATCACCACGACCGAGTTCGACGCGATATCCTTGATCTTCCCGCCGAACGGCCAGCTGCCGGGGTCGTAGATCTCGAACAGGATTCGCCCGTCGCGCGCCACGGCCCTGATGACGTTCGGCGCCAGCGAGCATCCGCCCAGCGCGAGCAGCGCACCGATCACGAACAGTTTCCGCATCGTCCCTCTCCCCGGTGCGACGCGAATATCCATCGATCACTGCAAACAGGCGAGCGAAATCGCCTCAGTAATGGCTGAGCTCGACCGCCATCTTGCGATAGCCGTGGACGAAGCACGCCGCGACGCGTTCGGGCTCGCCGGTCACGTTCACACGCAGGCGGCGCTTCGCCATTTCCTCCATCAGGATGCCGATCTGCAATTCGGCCAGCCGCGCGCCGACGCAGCGATGGATGCCGTGGCCGAACGCGAGATGCCGCCGCGCATTCTCGCGCTCGACGATGATCCTGTCCGCGTCGGGGAACACGCTCTCGTCGCGATTGGCCGAGAGATACCAGAGCGCCAGCTTGTCGCCCTCGCGGATCTTCACGCCTTCCACTTCGGTGTCCTGCGTCGCGGTGCGGCGCATATGGGCGAGCGGGGTCTGCCAGCGGATGATCTCCTGCGTGGCATTGGCGATCAGGCCCGGATTGGCTTCCAGCTTGGCGCGCTCGTCCGGAAACTGGTTCAGTCCCCAGGCATAGGCGCTCATCGAATTGCGGGTGGTGTCGTTGCCGCCGACGATCAGCAGGATCAGGTTCCCGAGGAACTCCATCTGATCCATGTGGCTCATCGCATCCGAATGGATCATCATCGAGATCAGGTCCGGGGTCGGCTCCTTGCCGATCTTGCCCTGCCACAGATTGCCGAAATAGGCGGCGCATTCGAACAGGATCTCGCGGCGCTTTTCCTTCAGCACCGGGTCCTTGGCCATCTCGATATCGCCGGCCCAGTCGGACCAGTAGGTCAGCTTGCGCCGGTCCTCCCACGGAAAGTCGAACAGGATCGCCAGCATCTGGGTGGTCAGTTCGATCGAGACGCGGTCGACCCAGTCGAATTCCTCGCCCACCGGCACCGAATCGAGAATCTCGGCGGTGCGGGTGCGGATATTGTCGCTCATCCGCACCATTTCGCTGGGCGTGAAGGCGGGGGCGACGGTGCGGCGCTGGCCGGTATGTTTGGGCCGGTCCATCGCGATGAACATCGGCATCTTGATATCGCCTTCCTGCATGTCGGCGATGGTGATGCCGCCTGCCTCGGACGAGAAGACCTCGGGCAGCGATTCGATATGGACGATCGGCTTGTAGGTGGAGACCGACCAGAAGGGGCCGAAGCCGCTATGCTCCGTATAATAGACCGGCGCCTTCTCGCGCAGCTCGCGGAACGGCTCGTGCCAGGTGTCGTCGCGATACAGTTCGGGCCGGCTCATATCGAGCGGATCGACTTGTCCCTGAGTCTCGGTCGCAAGCGTCGCCATCGGGCCTCTCCACGTTTTTCCGGAGTAGGCCCTTAACTGACATGTGTGTCAATAGGGTTGCGCCGGCCGCCCGGTCAGGCGGGGCCGGCCGTTTTCTTCCGCCCGAACGGCTTGAACGGCGCATTGCCCGATTTGAGCACCCCGCGGCGGAACACCCGCGCGCCGATGGTCACGGTGATGCCGACCCACAGCAGCTGCCAGCCCAGCGCCAGCGCGTGCGGCCACAGCTCCGGCGAGTTTGCCGCGCGCCCGGCCATCGCCATCGGCGAGCTGAACGGGAAGATCTCCGACGCCAGCGCCCAGAAGCCGTCCGGGCTCGCCGCGCCGAACGACGCGAAGGCGAACATGCCGACCTGCAGGATGGTGATCGGCAGCGACAGCATCTGGATCTCGCGCTGGGTCGAGGCGAGCGCGCCGACGCTGAGGAACACCGCACCCAGCAGCATGTACGACATGGTGAAATAGCCGACGAACAACAGGACGAACATCGGCCCGCCCACGGCCGGGCCGATATCGGCGAAGCCGCGCAGCATCTCCATCGGCATCAGTTTCGCGCCATTGCCGATCAGCGTTCCCCAGAAAGCGAGGAACAGCACGGCGACGCCGAACATGCCGATCAGCTTGCCCAGAAACACGCTTTCCAGCGGGATCGCGGCGGCCAGCACTTCGATCACCTTGTTCGAACGCTCCTCGGCCATCGTGCCGACCGCCTGACCCGCGAGCAGCAGGGTAAGGAAGAAGATGCCGAACACCGCGAAATAGGCAGCCTGCCCCTTGCCGCTGGAAGACGCCTCGGCGCGAGTGATCACTTCGATGTCGGGTGCGCTGAGCCGGGCGGTGCCGCCGGCCTTTTCGGCGCGCAGCGTCTGCTCGGCGAGTTGCCCCAGATAGGCGGCCTCGCGCCAGGAATTGGTGCCGCGCAGGATGCGGGGCTTTTCCAGCGGGCCGAACATCACCGCCGCGGCTTCGAAATCCTTGCGGTCGAACATCGCGCGGGCCTGGCGCGCCGCATCGCCCTGCGGCATCTCGACGCGCAGCAGCGGCCGCGCGGTCGCGGGGAACAGCAGGCGCATCTGCTTGTCGATCTCGGTCAGCGCGGGGATTTGCCCGGCGGGTGCGATCACCACCATGCGCTGCTTGGCTTCCCCGCTGTTCGAAACGCTGTTCGCGCCAAGCCCGCCGATCAGGCCGAAGCTGAGCATGATCAGCGGCGCCAGCAGGAACAGCAGGAAGGTGGGCGTGAACACTGTCGCGGTGAAATCGCGGCGGGCGATCGTCAGCGTCTGGCGCGCGGCGCGGCGGAACTTGCTCATGCCGCATCCTCCGTCAGCGCATCGGGACCGGCGTCGCGCCCGATATCCCTCAGGGCGTCGGGGCCGACGATGCGGACGAAGGCGTCGTGCAGGCCGGGGCGCTCGATCGACAGGCCCGAAATGCCGTGCCCGGCTTCGATCAGTTTCACCAGCAGCGGCTCGATCCCTTCGCGCGGTACGTTGAAGCGCCAGCTGTCCTCGCCATCGCGCTCGGCGTCGGCGGGCAGCAGCGCGCGCAGGCCATCGGCATGATGATGCGGCGTGTAATGCGCCTTGAAGGGCAGGGTGGCGCGCGCGTCGGCGACGGTGCCTTCGAAGCGGACCTTGCCGCCGGCGATGATCGACAGCCGGTCGCACAGCCGCTCGGCATGGGCCATGACATGGGTCGAGAACAGGATCGTCGCGCCGCGGTCGCGCTGGGCGAGGATCAGCTTTTCGAGCTTCTCCTGATTGACCGGATCGAGGCCCGAAAAGGGCTCGTCGAGCACCAGCAATTCGGGTTCGTGGACGACCGATCCGAGCAGCTGGACGAGCTGGGCCATGCCCTTGGAGAGCTTGCGGATCTTTTCGTCGATCGCATGGCCGAGGCCGGCGTCGGTCAGCAGTTTCTCCGCGCGCTTGCGTCCCTCGCGCCACGGCAAGCCGCGCAGCGCGCCCATGAAGGCGATTGCGTCCCTGCACTTCATGCCGGGATAAAGGCCGCGTTCCTCGGGCAGATAGCCGACCTCGTCGCTGGCCTCGCGCGGACGGTTGCGGCCCAGCAGCATCCGCTCGCCGCCATCGGGCTCGATAATGCCAAGCAGCATGCGCAGTGTGGTGGTCTTGCCCGCGCCGTTGGGCCCGAGCACCCCGTAGATCAGCCCCTTGCGCACAGCGATGTCCACGCCATCGACCACGCGGCGATCGCCGAAGCGCTTCACCAGACCCTTGGCGCTAACGGCCAGCACGCTGCTCAAACGAAATGACTCCTTCTCTTCACTTCTGGTAGCGGGTGGGTGTGGAGCAGCACAAGTCACTCGAAGCGCAAATCAAGGTGAAGGCGGCGGAACTGGGGTTCGCCGATTGCGGGATCGCGCGCGCCGATGTCGCGCCGCAATCGGGCGCGCGGCTGCGCGAATGGCTGGCCGAGGGCAAGCACGGCTCGATGATCTGGATGGAGGAGCGCGCGCATCACCGCGAAAGCCCCGCCGGCCTGTGGCCCGAAGTGCGTTCGGTCATCTCGCTCGGCATGAGCTATGCGCCTGCCGTCGATCCGCTCGCGCTGGCCGAACAGGGCGATCGCGGGCGCATCTCGGTCTATGCGCAGGGCGCGGATTATCACGATGTGGTGAAGCGCGCGCTCAAGGCGCTGGCGCGGTGGATCGTCGAACAGTCGCCATCCGACCTGAAGGTGTTCGTCGACACCGCGCCGGTGATGGAGAAGCCGCTGGCCGAAGCGGCCGGGCTGGGCTGGCAGGGCAAGCATACCAACCTCGTCAGCCGCACCCACGGCAGCTGGTTGTTCCTCGGTGCGATCTACACCACCCTCGAGCTCGAGCCCGACCGGCGCGGGGTCGAGACCTGCGGGAGTTGCGAGGCGTGCCAGTCGGCGTGCCCGACCAATGCCTTCCCCGCGCCGTTCCGCCTCGATGCGCGACGCTGCATCTCGTATTTAACGATCGAGCATAAGGGGCCGATCCCCCACGAATTCCGCGAAGCGATGGGCAACCGCATCTATGGCTGCGACGATTGCCTCGCGGTGTGCCCGTGGAACAAGTTCGCCGCCGCCGCGCAGGCCAATCTCGCTTTCGCCCCCCGCGCGGAACTGGTCGCGCCGGAACTGTCCGAATTGCTCGCGCTGGACGATGCCGGGTTCCGGCAGGTCTTCTCCGGTTCGCCGATCAAGCGGATCGGCCGCGACCGGATGGTCCGCAACTGCCTGATCGCGGCGGGTAACAGCGGGGATGCGGGACTGGTCGAGCCGGTTCGGCGATTGCTGGCGGACGATGACGCAGTTGTACGTGAAGCAGCCGAATGGGCGCTGGCGCGGCTTACGGGCGGGGCGGCACTCGCCACAGGCTGAGCGCTACATGCTCGAACGTCTCGCTCACCTCGGGCGGCCAGTCGGGCATGGGGAAGCAATAGCCGATGATCCGCGCGCCGGGCCTGGGCTCGGCCCTTAGCCGGGGCGCCAGCATCCGGTTCACATGGCCCGCGAGATAGAGCGAGACGATGCTCGCTTCCTCCAGCCGCGTCGCGAACAGGTCTTCGCAACGGAATGCGGTCAGATCCGCGACACCGGCTTCCCGCGCCGCCGCTTCGGCCTCCGCGATCCGCGCCGCGTCGATATCCACACCGATCGCCCGCGCGCCGCGCTTTGCCGCCGCGATCACGATCCGCCCGTCGCCGCAGCCCAGATCGATCAGCGTATCGCCCGGGCCAGCCTCGGCCAGATTGAGCATCCGATCGATCACCGGCATCGGCGTCTGCCAATAGGGCGCGTCGAGATGGCCGGAGGTTCCGGCGAACGGGCCGCGCAGATCGACGCAGGCCCGGTCTTCGCTCACTGTTTCTGCAACGCGGCGACGCAGCTCGCGGGATCGATCGGGCTGCCGTCGCGCTGGCGCGCGTCGATATGCGTCACCACCGCTTCGTTGCGGCCCTTCGGGTAGAGATAGGCGTCGAGCACGCAGATCGGCCCGGCGAACTGGAGCTTGCGCCCCGCGCCTTCGGTCAGGTCGATCTGCGGCTTGCCGAAGGTCGCGATCAGCCGAGCGGCGGGCTGGCCGTGCACCCGGTCGAGCCCGGCGGCCATCGCCGTGGGCGTCACTGGTATCGGAACCGGCCCGGCCGCCCGCGCGGGGCGGGCGATCTCACCGGTCGCGCCGCCGCACGCCGCGAGGGGAAGGGCGATCAGCAGGAGGGCAAAGGCTCTCATTTGGTCTTTCCGGAATTGGTCGGACCGCGTTTGATCTGGCCGAGATGATAGGCATGGGTTGCCATCGCCGCGCCCAGGATCGGCCCCAGCAGGTTGAGCACCGGCACCAGCATCACCCCGGTGCCCACCGATCCCAGCACGAAACGGCGCAGGCTGGTGCGCCGCCGCCATTGGGGGAGCTCGCCATAGGGCATGTGCCGCGCCGCGACCATGTCGCCAAGGTCGCGCCCCAGCAGCCAGCTGTTGACGAGGAAGAAGGCGATCGCCGTCCCCACGCCGGTCACCAGCAGCACGATATAGAGCGGCGCGAACAGCAGGTTGATGAGGATGATGCGCAGCCCGGCCCGAAGTCCCATCGCCACCGAACGCGCGAAGGGCACGTCGCGTGCCATCGCATGCGCCTGGGGGTAATGTTTCGCCTCCACCGCCGCGACGACTTCGTCGGCGAAGATGCCGATCACGCCGATCGCGATCGCGCGGAACAGCAGCCACCAGGCGAACAGCATCACCACGATGGTCATGATGTCGGCGACCACCCCGCCTTCGCGGGAGATGCCGATCCACGCGCCGTAATTGTCGGTCAGCCAGTGCAGTCCCCACCACAGGCCGACCCCGGCCGCCGCGAACAGCAAAGCGGTCAGCACCAGCGACTTGAGGAACACCGCCGCCACGCGCCCGTCGAGCAATTGTCCGAAGGAAAGGAACAGGGCGTGGATCATTGCGCTCTCCTTTGCCTTCGCCTAGCGCTTTCGCGCAACCTATTTGGAGTTTCCGGTGACAGCAGCCACCTATGACGTCGTCGCGATCGGCAACGCGATCGTCGATATTCTTTCGCAGGCCGAGGATTCCTTCATCGAGGAAATCGGCGTCGCCAAGGGCTCGATGCAGCTCATGTTCTCGCCGCAGGAAGCCGATGCGCTCTATGCGAAGATGGGTCCGGGCCGCGAAGTCTCGGGCGGATCGGCCGCCAACACCGTCGCCGGCATCGCCGCGATGGGCGGCAAGTGCGCGTTTATCGGTCAGGTCGCCGACGATCAGCTCGGCACGGTCTTCGCTCATGACATCCGCGCCGCCGGCGTCGATTTCGGCACCGAAGTGCGTAGCGGAGACCCGACCACCGCGCGCTGCCTGATCTTCGTGACGCCGGACGGCCAGCGCACGATGAACACCTTCCTCGGCGCGTCGCAGTTCCTGCCGGCCAGCGCGCTCGACGAAGGCGTGATCGCCAGCGGCGCGATCCTGTATCTCGAAGGCTATCTGTGGGATCCCGAAGAGCCCCGCGCCGCGATGCGCAAGGCGATCGACATCGCCCGCGCCAATG
Source organism: Sphingomonas sp. G-3-2-10 (assembly GCF_012927115.1). Classification (NCBI taxonomy): domain Bacteria; kingdom Pseudomonadati; phylum Pseudomonadota; class Alphaproteobacteria; order Sphingomonadales; family Sphingomonadaceae; genus Sphingomonas; species Sphingomonas sp. G-3-2-10. Next base: position 2,448,446 of record NZ_JABBFY010000001.1, on the reverse strand, counting down.
GCCGCAAGGTCGCCTTCACGCTTTCGGACGTGTTCTGCATCTCGCGCCACGGCGGCGACTTCCGCCAGCTGATCGCGGATGGCCTGATCGACATCCTGTTCGCCAACGAGAACGAACTGCTCGCCCTGTGCGAGAAGGACGAGTTCGAAGCCGCGATCGAGCATATCTCGGGCAAGGTGCCGCTGCTGGTGGTGACCCGTTCGGAGAAGGGCGCGATCGCGCTGACCGGCGGCGAGCGTGTCGCGGTGGGTGCCGAGCCGATCGAGAAGGTCGTCGACACCACGGGCGCGGGCGATCTGTTCGCGGCGGGCTTTCTCCACGGTCAGGCCAAGGGCCTCGGTGTCGAAGCCTCGCTCCGCCTCGGCGCGATCTGCGCGGCGGAGATCATCCAGCATTACGGCGCGCGTCCCGAAGCTGACCTCAAGGCGCTGGTGGACAAGGTTCTGGGCTGAACCCGGACAAGCCGATGACGAAGAGGGCCGGGGGTAATTCCCCGGCTCTTTTCATTTGCGGTCAGCCGAAAGCCGCCACCGCTTCGGCTTCCACGCGTTTGATCCACGCATCCTTGCAGTCGCAATAATCGTCGATGCTGGCGGCATTGCGAGCCGCGCAGTCGAGCTTGAGCCGCTCATATTCTGCGGCGAGACCTGGAGTGGCGCGAAGATGGTCGCGAAACGCCAGGTGTCGCTGAATCGATGGATCGCCGCCGGCGTAGCTGTGGAAATTGACGCGGCGCTCGCCGGTATCTGGTGCCGTCAGGGTGCAATAGCGGCGGCCGGGCAGCCCATATTCCCCGCGCCATCGATAGCCGATCTTCTCCATCGCCGCGCGCGTCGTGTCGAGCCCGGTCAGGCTCTCGCCTACGCCCAGCAGGTCGATGATGGGCTTGGCGGCAATACCGGGGATCGATGTCGATCCGATATGATGGATGGTCACAGCGATCGGGATCGCGACGCGGATTCGTTCGGCTTCCGCATCGGCAAGCGCGGCCCAGTGCGGATCATGCGGCAATAGTCGGACGGCTTTGGGCATGCCTCCTTATTGACGTGAACGCTGCCTGCCTCAACCAATGAAAAAGGGCCGGGGTTTCCCCCGGCCCATTCTCGTTTGCGATGGCGCTTGCCTTACGGCTGCTCGCCGACCGGGGCGACATACTCGCCCATGTCCGGCGCATCGTCCTGATCCTCGCCCTTCTGCAGGTTCGAGTTCCAGATGCCGTACACGAAGTAGAGTACGATCCCGCCCAGCATGTACCAGACGAAGAACATCAGCACCGGCACCGGCACCGTCGTGATCAGGTAGATGCACGACAGGATGCCGAGGATCGGCGTGATCGGATAGAAGGGCACCTTGAAGCCGCGCGGCAGTTCCGGCGCCGAGCGGCGCAGGTAGATGACCGAGAGGCAGACGATCGCGAAGGCCGCGAGCGTGCCGACCGAAGTCATGTCGCCCAGCACGTTGATGTCGAAGAAGCCCGCGGCGACCGCGGTGAGCAGGCCGACGACCAGCGTGTTGACCCACGGCGTCTTGAACTTCGGGTGGACGGTCGAGAAGACCTTCGGCAGCAGGCCGTCGCGCGCCATCGTGTAGAAGATGCGCGTCTGGGCGTACATCAGCACCAGCACCACCGAGGTGAGGCCGATGATCGCGCCGATCTTGATCGTCTTCGCCAGCCACGCCCACTGCGCGCCGAAGCTGTCCACGACCACCGCGACCGGATCCGGCACGTTGAGCGAGGCATAGGGCACCAGCAGCGTCATGATCGCCGCGACGAGCATGTAGATCACGGTGCAGACGACCAGCGAACCGATGATGCCGAACGGCATGTCCTTGCCCGGATCCTTGGCTTCCTGACCCGCGGTCGAAACCGCTTCGAAGCCGATATAGGCGAAGAACACGATCGACGCGGCGCGCATGATGCCGTCCACGCCGAACTTGCCGTCACCCTGGTTCTCCGGGATGAACGGCACCCAGTGCGCGGCCGAAAGCTCGCCGAACTTCGACAGCACGATCAGGCCGCCGACGACGATGAACGCGGTGAGCACGCTAACCTTGATCGCGACGATGACGTTGTTGACCTTGGCCGATTCCGACACGCCGACGACCAGCAGCAGCGCGAGCGCGATGCAGATCAGGAAGGCGGGCAGATTGAAGATGGTGGTGACGGTCTGCCCGTCGACCAGCACCGGCGCGCCGTCCTTCATCAGGACATGACCGGCCGGACCGGTGAACTGGAGCGGTATGTGCAGCCCGAAATCGCCAAGCAGGCTGACGACATACCCCGCCCAGCCGACCGCGACCACCGAGGCCGCGATGCCATATTCGAGGAGGAGCAGCACGCCCATCACCCATGCGATGAACTCGCCGAGCGTGGTGTAGCCATAGGTATAGGCGGAGCCGGAAACCGGCAGCGTCGAGGAAAGCTCGGCATAGCAAAGGCCTGCAAAGGCGCAGACGATGCCGGCGACGACGAACGAAAGCAGCACGGCGGGGCCGGCATGGAGCGCCGCGGCGCTGCCGGTGCGGACGAAGATGCCCGCGCCGATGATGCAGCCGATGCCCAGCAGCAGCAGATTCCACTTGCCGAGCGTGCGTTTCAATTCGCTGGATGCAGTTTCGCGCTGCACTTGCGCGATGGACTTGCGGGCGAACATGCGCCCCACAATTCCCTTATTAGGTGCTGATGCCATGAGGTTCCCCCTGTCCGGATACGCGTTCCGGAATGATGATTGGGGCGAAACCTAACCGCAAATCGAAGGGGCGCAATAATTTTATAACAGTTGCGCGGCGGCTCAGCGCATCAGCATCGGCCCCAGCCGCTTGCCCGCGAACAGGTGGACATGAAGGTGCGGCACCTCCTGCCCCCCGTCGGCGCCGATATTGGCGAGCAGCCGGTAACCCGGCTCGACCATCCCCGCTTCGCGCGCGATGACGCCCACTGCGCGGACGAACCCGGCGATCTCGGCGTCGCTGCCCTTTGCCGAGAAATCGTCCCACGACACGTAAGGCCCCTTGGGAATCACCAGGATATGGTGCGGCGCCTGAGGGTTGATGTCGTGAAAGGCGAGGGCGTGTTCATCCTCATAGACGCGTTTCGACGGAATCTCGCCGCGCAGGATCTTCGCGAAGATGTTGTTGGGATCGTAAGGCTGGGTGGCGTCAATCGGCATGTCGGCTGGCCTTCTCGTCGAGTCCCGAAACGCCCTCGCGCCGCACCAGCTCCGCGCGGACATCGTCGAGCGTCAGGCCGGCGTCGGCGAGGAGGACGAGCAGGTGGAACAGCAGGTCCGCGGCTTCGCTGGTCAGCGCGATCGGATCGTTCTGGATCGCCGCGATCACGGTTTCGGTGGCTTCCTCGCCCAGCTTCTGCGCGACCTTGGCGCGGCCCTTCGACGTCAGCTTGGCGACATAGGAAGAGGCCGGATCGCCGGTGCGGCGTTCGCGGATGACGAGTTCGAGGGCGTTCAGCGGATCCATGATTTCCGGCTGAGCGAGCCGGGCGATCCTGTCAATCCTGCGCTTCGGCTTTGGCCTTGCGGAACTTCGCGCGCATCGCCCGGCGGACGAACCACACACCGAACACCGCGCAGGCGAACAGAGCGAAGTCGGACAGCTCGGGCATCGATCGCGTGCCCGCGACGCCGCTATGCGCGTCTTCGGCGAAGGCGGGGGCGGCGATCAGCAGGGGCAGGACGTAGCGGAGCATAGCGGCGTCATAGCGCGCCGGTCGCCACGAAATCGTTAAGCGCGAACCGGAATCCCCGCTGCCGCCAGCGCGGCATGGGCGTCGGCGATGCTCGCTTCGCCGAAATGGAAGATCGAGGCGGCAAGCACTGCGCTGGCATGGCCGTCGCGAATGCCCTCGACCAGATGCTGGAGATTGCCCACGCCACCCGACGCGACCACCGGCACGGTCACCTGATCGGCGATGGTGCGGATCAGCTCGAGATCATAGCCGTCGCGGGTCCCGTCGCGGTCCATCGAGGTGACAAGGATCTCCCCCGCGCCCAAGCGCGCGAGGTTCAGCGCATGCTCGACCGCGTCGATTCCCGTCGCGCGGCGGCCACCATGCGTGAAGACTTCCCAACGCCCCTGGCTGCGCCGCGCATCGACCGAAGCGACGACGCACTGGCTGCCCATCCGGTCGGCGATCTCGGCCACGACCTCGGGCCGCGAGACGGCGGCGGAATTGACCGCCACCTTGTCCGCGCCCGCCAGCAACAGCGCGCGCGCATCGTCGACGCTGCGCACTCCGCCGCCCACGGTCAGCGGCATGAAGCACACCTCGGCGGTGCGGCGCACGACATCGACGATCGTGTCGCGGCCCTCATGGCTGGCGCCGATATCGAGGAAGCACAGCTCGTCCGCGCCGGCCGCGTCATAGGCGCGGGCCTGTTCGACCGGATCGCCCGCGTCGATCAGATCGACGAAGTTGACGCCCTTCACCACGCGTCCGTTGGACACGTCGAGGCATGGGATGACGCGCGCGCGGACGGTCACAAAGCGCTCTCCCCTCCGGGGAGAGGGTTGGGAGAGGGGAAGTGCGGGCAGGTCACGGTTCTTGCCCCTCTCCCCGACCCTCTTCCCGGAGGGGAGAGGGAGAAGAAGCCGCAGCCTCGATCGCTTCACGCAACCCCAGCCGCCCGTCATACAGCGCCCGGCCGGTGATGACGCCTTCGATCCCGTCTGCCACATGCGGGCGGAGCAGTTCGATGTCGCGCACATCGGTCACGCCGCCGCTGGCGATGACGGGAATCGACACTGCGCGGGCCAGCGCCACGGTTGCCTCGACATTGCAGCCCTTGAGCAGCCCGTCGCGGCCGACATCGGTGAAGAGCAGGGCGGCGACGCCGGCATCCTCGAACCGCTTCGCCAGTTCGACCACGCTGACGGTGGACACATCGGCCCAGCCGCGCGTCGCGACCATGCCATCGCGCGCATCGACCGCGACGACGATCCGGCCGGGATTGTCGCGTGCGGCTTCGCGGACCAGTTCGGGATTTTCGAGCGCTGCGGTGCCGATCACCACGCGATTGACGCCCAGATCGAGCCAATGTTCGACCGATTCGCGCGACCGGATGCCGCCGCCCAACTGGACCTTGCCGGCGAACGCCTGGAGGATTGCGCCCACCGCCGCGCCGTTGACCGATTCACCCGCGAACGCACCGTCGAGGTCCACCACATGGAGATGGCTCGCGCCGGCGGCCATGAAGGCGGCGGCCTGCGCGGCGGGATCGTCGCCATAGACGGTCGCGCGATCCATATCGCCTTCGGCGAGACGCACCACCTGTCCGCCCTTCAGGTCGATGGCGGGGAAAACGATCAGGGGCGCCATGCGAGAAACCTTTCCATCAGTGCGATGCCGTAGCGCTGGCTCTTTTCGGGGTGGAACTGGACGCCGATCATATTGTTGCGGCCGATCGCGGCGGTGACGGTGCCGCCATGATCGGTCGTTGCCAGCACATGCTCGCCCTCAAAGGCGAAGCTGTGCAGGAAATAGGCTTCGCCGCGCTCGATCAGCGGGTGATCGGCAACCGGCACGACATCGTTCCAGCCCATATGCGGCACGCGAACGCCGGGCGAGGGGGGCAGGGCGCGGACGGTGCCCGCGATCCAGCCAAGCCCCTGATGCACGCCGAGTTCCTCGCCGGTATCGGCCATCAGCTGCATACCGACACAGACGCCGAGGAAGGGCGCGCCGTCGCGACGTACGCGCCGGTCGAGCGCATCGGTCATGCCTTCGATCCCGCGCAGCCCGCTGGCGCACGCGCCGAACGCGCCGACGCCGGGCAGCACGACGCGGTCCGCGCGCAGCACCGCGGCCGGGTCCGCCGTCACATCGATATCGGAAGCTCCCGCTGCCTTGAGCGCATTATGGACCGAATGGAGGTTGCCCGCGCCGTAATCGATCAGCGCGATGGTCATTCCTTGAGCGCCGAAAGTCCGGGCGCGAGGAACGAGGTGTTGAACTCAACCACCTCGGCGGTCGCGACGCCACGCAGCACGAACGGATCGCTCCCCGCCCATACTTCGGCTGCCTCGCGGCTTTCGCTTCGCGCGATCAGCACACCGCCGGTGCGCGGCACCTGCCGTCCGGCGATCAGCAGCGTGCCGTCGGCAAGCCCGGCCTTCAGCCATTCGACATGCTCGGGAAGGCAGGCATCCACTTCGGCAAGGTCCGCGACGTAGGTGAGCAGCACGACGAACATCACAGCACACCCTTGGTGCTGGGGATCACGCCGGCCTTGCGCGGATCGATCTCCACCGCTTCGCGCAGTGCACGGGCGAGGCCCTTGAACGCGCTTTCCGCGATGTGGTGATTATTGGTGCCGTACAAAGTCTCGACGTGCAGCGTGATGCCCGCCGCCTGCGCGAACGACTGGAACCAGTGCTCGAACATCTCGGTGTCCATCTCCCCCAGCTTCTTCTGGCTGAACTCGGTCTTGAACACGGTGTAGGGGCGCCCGGAAATGTCGATCGCGACGCGGGTCAGCGTCTCGTCCATCGGCGAGAGCGCGTCGGCGTAGCGGCGGATGCCGCGCTTGTCGCCCAGCGCCTGCGCCACGGCTTCGCCGATCGCGATGCCGGTATCCTCAACGGTGTGGTGCTGATCGATATGCAGATCTCCGACCGTCTTCACATCGAGATCGATCAGCGAATGCTTGGCGAGTTGCTCCAGCATATGATCGAAAAAGCCGATTCCAGTCGAAATCCGGTAATTTCCGGTTCCATCGAGATTCACGGAGACGTCGATCGAAGTCTCGCTCGTCTTGCGGCTGATCGTGGCGGTACGCATGCCGCCCCCATAGCGCCCATGTCATCCTGCGCAAAATAGCGTTGCTTGGCCGCGAACAAGCTCGTGCGTTCGACCCGCTTGACCCGATGGCGCGAACCGCTACCCAAGGGGCCATGACCGGTACCGTGCCCGACAGTTTGATTCCCTATGACGAGATCGTGCAGGAGGCCCTGCGCGCAGTTGTCGGCCGTGTTCTCGGCTCTGTTGCGTCCAGCCAGGCCCTGCCCGGCACGCACCATTTTTATATCACCTTCAAGACCCAGGTCCCCGGTGTCGAAATTCCGCAGCGGCTGATCGAGCGCTTCCCGGACGAGATGACCATCGTCCTCCAGCACAAATTCTGGGACCTGCGGGTCGATGACGAACGCTTCTCGGTCGGCCTGACCTTCAATCAGGTGCCCGCGACGCTGAACATCCCCTTCTCGGCGATCACCGGCTTCCACGATCCGGCTGTCAATTTCGAACTGCGCTTCCAGGCGCAGGAAGGCCCGGACGAGCCCGAGCCGCACGACGAGGCCGAGAATGACGGCCCGACGATCACGCCGGCCGACGATGGCTCGAACGTCGTCTCGGTGGATTTCAAGCGGAAGAAGTGATCCGGCGCTGATTGCCCGGCGGCTGTTGGAGGGGGATTGATCGTTCCATGCCCGGCAGCCAGGATTTCGCTCCCGATCCGCGCAACGCGAATCTGCTCGTCCATCTGAACGGCGCGCTCGTGCCGACCGGGGAGGCACGCGTCTCGATCTTCGACGCGGGGTTCGGGATGGGCGACGGGGTGTGGGAGGGGCTGAGGCTGCACAAGCGCGCCCTGCTGTTCCTCGATGCGCATCTCGACCGGCTCTATGCGGGCGCGGCGGCGATCAGGATCGATGTCGGCCTGACCCGCGACGAGATGCGGGCGGCGCTGCGCGAACTGATCGTCGCCAATGGCATGACCGATGGCGGGCATCTTCGCCTGATGGTCACGCGCGGGCTGAAGGCGACGATCAATCAGGATCCGCGAAACGCGCTGGGCCGCGCCACGCTGGCGATCACCGCCGAATACAAGACCAAGCCGCCGCTGCCCGGTGGCGGTCTCGCGCTGCGCAGCGTCACCACGCGGACTTCGCGGCCCGATACGTTCGACATGCGGCTCAATTCGCACAGCCGCCTCAACCTGATCCGCGCGCTGATCGAAGCGATCGACATCGATCCCGAGGCCGACGAAGCGCTGATGCTCGATCCGCACGGGCAAGTGGCGAGCTGCAACGCGACCAACTTCTTTTGGGTGCGCGACGGGCGGGTGGAGACCTCGACCGGCAGCTACTGCTTCAACGGCATCACCCGCGACAACGTCATCGCCGCGTGCCGCGCGGGCGCCGCGCCGGTGCTCGAATGCAGCGTCCCGCTGCGCCACGTCCTCGCCGCCGAGGAAGCCTTCGTCACCGGCACGATGGGCGGGATCACGCCGGTCCGCTCGATCGACGGCCAGAAGATGCGGCAGGTGAACGGTCCGGTGACGCGGGCGATCGCCGCTGCCTATGAAGCCATGAAGGACGCGGACGCCGCCGCGAATCCGCTTCTGTGACTGTGCGCATTGCCATGTGGTCTGGCCCCCGCAACATCTCGACCGCGATGATGCGCGCGTTCGAGAATCGCGACGATACTGACGTCAGCGACGAGCCTTTCTATGCCGCCTTCCTCGCGAAGACGGGCGCGCAACATCCGATGTTCGAGGAAGTGATCGCCTCGCAACCCAATGACTGGCGCGAGGTCGCCGATGCGATGACCGGCCCGGCGCCCGGCGGCAGCCCGGTCTGGTATCAGAAGCAGATGTGCCACCACATGCTGCCCGAATTCGGGCTCGACTGGATGGATGCCTGCACCAATGCCTTCCTGATCCGTCCGCCCGAACAGGTGCTGGCGTCGTACCTCGCCAAGCGCACCGTGGTGACACTCGACGATATCGGCGTGGTCCGCCAGAACGAGATCTTCGATCGCGTCGCCGAACGGACGGGCAAGGCGCCGCCGGTGATCGAGGGCAGCGACGTGCTGGCCGATCCCCGCGCCGCGCTTTCCGCCCTGTGCGATGCGCTGGGCATTCCCTTTTCGGAGAAGATGCTGAGCTGGCCGGCGGGCCGCCGCGCATCGGACGGGGTGTGGGCACCGGCATGGTATGATGCGGTCGAGCGGTCGACCGGCTTCAATCCGCCCGCGCGGCTGGCGACGTTCGACGACCTGCCCGATGCGCTCAAGCCCGTCGCGGAGGCGGCGCGGCCCTATTACGAGCGGATGGCCCAACACAAACTTGCTTGATCCCGCGCCGGTGCGCGGCCAAGGGAGCGGCCAAATCTGCCCCAATCCGGCGTTGCCTATGGAGAGCCATGTGACCAGCACCCGCACCGAAACCGATTCGATCGGCGCGATCGAAGTTCCCGCGGATTGCTATTGGGGCGCACAGACCCAGCGCTCGATCGAGAATTTCCCGTTCGGTTCGCAGGAGCGGATGCCGCTGGGCATCGTCCATGCCCAGGCGATCGTGAAGCAGGCCGCCGCGCGCGTGAACCGCAAGCATGGCATGGATGCCAAGATCGCCGACGCCATCGAATCGGCGGCGCAGGAGATCGTTGCGGGCACGCTGGACGATCAGTTTCCGCTGGTGATCTGGCAGACGGGCAGCGGCACCCAGACCAACATGAACGTCAACGAAGTGATCGCGGGCCGTGCCAATTTCGTGCTGGCGGGCACCAAGGGCGGCAAGTCGCCGGTGCATCCGAACGACCATGTGAACATGAGCCAGTCGTCCAACGACAGCTTCCCGACCGCGCTGCACGTCGCGGCGGTGGTCGCGACCTACAAGACGCTGATCCCCGCGCTCGACCAGCTGACCGCGTCGCTGGTCGCCAAGGCCGAGGCCTGGGATCACATCATCAAGATCGGCCGCACCCACACGCAGGATGCGACCCCGCTGACGCTGGGGCAGGAATTTGGTGGTTATGCGGCGCAGCTCATCAGCGCCAAGGCGCGGATCGAGGGTGCGCTGAACGGGAACCTGCGCAAGCTCGCCATCGGCGGCACCGCGGTCGGCACCGGGCTGAACGCGCCGGAGGGCTGGGCCGAGGATATGTCGGCGGCGATCAGTGACATCGCCGGTCAGGCATTCGAGCCCGCGCCGAACAAGTTCGAGCAATTGGCGGCCAAGGACGGCCTCGTCTTCTTCTCGGGCGCGCTCAGCACGCTGGCGGTGGCGCTCAACAAGATCGCCAACGATATCCGCTTCCTCGGCTCCGGGCCGCGTTCGGGTCTCGGCGAGCTGTCGCTCCCGGCCAACGAACCGGGCAGCTCGATCATGCCGGGCAAGGTCAATCCGACCCAGTGCGAATCGCTGACGATGGTCGCGGCGCAGGTGATCGGCAACAATCAGGCCGTCACCGTCGGCGGGATGCAGGGCCATTTCGAGCTCAACGTGTTCATGCCGCTGATCGGTGCGAACGTGCTGCGCTCGATCGACCTGCTGTCGGTCGGCATGGTCAGCTTTGCCGAGCGCTGCGTCGACGGGATCGAGGCGAACGAGGCGCAGATCAAGGATCTGGTCGATCGCTCGCTGATGCTGGTGACGGCGCTGGCGCCCGCGATCGGTTACGACAATTCGGCCAAGATCGCGAAGTACGCGCACGAAAAGGGTCAGACGCTGAAGGAAGCGGGCCTCGAACTCGGCCTCGTCGATGAAGCGACCTTCGACCAATATGTCCGCCCCGAGACGATGATCGGCCGGTAAAGGAACTTGTGACCGTCTCCCGCGCTTGAGCTTAAACTCAGCGGGAGACACACATGATCGGCAAGGCAATCGCAGGCTGGATCGGCCACGCCATCGACAAGCGAGACGGCGAGGGCGGGACGCTCGGCGCACTCACCGGCGTCGCGGTGTACGAAACCGGCAAGCGCGTCCTGCCCGCCGCAATCCTGATCGGTGGCGGCGTGCTGCTGGCCCGCTACCTCCGCAATCGCTTCGCCGGGGACGCGCCTGCGCTGGAGGCAGCGGAGTGATTCGCTCCCTCCTCGCGGCCTTTATCGGCAACCGGATCGACCGCCGCGACGGCCGCGGCGGCATCAAGGGCGCGCTGTTCGGAGTCGCAACCGATCGCGTGGTGCGGCGCGGCGGGCGGTTCGGCTGGCTGCTGCTCGGGATTCTGGGCGTCTGGCGGCTGTTTTTCCGCCGCCGGACGCGAACCCGCTACTGGTAGGGCGCGACTCGGCTTGACGCGCGCCCGACTCCTCCGCCACTAGCGCGCATGGCCGAGCACCCCGAAGATCCCCACGGTTTCCGCAGACGGGGCGTGCTGTTCGTCCTTTCCTCGCCTTCGGGCGCCGGCAAGTCGACCATCGCCCGCAAGCTGCTGAAGGCCGATGACGGTCTCGATATGTCAGTGTCCTACACCACGCGCGGCATCCGCCCGGGCGAGGAAGACGGCAAGGATTATCACTTCACCGATACCGACACGTTCCGCGCGATGGTCGCGAACAACGAGTTCCTGGAATGGGCGCACGTGTTCGACCAGCGCTACGGCACGCCCAAGGCGCCGGTGGATGCGATGCTGCGTTCGGGCCGCGACGTGCTGTTCGACATCGACTGGCAGGGTGCGCAGCAACTGTTCCAGCTGATGGGCGGCGACGTGGTGCGGGTGTTCATCCTGCCGCCGTCGATGAAGATTCTGCACGAGCGGCTGACCAATCGCGGCACCGACACCACCGAAGTGATCGATCGCCGCATGGCTCGCGCCAATGCCGAGGTCAGCCACTGGGACGGCTATGACTATGTGCTGGTCAACGACGATGTCGAGCAATGCTATGACTGCGTCCACACGATCCTGAAGGCCGAACGGCTCAAGCGTTCGCGCCAGACGGGCTTGATCGGATTCATCCGGGGGCTCAACAAGTAGCCTCCTGAACAGGGGAGGTTACAATGCCCAGACTGTTGCTCGGTGCGGTGCTCGGCGGCATCGCCATGTGGTTCGTCGGATTCGTCTTCTGGGGCACGCCGCTCAGCTGGTTCGCGCTCAGCGGCACCACGGACACCACCACCGCCGCGCTGCAATCGGCGCTCGCCCAGCATCTCGGTTCGCTCGGCACCGGTGCCTATCCGGTGCCCTGGCCCGGCACGGCGATGGGCACCCAGCTTTACGGGCAGGGGCCGACGGCGATGATCTTCTTCAACACCAGCGGCTTCGCCAATCCCGACGGCGGCTCGCTGATCGGCGGGCTGATCCTCGCGATTTTCTGCGTGCTGGTCGCAGGCATTGCGCTGCGCATGGTCGCGGGCAGCATGAGCTTTGCCGCGCGGCTGAAGCTGGTGGCGATCACCGCGGTTGCGGTCACGGCCTATTCCGATCTCGGCCAGCCGATCTTCAACCATATGCCCTGGGGCTATTTCACCTATCTGTGGATCAGCGACGTCGCATCGTGGATCGCGGCGGGTGCGGTGCTGGCATGGGCGCTGCCGCGGAACCTCGCACCGCCCCCGGAAGCCTGAGCGCCGGATCCCTCCGGTTGACACGGTTGACACCAATATCGCGAAAAACCGGCCTTCCGCGAAAACGGGATTCCGGTGCGACTGACCTGTCAAAGAGCGGAGCGGATTCGTGCTCCGCTCGTGGCGAGTTGAGCGGATGAAATCCAACATTACAAGGGATTGGCGCTCAGGATCACTCCTCCCCCGCAGGGGGAGGTGGCATGCGTGAGCATGACGGAGGGGAATTGACCCGAAGCGGCATCGCCCGTGGATAATCGCCTCCACCGCTTCGCGGTCCCTCTCCCCCTCCGGGGAGGATTTAAGGGGCGAACTGCCGATCCGGCTAGAGCAGCGAGAGAAACCGCGCGCCCGCGTCGAAATCGGCGCGGTGCGCGTCGCGGGCCTTGGTGGCGAGATCGTCCTCGCCCCACATTTCCTCCTGCCACGCTTCGTCGATCTGCGCGGCGGTCCACACCGTCTGGGCGTCCGCCGCGCCTTCGATCAGCGCCAGTGCGGCGACCAGCGAGCCGCTGACCGTTACCACCGGCGAAAGCCCCGCCAGCCGGAAGGGATCGAGCGCGTGCACTGCTTCGCTCAGCCGCGCGACGGTCGCTTCGGGTTGCGCCTTGTGCATCACGCCCGCCGCAGTCTCGAAATGTACGTCATAGCGCCCACGCGCCCAGTCGAGCAGCGGGTCCCATGCCGCCTGTTGCCGCTCGACCAGAGGCTCGGGCAGTTCGGCGCGATAATAGAGCAGGTCGCTTTCGCCATAGGCGGCCAGACTCGCCGCGAAGGTTTCGCGGTCTGCGGCGATCCGGTCGATCGCGGCATTGGCGAGGCCGGTCAGCGGCATGGCGCGCGGATCGATCGTCTCGCCCACGTCGCGCCATTCCTGCGCCACGGCTTCGGCCAGTTGCGGCGTCGGCAGCGTCAGCGGCGCGCGGCCGGGGGTGCGCACCGGGCGTCCGTCGAGCGCGATCCCGCCATCCTCGACCGTCACTTCCTTCCAGAATCGCTTCATGCTTCGGGCGGACTCTTCCATTTGGCGGCCATCGCCTTGGGCACGACGGCCATCACATATAATGCCGACAGCACGATCGCGCCGCCGAGAATCTGCCCGTACCAGTCGATCGACCGGCCGGCGATGACGAGGCCGAAAAAGGCGCCCGCCGCGCCCACCAGGTTGACGCCGGTCATCATGAAATAGCGCTTTTTGGCCAGCGCTTCGGCTTCCGCGTCGGTCATAGACCCTCCAGATGAGGCGGAAGGGCGCTGGCATGTTCCGCGACATGATGAGCACCGGCCTCGCGCAATTCATGAGCGGTGTGGTAGCCCCATGCAACACCTAATGCATGCGCACCCGCCGCGCGGGCCATCGCCATGTCGAAGCTGGTGTCGCCGATCATCACTGTCGTCTCGGGCCCGGCGCCCGCTTCGGCCATTGCCAGTTCGAGCATCGAGGGGTGCGGCTTGCTCGGGTGACGATCGGCGGTCTGGAGCGTGACGAAGCGATGCGTCAGCCCGTGATGCGCGAGGATCAGCGCAAGCCCACGATCCGATTTGCCCGTCGCGACGCCGAGCAGCCAGCCATTGGCGTCGAGCGTCTCGAGGGTCTGGGCGATACCATCGTACAGCGGCTCGGGATCGAGTGTGCCCGTCTGGCGCAGCGCGTGGAAGGCGCGCTTGTAATCCTCGGCGAGTATCTCGTGCAGCCGGGCGTCGGCTTCGGGCAGCAATTGCGCGATGGCTGGAACGAGGCTGAGGCCGACGATCCGCCGGATGTCGTTCCGGGAAGGCGGATCGAGCTTCGCCACCGAGAAGCACTCTTCCATCGCGCGGCAGATATTGACCTGGCTGTCCACCAGCGTGCCGTCACAATCGAATACAGCGAGGCGGTTCATTCCGGATTCCGCATCCAGTGCGCGATGGCGCGGCGGCCCTGGGCTTCCAGCGCGTCGGCGGCGGAGAGGCGCGCGGGATCGGTCTTGTTCTGGCCGAGCTTGCGCGTGCCGCGCCATGCGGCGACTTCCAGCCGGTAGCCTTGAATCGCGTTCAGCATCATCTCGATCTTCTTTGGATCGCTCTTGGCGCGGCTCCACTCTGGCTTGGGCGCTAGGCGGGCTTCCTGCTCGTGGCTGAGCGCGTCGATCTGCGCGATCAGTTCCTCGCGCTCCATCTTCACCATCCGGCCTTCAAGCTCGACCGCGACATAGTTCCAGGTGGGGACTTCATCGGGGCCGAGGCCGTACCAGTCGGGACTGACATAGGCGTCGGGCCCGTGGACGGTGAACAGGCCCGTCGCCCCGTCGAGGTGCCGGGCGATGCCGTTGCCGCGTGCGATGTGCAGGCCGAGCGTCGTGTCGTCGAGCCACACCACCGGCATATGCGCGACGCGCGGCCCGTCCGGCGTGGCGGCGAACAGCGCGCCGAAGCCTGCCGCGCGCACGAACGCGCGCATCGCGTCGCGGTCTTCCCAGCGGAACTTGGGGTTGGGGTGCATCAGCGCTTCGAAGTAGCGCCGCTACCCCGGCCGCGCCGTTCGCCGCGCCGCTCCTTGCGGATCGTCTTGGCATGCGCCTTGGCCTTGGCCTTGAGCTGCTCGCGGCTGGGCGGCGGCGGGCCGTCGTCCATCGCCATCGCATTGCCCAGCGAAATGTCGAAGCCGAGCGTCTTCATCGATTCGGCGAAATGGCTCGGCAGATCGGCGGTCACGTCCAGCGTGCCGCCATCGGGATGGTCGATGCGGATGCGGCGGGCGTGAAGGTGCATCTTGCGGCTGATCCCGCCGGTCAGGAACGCTTCCTGAAGCCCGTATTTGCCGTCCCCCACGATCGGGTGGCCGATCGCCGCCAGATGGACGCGAAGCTGATGGGTGCGGCCGGTGAAGGGCTGAAGCTCGAGCCATGCGGTGCGGCTGCCCGCCTGTTCGATCATCCGGTAGCGGGTGCGCGCGGGCGCGCCTTCCTTCATGTCGACATGCATCTTCTCGCCGCCGGTGCCCGGCTGCTTGGCGATCGGCAGGTCGATGATGCCGTCCTCGATCTCGGGCACGCCGACGACCAGCGCCCAATAGACTTTCTTGGCGGTGCGGGTCGCGAAATTCTTGGCGAAGAAGCCGGCCGCGCGCGACGAGCGTGCCAGCACCAGCGCGCCCGACGTATCCTTGTCGAGCCGGTGGACCAGCTTGGGCCGGCCTTCGGCTTCGTACTGGAGCGCGTCGAGCAAGCCGTCGACATGTTCGGTCGTGCCGGTGCCGCCCTGCGTGGCGAGGCCCGGCGGCTTGTTGATGACGAGCGCCGAGGCGTCCTTGTGGATCACCATTTCCTGCGCGAACTCGATCTGCTCCGGGGTGAGCGGCACGCGGGGACGCTCGCGCTTGGGCGGGGTGGCGGTGGTCGCCTTGACCGGCTCGGCCGGAGGGACGCGGATCACCTGTCCCGCCGAGATGCGGTCGCCCGGCGTCGCGCGCGCGCCATCGACGCGCAGCTGGCCGGTGCGTGCCCAGCGCGAGACGGTGTTGAAATTGGCGTCGGGCAGATGCCGCTTGAACCAGCGGTCCAGCCGGATGTCGTCATCGTCCGCGCCGACGGTGAACTGGCGAACGTCGTTGCTGCTCATGCGATTGCCCTTGTAAGCGTCAGGCCCAGCGCCAGCGCCGCGACCGATCCGATCACCGATACCAGCGCATAGCCGGTTGCGGCGATCCAGTCGCCGCGCTCGATCATCCCCATCATGTCGAGCGAGAAGGCCGAAAATGTCGTGAAGCCGCCGAGCACGCCGACGCCGACCAGCAGCCGCCACGGCTCGCTGGCTTCATATTTTGCGAGGATGCCGACCAGCGCACCCATCAGCAGCCCGCCGATCAGGTTCACCGCCAGCGTGCCATAGGGATAGTCGGGCCCGAACCACGCCAGCGTGGCACGGCCGGTCAGGTACCGCGCCGCGGTCCCGAAGGCACCGCCGAGCATGACGAGAAGAAGATGTGGCATGCCGCGCCCGTTAGCGCGGAATGGAATTTTATTACACCCCTTTCACAGCAGGGTGCCGCGGCCCTCCAGCGTCAGCAGCAGCTGCTTGGCTTCCAGCCCGCCGGCAAAGCCGGTCAGCGATCCGTTGGATCCGATCACCCGGTGGCACGGCGCGATGATCGAGATCGGGTTGCGGCCGTTCGCCGCGCCCACCGCGCGGACCGCTTTCGGGCGGCCGATCTGGTGCGCGATCTCGGCATAGCTGCGCGTTTCGCCGAAGGGGATGGTGAGCAACGCGGCCCAGACGCTCTTCTGGAAATCGGTCCCGGCGAAATCGAGCGGCACGCTGAATTCGGTCAGCTCGCCCGCGAAATAGGCCGCGATCTGGCGCTCCGCTTCGATCAGCACGGGGTGGTCGCGATCCTCCCGCGTTTCGCCAAGGGGGACGCGGCCGGCGCGCTCATTCTCCCACAGGATCGCGGTCAGCCCCTTCGGGCTCGCCACGAGGGTGAGGGTGCCGACGGGCGATGTCATGGTTCGGGATGCGTAGGTCATGCCGCCTCTATGGCGCATGGCGGGCAATCGAAAAATCCGGCGCTTGCGATCAAAGCGCGGGATCAGATCCCGTTATTCGCCACCAGATCGATGTCCGTCCCGCCATCCTGACGCGCGGTCAGATAGAGGACGTAAGCACCGCCGTCGCGATCGCGGGTGCCGCCCAGGATATGCTCCTGACCGTCAACCTGATGCTCCGACGTGTAACCGGCGCGGACGGCCTTGGTATAATACCAGTCGAGCAGCACCTGCATCGGCTGCGACGCCGAGAAGCTGACCACGCGCAGCGCGCACTGGCCGCCCTGCGTGCCGGCAGCTTCGGTCACGCGCGCCTGCGGGAACAGGGGGAGGTCGGCGGGCAGGCGCTGGGCCCAGCCGGCGCCATATTCGACGTTCGCGGCGCAGCTGCCGGTCTTGCCGCCCTGACGCGCGGCGAGGCCGCCCAGCGTCACGCTTTCGCGTCCGGCGGCGCATTCCTTGCAATCCTTGGTGGCGGTGGTCGGCGCGGGCGCCTTCATCATATCGCCCAGGCTGGCGGTGTCGGTGTTGGCCGCGACGCCATCGGCCGGCAAGCCGGCCGAATAAGGCTGGCCGGGTGGACGGACCGAATCGCCATTGGCCTGCTGGCCCAGCGACGGATCGACCATGATCTGGCCCTGCAGCGCGCTCGCCAGTTCGGGATCGACGCCATTGGCGCTGACGGCCTCGTCCTCGACAGCCGTGTTGCCGCTGCCGCACCCGGCCAGCGCGAGCGGAAGCACGACGAGAAGATAAAAGCCGATCCGGCGGACCATTTAGGGACGCTCCTGTGTGAGTGTCCGTCATCGCCGAGGAAGGTTAAGGAAGGATTGGGAAACGCGGTTAACCGGCAAAAATCGCGTTAACCATGCGGAACCGGAACGGCGGCGCAACGTTCATTTTTGCGGCAGGACTGTATTATCTTGCCAACACACTTGCTTTGGGGCATAACCGGACCATGCTGAACATCCTCTCGATCCTCTTCGGTATCATTGCGGGCCTGATCGCCTTTATCGGCATCTTCCCCATCCCGCTGCTTCCGCTGGTCAACTGGATCGCATTGCCGATCGCGATCGTGGGCGCCGCGCTGGGTGCGATGTCGAGCAGCAATGGCGGACGCAACCTGAACCTGATCATCATCCTGATCAGCGGCCTGCGCCTGTTCCTGACCGGCGGCATCATCTGATCCTGACATGAAAAAGGACCCGGCGGTTTCCCGCCGGGCCCCTTCCTTGCCTGCGTGAGCAAGTCTTGGCAGTCGCGTCTTAGCGGCAGCGAACCTGGCCGCGATCCACCGACGAACCGATCGCCGCGCCGACACCGGCGCCGAGCAGCGTCGCGATGGTCGAATCGCGGCCGTTCGACAGGGCGTTACCGAACAGACCACCGGCTACAGCGCCGACGACCAGACCGGTCGAGCCGTCCGAGCGGCGGCAATAATAGCGGCCGTCACGGCCACGATAGACCCGGTCGTTCCGGGTCAGGCGGCGCTCGCGATAGTAGCGGCCGTCGCGATAATAATCGTCGGCATAATAGCCGCCGCGCGGCGGGCGGTTCCAGTCGTAGCGACGGCCTTCACGCCAGTCGCGGCGTGCGTCGCGGCGGCGGTCCTGACGGGCGTCGCGGATATTCTCGCGATATTCGCGCTGTGCTTCGCGCAGCTCGCGGGGATTGTCGGCGTTGCGCACGTCGCGGCGATATTCGCGCTGTGCGTCGCGGACGTCCTCGCGATATTCGCGATTATAGCTCTGGGCCATTGCCGGCACCGCCGGCAGCGTGACGGCCGCGATGGCGGCGGCCAGAAGGATACGCATCGATCCACTCCTGATGATTGCGGGTGGAAAGATAACGTCCCGGCGCGGCACAGGGTTGCGTGAACCCGAAACTACCTTCCGTTCATCGGAGAGACAGGTCCGGAAATCGTCAGCGGATCGTGGCCAGCCTTTCGGCAAGCGGATAGGCCAGCAGCAGATCGCTGTCCTCGCTGGCTTCCACGACACAATCGCCGGTCAGCGTCAGGCATTGCCCCGCATGCCATTCGACGCCGTCCGCGGTGCCATGACCGGCGACGGGCACGAACCAGCCGGGCTCGCCTTCGGGCAGAGTGAAGCGATAGCTGCCGCCCTTCCAGCGCTCGAGCACGAATTTCGGGCCTTCGGCCAACACGAGACGATCCGGATCGGGATTGGCCGGCGCGGGCGGCGGCACGAACGGCTTCGCGTCTGCGGCGTCGACCGCTTCCTCCAGATGCAGCTCGCGCGGGCGGCCATAATCATAGAGGCGGTAGGTCAGATCGACATTCTGCTGAACCTCGATCACGGTCAGGCCCGGCCCGATCGCATGGACGGTGCCTGCCGGCGAATAGATGAAATCGCCTGCCTTGACCGGCTTCCAGTCGAGCAGATGCTCGACCGAACCGTCGAGCGATGCGGCGCGCAGTTCGTCCCTGGGCACCGGGCGGATCGTGCCGAGCCCGATCGTCGCGTCGGGATCGGCGGCCAGCACCACCCAGCATTCGTCCTTGCCGCGGCGATAGCCGGCGCGGCGCGCGGTTTCGTCGTCGGGATGGACCTGGACCGACAACTTCTCGCTGGTGAACAGATATTTGATCAGCAGCTCGGGCGTCTTGCTGTCGGGCGTCTGGAACCAGACTTCGCCGACCGGCTCGCCATCGGGCGCCGGATCGGGGAAGCCGGGCCACAATTTCATGCGGCCCCAGGGCTTTTCGACGCGATGGGTGGTGAGCAGCGTGGCGGGCACTTGGGTCCTCCGGGGAGCGGCGATGGCCTGCCTCCCGCCGTGCGCGGGAGGAAGCCAAGGCTGACTACAACAATATCTTGTCGCAACGCACCATCCCTGTCTTGCGATCCCGCCCCAAAAAGGCCCCGAAAAGGCCGCGTGAATCCAGTTGTTCGGCGGGAACTCGCTGCTAAGAAAGGCGCCATGCGTTATTCCATGACCCGCGCGATCGCGCTGACCACGCTCGCTGCCATCGCGCTTCCCCTTGCCGGCTGCGCCGGTCGCAGCAATGCGCGCGCCGATACGCCCTATGTCGCGCGCGACGTGGGAACGCTGTATTCGGCGGCGAAGAAGCGGCTCGACCAGCATCAGTACAAGCTGGCCGCTGCGCTGTTCGACGAGGTCGAGCGCCAGCATCCCTATTCGGTCTGGGCGCGCCGCGCGCAGCTGATGGGCTCGTTCAGCTATTATCTGAACAAGGATTATCAGGAATCGATCCAGTCGGCGCAGCGCTTCCTTGCGGTGCACCCGGGCAACCGCGACGCGCCCTATGCCTATTATCTGATCGCGATCAGCTATTACGAGCAGATCAGCGACGTGACGCGCGACCAGAAGATCACCCAGCAGGCGCTCGACGCGCTGGGCGAACTGACCCGCCGTTATCCCAATTCGCGCTATGCCGCCGATGCCCGCCTCAAGATGGATCTGGTTCGCGATCACCTTGCCGGCAAGGAAATGGAGATCGGCCGTTTCTATCAGGTGCGCGGCCAGTGGCTGGCGGCGTCGCTCCGCTTCCGCACCGTGGTCGACCAGTATCAGATGACCACGCACACCCCGGAAGCGCTGATGCGCCTGACCGAAACCTATCTCGCGCTCGGCATGCCCGATGAAGCGAACAAGGCCGCGGCCGTGCTCGGCGCCAATTATCCGGGCACCGACTGGTATGCCCGCGCCTACAAGCTGATGGGCGACAATCAGGACAAGCTGGCCGCGGCTCGCAAGTAAGGTTGCTCGCTCACTCTTTCGTTTCCCTTTCGTTCCTGTAGAAGGGCGGAAGAATGCTGACTGCGCTTTCCATCCGTGACGTGGTGCTGATCGAGGCGCTGGACCTCGAATTCGGCGAAGGTCTTGGCGTACTCACCGGCGAGACCGGCGCCGGCAAATCGATCCTGCTCGACGCGCTCGGGCTCGCGCTGGGCGGGCGGGGCGAGAGCGGGCTGGTGCGTCAGGGTGCGGCGCAGGCAGTGGTGACCGCCAGCTTCGATCTGCCCGCGACCGGCGCGGTGGCCGAGTTGATGGCCGAGAATGGCCTTGATTTCGACGCCAGCGAACCGCTGATCGTCCGCCGCATCGTCAAGGCCGATGGCGGCAGCCGGGCTTTCGTCAACGACCAGCCGGCTTCGGCGGGGCTGCTGCGCGAGCTTGGGCCGCATCTGGTCGAGATTCACGGCCAGCACGACGATCGCGGCCTGCTCAATCCGCGCGGGCATCGCGACCTGCTCGACGCCTTTGCGAAGGCAGATACGGCGAAGGTGGGCGCGGCGCATCGCGCATGGCGCGCGGCGGCGGATGCGCTGGATGCGGCGCGCAGCGAACAGGACAGCGCCGAGCGCGACCGCGACTGGCTGGAACATGCCGTCGCCGAATTGCGCGCGCTCGCGCCCGAGCCGGGTGAGGAAGATCAGCTCGCGGAACGCCGCGCGCTGATGCAGCGGGGCGAGAAGATCGCGACCGAACTCCAGTCGATCGCCGATCTGCTCGAAGGATCGGACGGCGCGCTCAGCCGGTTGCGGCAGGCGGCGCGCATCCTCGAGCGCGTGTCCGGGGATCATGAGGCGCTGGCCGACGCGCTGGCGGCGATCGATCGCGCGATCAACGAAGGCGCCGAAGCGCAGGACAGGGTCGATGCCGCCGCCGAGGCGCTGGCGTTCGATCCCGCCGCGCTGGAAAATGACGAGGCGCGGCTGTTCGAGCTGCGCGGCGTGGCGCGCAAGCATCGCGTCCAGCCCGACGATCTCGCCGCGCTGGCCGAGGAACTGGGCGGCAAGCTCGACCGGCTGGAAAGCGGCGGGGCGGGCATTGCGAAACTGGAACTGGCGGTGGAGGAATCGCGCCGGGCCTATGTCGAGGCGGCGCGTGCGCTGTCGGAAGTGCGGACGCAGGCCGCGACGCGGCTGGATCTCGCGGTCGAAGCCGAACTCAAGCCGCTCAAGCTCGACGCCGCACGCTTCCGCACCCTGGTCGAGCCGCAGGGCGAAGCCGGCTGGGGACCGGGGGGCATGGACCGGGTCGAACTGCTCGTCTCGACCAACCCCGGCGCGCCCTTCGCGCCGCTGATGAAGATCGCGTCGGGCGGCGAATTGTCGCGCTTCATCCTCGCGATGAAGGTGGCGCTGGCCGAAGAAGGCGGCGCGCGGACGCTGATCTTCGACGAAATCGATCGCGGCGTCGGCGGCGCGGTGGCCAGTGCGATCGGCGACCGGCTGGCGCGGCTCGCCGGCACTGCGCAATTGCTGGTGGTGACGCACAGCCCGCAAGTCGCGGCGCGCGGTGCACGGCATCTGCTGATCGCCAAGAGCCATGACGGCACGGTCACCCGTACCGGAGTGACGCCGCTCGACGCGAGCCAGCGGCGCGAGGAGATTGCGCGGATGCTGTCGGGCGCGACGGTGACCGACGAAGCGCGCGCGCAGGCGGAGCGGCTGCTGGAAGTGGCTTGAGGGTGACTGCTGTCGAACCCGTCTGGACAGTGGTGGCCAATATGAATCGAGAGCTACGCGGACCTAAGGCGGATGGCGGCACTTTCACCGGCACGCGGATGTTCAGCGCGGGTACGCGGCCATACGTTGGCGAAATCTACGAAGGCATGGGTGAGGCAGGGCATGTCATCGGCATGCACCGTGCGTCGAAAGAGCTGGTCAATTGTGTCGTGCGACTGCTGTTGCTCGATGATGTACGCGTCAGCCTCGAATACTCGCCGGGGCGCATCAACGCGTTACGACGGCTGAAAGCGCAGATATTCTCAGACCGCGAGGCGGCAGAGGCACTGGCGCGATACGTCAAAGGATGGGTGTACCGGAACCTGAGTGATCGCGAGCGCAAACGCATTGATCGCATCGACGAGCAAGCCTCCAACTAGCCGATCAGCTTCCCCAGCGCTTCCAGATACGCCGCGAACGCCGTTCGCCCCTTCTCCGTGATCCGCGCGCGGGTGAGCGGCTTGCGGTTCAGGAAGCTCTTCTCGATCTCGATATAACCGGCTTCCTCCAGCTTGCGCAGATGCACCGAGAGATTGCCCTGCGTCGCTTGCAGCAGCGCCTTGAGCTCGTTGAAATCGGCGGCTTCGGCATCGACCAGATACGCCATGATCCCCAGGCGCATCCGCCCGTGGATCACGTCGTCGATCTGTCCGATATCGAAAGCCCCCACGCGATCAGGCCGCTTGCCGGCCGGCGCGCATCAGGATCCAGCCGGGCAGCGCCATCAGTCCCAGCAGCGCGGCGGCAAGCACCAGCAGGAACGGCACGATCAGCGTCTCGTCGCCGAGCCCGAGCATCACCGCCAGCACCAGCGATGTCGCGAACCATCCGGCGGAGACCAGGCCGTACAGGCCCCGCCGCCGCACCGCGAAGGCGATGTACCAGACGGTGCCCTGCACCACGCAGATCATGATCGGGTGGAGCAGCCAGGTGCCCATATTCTGGGTGCGGTACGCCAGCCAGCCGAAGATCAACGCGGTGGTCATCGCCGCCAGCCCGCCGCCGCCGAACGCCGCGTTGATCGCGCGGGTGCCGACGCTGTGCTGGCTCCGGCCCCGGTCGCGGATGGTGATGCGCGTGATCAGTATGATGAAGATCACCGTGGGCAGGATCCCTGCCGTCAGATGGACGAGGACCGGCACCGTCATGCCGGTCGCCAGGATCGCCTGAACAAGGCACTGGATGCCGTAACAGGCGCCACCCGCGAGCAGCGCCTGTCCCAGCGAATCCTGCACCTGTCCGCTCTCGCTCATCAGCGCGCGGACGAAGGCGAGATCGTCGCGTGCGGTTTCCGCCCGGTCCTTCATGCCGCCTGCATCTCCATCCCCGCTGCCGGCTTGCGCCACGGCAGCTTGCGCCCGTTGAGCCACTTGCCGATCCAGCTGTGGCGCACGAGCAGGTGATAGCTGGCGAGCAGGATAAGGAAAGACGCAGTGATCACGATGCCCCATTTGGCCAGCGCGGGCAGGGGCAGGGTGAACACCATCACCTGCAACGCCATCACCACCGGCAGGTGGATCAGATAGATCCAGTAGGACGCATCGGCGACATAGCGGATCGCGCGATTCTCGGCCGTGAGGAAGTGAAGCGCCGCGCCGATCAATCCCAGCGTCCAGGTCCACACCGCCAGCGCATAGCAATAGGCGTACGCGCTCTTCAGATCGCCTTCGGGCATGGGCGTCACGATCGAGATGCCGTCGATCATGATGCAGCAGGCGATGGTCAGCGCCACCGAGCCGATCAGATGCACCGGCCACCAGCGCTTGAGCGAGCCGAGCAGCACCGGCTGGCGCTGGAGCAGCCAGCCGAACGTGAAAGCCGTGCCATAGGCGATGGTCGCGGCGATATTGGGGACCAGCCCGGTGTCGGGCGTCGGGATGCCGCCCCAGGCGAACCAGTTGCTCTTCGCCGCCAGCGCGATCGACAGCGGCACGGCGAGGACGATCGCACCCGCCGGCGTCGCCAGCAAGCCGCGCATCGCGCCGTCCACCGGACCCGCGCGCAGGCTGCCCTTGCGGTCGATCACCGACGCGATCCCACGGATCGCCAGCGCCGCGACATAGAACAGAGTCAGCAGATAGAGGAACCAGAGATGGGTTAGCGGGAAGGTGGCGATCGTCAGCGGCGGAGGCGGCGGGCCGTCGGTCGGCAGCGTTCCGCCGTTCATGACTGCCGCCCCCCAGATGAAGCAGGCGATGATTCCCGCCATCACGATCGTCCAGAAGCTCAGCAGCGGCATGACGATGCGAGTGACGCGATTGCGGACAAACCCGCCGGTTCCGCGCCGTTGGAGCAGCATCCGCCCGAAATAGCCTGCGATCACGAAGAACGCCGCCATGCGGAAGATGTGCGCGACATAGCCGGCGGTGGCGATCGCTTCGCTCGGCGTGTCGCGTACCACCCAGATCTGCGGGCCGGGCAGGAAGGACAGGCTGGCATGGAATGCCACGCCCAGCAGCAGCGCGCCAGCGCGCACGGCGTCGAGAGCGTGGAGGCGCTCGGATGCGCCGGAATTCGCTTCGGGACTGGTCATCGCATTCTCCGCGGCCTGCGCCGCGCTCCCCGCGAGCGCCCTCGGCCTCATCGAATCGCGATATACACCAACAAGTTTATAATTCAAACTGGTCTATCAGATTAGGGCTGGGCGGCGTCGAATCGGGGCTATCCACCGGCAAACAATACGAACGTGGAACGATCAGCCGCCCGGGGCATTGGACCGGCCTGTGGGGAACCTGAACGAACTGCTCAGGGTTGCGACAGGCTGCGACACTAAAACGGGTTTTGCGTCACATCGATGCGACAAGCGATGCCCATAAAGGTGTCAGGCCGCAGGGGCGGTCGAGTTTTGTAAGAGGAGACACACCATGAAGAAGTTCACCATCCTGCTCGCCGGCCTCGGCATGGCTGCGACCGCGATCCCCGCCACCGCGATGGCCGCGCCGGCGCCGAACCACGGCTATGACTATGGCTACAATCAGGGCGGCGCATGGCAGAACATCAATGCGCGTCAGAACCGCATCGAGAGCCGCATCAATCAGGGCATCCGCTCTGGTGCGCTCAGCCGTTCGGAAGCAGCCCGTCTGCGCGCCGAGTTCCGCGAGATCGCTCGTCTCGAAGCCCGCTATCGCGCTTCGCGCCCCGGCCTGACCCTGGCCGAGCGCCGTGATCTGGACCGTCGCTTCGACTCGCTCGAGCGCCGCATCCGGATCCAGAAGAATGATCGTGACCATCGCGGCGATCATGGCCGCCCGCACCGCCGCTAATCGCGACGGACAAGCGAACGACAAGGGGCTCCGCCAGCAATGGCGGGGCCCTTTTCGTTATGCGCCGCAGCGCATCGCGTTGGAGAAGCCGAGCCAGCGGATCTGCGCCACACCCTCGCGGTCGTACATCACCGAGAGCGGCGCGCGGTTGGGTTCGCCCGGCGAACTGATCCGTACGCTGGCGGACAGGAAGGTCACGCCCTCATAGCTGCGCCGCATCCGGATCGGGCCTTCCCAGCAGGCCGAATAGGAGCAGATCGAGAGTTTGTTGCCGGTTCGCCGCAACTCCATCGGCGTGAAGCTTTCCGTCTCCACTTCGCAACCGGTCGAGACGCAGCGGATTTCGGCGCCGGTGTTGCGGCAATGAAAGTCCTGCGCGAGCGCCGGGAACGGCGCGAGCAGCAGGGCGGCGATGGTGAGGATGCGCATCTGCGCAGGTTAGCGCAGCGGCTTCCCGCTGTCGCGCCATCTGTCGAGGATCTGCGATTCGTCGCCCTGCGCTGCCGCCGTCGTCGCGACGGGTGCGGCGGAGGCGAAGCCCGGCTTGGCCTTGCCGCTGTCGGCATATTCGGGGCGGATCAGCTCGCGCGGCGTCTGCGCCGGGGTGGCAACCGGGGTCGGCACCGGAACGGGCGTGGCGACCTGCGTCGCGCTGGGATGCGGACCCGGCAGCGGTTCGCTGCCGCGATAGCGCTGGGTGAAGGCGGCGGCGGTGCCCCAATAACCCTTCCAGCGATGGAAGAAGTGCGCGCCATAAACGCCGGTCATCACCAGGGTGCGGTTCCACGACGGGGTAACCGCATAGGTGTGATAGTGTGTCGCAAGGCCGACTGGCGCGAACACGCTGCCGTTCAGCGCCGAAGCCGCCACCTTTTGCGCGCGCAGCCATGCAGTGCGCGAGGGCGTCCGCGCCATCGATCCGTCGCAGGCGTAGCTGAACTGGCAGCCGCGCCGCTCGCTGCCCTGATAGATCACGCCACACACCGTCGCCGGGAAGGTCGGATGGCGCACGCGGTTCAGGATCACCTGCGCCACCGCGCGCTGGCCATCATCGGGCTCGTTCGCGGCTTCGTAATAGATGGCGGTGGTCAGGCACTGGAGCGCGCGGGCCTTGTCCACTTCGCTGCCGGCGAGGCGGAAGGGCTGGGCGGGACGGATCGATTCGTCGATCACCGCGCCGGCCGGAATGGGGATGTCGGGCAATGCGACGGTGCCGGTGGCGCCGGCCATCGCGACGTCTTCGGCGGCTTCGGCCGAATCGTCGGCGACGGCGGTGTAATATGCGGCGCCGGGGAAATGGTCCTCGGCTTCATAGCCGGTCTCGACGATCTTCGGCTTCACCGCGCCGACCGCGCCGGGCCCGAGTGCCTGCGCGGAAAAGCCGGCCCCGATCAGCGATGCAATCGCCGCCGCTGCCAGCCCCCGAGCCTGCATCCGTGTGAAACGCCGCCAGAACAAGCGCCAAAGCCCCGCTTTACCCGGAACCCGACAAAGGCTCCGCGGACGCGCGGCATAGCGGTTTTCATGAAGGTTTTCGTCCCCCGATTTTCGACTGTGCCGGGGCGAAACACTTGATGGTTAAGGTAATTTTAGTGATGTGATCCGCGCGGGAACAGCAGCAGGATCGCTGTCAGGTTGATCGCCATGCACCCGATCAGCAGCGGCGCGACAGGCCGTCCCGGCACGAGATAGCTGGCCAGCGCGATCGAGAAGACGCCCAGCGCATAGGCATTGGCCGCGAGCAAAGCGGACGGCGCGATCACCCGCGGAAGCAACGCCGCGATCACCAGCGCCGCGCCCAGCGCGAGATCGGCGACCTTGAACAGCGGCGCGGTCATCGTGCCTTCCAGCACCTGCCAAGCAGTGCCGGCGCCGACGAGGATCGAGAGGAGGCGGAGGACGAGAAGCATCCCGCCAGCCTACTAGCTCTCCGGCTTGCCGCAATAGCTGGCGCGGAAGTCGTTCGCGAACACCGCCAGCCGCCCTTCGCCGATCGCCTGGCGCAGATCGGCCATCAGGTGCTGATAGAAATAGAGGTTGTGCTCGGTCATAAGCATCGCGCCCAGAATTTCGCCCGCGCGCACCAGATGGTGGAGATAGGCGCGGCTCCAAGTGCTGCAGACCGGGCAGGGGCATTGGGGATCGAGCGGCCCCTGATCCTCGCCGAAGCGCGCGTTGCGGATGTTGATCGGGCCGGTGCGGGTAAAGGCCTGTCCGGTGCGTCCGCTGCGCGTGGGCAGCACGCAATCGAACATGTCGATCCCGCGCTCGACGGCACCGACGATGTCGTCGGGCTTGCCCACGCCCATCAGGTAGCGCGGCTTGCGTTCGTCGAGCTGGCCCGGCGCATAATCGAGTACCCCGAACATCGCTTCCTGCCCCTCGCCGACCGCGAGGCCGCCGACCGCATAGCCGTCGAACCCGATATGCTTCAGCGCATCGGCGGAGGAGTTGCGCAGACCCTCGTCGAGCGCCCCTTGCTGGATGCCGAAGATCGCATTGTTTTCAGCATGTTCGCCGCCGGAATCGAAGCCGTCGCGGCTCCGCTGCGCCCAGCGCATCGAGCGTTCCATCGCAGCCGCCTGCACGTCGCGGGTCGAAGTGGTGGGCACCAGCTCGTCGAACGCCATGACGATGTTCGAGCCGAGCAGCCGCTGGATCTCCATCGAACGTTCGGGGCTGATCAGGTGCTTCGATCCGTCGAGGTGCGACTTGAACGAGACGCCTTCCTCGCTGCGCTTGGTCAACTCGGCCAGGCTCATCACCTGATAGCCGCCGGAGTCGGTCAGGATCGGCCGGTCCCATCCCATGAATCCGTGCAGCCCGCCGAGGCGGTGGACGCGCTCGGCGGTGGGACGCAGCATCAGGTGATAGGTGTTGCCGAGCAGGATGTCGGCGCCGGTCGCGCGCACGTCCTGCGGCTTCATCGCCTTGACGGTGGCGGCAGTGCCGACGGGCATGAAGGCGGGCGTGCGGATATTGCCGCGGCGCATGGCGATCTCGCCGAGGCGCGCCTTGCCGTCGGTCGCATGGATGGTGAAGTGAAAGCGGGGAGGCATGACGCGCCCTTGCCCCGTTCGGTGCCGGAGCGCAACTTGGGCGCCATGACCAACCTGTTCGCCGACCTGCCCGATGCCCGCGCGGGCGAAGTCTTCACCGAATTGCTGACGCGCCCCGGCGTCCGCCTCGAACGCATCGTTTCGCGCGGCCAATCGACTCCGGCCGACGCGCCGATGGTGCAGGATGCCGACGAATGGGTGCTGCTGCTCGAAGGCGAAGCGGGCCTGCGGATCGAGGAGTCAGTGGAAATCGTGCTGAAGCCTGGCGATCATCTGCTGATCGCGGCGGGCCAGCGGCATTGGGTGACCTTCACCGCGAAGGATCGGCCCACCGTCTGGCTGGCGCTGCATCTGGGCTAGGGCGCGTACCGCTCGACGATTTCACGAAACAGCGCTTCGGCGGCCTCGCGCATTTCTGGCGTGGTGACCGGCCGCTCGGAATCGGTAAGCGCGCGCTGCGTCGCTTCGAACTCTTCGCTCACGAAAGCGCGGACCGGCTCCGGCATTGGAATGCTGCCCAGTTCGAGCGCCTTCGCCTTGGCTTCGATCAGTGCGTTGGCGACCGCCGCCAGCGCTTCGGGCGGATCGGATTCGGCCATCAGCGCCTGGAAACGCATCGGCGCGACGCGCTCGCCGGGATGCAGCCGCAGCCAGCGCAGCGCCATCGCCGGGCGCAGCGCATAGAACAGCTTCTTGGCGGCGATCTCGGCATCGCCGGCATGAGGCAGCCACTGACGCTGGCCAAGATACCAATAATGCCGCCGCACCGCGTCGCGATCGACATGCCCGGCGATGAAGGCGAGCAGCAGTTCCCGGAACCCGGGATCGAACCGGTAGTGGATCGGCGACTGCAGCCATTCGATCGCGATCGCATTGCCCTTGAGCAGCAGCTTGATCAGCTTTCCTGCGTCCCAGCCATTGACGTCGAGCACTGCGTCCAGCGGCGTTTCGATCACGTCGCGCGGCGGCCACGGCGTCACATAGGCATCGCGCGCGCGGACATAGATGAAGCGGCAATCATAATCGCTGTCGGGCGAGGGAAAGCCCCATGCCCGGCTGCCGCTTTCGATCGCATGGGGAATGGCGATGCCCTGCGCGACGATGCCGTCGAGCCGGGCCTGTATCGCTTCGACGACAGCGGAATCGAACGATGCTGGAATCGTCACCGGTGTGCGGCAACATAATCGAGGATGTCCTGCGGCGAGCGGAACAGCGCGTCGGGTTTCATCTTCACCAGCAGCTTTTCGGCGGCATAGCCCCACAGCACCGATCCGGCGCGCATCCCCACTTCGCGCGCGGCGTCCACGTCGCGGGTCTCGTCGCCGATCGCCAGCGCGTTGCCCGCCTCGATGCCCAGCTTGCGCAGCACCTTGCGGAACTTGGGCGCCTTGCCGAACAGCGACGAGCCGCAGGCGAACCAGTCGATCTGCGCGGCGTGGCGGGCCCCCAAGATGCCGCGCGCATTGGCTTCGGAATTCGACGTGACCAGCGCGATCCGCACGCCCATCGCCCTTAGCTGCTCGAGCATGTCGGGCGTGCCGGGAAACAGCTCGATCTGGCCGACATTGCGGCCGACGAGCCGCCGGACATACCAGGCGAGGAACGGCATCTTCCAGCGTGCGATGCCGAGATATTCGATCACTTCGCGCGAGCTGCGGTTGCGCAGCATCTCGACTTCCTCGGGCTTCACCGTGCGGAAGCGAAAGGCGCGCGCGAGGTCGTCCACGACCGACAGGAACCAGTCGCCGCTGTCGCACAGGGTGCCGTCGAAATCGAAGACCACCAGCCGGATCGGCGTGCCCCGCGTCTCAACCATGCGCGTGTCCGTGCGAATCGCCGTGGTCATGGTCATGATCGTGACCCTGCGAATGGTCATGCCCGTCGCCATCGGAATGGCCGTGTCCGTGCATCCGGCATTCCGCGCCGTCGCCCAGTTCGATCTGGATGGTGATGTGGTCGATCCTGAAATCGTGGGCGAAGCGATGCTGCAGGTCGATCAGGAAATCGTCGCCGGGATGGCCGCCGGGCATCACCAGATGCGCAGTCAGCGCCGCCTCGGTCGTGCTCATCGGCCAGATATGGAGATCGTGCACCCGCTTCACGCCGGGCAGGGCAGCCAGCGTCGCCTGGACCTTTTCAGGATCGATCCCGCGCGGCACCGCGTGCAGCGCCATGCCCAGCGCTTCGCGCGCAAGGCCCCAGGTGCTCCACAGGATCACCGCGACGATGATCAGGCTGAGCACCGGATCGATCCATTCGGCGCCGGTCAGCAGCATCAGTGCGCCGCCCACCACGACCCCGGCCGAAACCGCGGCATCGGCGGCCATGTGGATATAGGCGCCACGGATGTTGACGTCGTCCTTCTGCCCGCGCGCGAAGAGCATCGCGGTGCCCAGATTGATGACGATGCCGATCCCCGCGACGATCATCACCGTGCCGCCGGGCACCTGCGGCGGATCGCCGATCCGGTGGAACGCTTCGATCGAGATCGCCGCGACGGCGATCAGCAGCAGCACGGCGTTGGCCAGCGCGGCAAGGATCGAGGAACCGCGCAGGCCGTAGGTGAAACGCTTCGACGGCGGCCGCTTGGCCAGTTCCGCGCCGCCCCAGGCGATCAGCAGTCCCAGCACGTCGGACAGGTTGTGGCCCGCATCGGCCAGCAGCGCGACCGAATCGGTCAGGATGCCCGCCGTGCCCTCCACCGCGACGAAGCCGAGGTTGAGCACGGTGCCGATCGCGAACGCGCGGCCGAAATCGGCCGGCGCGTGATGATGATGGTGATCGTGGTGCGCGCCCATGCTCAGTTACTTAGCGTCCCCGGTGCAGGTGATGCTAGGACATCCGGAGGGTTTATTGTGGTGGCCGCTGCGAATCCTCGCGGCGGCGCTGCCCGCGTTCCATGATCATCTGCGGCGTGCGGACCATCACCAGCTCCGAACGGACCAGAACGCCGTCCTTGTCGGCATCGAACCGGGCGAAGAGCAGGTCGAAGCGCGCGCGCAGCTCGGCCGGGGTGATGCGGTTGTCGCCGTTGGTATCCACTTCGAACGGGCCGGGCAGCGCGTTGCGATCGCCCAGCCATTTCAGCGCCCAGTCGGCATAGCGGATATAGCCGATTGAGCCGATCTTCTCCGGATCGGCGCTTTCGAAGCTGCGGGTCAGCCCGGCTTCGAATTCGGCGCGGGTGACGCGCGCATCGCCATCGGCGTCGAACGCGGCGATCATCATCGCGACGGGTTCGGCGATGATGTTGGCGGTTGGCTGCGCCGGGCGCTGGCCTGCCTGCGGCGGCGGGCCACCCGGTCCGGGAGCAGGCTGCGCCAGCGCGGGCGCGGCGAGGAACAGGCCCGCGAGCATCAGGATCAGGCGCATTGGGGCATACTCCACGAACGGCAGCGACGGTGCATCGCCGACACCGTAGAAGCGCCAGTCTGTGGCGATTGCGTGGCGGCGCGGCGCGCGACGCCCGTCGCGATCAGTATTTCTTGCCGCACTCCATCAGCGCGGCCGATGCCCGCGACATGCCGTCCATGCTGAAGCTGTGGATGATCTTGCCGTTCCAGCGGAACCGCATCGTGCCCTTCGGATTGCCGACGAAGGTGCTGAGCGGAACGGTGTAGAGCATGAACCCGGTCTCGCCGCCGCTCAGCACCATGCTGGTCGCCGGCCGGTCGACGAACTCGCCGCCGTTGATCGACACGCCCAGCGTCACCGGCTGACCCTTTTCGATGGCGCCGTTCAGGTCGAGATGGATGAAGCCCATGCCATCGGCCTGGGGCTTGCCATTGTTGATCATGGTCAGGCTGCGGCTATCCTCGCCCAGCTTCGAGATGGCGCAGGACTGGCCATCGTCGTTGAGGTTCCAGCCGTCGATGTCGCTGTCCTGCGCCAGCGCGGGCGTGGCGATGACGGCGGCCGAAGCCGCCAGAAGCGCGGTGATCGCAGAACGCATGAGTCCCCCGATTTCGTGCCGGAACACCCCCGGCTGTCCCGCCTACGGTAACAGCAGCGACGCATCGCCGTAAGAGTAGAAGCGATATTCCTGCGCGATCGCATGGGCATAGGCCGCCTGCATCCGCTCCAGCCCCATCAGCGCCGAGACCAGCATGAACAGATTCTGAGTCGATGCTGGGTTTTGGTAGCAAACATAAAGCGATAGCACGATCCAACGCTGGTGGTTTGGTGGCTTCCCATCGACCTCCCAAATTTAGACGGCTCACCCGGTAGGGCAGCTTCCTAGCGAAAGCACGTTGGCTCGACCACGTTCTGCAAGATCGCCTACCGCCAGCCACTCGTCAGAAGATCGCCGCCGTTCTAGCGAGGTGATCATGTTCCGAGATTCGCCGGATTGCTACAATCTCAAACTAGGCCGCCCGATGGTCACGATCGCCTTCACGATCGCCTTGGAGATACCGCCTAAGTTCGCCACTTAAGACAAGTTCCACTCTCGGCAACGTGGTGACTGCGCCGTCATGCTCGAAGGGAGCAAGACCGTAGGTGATCCGTCCGGGACGCCCTGCAGGTTGATCTAGAGGCAACCGGATCGCGTAGATGTTCCGCCAAATGCCGGACTTCCAAGGCGCGTCGTGACCGAGGTCCGAGGGATCGTAGGGTCTCCACACAGCAACATGGGAGTACTCGACGCGCACCGACGCCACTTGGATGCGCTGCTCCGGTAGGGATTGGACGCTGTAAAGCACTCGCTCCCGAACCGAAGATGACCCGTCCAGACAAACTCGCTGGGTATTGTCGATGTCTCCGCGCATTCTCGCTCCAATCGGATAAGTGGTGCGGTGCCCGCATTGCGGTCGGTGCCCAAGCGGCTACCGGCGGCCACCCGCAGGAGGCCACGCCGGACCATAGCGACGATGTGCCGCCTAGCCCGAACTTCGCATGTTCCAGGGAAGGGAATATGCCTTGATCAAACCCAATTCCAGACCGGCGGAGCCATGAACGGGCAGTCCGTTCCATGTCATGTCTTCGGGTTGAGCAATGAGGATGTCTATCTCGCTCGAATTACCCAATTCCTCGCGGATAGTAGCGTTGAGGCGCAAGCTGGTGCGCTGAGTGATGGCGGGTTTGCCGTAGAAATAAATGCGCTTCGCCAGTCCCATTGTGGCAACGCCGATATACACCACTATTCCTGCCTTTACGAAGGCGTACACCCCAACTTCCTTCGGCAATGGCTCCGTGAGGATTAGCGCGTCCGCCTCATCGATGCTCCAAGCCGAAGCCCAGCGAAACCCCGCGTCTAGTAGCGTCTCCGCTCGAAGTTCGGGTTTGATGATCGCTGCGCGAGGAATGCGGGGCGCACGCGGTATAGAGGGCCTATCGACCGGCGCGGCGCACGTGTTGACCTTGGCCTTACCGAGCAGGCCGCTTCGATTGAGGACATTATAGGCGTGCTGATATCGAATGCCGACTGCGGCCGCGATTTCTGCAACGGTGAGGGTACCATCTGCCAAGCCCCGAATGCGATCGGCCTTCGTCACAGGAGACCGTCTTCGCGGCAGTTTTGGACGATGGCTTTCATGCGCTCGATGTATTTGGGATCAGTGGGCAAACCCGCTCTGAACCGTCGATCATTGTCGCGCCACCACATCTCCTGTTCATAGGCTTCGGGGCGTTCAAGGCGCATCCGTTCCAGGCTTTCGCGCTCGATTTGAGCGGTGCGTGAAACGGAGCGATCCTCCGCCCACTTGCCCAGAACCCAAATGATTCCGGTAATGATCGCGCCGTAGCCGATGATCCGCGCGAGTTGATCAATCCAAGAAAGCATGTCGTACCCTAGCCGTCGAACACTTCAGCGCACTGACCGCTTTCGAGCATTCAGCTTGAGATCAAGGGCTTTCACCATGTCGCGGTTAAAGAGGATCCCCTCATTCTCGTGTGCGAGGCCATCCTCCTGTTCTGGACCGGAGAAGCCAAATTCCTTCTCAAGCCATTGACCGAAGGAAGGGGGTACCGGGTGGTTGCGTGCCGTCGCCAGCCCGAAGGCGAGGATACGATATTTGGTGAAGGCAGACCGGAGCAGTGCCTCGCGGGATGAAGCTATCCGCTCTACTGCGATAAGTTCCTGGACTGAGTGGAGGTCGCCAAATGCCCTCTCCGCGCGGACCCGAAGCACCTCTGGCTTCAAATGATAGTAGGCCGCCAGTTCATCCAATGTGCCTTCAAGCTGAGCACCTTCGCCGAGCGCCGCCCGGAGATCAACTAGCGCGTCGCTAACCCGCTCCTCGATGCTCATCCTACCCCCCCCGCACGACAAATAGGATCGGCGATCTCTGCCCGTCAAGGTGAGTATCACAAGCGCGACGCCGTAAAAATTGATAAAGATGCCCTCCAGTAACAAGTGCGTCACTGGAGGGCAAAGTTCGGCGTTAAGCTAGATCAGTTGCCCAAGTCGTTCCCGTGACCTGAGACGCAGCATTCACGGCATTCAGAAGCACGCCATCATCCAGGTGAGCATACCTTTCGGTGGTACGGGTCTGGCTATATCCCAGTACCTTTGCGACAACATAAAGCGACTGGCCCGAGTTCACGAGATTGCTGGCGGCGGGGTGACGCAGATCATGTACCCGCACATCGGGCAGTTTGGCCGCCCGACGGGCCGAATCCCAGCTGTGGAAGATGGACGTGAACGGCTTCCGCGTCATCGGATTCGGCACGATGTAAGGGCATCTGTCGAACCGTGGCACCTCCTTCAGCACCGCGATCGCGTCCTCAGAAAGAGGAACGTGGCGTGGCTTGCCACTCTTGCTCGTGGGAATGCGCCAGACCTTCCGCTCAAGATTTACCTCCTCCCATTTGCCGTCCAGCAACTCACGCTTGCGGCATCCAGTGAGGAGCAACAGAGCAACAATGAATTTGAGCATCGGATTGGGGCTTTCCTCCACAGCTTGCTTCAGCCGCTTCGTTTCGGCGGCGCTGAGGTATCGCTCGATGCGATTGTTCGGATCTTTCTGCTTTACGCCAGCCAGAGGATTGTAATCTGAACCCGGCAAGCCCCAGCGCTTCGCCATCCGCAGCATGTGACTCAGGATTACCTGCCAGCGGTTGACCGTGGCTTGCGCGTAGCCCGCCGCGACCTTTCCGTTCAGCCAGTCCATGATCTCTGTCTGATCGAGTTGGTTGAGGTGCAGTTTTCCGAAGCGAGGCACGACGTGAATTCGCAGGTAGCGCTCGTCAATGTCGTGGCTGCGCTTGTAGGTTTTCGCGTATTCCAAGTAGCGTTCGGAAAGCTCGCTGACCGTGGGAATTCGGCGATTGGCCTTTCTCTCCTCGGCTGGATTCTGGCCCACGACCGTCCGGGACTTGATGCGGATCGCCTCCTTCTTCGCGTCCCCGAATGACAGGTCCGCCGCGTTGGCGATCTTGTACTGCTTCTGGCGGCCGTACTCGTCTTTATATCGCACGGCATAGGTCGCGCCCCCGTCTGGACGCGCTTCCAGCACGAAGCCGGTAATGATCTCGTCGAAGAACGTTTCTTTCTTGGTGCGCGGTGTGGCGCGAATCGCCTGAACGGCGGCTGCGCTAAGTTCGATAGTCGGCATGGGAATTCCTTATATTATTGAAGGTAAGGGGGAGCCGTCTCCGGAACCGCATCGCTGCGGCTCCGGATGGCTGGATTCAGATTTTTGGTCGGTGGTCTTTCTAGCTGACCTAGAAGTCGGCCTCGCTCATGCCCGGTGGAAGCGGAGGCATTTCCTTGATCCACATTCGCGCAATCTCGGGTACCTGCTCCGGCTCGGGCGGCGGCCTGTCCCTGAGCGCTTGATCCACTGCGATCACGGTCCAGGCATTGCGCTCACCGTTGGGTGATTTGCGCAGTTCATGGCCGTTCACGATGCGGTTGGCGTGACGGGCAAGGTAGCGTCCAAGCTTTGAAGGATTCACAAATCCGCGCTCTGCAACGGGCAGTTCCAGCAGTGCCGCCTTCAAGTTTGGTTTCCCCTCCGCTCTGTCGGTCACGGTGCGAACCATCGTCGGTCGCTCGCCGAAGCACTCGCGCCAGCGAGTAAGGAGTTCGCCGAAAGCCTGCATGTCCGGGTCGTCATTGACCTGAGCGATGAGACTGGCCGCAGGATCAGGTTGTCCTAGTCCGATCAGGCTGTCACGACACAGGTGCGACCAGCCGTCATAGCTCGGAATCGTAGGGCAATCCGATCTCGGCGATCCGGCTTTGAGGTGTGCAGCAACGATGGTGAGTGAGTGCCCGACATAGGCGGCGCGGTTCGATCTGACGGTCTTGAGAGGGTTGCCCCGATAACGAAGTGAGGTGATGTCCTCCACGCGTGGGGACAGGTAGATCGATACGACGCGCCGGGTCATATCACGCAGCGGGCGGATGTTGTTGCCCGTACCGAGGATGAAGCTGGCCGTTCGCGCCGTGGCCATCTTGCTTGCTCCCAGAACACGGTCGGTGATCGTCTCGCTGGTCAGCATCCGATTGATCGCTGGATACGCAATCCAGTCGCTCGTCATGTCGTCGAAACAGACGACAGCCGGGCTTGTCATCATCATCGAAAGCGCGAGCTTACTCGCCTCCTCCGTCGAGGTCGGGTAGCTGGTATTAAAGGGATCGCCGGGACCACCGAACGCCGCGATGACCGACGCGAGATAGCTTTTGCCGCTGCCGGGCCGGGAGGCGCTGACGCTGAACGCAGGGCAGAGCGGCAGGGAAGGCCGAATCGCACAGGAAAGCATTGCCGATATCGCGGCAGATCGATCGCTCGGGGACGCGAAATGGAGTTCCTCGATCAGTGCGTGCAGTGCATCGAGAGCCGCAAGTGCGTTGGCCTCGGTTGGCTCGGGAAGCTGGTAGTTCCCACCCTCGAATGCGGCATACATGCCCGAGACTTCGTCATAGCCCGATGTTCGGATGAGCAAGTGTTCGTCGCCCCGGAAATAAGGCTGTCGCGCCAGCCCATTCAGATGCTTGAGGTGCTGAAAATCCCCTTTCTTCATGAGCGCCTGAACGATGCGAGTCGGGACATCCACCCGATTCCACGATTTCCCAGCCTTGTCCTGGGACTCCCAATCGGCACCAGCGGATAACGCCAATGTCAGCGCCTGCTCCGTTACGTATTCGGTCGTAACGTCACCGGAACGCGGGTCGGATTTAACCCGCGCGATTGCGCCGCCAGCTTGATAGTAGTCGCACACGTTCAGGAGGACTCGTTCCGCAGCTTCCGCAATGCGGTGCATTTCGCCCCTCCGCAGTCGGACACGAGCTTTTGCGCGAGCTGACGACGGTTCGACATCCAGGCGAGATAGCAGGGTGCCGATATGACGATCCTGCTTATTGCAAGCAACGCAGCTGAATGCTCCCAGAGCGGTATTCGTGCCGGGTTCAGTGTAGGTCGCGGATTGATCCTCGGGGCCATGCTCGGCCTCCCAAGGGCAGGTGATGCTGTGGGCGCGATTGCCTTGCGGCGCGCGGTACAGGCCAGCCCCCGCGAGCGCGATGACCACCGGGTTGGTGCTGGGGGCAGAGCGGAAAATGCCGTCGTCGTAGTCGTAGCGCACCTCGCCCGTCACACCTGCCGAAATTGGGGCGGGGGAAGGGGGGCGAAGGAGGTGTGGAGGGTGCTCGGTCGGCTCCCCCTTCACCCCCTTCGCGGGTGCCGGTCGCGAAAGTTGCTTCCCCGCTGGGCGTAGCAGCGTCGGGTTTGGCTTCGATTGTTATCGCTGCCGAAGGCGGAAAGATGATTGTGCTGGGGTCAACCTTCGCAGGAGGCCCCGACATATTCGGAAGATTGCTC
Organism: Sphingomonas sp. G-3-2-10; assembly: GCF_012927115.1. Classification (NCBI taxonomy): domain Bacteria; kingdom Pseudomonadati; phylum Pseudomonadota; class Alphaproteobacteria; order Sphingomonadales; family Sphingomonadaceae; genus Sphingomonas; species Sphingomonas sp. G-3-2-10. The sequence goes on along the minus strand of NZ_JABBFY010000001.1, from coordinate 2,410,037 downwards.
AATGAAATTACTCACACATCGCCGGGACCAGAAGGCCCGAACCAGATTTCGCCAAAGCGCTGATCGCTGTGTGTGAGACATCGGCAGAAGATTGAGGTCGCACACACAGCATGCCCGCCAGCCACAAAGGGCCGGGAAGGGTAATCAGCTATGTGATGCGAACCTCAGCTGGCCGTCTATGTAGGGGCAACTGCCGTAGGTAAGCGGATGCGGCCAATAGACCGGTTCAGTTTGGTGTCAAGCCGTCAGGCTTTGTTCTGCTCGATCGCCCTCAGCAGAAGGGAGCAAGTGACGATCCCGAAGACCACTGCGAGGAATGCCACCGGGCGTTGATCGAGGAATCCGAGCGCCGCCATGAACAGGATAAAGCCTATCGTCTCTTTCGGTCTGGTGATCACGCCGATGACCACCGCGAGAATGATGCCGAGCACCAACCCAGTCACCACGAGGCGGAGACCCGCAAGTGTGATGCAGGCGGCAAGGAGAAATCCGAGAACCTTCATGATCTCGCTCGCTCGGCATAGCGCCGACACATGGTCAGTAGTTCGGATGGGACGCCATCGGTATCATGGATCAACAGGACGTACGCGAACGTGCTGCCGAACGTGAGGATCATCTCGAAGATGCCCTCGCTATCCGCCAGCCAATCCCAATGCGGCTCGAAGCCGATGCTGCCGAACCGCGCACCATTGATCGGTTCTACAAGCGGTGAGAAACCGATGTGGCGGATTATGTCCTCCTCCGTGTCACCGGATTCGACGATGAGGTATTCAGTCCAGTCCGTGAGGTCGCCGTATTCCGTCGCAAGAGCGGCAATGCGCTTCGACAGAAGATTGTGAAGCCTTGGGTCGAGGCCGGACACCAAGGCGCATGTCATCGTCTTTCGGTCGTATAGGTGCTGCATGGGGAAAAGTCCTTCAGACACAAAAAAACCCGCTCAGACGGCGTGTCTGGCGGGCGGGTGCGATTGCGGTTTTGACGGTTTTCCTGGCCTTCCTGTTCATGAGGAAGCGCAGGCGGACTGCTAGGCGCGCGGTTCGCTATCCCGCGTTGAAGCTGTCGTCGGCGAAGGTACTCGCTGGGACGGAATCGCGACGAACTAGGCCCAGCAGGGTAGCGTCCACACCTTCGAGGTCCGGCACGATCAGCACGATACCGCACCCGTCATCGCTAACGATAATCGGCGCTTCGAATAGCTTTCCGTGATCCAGTACCCATTCCCACGGCGGGTCAGGCATGATCGGATAGTTCACCGCCGTTTCGATCTCCGGCAGCGTATCGCCCTTCGACACAATGATGAAATGCGCCAGTTCGCCTAGATCATAGGCGCCGGCTGTATCGAACAGTAGCTGGTCGCGGCGTAGTCGCAGGACGCGTTTGAGGTCCGGGGCGATGGGTGAAGCTAGGGCGCGGGCCATCGCCTGCGCATTAGTGAGAATGAGCATGTGGGTTTCTCCAAATAGCAAAAACCCCCGGCGGTGAGGCCGAGGGCTGCAGGACAGTTTGACGATTTCACCGACGGAACGGATCGTTCTCCGGCTGGTAATAGTGGGGTGCGATGCATTGCGACTTGAGAGCGGCTAGCGCTGAGTCCAACCCATCGGGTGAAGCTGAGAGAACTGAGACCTCCCCGGCCTTGACCAAAAGGATTGTGGCGGTGTGCATCCCCTCAATCACCGGGCTCAACTCGCCAACAGGGCCCCTAATGTAGATGCCGGGTTCGGGGTTGAGCGCACTAGATCTCCGAATTTTCGCACGGCCTTGCCAAGCCACGCTGCCGCGCGAATACGAGATGGAAGTGGCTATAGAACCCTGAGTGTGCCCGCTATCGTTCGGAACCTCATTTAAACTCTGCCAATCTCTATTGGCGATTGAGATTTCGATCGTTCGTGACTGAATGAATACATCGACGTTGAAGATGGTGCCGTTAGGATAGGTGCGTTCCATCCGGCATACAGGGCCCCCCGCGCGAGAAATTCCTGCAACTGTCCATTGACCGATTCTCTGAAGTTGCATCGTTTGAGCTTGCGCCGGCGTGCAGAGGCATACGGCAATCATCGCGCTGATGAAGATAAGTTTCACTTCTGTCCCCTCGATTTGTGGAAAGCGGCCGTGCCTCACCGCAAAATGACACGATTGGTATACAGGCGCTATATGCGCCTTACGGCCACATCCGAGCATGGACGTGGTTCAGCTCCTGGGTGTGAATGTCCGCCGTTATCGGAGGCTGAGAGGCATGACGCAGGAAGCGCTGGCTCTCGAAGTCGAGATGGAGCGGAGTTACGTCAGCGACCTCGAACGAGGCACTCGGAACCCATCTGTGCGTGCGTTAGGCAGATTGGCGGCAGCTCTAGGGGGCCACCCTGCGCAGCTCCTAGAAGTCTGTGCAGACTAGCTGGACGCCCTTCGTATAAGATGGTCTCTTTGCCCCGCGGCTAAGAAACGTGGGTTTCTCTGGGAAGCATTTAATGATGATTCATCGTGAAACAATGTTTGAAGAGTTGTGCGCAGGCGAACGCTCTCGCTATGCTGCCACTGCGACACACGACACCCACGTTAAAGCGAATCCATGGGGCCAATTTTGTTGAGCTTTGACGCTCTCGAACAAGCTATAATCACTCGGCTTGATCAATCAGATCGCGGAGATCGCGGCTGGTGGCTCATCACTCGCGTGCATTTGACGGCAGCAAAAATCTTAGAAGTGACACGCTACCTTTCCGATGTGGCAGGTAACCAGGAAATCACTCTCACCGATCAGCATTTTTCGGAGATCGGTGACATTGTCGGCATCGACAACCAGCCCGCTATGAATATTAAGCGGCATTACTTTCTCGCCATGGATCAGCCTCTTGGCTTGATCGAACGCCTTTCGCCGCCCTCTTGGCAAACAATACGTTTGACTGCCGCTGGCCGTGCGCTTGCAAGGGCCGACGACCCAGTTGATGTTTTCGAACGCATTCTATTGGCGATCAGATTTTGTCGCGAACCTTGGTTTAGTGAAGGACGCTGCGAACAATATTCTGAATTTGACGTGACGCCTTATCCGGCTGTTTTGGACGTGATGTCCAAGACATCGAGTTATATTGATATGGATGAGTTTGACTTATTCGTATCAAGAATCAGGAATGATGGAGAGATTGAGCAGGCCGCTGAAATGATTATGTCATTTCGCAATCTGAGTTTGGCTCGGCGCACTCAATTGCTCGCGCATGTTTCACAGCGGATCCCCGCTGAAGGCACGGGGAAGAACAAGAACAAGGCATATCTCAACTGGCGAGACGTTGCGCGGCATACCTTCTCGCTGTTTTCGCTTGGAGCTTCGGCGGAACGCGATGGCAACGCGCTATGGCTCACTAAAGAGTTCGTCAGCAGTAATGATTCGGCTCCGGCAGTGCCTGCGGACAGCGGCAAGAATGCCGTGGCTCCGGCTGGAGCAGCGCCTAAGGCTCAAGTCACTGAAGTAGTAGCGAAACGCGTCCCTACTACAGCGCCACGAGCGCCGCGACAACGGTCAAAGCTCCTAATTCCCGCGAACGTTGCTCCTCCCGAATTGCTGCTTCCGCCAGCGGCCTCGCCATCCAACGGCGGGCTGGAAGCCGAGCTTTTGGTTGCCAAAATGTTTAAGTCCGCTGGCTGGGCAGTTGTGTTTTACAGTAGGAAGCGGGGCTACGGCTTCGATTTGTGGGTCCGAAAGGGAGAGCAGGCGTTCGTTGTCGAGGTGAAAAGCTTCACGGGAGTGGGGACGAGCGTCGTTTTGACGGAGATGGAGAACGCCGCAGCTCATCACCACGGCGACAATTACTTATTGGTAGTCGTTGAAAAAATTCTCGACTCACCAGAACTGTTTGCAATCCAAAATCCTGCTAGCTGCCTTCAGGCTATCGAAACCAACACGGCACAGTATTCAATTGCTCGCAGCAGCTGGTTGCCTCAGGCAATGGCTTTCGAACCTTAAACGTCAGCGCGCGACATCCTACTGTCAGCGTGCAAACAGAACATATTGATGGTCGGTCACGGCACCCTTGTCCCGAATACCGTGGCTTTCACAGTGCCCAACATCTTCCGAGAAAACATGCACTAGCCGTAACTGGCGCCTTCCAATAGCGATGAGGGCATCGGCCATGTCGCATTTCGCGCTTTTACCTAGATGCAGTGCCAAATATCCATTCGGCTTGAGCCTTTCCGCCGCCTGTCGAAAGATCGGCTCGTATACGCTGAAATCAACCTTCTGACGGCGCTCAACGAAACGGTTAGGCTGAATCGAAAAGTCCTCAGCCGTCCAACCTGCAAACCACAAACGCATCCAGTTTGCAGAGTAGAAACGGGTACTATCAAAGAACGGCGGCGACGTAATGATGGCATCTAAACTATCGACTTCGGACGGCCAAGTTGATGTTGCATCCTGATCGTAAATTGCCGATCCGGTTGCAGCTATTGCTCCGGCTTCCAGTACCCGCTCGACCTTAGTCCTGAGCCGAGGGATTAAGGCACGCCTCTCAAACGCACCCGTGGGCGCGAACGGCGTGATGGGGTGCGACCGGCGGGAAAGCGCGTATGGCCGGTTTCCATGCAGAATATGGAGGAGACAACCGAGGACGAGCGAACGCTCTGCGTTGGCGAAACCATGCTCGCGGAAGTACGAACGCGCGGCAAGGATTTCTGAAAAGGTCTCGTGGTGAAAATAGGTCTCAACCGGGCCGTTAAAGCGAATACTCCCCGCGACATGCACATCGTCACCGGGTCGGGTCGTCTGAATCCAACGATCGAGAGCATCGATCTCAGCGAGCGCCAAAGCTGGGTCAACTTCCTCAAGTTTAGCCCGCGAAATAGCTATCGCTGCAGGGCTTATGTCGAAGCCAAAGGCACGATGACCCAAGAGCCTGGCCTCTAACGGGATGGTGCCCACGCCAGAAAACGGATCAAGTAGTCTTCCGCCCGCACTAGGAAGAAGCGCGACAACCAAGCTATTAGCAATGGCTGGCTTTAATTTCCCCTGATAAGAACAAAGCGAATGCCAAGCGTGCCCCCAATTGCGTTTGGCGCGTTCACCTGTCTGATGCGGGAGCTTCCGCGAGAAATCGTCCCAAGCGCGGGGCACTTTCGGCGCTACTCGCAAGGTATCTGAACGATACATTTTCATGATGCCTTGAAAATTTGGAGGGTCTGTCGAAGGCCGCGTCCAGACCGGGAAGCCCTCTCTCGGAGGACGACTTCATCCAAGAAATCAAACCCACGTTGGATCATAAATTCTCGAAGAATGATGTCGGTCGCAACGTGGACGTCGCCGTAGCAAGAGTCGCCGAGATCAATTGCGACGCACGTTCCAGGGGAAGAAACGCGATGTAGGCAGGCTGCTGCCTCATCCATCTCCGCAAAATAGGAAGCTACCATTTTGGGGATACGCTGATCGTATGCCGATGCCTCCAAAGACCCCAAGGTACGCTTCAGCCGCGCGCTCGACGGCAAGGAGCGAGCGCTTGTTTTGCTATTCGTAACATCGTTGATCCCAGAAGTGATTGCCGCGTCACGGAATGATCGGAGGTCCGCTTTCCCGCGCAAATGACGAGCGAACCAAAGTTCTATCTTGGTATTGCGAAAATAGTTGGTTCCGTTGAGATAGGGGGGGCTGGTGACGATCGCATCAAAGCGCCCGTGGCGATCCGGATCCAAATCACGAATATCCGGTGTCGCAAGCTCAACCACTCCAGAAACATTTTCCACGTCAAGGAGGTCGCTCGCGATCATTCGAAGCCGCCGAACGACATCGCCGAGCAGATTTGGCTTGCTGCGCCTTAACTCCGCTTCAGTCCGAAACCGCAGATCCCCGCGACGGACTAGCAGCGAATTCTGCACAAGGCAGCCAAGCACGGCGACCTCTGCCAATTCGGCGAGCAGTGTATCATCTTGGCGTACGCCGTCGAGCAAAGTGCGAAGTCCTAGCACCTCACTGAAGATATCATCGGAAAAGAAGGGTCGGACACCGAAAGCCCGTCCAAACGCATCTCGCAGTTCTGCTGCAGGCAGAGAAAGGTCAACCTGACCTGCAAGGGTTTCGGCCAGTCGCTCCAGATTCTCAGCGACCCGATGTTTGGCGGAAGACGGTAGCCGTAGCGCGTTCGCTTTTGCTTCAATAATCTGTCTGCAAACTGGATTGACCTCGCAATAGGTGCCCCGAAGTCCCAACGAAGCCGCTGTGAGGGCTGTGGTGCCAGAGCCACAAAACGGATCGAGAATTTTTATTGCGTCGGGAGCGTGGGCCGCAAGGATCGTCCGAACGAATGCCGGGGAGTAGCCTTCTAGATAAGGAAACCAGTCATGTAGCGGGCTTCCCCTTCCCCCGACAAAAGTGGATTGCACCGCTGCATCGAAACCATCACCTATGAGGTCACTGGGATTAATGGCGGTGCGAAGACGCTCTTTGACGTATCCTGAGGTAGTGGTGCCGGTCCGTGCCGCCGCCGCTTGCACCTCGGTGAATTGCTGATGCCCAATCGCGCATCTGATTGCATGGCTACTTAATCGAGATACAGCTTCAAACAGGCGGAGCTCCGTGGCTGCAAAAGGCACTGTCAGGCCCGAACGCCCCTCCGGTGGGCACGGATAATCAGCGAAATAGACCGTCTTAAAACTCTGCATTCGCCGCCCCAGAAGAGTGTAGATACCATATTGCACACGTTTTCGGTCGCAACAATGGCTATTAGGTTGCAGATCTGCAGCCATATCACAGCCAGAAAGGGCCCTTCCCCTAGGACGCCCAACGGCCACCCACCGAAAGCGCTTTACGGAAGAAGCAGCGACGCATCTCCGTAAGAGTAGAACCGGTACTCATTTTCGATGGCATAAGCGTAAGCCGCTTTCATCCGCTCCAGCCCCATCAGCGCCGAGACCAGCATGAACAGGGTCGATCGCGGCAGATGGAAGTTGGTGATCAGCCCGTCCACGCCCTTGAAGCGATAGCCGGGCGTGATGAAGATCGACGTGTCGCCTTCGAACGGGCGGATCAGGTCATCCTCGCCGCTCGCGCTCTCGATCAGGCGCAGGCTGGTAGTGCCGACTGCGATCACCCGCCCCCCCGATGCGCGCACCGCGTTCAGCCGGTCGGCGGTCGCGGCGTCGATGCGGCCCCATTCGGCATGCATCCTGTGCGCGTCGGTGTCCTCGGCCTTGACCGGCAGGAAAGTGCCCGCGCCGACATGCAGCGTCAGCGTGGCGTGGCCGATCCCGGCAGCGTCGAGCGCCGCCAGCAGTCCGGGCGTGAAGTGCAGTGCCGCGGTCGGCGCGGCAACCGCGCCGGGCCGGTCGGCGAACATCGTCTGGTAATCGTCGGCGTCGCGCGCATCGGTCGGGCGCTTCGAGGCGATATAGGGCGGCAAGGGCATCCGCCCGCAGCGTTCGAGCAGCAATTCGACCGGCTCGTCTCCGGCGAAGTCGAGCGCGAAGCTGCCATCCTCTGCCCGGTCGCTGGCGGTGGCAGTGACACCCGCGCCAAAATCGATCGTATCGCCTTCTCGCAGCCGCCGCGAATTGCGGATGAACGCGCGCCAGCGGCGCGGCCCTTCGCGCTTGTGCAGCGTCGCGCCGATCTTCGCCTCGCCGCGCATGCCTTCCAGTTGCGCCGGGATCACGCGGGTGTCGTTGAACACCAGCAGATCGCCCGCGCGCAGCATGGCGGGCAGATCGGCGACGCTCGCGTCGCGCGTCGCGCCATCGGCGAGCACCAGCATCCGCGCCGAATCGCGCGGCGATGCCGGCCTCAGCGCGATGCGCTCGGCGGGCAGATCGAAATCGAACAGATCGACATTCACGGGCCGAAGCCCTCCGGCAGCGTCAGTTGCGCGGCGTCGACGTCGGCAGCGTGACCTCGGTCTCGCCCGCGGGCAGCGCGGTCCGTGCCGGGGCCGGCGCGTTGGCATAGGGCGGGGGATTGTCGGCGGCGATATAGGCGTGGACGATCCGCGTCGGGTTTACCGGCGGTTCGCCGCGCTCGATCTTGTCGACCCACTCCATGCCCGAGCTCACCCGGCCGAACACCGTATAGTTGTGATCGAAGGCAAGGCGCGGGCCGAACATGATGAAGAACTGGCTGTTCGCCGTATCCGGCTCCTTGGTGCGCGCAGCCGACACGGCGCCGCGGACGTGGGGCAGATTGTTGAACTCGGCGGGCAGGTCGGGAAGGTCGGAGCCGCCGGTGCCGTTGCCCTTGGGATCGCCCGACTGGGCCATCGATTCGGGAGCGTCGATCACGCGGTGGAAGATCACATTATTGTAGAAGCCCCGACGGGTGAGCAGCTTGATCCGCTCGACCATCTTCGGCGCGACATCGGGGCGCAGGCGGATGGTGACGCGGCCGCCCGACGACAGATCGAGCACCCAGGTATTCTCGGGATCCTGCGCGGTCAGCACCGCCTGCGGCTGAACCTCCGTCGCAGCGACACCCCTGAGCGGCTCGGCGGTCGGCTTGGGCGCTTTCTGCGCGGCAGCGGGGGTGATGGCGAACAGGGCGGTCAGGGCGACCAGTGCGGCAGCGAAACGCATCGACTCTCCAATTCCCAAAATCGGGTCAGGCGCGGGTCTAGTCGAAGAATGTGGCGGCTCAAAGCCCGCTCTTACGAGCCCTTCAGTCCCAGTTCGGAAACGCGCTTTACCACATCGGCTTCGACCGCGTGGGGCACGAACTTGTGGATCGCGCCGCCATAGAGGGCGATTTCCTTCACCAGCCGGCTGGCGATCGGCTGAAGCGAGACGTCGGCCATCAGGAAGACGGTTTCGATCCGCGCATTGAGCTGCTGGTTCATCCCCGCCATCTGATACTCATATTCGAAATCGGCAACGGCGCGCAGGCCGCGCACGATCACGCTGGCGTTGGATCGCACCGCAAAATCCATCAGCAGCGAATCGAAGCTGACCACGTCGATCCCGTCGATATCCGCGGTTTCGCGGGCGACCATCGCCATCCGCTCGTCGAGCGTGAACATCGGCGATTTGGAAGGATTGGTGGTCACGCCGATCACCAGCTTGTCGACCAGCTTCGCGCCGCGGCGGATGATATCCATATGGCCGAGGGTGACCGGATCGAAGGTGCCGGGATAGACGCCGATGCGCATGGTCATGTCTTGGGCCTTTGCCGCTGCGGGACCGCGTTGCTGCGACTGCGAAGGCCCGGTGTCAAGCGCGCGTCAAGCGCGCCCGGTCACGGACGGATCACGTTCCAGTCCACGCGGCCCTTGATCCCGGCCACGCTGCGGAAGCTCGACGCCTGCCAGATCGTCCAGGGCCGCGCGCCCCATTTGGGCTCCCACACAAGGCCGCGCAGCCACAGGCGGCGGGGAACACGCGTGCTGATCGCATAGCCCGCGTCGAACTCGCGGGTGAGGTAGAGAATGACCTGCTGCCCGTAATGCGCCTCGACTGCGCGGATGAAGATCATCAGTTCGACCACCAGCGCGTCGGGGCTGGGCCGGCCTTCGCAATTGCCGCCGAATTCGAGGTCGATCACGGGCGGCAGCATCAGCGGCGTCTTCGGCACGGTCGCGATATAGTTTCGCGCCTGCACGTCACCGGGGGTGCACAATGTGAAGAAATGATAGGCCCCGCGCGAAATCTCCGCACTGCCAGCGCCCGCCCAATTCTCGGGAAAGCGCCGGTCGCGATGATCGCCGCCTTCGGTCGCCTTGATATAGGCGAAGTCGACCTGATCGCTTTCGGCCACCGCGATCCAGTCGATCGCGCCCTGATGATGCGACACGTCGATGCCCTGGCGGGGATAGCGGCTTTCCGACGGCTTCCAGTGGACCGCATAGAGCCATGCGAGCAACGCCAGCATGACCAAGACCAGCGCGCCGATCGCGGCGCGCCGGGCGGTCACCGGTCGCGCTCCAGCGTGTAGCGGGCGATGTCGCGCAGCAGATCGGCTTCGGGGCCGTAACTGTGGAGATGCGCGATCGCCTGATCGACCAGCAGCCGCGCCTGTTCCTTGGCGCGCTCCGGCCCGAGCAGGCTGAGAAACGTCTCCTTGCCCGCATCGCCATCCTTGCGCA